>DKUL01000020.1 GCA_002490665.1 Lachnospiraceae bacterium UBA7205 | reverse complement strand
GTGGGAGACATTGACGAGTTTAAAGAACATAGAGGTAGTACTCCGCATGGCGTAGAGGTTACCGCAAGAAGGGCAGAAGCGGCTGTGGCAGCGGAAAGGAACAAATTTTAATTTTCCGCAGTGGGGACAGCCATACATTGCCCCGCCAAAAGCGGGGTTGCCGCAGTTAATCATTTTTTCCACATTTTCGATGACAGAGTCACGGGGATGTAGAATATAAATCATTTCTTCAAAATGGTCTCTAAAAATATCCTGTAGTATGCTCATGAGATTATTATGAAGGAAAACGACACAAAAAGAAACCCCTAATTCCCCCATGAATGGGGGCTAGGGGGTTGAAGTGTTGAAGACACTTTTTTACAAACGCATTTCTGCCGAAATGCTGATGGAAGTAAACGAGTATCTCCTTGCCCACAGGGATGATGACAACAATACACCGCCATCTTCCGGAAAATCCGGCGGTAATGACGCCTTGAAAGAAGACACAAACAAAGGAATACTGACATTGGACGCAGCCTGTGCACCGGCAAACATCCGTTATCCCCAGGATGTTTCACTCCTGAACGAGGCAGAGGAGAAACTGGAAACCATCATTTACCGTTTTTGCAAATCCTATGGCCTGCCACTGCCAAGACGATATAAAAGACGTGCCAGAAAAGATTACCTGGCATTTGCCAAAAGCAAAAAACATAGTGTAGTGAAAATCAGGAAGGCACTCCGCAGACAGCTTAGTTACGTTGCAAGGGACATCGGGTATCTGGAAAAGTTCATGGGTGACAGATAAAGAAATTAGTCTGTACCTGACCATAATTACGTTGTACAGGCAGCAGAAGTACATGTATGACAACAAGGTGCATTCAGTGGGACACCGTATTGTAAGCATCCCATAGCCATGGCTCCGGCCGAATGTCAGGGGAAAAGTCAAGACGCCGGTTGAATTTGAGGCAAAATTTGATCTCAGCCTTGACAGTGAGGGCTACGGGCGTATCGAAAAAATATCTTTCGAGGCATACAACGAGAGCGCCTGCCTGATTGAAGCGATAGAGCGCTTCAAAGAACGTACCGCCTATTATCCGGAACGTGTTTTGGCAGACCAGATATACCGGACCAGACAAAACAGGAGTTATTGTAAAGAACATGGGATCTGGTTGTCAGGTTCAAAACTGGGGAGACCAAATGCTACAGCAAAAGTAGATAAAAGGCAGGAATATCAGGATAAAGCTGATAGAATTGAAGTGGAGCGTAGCTTCAGCCTGAGCAAACGTTGCTATGGTATGGGCTGTATAACCACAAAACTGGAAGAAACGCAGTTAAGTTCTATCGCATTATCCGTATTTGTGACGAATCTGTTCAGGATTCAGAGACGGATACATTGTGCATTTTTGCATCTGAGCCGATTTTGGTGTAACCGGAGCAGATGTAAGAACTGGAAGTTACAAATATCTGCTTAATCAGCAGACACTAAGTAAAGCCGAATTAGTAGCAAGAACACAGCAGTTTGAGTCAAAGATGCTGGGAACGAAGAATGCACCTATTACAGCGAATCTTGTATCAGCACATTCCGCCGGAATTCAAAATATGAAATTTGCCGCCAAAATTGGAGTAGGATTTAATATAGGGGGCAGTATTTATGATGTTTTGGATGGAAATAAAAGTTTTGAGGAGGCAACAGCGGATGTAATTATTGAAACAGCCAAAACAGCAGGAGCAGCATATGTTGGTACGGGAGTGATTACTTTAGCCAGTTCTGCGGCCGCGACACTTGCAGAAACTTCTATAGGAAGTGCAGTAACTACAGCTGCTGTTACCGCAGGCGCTGCGATTGCGGACACGGCAGTGGGTAGTGCCATAGTAGGAGGAATTGAGGCAGTGGCTGGAGCAATTGCTACGATAGAGGCGGCTCCGTTTGCGGTTGTAGCAGATGGTGCGGCAGTATTAGGTTTTTTATGGAAAGCGATTACTGATTGACAATATGTGATACTGCTATAAATTTTTATTGAATTTTAATCCGTCATAGCGAATCGCAAATTTGAGGTGTCGGTAAGATTGAATTGTCAGAAAACGGTAATGCTTAAATGGTGGTAAGTCGGAGAGTGCAGTTGCCACGCTGTTATTGTAGAAAAGTAATTTTATTACATCCTTTTTGCATCTCGGAAAATTGATTTGGCAATTTGTCATAAAAATTTTATAAAAAGATTAGCTATTAGGGCAATAGAAAAAAATGTGCACAAATTGTAAAATAGAATTAGGTTTTGCGCAAACGTTTGCGCAACTGTAACTACAAGGGATTGCGAAGTTACATAAAGTAAAAGGAGGGTAATTATGCATAGGAAAGTAAGACAGTACTTGAAAAAGAGTCTGTGCGGAATCTTGAGTGCAGCAATGATACTGACAAGCCTGTCGGTACCGGACATGACGGTGATTGCAGCACCATCTTCCATTGCTGAATCCGTGGAAAGTACGGATGCAGACAAAGCGACGGATGAAACGACCTCTATGGCAAATGATGAGGAAGTTCCAGACACTGATGCAGACAATAGTGGGGAGGATGTCGTTGAAAAGGATGACGAAGGTAGCACTTCCCAACAGGAAAAGGAAGAAACTTCGGATGAGAATGATACATTTTCATCCGATGAAGAAACAGGCACGGAGGGCGACCAGGATACAAGTGAGACCGAGGATGCAGCGTCCGAGAAGGACAGCACAACGGAAACGGATACTGAGGAGGATGATGATTCAGAAACCGACACTGAAGAAAATTTGGCAGTGAACGTAGAGGAAAATGCTACATATGGAACGCTGGCTAACGGCGGGTTTGAGGAAACGGAGAATATAGCAGGAGAAAGCGAGAGTGAGTTGTGGGCACCCGTTTCGTGGAAGATGACACCAGCTTTTGATGGAGGTGGAAATTTCAAGCTTAATAAGATTGATAATAACCATGGCAATTGCTCACTTTATATTTGGAAGGATTCTGAAACAAAAATATCTGTCAGCCAGGTAATTACAAACATGGAACCAGGCGCTTATATGGTAAATTTGGAAGCTGGCGGAGTGTACAGTAAAGACCAGGTTACACTGAAAGTTGAAAGTGTAGAAAAGGCGAATGAAACGGATGAGGAATATTCGACGGTTTTTAAAACTTTGCAGACACAAAGTCTTGGTAGCTGTGATGCGTGGGGAAAGTGGAATAAAATTGAAACGGCTCCATTTAGTGTAGCAGTACCTGACGAAAAATCGGAAGTTAACATAAAAATTACAATTTCAGGAACGATTGCTTCAAGTGGTGAGGAGCAAATATACTTTGACAATATAACTTTTGTAACATACAAACTTGCAGATTTAAACAATCTTCTCACTGAAGCGAGAGCGAAGGTTGAAGCTGATTATACAACGGAGAGCTGGGCAGCATTTGATGAAAAGAAATCAGCAGCGCAGTCTTTGGTTGATGGTGGGGCGACAGACACTGAAAAAGCACTTGAGATAATGGAAGCTTATATTGCATTAAAAGCAGCAATGGATAATCTGGAACCATCTACGACAAGCGCAGAGGTGACATTCTATTATTATGCGGGTGATACGGAAGATGAAGTTGGGTTATATTGTTGGGGTGACAATATCTCTACAAAAGCGGATGTGGCATCTTGGAAGGAGAATGCTTACTTGTTGACTCCGGTAAGTGGTTATGTGGGCTGGTACAGTGTTCCAATTACACTTACCAATGGTGGTGACACATCGGGGTTCGAGATTTTTGTAAGCAGTGATACTGCCAATGCAAAGGTCAAGTATAGTTCAAGTGAGAATCAGGATGTCTATACAGAATTGGCAACAGGCAAAAATGAGACATGTGCCTATAAAAATGGCATCAACTATACCGGGGTAGATGAAGGTACAAAGGCTGATAAAGCTGCGGCAATTCTGCGAAACATCACCCTATACGCATATGATGAAAAAACAGTACCGACGATTCAGCTGGATAGCAAATCGGCGGCAAGCACATTGTCTGTTGTGAATGAAGAAACAGGCACAGTCACAGAAATGACTCCTTCTGGGAAAGACAGCTACGATAACAATGTGTATGAATTGCAGAAAGTAACAGAAAATGAAAACTGGTATTCCATTTCTTTTTCTGTTCCGGGCGACATTTCGTTTGACAGCAAAAAAATAGCCGGATGGTTTGCAAAAGACAGCAGCGGAACATATAACTATGTGAAGGACATGGTAAATGGCTCGACAACCAATGATTGGGAATTTAACTTTACTCCAGTATTTTCTGGGAATACCCATTACAAGGATGGTAAATTCTATAAGAGTAAAGATGATGCGGAGGCTAAAACGCTCAAAATGCTCAAAGATCTTTTGGCTTCCGATGACTTGAAAAAGATTACGGATAAAGGGGAAGCAGGCTACACGCCAGAGACATGGGCACTGTTCAGCACAGCGCTTATTGAGGCACAGAAAGCGGCTGAGGATAACAGCAGCCAGCCTGACGAGTATACAAATGAAGCAATTACAAAAGCCTATCGGACATTACAAAGTGCAATGGATGCCTTAGTGCCGTTAAGCGCAGATGTGACCTTTTATTATTATGCCGGTGCTGTGGAAGACGCACTCGGTTTGTATTATTGGGATGACAGTGAGACAAAGACAAATCTGACATCCACGGCAGAAAAGGCGGACTGGAATGTGTGGGGAGAAGGAGATACATATCAGTTGACTGCAGTGGAAGGCTATGCAGGCTGGTACAGCATTCCGATTTCCTTCATGAATGGCGGAGCTGGTGCAGGATTCCAGATTTTTACAAAGGCAGCGGCGACAGCGGCAGACAGCGCCGAGAAAGTCCCCTTATATAAATGTGACGCAGACAACAACGCGGACGATTATGCAAAACTGGCATCCGGAACGAATGATATGTGCGCAGTCAAGAATGGCAAGGCATATCTGCATGATGGTTCTGACCAGGATAATAATATCGTGACTGCTATTATGCGTCAGGTTACACTGCACGTATATGATGCAAAGAACACGCCTTATCTGCAAATGGGCAAGGCAGTGAAATCCGCACTCTCTGTAGTGGATGAGAAGACAGGAACGCTGGTTCCGCTCGAGGGGATAACCATTGAAGAGCAAAACGGATATGCGTTTTTGAAGGATGAGGAACATACTGGCTGGTATTCCATAACATTTTCCGCACCGGGAAAATTTTCGTTTGACAGCACGGAAAAGATTTGTAATTTGTACAAAAAGGACAGCGCGGACACCTTTGGATGGGTGAAGGACATGAAGAATGGACCGACGAGTGAATCATGGGAAGTTGATTTCACTCCTGCTTTTGCGGGCATGACTTATTATAAGGATGGCAAGTTCTACGCTACGATGGAGGAGGCGGATCCGGAAGGCAGCATGACACCTTTGGATTCCCTGCGTAAGCTTGTCGGAGAAGCAAAGGAGCTGAAAGAGCAGGATTATAAGAAAGGCTGGAAAGAATTTGTAGAGACATTGCAGGCAGCTGAGGCATTGCTGGTATTGGCGGATGATGAGACGCAGGAAAATCCCACAGATGCAGATATTCAGAAAGCTTATAATGACTTGAAAAATGCGATGGATGCTTTGGTTCCAGCATCCATGCAGGATGCAGATATCAATGTAAAGAAAGTCGCACTAGCAGATGACTTCATTACAGGCGCAGACCTTTCATCCTACATCGCACTCAAGGACAGCGGTGTCGTCTTCCGTGATGAAAACGGAAAACCGCTCAGCGATGCAGAATTTTTCAGCTATCTGCGTGACGGCGGTATGAACTGGGTGCGTATCCGTATCTGGAACGACCCGTATAACAGCAGCGGCAATGGATACGGCGGCGGAAACAACGACCTTGAAAAGGCAATCAGGCTCGGTCAGATGGTGACAAAGGCAGGCATGCGTGTCCTGATTGACTTCCACTATTCGGATTTCTGGGCTGACCCGAAAAAGCAGAAAGCGCCCAAGGCATGGGCAGGCTACAGCATTGCGGAAAAGGAAGACGCAGTTTACAAATTCACACTTGACAGTCTCAACGCTTTGAAAAGCGCAGGCGTTGATGTCGGTATGGTACAGGTTGGAAACGAGACAAACAACGGTATTGCCGGCGAGACTGCATGGGAGAACATGGCAAAGCTCTTCAAGGCAGGCAGCAGGGCAGTGCGGGAATTTGACAAGAACTGTCTGGTCGCAGTGCATTTCACGGACCCGCAGAAGGGATATGCCGATATTGCAAAGCGTCTGCATGACTCTGAGATTGACTATGATGTATTCGGAAGCTCTTATTATCCGTTTGGACACGGTGATGCTTCCAACCTGAAAAGCGTACTGGAATATATTGTCGAGACATATGGAAAGAAGGTCATGGCGGCAGAGACCTCATGGCCGACCACATTGATTGATGGTGACGGATATGGCATGGCGACACCGCCATCAATTCCGGATATGTATAAAGACCAGGATTATGGTGTGTCCGTACAGGGACAGGCAGACGAGATGCAGGAGCTGATCAGCAAGGTCAATGCGATTAATGACACCTATCCGGGCAAGTCAATCGGTGTGTTTTACTGGGAGCCGGCATGGATTTCACCGTACTATATCAAGGACGGTGACGGCAATGACAACGACAGCTTATACAAACAGAATTTTGATCTGTGGGAGAAATATGGTTCCGGCTGGGCATCCAGCTATGCGGCGGAATACGACCCGGATGATGCGGGCGTATGGTTCGGCGGCAGTGCGATGGATAACTCGTCATGGTTTGACTTTGACGGAACGGCACTTCCGACAGCTAAGATTTACAGCCTTGTCAGGACTGGCGCTTCGACCACGAGAAGGATTGCGAGCGTGGACAGCAATCCGGTCATGAAGATAACTGTCGGGGAAAAGATTGACTGGAACACGGTAACCGTAACTGCAAAGTACAATGACGGTACGACAGAGCAGAAAACGGTCGCATGGAACGAGGACGAACAGCGGCTGGTCAACACATACAAGGCAGGCGAATATATCGTCAATGGTATCGTCTCCACAGAGGACAAGGAATACAAAATTAAGCTGACCATCCAGGTTCTGCGGTCGGCGGCAAACAATATCCTGGAAAATCCGGGCTTTGAGAGCGGCGTGGAAACGCCATGGGTGATAGAGACAAGGCTGGGACATGGCGCGGCAGAGACAGACCCTGTGGCAGCCGTGACAGGAGAAGACCCATACAGCGGTACAAAAGGACTGCATTTCTGGTCTTCAATCGGACTGGATATGACCGTTTCACAGACGATAAAGCCGGAAGCAGGCACGTATACATTTGGCAGCTATATCCAGGGCGGCGGTGCGGACAGGGAGGATGTCCAGTACGCATTTGTGACAGTGAAGGATAAGGACGGCAATGTAAAATACAATTTAAGGGCGTCATTTACCCTGGACGGATGGAAGAACTGGAGCAATCCGGAAATCACTGGCATTACGGTGGAAGAAGGAGACACGCTGGAAGCCGGACTGATAATCAAGTCGACGCAGGACGGCGCATGGGGAACCATCGATGATTTTTACCTCTATGGTGAGCACACGGTTACCATAGACGGAAATACTGCGCATGGTACCGTGACGGCAAATGTAGTGAAAGCCAACAGTGGTGAGCGAATCCACATCACGGTGACACCCGAAAACGGATATTATCCGGAAACACTGACACTCACTGGCGCAAGCGTCAAGGCGGACACGCTGGCAAGCAGCAACGGCACGGTGGCATATGTTCCGGCAGCCGATGGAAGCACCGCAAATCAGGCAGTATTGACATACAACGGAACCGCGGACGAGAAGACGGAAGTCTTTATGATGCCAAACGGCAATGTGACCGTGGGCGCAACATTTAAGAGCATCTTTGAAGGGAAGGAAAAGATTTCCCTGGACGCAAAGGATGCGGATGGCAGATATCTGGTACAGGTGAATGGTTCGGACGGCGAAAGCCCGGTTGCGCGCCAGTTCCACACGGGCAGGGAGGTTAAGCCCGAGGTAAGCTTGTCCTACATGGGATATGAACTGACCGCGGCGGATTATACCGTAACCTATGCAAACAATAAAGACATAACAAAAGAGGACAGCAAGGCAAAACTGGTACTGACAGCAAAAGGCGACAAGTTTACAGGAACAAGGGAGATTCTCTTTGAAATCGCAGACGATACAAGGGAAGATTTTGACAAGAAGACGATACAGATAGCGTATGTGACACCGGATAAATATCCCACGAACGAGAAGGTGACAAAACCTGCCGACGCGGTATATTACCTTGGCAGGCAGAAGACAGTAGAGCCGGGAATCAGATTGTATAAGGCAGATGGTACACTGATTGATGAAGACCTGTATGAGGTACACTACCAGAACAATAAGAAAATTGGTAAAGCGACACTTGTAGTGCTTCCGTCCGACAAGGCGCTGAATGACCCGAAAGGGTTCAAGGAAGGCTCCGTCACAACGACATTTACAATCGCAAAATGCCCTGTGAACCAGGAGAACGTGGAAGTCATCGTATCCAGGAACCCAAGCTACTACACAGGAAAGAAAGTGGAGCATTCCGTAACCGTCAGATACACGTACAATGAGTGGGTTGGCGGAAAGGCAGCCAAAAAGACAATTACACTGGCAAAGGGTACGGATTATGCAGTGTCCTATACCAACAACGTAAACGCAAGTGTATACAATAATGGTACGGACTATGTTTCCATCAAGCCAGGCAAGGCACCGACCATCAAGCTTACAGGAAAAGGAAATTTCACAGGCGCAAGAACGACAGAACGTGTCACGGCTGACGGCAAGCCAAGCGGCGATAAGCTTACTTTTGAAATTCGTCCAAAACAGCTGAATGACACTGTTGTAACAGTGGCTGACCTGGCAGAGAAGTCAGGTGCACAGGCTCCGAAAATCACAGTGAAAGATGGGGCAAAAGTAATACCGACAAGCCAGTACCAGATTCAGAAAATCGTTAAGACACACGATAAGGACAGAAAACAGCTTGATACACCGGAAACGGTTTATGTTCTCGAAAACGAAATCGCGACCGGAACGCCAAAAGTCAAGGATGCAGGCACCTATCAGATTACGATAGAAGCCAGGGAGAAAACCAACTATGAGGGTGCGAAGACTGAAAGCAATTCAAATGACAAGCTGATATGCAGGGTAGTGGACAAAGACCATCTGATAGACAATGCAAATATCAAAATAAATGGCAAGTTCTACTATACCGGCGAGCAGATTACCCTGTCGACAGGAACAGATGCGTCAAATCTTGTTGTCAAGGCAGGGAAAGACAAGGTGCTGCTGACAAGGTATGACAAGCCGCAGGCTGGAACGGACGGAGAGGACGGCTACTATGTAGAATATACCAACAACGTCAATGCCGGAAAGGCAACCGTCACCGTTACCGGTACAGGTAGCTATATTGGTACAAAGACAGCCACCTTCAGCATCAACAAGAGGACACTTGCAAACGAGTTCAAAAAGCCGAGTGACAATCTCCAAAAGGGTCTGATTCAGACACCAAAGCTGTCTGAAAAAGGCGCAGTTGAAAAACTTGATGCAACATGGATTCCGGCAAAGGATGGCGAAACAGGTGCGATTATCAATTCCGATAACGGCAAGGCAGGCGAGACAGGCTTCCTGGAAGTGCCCTACACAGGCTACACCATCAGTCCTGATTTCCGTTTCAGCTCCGAGAACTATGACCTGAACGGAAGTAAGCTGGCTCCCAAGGAGCTGTCATCAGGCGATTACACGGTTTCCTACAAGGTGGGCGCGTGGGAGGACAACAAGGCGCCAGTCACGGTTACCGTCAAGGGAAAAGGCAACTACAGCGGCAGCGTGAAATTTGACAGCCTGTTTACACTGACTGCAAGGAACCTCAAGGACTTGAATATTGACATTGTACCTGTCACCTACAACGGCAGTGCATTAAAGCCCGCAGTAGTCTTCTATGACAAGCAGACAGGCAAGGCTGTTGACCTGAAATTAAACACAGCTTACACGGTAAGCTATAAAAACAATAAGAACACGGCAGTCGTCAATAAGAATCCTGAAAAGCAGCCGGAGGTGACGCTCAAGGTAAAAGGAAAAGGATGGATAACTGACAAGAATGATCTCGAGACAATGACATGGAAGAAAAAGTTTGTCATCGGACAGGCGGAGATTACCAGTGCGGATGTCGAGGATGTGGTATTCCAGTCCTTCCTTGGCAAGGCATTAAAGCCGAAGGTTACCGTCAAGGTAAACGGAAAGAAATTAAAGGAGGGTAAGGATTTTGTCCTGATCTACAGCAACAATGTAAGACGCGGCAGCAAGGCGACTGTCCAGATTACAGGAAAAGGAAATTACTATACCAGCGAGCCGATTCGGAAAATATTTGTAATCAAATAATCCTATTGGCATAACCATACGACAGCCCTGCCGCAAGGCAGGGCTGTCATAAATTTTCCAAAAACATTGCCTGATTTTCCAAAATGAGCTATGATGAAATAGAGCGAAAATTTTTACAATGGGGGATGACAGGTGAAGAGAAAAATACGCTGCATGTTTTTAATCATAGTACTGATATCCGGTGTTCTGGCAAGTCAGCGTCGAGAGGTTGTCGTACAGGCAGGGGAGGCGGACGGCATTTCCGGGGAGCTGACAGTGACCTTTAATATTGAAGAAAAAATCATGGACAAATACATTGAGAGTTTCATGCAGAAATACCCTGATGTCAATGTCCATTATGAATGCGTGGAGAATTATGAGGATGTCATGGGGGACAGGCTGGAAAGCGGGGATTATGGGGACGTGCTGTTTGTGCCGGGATTCATGGAGTCCATACAGGTTCCCAATTACTTCGCACCGCTTGGCAATTATTTTAAAATGTCCCAGAAATATAATTATCTGGACAGCGGATTCAAGTCGGGAAATATGATTTATACCATTCCGTCAAGCGGCTATATCATGGGCATTGCGTACAACAAGGATGTATTCTATCAGGCAGGAATCAGCAGGCTGCCGACAGGCATTGACGAGTTTCTGGAAGACATGGCAATGATAAAGGAACGGACAGATGCCGTTCCCATATACTTAAACAGCTCCCTTGACTGGACACTCAGAAACTGGATTGATTTTCCGTATGCGGAAATGATGGGAGATGCCGATTACAAGGGAAACCAGTTTATCTATGAAAAGGATCCGTTTACAGGGGGTGGTACGCATTACGCGGTTTATAAGCTTCTTTATGATTTGGAGGCGGACGGATTTACGGAAGGGATAGAAAATAATATCAGCTGGCAGACGACCTGCAGCGATTTAAACAACGGACGCTGTGCCTGCATTGTCATGGGCTCATGGGCGCTTCGCCAGTTAAAGGATTCGGGAAAAAATGAGGATTCTGTCGCGTTTATGCCGTTTCCAAACGAGATCGACGGAAAACAGTACGTGACATTTAACACAGACTATAATTATGCCGTCCGCAGGGACAGCGGGAATCTGGCGGCGGCAAAGGCGTTTGTTGAATTTATGCTCGACGAGTCAGGGTATGCGCTGGACCAGGAGTTCATCTCGGTGGTCAGGACAGACCCCTATCCTGAGATGTACGGCAATATGGAGGATGTCGTTCCGATAAGAAACGGCGTATATGAGGGTGGCAATTATGCGCTTTATCTAAACTTGATTCAGTCTGTTGACCCGACGGATGCAAATGAAATCAGGAAGATTGTGAAAGCGGCAGCCAATCCGTATGAGTCCTTCGATACCGTTATGCAGGACTGGAACAGGCGCTGGGAGAACGGCAGACCCGAGGGCATGACAACCAGGGACAGGAGCATGACACGCTCCGCACCGGCGGCAGAGGAGAGCACACAACAGAACAGCAGCAGCCAGATAGTGGGCATTGACAATGAGGCATACAGAATTATGTTTTCTCCTACAGAAATGGAATACATAGAAGGCAAGGGTAAGCTGCGGATAGGATATCTCACAAACCAGGCGCCGTTCCAGTATCAGGCGGGCACAATGGATGAACTGCTGAACCCGGGATTTGAAGGACTCAGCGCGATGATGTGTAAAGTGCTGACAGACAGCACCGGGCTGGAAGCGGAATATGTTCCCTACGGAAATGAGGAGGAGCTGATTCAGGCGCTCGAGACAGGAATGATGGATATGGCGGCGGGCGTAAAAGCGAATACGGAATATGAAGGCAGGGTTCTTTGCTCCAAGGAATATATTGAGTTTGTCAATGTCCTTCTAAAAAATGAGGATGTGGACGCCGGCCGGCTTGAGGGCGGAAAACAGGCGCTGATAGCGGGCGACAGCCATGACATCAATGCGGTGGCAGAATTTGAGCCGGTTTTCGTTTCCTCGATTGCCGAGGCAGTGCGCAGTGTCAATGCGCACAAGGCGGATTTTGCCATCACGAACTATTACAGTGCGGAGTACTATATCCGGAATGAGGAGTGTGAGCACATCAATGTCGTTCCGCTGACAGGAAAGACAAAAATGGGGTTTGCCTATGCAAATGATGTGGACAGCAGGCTGGTCGCGATATGCAACAAATGTATCTACAGCCTGTCGGAGGACAGCATACAGATGATGCTCCTGCAAAATATGGATCCGGCATTAAAGCCGGTAACGCTCAAGCGGTTTATCAAGGAGAACCCGCTCACCGCGGCAGGCGTGGGTGCACTGATTGTGCTGCTTGTCGCAGGCGCGGTCATCCTCATAAAACGTGAGAGGGAAAAGAGCCGGAAAAAACATGCGCTTGATGCCAGAAGGTATGAGATCCTGTCACACCTTACGGATGAGTATGTGTTTGAGTATGATTTGAAGGAGGGCGAATTCCGGTTCGAGGAGAAATTCGAGCGGAAATTTAACTTCGGGCAGCATATTATTTTAAAAGACTACCAGTACGACCATCCCGCGCTCAATATCCTGATAGAGAACTGTGACAGGGCAAGGGAAAACGAGTCGACGACGACGGATGCCTTTGAGCTTGCGGACACGGATGGCGGGAAGCAGTGGTACAATATGATAGCCTACCGCATTGCGGGGGAGGACGGGCAGCCAAGTTACCTGATTGGAAAGATTGTGAATGTGCAGCAGGCAGTGGAGGAGAAACAGCGCATCCAGGAAAAGGCGGACAAGGATCCGCTGACAGGCATTTACAACAGAACCGGTTACGAGGCACGTCTTCAGGAGCTTTCTGACAGGTACGGAAAGGATGCTTCCATGACGTTTGCGGTGATGGATCTGGACAACTTTAAGTCTGTCAACGATTCCCTTGGACATGCGGGCGGGGACGAGGCGCTCAAGCTCCTTGCAGGCAGGCTGGACAGAATTTCCGGGGAAAGTGCGGTTGCGGCGCGCTACGGCGGCGATGAATTTATGGTATGCATGTTTGGCGTGGGGGAGGAGGATGCAAGGAAGATTTTCAGGGAGCTTGTCAGTGCCATGGACACGGACATCCAGGTGCAGGGTGTCGTGCACCACCTTTCCATCAGCCTTGGAGCCGTGCATGCGCCGCACACGCTTCCGCCCGCCGTGCTTTTCATGGAGGCGGACAAGGTGCTTTACAACGTGAAGGCAAAGGGGAAAAATGGTTTTGACCTGATTCGCCATGAAGAAGCTGAAGGCTGAACGGTCATGGGCAGGAAAATACAGTAAAACGCACAGTTTCGTCCAATATATTCAAAAAAATAGAAAGAAATTTTCAAATAAGGCTTTACAAATCATTAAAAATTGCATATAATGTGAAAAGCAAATACAATAATGGATTATAGGGCAACCAAAGACGGTTCACAGCTGTTTTTTGGTTGCTTTTTTGCGCACGGACGCGGAAAGGAAATATGCAGCTAAAGCTGCCCGCGTCCGGCGCACGAGTAGTGGATTTCTACAGTAAACAAAAAGGAGAGAATGAGATGTTTGATGTAAAAAGGAATGTTCCCGAAGCGCCGCTTCACAGGGCGGAATTTGAGCATGACAACTGCGGTATTGGCGCCGTTGTCAATATCAAGGGCGTTAAGACGCGCGAAACGGTGGAAAACGCTTTGAAAATCGTGGAAAACTTAGAGCACAGGGCAGGGAAGGATGCGGAAGGAAAAACCGGCGACGGTGTCGGCATCCTGGTTCAGATATGTCATGACTTTTTCGCGAAAGTGACAGAGCCGCTTGGCATTGCGCTCGGCGGTGAGCGGGAGTACGGTGTCGGCATGTTCTTCTTTCCGCAGGATGAGCTAAAGAGAAACCAGGCGAAGAAAATGTTTGAGATTATTGTCGAGAAGGAAGGGCTTGTGTTCCTCGGATGGCGTGAAGTCCCCTGTGTGCCGTCCGTCCTCGGACACAAGGCAGTGGAGTGCATGCCGTGTATCATGCAGGCTTTCGTGAAGAAACCATCCAACGTGGAAAAGGGTCTTGCCTTTGACAGAAAGCTTTATATTGTCAGGCGTGTATTTGAGCAGAGCTCGGACAATACATATGTGGTGTCCCTTAGCAGCAGGACGATTGTCTACAAGGGAATGTTCCTTGTGGCGCAGCTTCGGACATTTTTCAGGGACCTTCAGAGCAGCGATTATGTGTCCGCAATCGCCATTGTGCATTCCCGCTTTTCCACGAACACCAACCCGAGCTGGGAGAGGGCGCACCCGAACCGCTTTATCGTGCATAACGGCGAGATTAACACAATACGCGGCAACGTGGACAAAATGCTCGCCCGCGAGGAAAACATGGAGTCCGCTTTTCTGAGCCATGAATTCCACAAGGTGCTTCCGGTCGTGAATGCGCAGGGTTCGGACTCCGCCATGCTCGACAACACGTTGGAATTCCTTGTCATGAGCGGCATGGAGCTTCCGCTTGCCGTCATGATAACCATTCCGGAGCCATGGGCAAACAACAAGACAATGTCACAGTCCAAGAAGGATTTTTACCAGTATTATGCGACAATGATGGAGCCGTGGGACGGTCCCGCCTCCATTCTGTTCTCGGACGGGGATATCATGGGGGCAGTGCTTGACCGCAACGGACTGCGGCCGTCGCGCTACTACATCACGTCCGATGACCAGCTGATACTGTCGTCGGAGGTCGGCGTGCTTCCGATTGACGCGGCAAAAATCGTAAAGAAAGACAGGCTCCGCCCGGGCAAGATGCTTCTGGTAGACACCGTAAAGGGCGAGGTGATTGATGACGATACACTCAAGGAAAAGTATGCAAAGAGCCATCCATATGGGGAATGGCTGGATTCCAACCTTGTGACGCTTAAGGAATTAAAGATACCGAACGTGCGCGTGCCGGAATTTTCCAATGAGGAGCGGCAGCGCATCCAGAAGGCGTTTGGCTATACATATGAGGAGCTCAAGACAAGCATTCTCCCAATGGCGAAAAACGGTGCGGAGAGCATCGGCGCAATGGGTGTGGACACACCGATTCCGGTGCTTTCAAAGACCCATCACCAGCTGTCCCACTACTTCAAACAGCAGTTTGCACAGGTGACCAACCCGCCCATTGACGCAATCCGCGAGGAGGTTGTCACGTCGACGACGGTATATATCGGAAAAGACGGAAACCTGTTGCAGGACACGGAAAAGAACTGCAATGTATTAAAGGTAAACAATCCGATTCTGACAACTACAGACCTGTTAAAGATTAAGAATATGAAGCGCGAGGGCTTCCGCGTGGAGGTCATTCCGATTATATATTATAAGAATACGAGTCTCGAGCGTGCGATAGACCGTCTGTATGTCGAGGCGGACCGTGCTTACCGCGAGGGTGTGAACATTATGATCCTCTCAGACCGCGGCGTGGATGAAAACCATGTGGCAATTCCGTCCCTGCTGGCTGTTTCGGCAATGCAGAAGCATCTCATACGCACCAAAAAGAGAACGAGTGTCGCGCTGATTATCGAGTCAGCCGAGCCGCGGGAGGTACATGATTTTGCGACATTAATCGGCTACGGCGCATGCGCGGTAAACCCTTATCTGGCACAGGAGTCCATCAAGGAGCTGATTGACAATGGCATGCTTGACAAGGATTACCATGCGGCAGTGGACGACTACAATGATGCGATTCTCCACGGCATCGTAAAGATTGCGTCAAAGATGGGTATTTCAACTATCCAGTCTTATCAGGGCTCCCAGATTTTCGAGGCAATCGGCATTGATGCGGATGTGGTAAACAAATATTTTACGAACACGGTCTGCCGGGTCGGCGGCATCACATTGCAGGATATCGCCGATGGGTTTGACAATCTCCACTCGCGCGCGTTTGACCCGCTCGGGCTTGCCACGGACCTTACACTTGACAGTCCCGGACAGCACAAGGCAAGGAGCGGCGCGGAGGAGCACTTGTATAATCCGGCTACCATTCATATGCTGCAGCAGTCTACCCAGAGGGGCGACTATGCGATGTTTAAGCAGTATACAGAAATGATTGACGACGAGAACAGTGTCCGCAATATCAGGGGGCTGATGGAATTCAATTATCCGAAAAAGGGCGTTTCCATTGACGAGGTGGAGAGCGTGGACAGCATTGTCACGCGGTTTAAGACAGGCGCCATGTCATACGGTTCCATCTCAAAGGAGGCGCATGAGACGCTTGCGATTGCCATGAACATGCTTCACGGAAAATCAAATTCCGGTGAGGGCGGCGAGGATTTGGACCGCATGGTGCCAAGCGCCGATGGGCTGAACCGGTGCTCTGCAATCAAGCAGGTGGCAAGCGGCAGATTTGGTGTTACCAGCAAATATCTGGTCAGCGCACAGGAAATCCAGATAAAGATGGCACAGGGGGCAAAACCCGGCGAGGGCGGACATCTGCCTGCGGGAAAGGTTTACCCGTGGGTGGCAAAGACCAGGCACTCGACGCCGGGCGTCGGTCTGATTTCACCACCGCCTCATCATGACATTTACTCGATAGAAGACCTCGCGCAGCTGATTTATGACCTGAAAAATTCCAACAAGGATGCAAGAATCAGTGTCAAGCTCGTGTCAGAGGCAGGCGTCGGAACGGTTGCGGCAGGCGTTGCAAAGGCTGGTGCGCAGGTCGTGCTGATATCCGGCTACGATGGGGGAACGGGCGCGGCGCCGAAAAGCTCCATCCACAACGCAGGGCTTCCGTGGGAGCTCGGGCTTGCCGAGACGCACCAGACACTGATTCAGAACGGGCTTAGGAATAAGGTGCGCATTGAGACGGACGGCAAGCTGATGACCGGGCGCGATGTCGCCATCGCGGCAATCCTTGGCGCGGAGGAATTCGGTTTTGCGACTGCCCCGCTTGTGACCATGGGATGCGTCATGATGCGCGTGTGCAACCTGGACACCTGTCCAGTGGGCGTTGCGACGCAGAATCCGGAGCTTCGGAAACGGTTTAAGGGAAAACCGGAATACGTCATGAATTTTATGAAGTTTATCGCCGAGGAACTCAGGGAATATATGGCGGCGCTGGGCGTAAGGACGGTTGATGAACTCGTGGGACGCACCGATTTGCTAAAAATGCGCGAGAAGCTTCCCGAGGGAACCGTGAAGCTGGACTTAAGCCTTATCCTGAACAATCCATACCAGAACGAAAAGGCAGTCTTTGACCCGAAGCATGTATATGATTTTGAGCTGGAGAAGACACTTGACGAGAAGGTGCTGTTAAAACAGCTTGGCAGCGCGCTTGCGGCAGGGGAAAAGAAGCGCATCGAAGTTGGCGTGACCAACACGGACCGCTCGTTCGGAACGATATTTGGTTCGGAGATTACGAAACGGTATCATGACACGCTTGCGGACGACACATTCCGTGTACTGTGCAAGGGCGCAGGCGGGCAGAGCTTCGGCGCGTTTATTCCGAATGGGCTGACGCTGGAACTTGCCGGTGATTCCAACGATTATTTTGGAAAAGGCCTGTCAGGCGGCAAGCTGATTGTCTATCCGCCAAAGGGCAGCCGTTTCAGGCAGGATGAAAATATCATTGTCGGTAATGTGGCACTGTACGGCGCGACAAGCGGCAAGGCGTTTATCAACGGCGTGGCAGGCGAGCGGTTCTGTGTGCGGAATTCCGGCGCCGCCGCAGTTGTCGAGGGTGTCGGCGACCATGGATGCGAGTATATGACAGGAGGACGTGTTGTCGTGCTCGGCGGCACGGGAAAGAATTTCGCGGCGGGCATGAGCGGCGGTATCGCGTATGTTCTGGATGAGGAAAATGACCTGTACATGCGGGTCAACAAAGAGATGGTTTCCATGAGCGAGATTACCAACAAATATGATGTGATGGAATTAAAAGACATGATACAGGAGCACGTGACAAACACAAATTCCGAAAAGGGCAAGGAAATTCTGGACAATTTTGGCGAGTACCTGCCTAAATTTAAGAAGATTATACCATTTGATTATGAGAGAATGCTCAAGACCATCGTCCAGATGGAGGAGAAAGGGCTCAGTGCGGAGCAGGCGCAGATTGAAGCATTTTACGCCAACACGCATAAATAATGTGAGAAAGGAACGAGGTTATAGAAGATGGGAAAGCCAACAGGATTTTTGGATTATGACAGAAAAACTTCCGCGGCAGAAGCGCCAAAGGAGAGAATCAAACATTTTAATGAGTTCCACGAACATCTCCCCATGGAAGAACAGCAGAAGCAGGGGGCGCGGTGCATGGAGTGCGGCGTGCCGTTCTGCCAGGCGGGGGTGACGATTGCGGGCATGACATCGGGCTGTCCGCTGCACAATCTGGTGCCGGAGTGGAACGACCTGGTCTATACAGGAAACTGGGAGCGCGCGTACAACCGGCTGAAAAAGACGAACAATTTTCCGGAATTTACAGCAAGGGTATGCCCCGCACTCTGTGAGAATGCCTGCACCTGCGGGCTGAACGGCGATGCCGTGGCGACAAAGGAAAACGAGTACGCGATTATTGAGAATGCCTACAGGACAGGGCTTGCGGCAGCCAAACCGCCCAAGGTGCGCACCAACAAGACCGTGGCGGTTGTCGGAAGCGGGCCTGCCGGCCTTGCCGTGGCAGACCAGCTCAACAAAAGGGGGCACAATGTCACGGTATTTGAGCGCAGCGACAGGCTCGGCGGGCTTCTGATGTACGGGATTCCCAACATGAAGCTGGAAAAACACATTATTGACCGCAAAATCAAGGTGATGGAGGAGGAGGGTGTCCGGTTTGTCACAAACACCGACATCGGGAAGGATGCCAAGTCCAAAAAACTGGTCGAGGGATTTGACCGGGTTGTGTTTGCCTGCGGCGCTTCCAATCCGCGGGACATCAATGCACCCGGAAGGGATGCCAAGGGAATTTACTTTGCGGTGGACTTCCTAAAGGGCGTGACAAAGAGCCTGCTCGACTCGGAGCTGGCGGACAATGCGTATGTATCCGCAAAGGGAAAACATGTGGTGATTATCGGCGGCGGTGATACGGGAAATGACTGTGTGGGAACGTCCATCAGGCTTGGCGCGAAATCAGTCACGCAGATCGAGATGATGCCAAAGGCGCCCGATACAAGGGCGGACAACAACCCATGGCCGGAGTGGCCAAAGGTCTGCAAGACAGATTACGGTCAGGAAGAGGCAATTGCGGTATTTGGGCATGACCCGCGCATTTACGAGTCAACGGTCAAGGAGTTTCTCAAAGACAAAAACGGAAATCTCTGCGGTGTCAGGATTGTGAAGCTCACATGGGAAAAGGATCAGGAAAGCGGCAGGATGGTCATGAAGGAAGTCGCGGGCAGCGAGCAGACCCTCGAGGCACAGCTTGTCCTGATTGCAGCCGGTTTCCTTGGCAGCCAGAAGTATGTCACGGATGCCTTTAAGCTTGCGCTGGATGCGCGTACCAACGTAAAGACAGCGCCGGGCAGCTTTAAGACAAGCGCCGACAACATCTTTGTCGCGGGAGACATGCACACCGGGCAGTCCCTTGTCGTCAAGGCAATCCGCCAGGGGCGCGAGTGCGCGCGCGAAGTCGACGAAAGCCTGATGGGATATTCCAACATGTACGTGCAGTAACGCTTTACATGCGATGGTTCGTTTGTTATAATGGAAGCGAAGATACGTATTCAGTATAACAGGCAGAAAGTAGGTGAGTGTATGCCAAGTGACAAGGAAATGATAAATAATCTGATTGACACGTACGCAAATTTACAGCGCATAAAAACAGCTGAGAATACTGAGAAGGAGCTTGACTACCAGTTAACTTTAGTAAAAGCAAAGCTGGAATCTTTTGGCATTGTCACAAGTGAACTGGATATAAAATAGCAGCGTTGAAAGGGTGTGTGTTTTGCACCCTTTCAATTTTTGCGGTATAAGTACGATTCTGGAACAAAGGAGATGACATCATGACACTGAAGGAATTGCCGATAGGAAAGGAAGCGACGGTCACTTCGGTAGGTGGCGAAGGTGCGCTGCGGCAGCATTTTCTGGATATGGGTGTGATACCGGGGGCGGAGGTTGCCATGGTAAAGTACGCGCCCATGGGCGACCCGGTGGAGCTTCGGATACACGGCTACGAGCTGACGCTGCGCCTTGCAGATGCAGGACAGATAGAAATCGAGGACGTGCGCGATGCAAATCTGGTGGGAAAAGCTGGTTTGCAGCCCAACGCGAAACACAAAACCCACCATCCGGGGCTTGGCGAGGGCGGAAAGTACCATGTAAAGGCGGACGAGAATCCGCTTCCGGAGAGCGAGATGCTGACATTTGCGCTGGCGGGCAATCAGAACTGCGGCAAGACAACGCTGTTTAACCAGCTGACAGGCTCCAACCAGCATGTGGGAAACTTTCCGGGCGTGACCGTTGACAGAAAGGACGGAAGCATCCGGGGAAAGGCAAATACGCTGGTGACGGATTTGCCGGGGATTTATTCCCTCTCCCCCTATACAAACGAGGAGATTGTCACAAGGCAGTTTATTATGAACGAGCATCCGAAAGGCATCATCAACATCGTTGACGCGACAAACATAGAGCGGAACCTGTACCTTACGATGCAGCTTCTGGAGCTGGACATTCCGATGGTGCTTGCGCTCAACATGATGGATGAGGTCAGGGAAAATGGCGGTTCCGTCAGGGTAAACGAGCTTGAGGAGCTGCTGGGAATCCCTGTCGTGCCGATATCGGCGGCAAAGAATGAAGGAATCGGCGAGCTGATTGACCATGCGCTGCATGTCGCAAAGTATCAGGAAAAACCCGGACGGCAGGACTTCTGTGACGCGGATGACCACGGCGGGGCAGTCCACCGCTGCCTTCACGGCATCATGCACCTGATTGACGACCATGCGGCAAAGGCAGGCATTCCGGTTCGGTTTGCTGCCGCCAAGCTTGCCGAGGGGGACGGCCGCGTGCTGGAACGGCTGAACCTGGACACCAACGAGCAGGAGACCCTGGAGCACATTATCTGCCAGATGGAAAAGGAACGCGGGCTGGACAGGGCGGCAGCGATTGCCGACATGCGATTTTCCTTTATCCGGAAAATATGCAGGGAGACGGTGGTCAAGCCGCGGGAAAGCAGGGAGCATGCAAGGAGTACAGCCATAGACAGGGTTCTTACCGGAAAATACACTGCCATTCCGGCGTTTGTCGTCATTATGGCGGCAGTGTTCTGGCTGACGTTCAACGTAATCGGCGCATGGCTTTCCGGGCTTCTGGAGACAGCGATAGGCTGCCTGACGGATGCCGCTTCGGCAGCCATGGAGTCAGTCAGGGTCAACGAGGTGCTGCAATCGCTTATCATAGACGGAATTTTTAACGGTGTGGGAAGCGTGCTAAGCTTCCTGCCGACCATCGTGACGCTGTTTTTCTTCCTGTCCATGCTTGAGGACAGCGGGTATATGGCGAGGGTTGCGTTTGTCATGGATAAGCTTTTAAGGAAAATCGGACTGTCAGGAAGAAGCATCGTGCCCATGCTGATTGGCTTTGGCTGTACGGTTCCCGGCGTCATGGCAAGCAGGACGCTGCCATCCGAGCGGGACAGGAAGCTGACCATTCTGCTGACGCCCTTTATGAGCTGCTCGGCGAAGCTGCCAATCTACGCGTTTTTTACATCCGCCTTTTTCCCCGGAAATGGCGCTCTCGTCATGGTGGGGCTGTATTTTGCCAGCATATTTGTGGGAATCATCACCGCGATTATCATGCGCCGTCTCCGCTTTAAGGGAGAGGCAGTGCCGTTTGTCATGGAGTTGCCCAACTACCGTATGCCGGGGGCAAAAAATGTCGCGCAGCTTTTGTGGGAAAAGGCAAAGGATTTTCTCCAGAGGGCATTTACGGTCATCTTTATCGCGACAATCGTGATATGGTTTTTACAGACGTTTGACATTCGGCTGAATGTGGTGACGGACTCAAAGGACAGTATCCTGGCAATGGCTGCGGGCGTGATTGCGCCGGTATTCCGTCCGCTGGGCTTTGGCGACTGGCGTATCTCGACAGCGCTGATAACAGGGTTTATGGCGAAGGAAAGCGTCGTGTCCACGCTGTCTGTTTTGTTTGGCGACACGGCGAACCTGCTTGCGGCGATAACGCCGCTGACCGCGGGAAGCCTGCTTGTCTTCTGCCTGCTCTACACGCCGTGCGTGGCGGCGATAGCCTCCGTGAAAAGGGAGCTGGGAGCAAAGTCAGCGGCAGTCATGGCGGGCGGACAGTGTGCGATAGCGTGGGTCTGTGCATTTGTGTTCCGCCTGATAGGAATGGCGGCCGGGATGTAAATTTGCAAGCTTTGGTAAGAATGGGGGATTTTTATGGATAATGATAACCGGATGATAGATGAAGTGTTAAGGCATCTGGACAGTGAACTGGAGCATGGTGCGGCGCGCATGAGCGTGATTTTTGACGACAAGGCGGAGGATGCCAAAACCGTGTCGCACAAGTGCTGCAACAGCTATGGGCGTCCTGCCACAGAGACAGTGGGACTGCTTGACATGTACACGGATATCAGTGCGGGCGCCTCGGACAGGGGTTAAAACATACAAAAAGGACTGTTACAGGGAGGATTTCGTGTAACAGTCCTTTTTGATTTCAGCGTTTTTAGTTTTCCATATAGATATACCGCAGGAATGCGATGGCATTGTCCATGCTGTTCGAGTTGATGATGAATCCCAGGATGGGTTCCTTGTCAACATAATAGTAATATTCATTCAGCTTTGGCGAATCCGTGACATAAATGCCCACAGGAAGCAGCTCCCTGGCTTCGCCCACCTCCGCATAATAAAGCCTGTCCTCAAACTTTGTGAGCAGGTCATCGGGAAGAACGGTCGTGATATCGTGCAGGCATTCGCACCTTGCAAAGTAATCGGCTGTTTCAGCATCCCCGACGACGACATCAAGCTCGCTTGTCGAGATGACTGCCATTGTCTTTTCCAGCGTCATGTAGGTGTTGATGTCGCCGCTGTCAGGCGCATAGTTCATGGTCGCATCAATATATGCCTCGTGTTCGCTGGTGTCAATCTGAAGGTATTCCACAAAACCGTCAATCAGTCCGGTGTTGGACGAGTCGCCGGTATCGTTGAAGAAATATGCGGCAAATGCCGTGTCCGAGGGGGCAGTCAGCATGCTGTGCGCAATGTATGCGATAAAGATTACAATGGCAATGACCACAAGTGTTGTCTTAAGGTAGTATTCCTGAAAATAACTGAGCTTTTCTTTCAAAGGGGCGCCTTTTAGCTTGGCGTTCTGTTCGCGGATTTCGTCGTGCATCGAGTGGTTGTTGTCCCGGTTTTTGTTGTATATTTCCATGACATTTCCTCCGTCTGTCAGATTTGGCAGGTTGTCTGCTCTTCTGTACCATAAGGAATATGATATATGGAAAGACAGCCTTAGTCAATCAACATCGTATAAATTTTTTCTAAAGCTTGAATATTGCGTTGAATTGTTCTATTATATAAGGTATCATTTAAAATATACGGAAAAATTAATTAAGGAAGGGATTACAACATGAATGAAAGCTACAAGGAACTACTGGTAAAAAGGGAAAAGGGACTAAAGGAGGCGATGCTCCGGGTTGTGAGTATCGTGTTTACGGTGCTGCTTGGTTTTTTGACGCTTCTGACAGGGAATATTTATCTGTTTGTCGCGGTGATTGTCCTCGGTGTGCTTGATTATTTTGTTTTTCAGTGGACGGATATCGAGTACGAGTACCTGTATCTGGACAAGGAAATCTCAGTGGACAAGATTATGGCAAAGACCAGAAGAAAGAAAGTCACTACAATCGATGTGGGCAAGATTGAGATTATGGCCCCTGAAAAGTCACACCAGCTGGATTCTTATAGAAGGCGCGAGACAAAGGTCATGGATTTGAGCGCAGGGCATGACCTGCCGGAGCAGAAGCTTTACTGGGTATTTTATGAGGGAAATAAAAAGTTTCTGATGAATCTGACAGAGGATTTTGCAAAGACCATAAAAGGAATTGCACCGAGAAAAGTTTATATGGATTAAGTGCTTGACAAGCAGTGTCTGCTTTAGTATAATTTTAAAAATATTTTCACTTTTAACCGGCTTCATTTTGTGGAAACAAGATGAAGTTTCATATTAAATTACAGGAGGAAGAAAGATGGGTCAGATAATTGGCGAAGGCATTACTTTTGACGATGTGCTCTTAGTTCCAAGCTATTCACAGGTAATTCCAAATCAGGTTGACCTGACAACATGGTTGACCAAGAAAATCAAGCTGAACATTCCCATGATGAGTGCGGGAATGGACACTGTTACAGAACACAGAATGGCGATTGCCATGGCAAGGCAGGGTGGTATCGGAATCATCCACAAAAATATGTCTATCGAGGCACAGGCAGAAGAGGTAGACAAGGTAAAGCGTTCTGAGAACGGCGTAATCACAGATCCTTTTTCACTTACTCCCAACCACACACTCGCTGACGCGGATTCCCTGATGGCGAAGTTCCGGATTTCAGGTGTTCCAATTACCGAGGGAAGAAAGTTAGTCGGCATTATTACAAATCGTGATTTAAAATTCGAGACAGATTACACAAAGAAAATAAAAGAGTCCATGACTTCGGAGGGGCTCATAACAGCGAAGGAGGGCATCACGCTCGAGGAGGCAAAGAAAGTGCTTGCAGATGCAAGGAAGGAAAAGCTTCCGATTGTCGATGACGACTACAATCTCAAGGGACTTATCACAATCAAGGATATTGAGAAGACAATCAAGTACCCGCTTGCGGCAAAGGATGAGCAGGGCAGGCTGCTTTGCGGCGCCGGTGTCGGGATTACTGCCAACGTGCTTGACCGTGTGGCGGCGCTTGTGGCGGCGAAGGTGGACGTCATCGTGCTTGACAGTGCACATGGACATTCGGAGAACGTGCTGCGCTGTCTCAAGATGATTAAGGAGAGCTACCCTGATTTGCAGGTCATTGCGGGAAATGTTGCGACCGGCGACGGCACAAGGGCGCTCATCGAGGCAGGCGCGGATGCGGTTAAGGTGGGGATTGGACCTGGCTCCATCTGTACGACGCGAATTGTTGCGGGCATTGGCGTCCCGCAGATTACGGCGATTATGGATTCCTACGCTGTGGCGAAGGAGTATGGTATTCCGATTATAGCCGATGGCGGCATCAAGTACTCCGGCGACATGACAAAGGCAATCGCGGCAGGCGGGAATGTCTGCATGATGGGCAGTATTTTTGCAGGCTGCGAGGAGAGTCCTGGAACGTTTGAGCTGTTCCAGGGAAGAAAATATAAAGTATACAGGGGCATGGGTTCCATTGCCGCCATGGAGAATGGCAGCAAGGACCGCTATTTCCAGACAGATGCCAAGAAGCTTGTTCCCGAGGGCGTCGAGGGACGGGTTGCTTACAAGGGAAATGTGGAAGATACCGTATTCCAGCTTATGGGCGGACTCCGCTCTGGTATGGGATATT
Source organism: Lachnospiraceae bacterium UBA7205 (assembly GCA_002490665.1). Lineage (GTDB taxonomy): Bacteria > Bacillota > Clostridia > Lachnospirales > Lachnospiraceae > COE1. Next base: position 31,716 of record DKUL01000020.1, on the reverse strand, counting down.
GTGGTACACAGACGATAGAGGAGCTGAAAAGTAAGGGCAAGTTTGTTAAAATTTCTGCTGCCGCACTCAGGGAGAGTCATCCACATGATATTCATATTACAAAAGAGGCACCAAATTACAGTGTCGAAGAATAATTTCCTGACTGAAAGAAAATCGGAACGCTGTCACACGGAGGTGGCAGCGTTCATTTTGCGCACGGTACCCGGTTCCCTGCCTGAATCAATACGGACGCGGAAAGGAAAACATTGCGATGCTTTACACAAAATACCGGCTTTATGATGATGGGATTGAGATAATGATTCCGTCGGATATCAGACCGTCAGAATCCTTTGTACCGTCACAGAACAGCTGGCTGTCCAGGGATAAAAGGACGGTGGTTCAGGTCACGAGAGGGGCAGCTGACCTGACAGAAGATAATCTTGGCATCCGGTTAAATGAATATTACAAAAGCTTTTGTAAGGATATCGGTCATTTTGAATGTATTCATGTCACGAAGCGTGTCATCAATAGGCGGACGTATGGGGAAATAAAGTACCTGTCGCATGTGACAGGGTATTGTTTTTATAATATTTTCCTGCTTGGAAATTACAGGAACAGGGAATTTATTGTCACGATTCAGTGTATGGAAGGTGACAGGGCGGCAAATGCCCATATTTTTGAAAATATATCGGATTCAATAAGGATATTGAGAAAACAGGAGGAAGATATGGTGGGGGATGGCGGACATGCTGGTAAAGACAAAAGAGAAACAGATTTCCTTTTTGTTTCAGGAGATGGATCCGTTTTTTGAGATTGGCTGCCGGATACTGGAGCAGGAGCATACAAAGCAGATGCTTCCGTACAGGAGAATCCAGCAAAACGGCAGGGAAAAACTGATTTTCCGGGCGGAGGGCGACCATATTGTCCGGCTTATGGACGAGATGCCAAAGTTTGGAGAGGACAGACGGGTTGATTTATTGTATGAGATGATATATCTTAATAAGAAAGTGGAAGAGAATGGATTCCTGAAAAAGGAATGCATATGGTACAAATATGACAATATCTATTATGACAGGGACAAGGACTGCATCATGACAGTCGTGCTTCCCATAACAGGGGAGCTTCGGTATGCGGATGACACGAAATGGTATGACCGGTTCGAGGAGACGGTGGAGCACGTTGTTTCCAGTGTTCGGGATGAGAAGGCAGCGCACGCCAGAAAAATTGTGCGGATGTTACGGGCAGGAAAGATGAGTCTTGAGGACGCCCTGGAGGAGACAGGACGGATTTGCTGTAGGACATCAGGAAAGGCAGATTCGGATGTCCATTCGGGGCAGTCCGCGGTGCTAAAGCTCCTGTATAGCGGAAAAGGCGGAAGATACGAATTTCTCGTCAGCGATGATGATTTCCTGATAGGCAGAAACGAGGAACAAGCGGACGGAGTGATTCCACTGGCGCTGTCCAGGGCAGTCAGCAGGAAACACTGCCTGATAACCAGGATGAACCAGAAGTATTTTGTGCAGGATTTGGAAAGTGTCAACCACACACTGGTAAATGGGATTATGGTACCGCCATATGAATTGATGGAGCTGGAAAACAATGATATACTGAGTGTGGGGGATATTGAGTTCAGGGTTACAATAAACAAATATTTGCAGTGAAATGTGCAATGACCCGGATTGGCGGGCTGTTGGCAGAATGGAGCTTACTGTGAAACCTTGGCAAGAATGGAGGACTATTATGAAAGATACAGTTGAAATCAGGTGGCATGGCCGCGGTGGCCAGGGCGCAAAGACGGCCGCGCTGCTGCTTGCGGACGTGGCATTTAAGACAGGAAAATATGTACAGGGATTTCCGGAATACGGTCCTGAGCGGATGGGGGCGCCGATAACGGCATATAACCGCATCAGCAGTGACCCGATTACGGTACATTCCAATATTTACGAGCCGGATTATGTGGTTGTTGTGGATGAAAGCCTGCTGGAAAGCATTGATGTGACAAAAGGGCTGAACCCGGAGGGGGCGGTGATTGTCAATTCAACGCGCAGCAGGGAAGAGATTGCTGACAAACTCCACGGTTATAAGGGGGCGGTCTACACAGTGGACGCAAAGGCAATATCCATCAAGGCACTTGGAAAGAATTATCCCAATTCGCCGATGCTTGCGGCGACAGTGGCAGTTTCAAAGGTGATGGGGAAAGAGGAGTTTTTGAAAGAGATGAAGGCTTCCTTCCACCATAAGTTTGCAAAGAAGCCCGAGGTTATTGATGGCAACATGATGGCGCTTGAACTTGCCTTTGCACAGGCAGAGTGACACGCGCTTCATAAATGCTTGGAATGTGCGGGATAAAGGAATGGAGGTTGCAGTTACGTATGGCGAACGAAAAAATATACGACAGAATCAATGAACAAAGTCCGTGGCAGGATATCACGGAGGGTAATAAAATATTTGAGGCGGCGACGTCAAAGGATTTTTGCACGGGGGAATGGAGAACGGCGACGCCCGTATGGGATAAGGACAAATGCAAACAGTGCCTGTTGTGCACGCCGGTATGTCCGGATTCATCCATACCGGTGACAGCCGGAAAGAGGGAAGCGTTTGATTATGACCATTGTAAGGGCTGCGGCATCTGCGCCAAGGTCTGTCCATTTGGTGCGATTGGTATGAGGGAGGGCAAGTAAATGGCAATCAGAGAACGTTTATCAGGAAATGAGGCTGTGGCATATGCCATAAAGCAGGTAAATCCGGATGTCATGCCGGCTTTTCCCATTACACCATCCACCGAAATTCCCCAGTATGTGGCAAATTACATAGCAAACGGTGAGATTGACACGGAATTTATCCATGTTGAGAGTGAACATAGCGCCATGAGCGCGACAATCGGCGCATCGGCTGCGGGAGCCAGAGCCATTACGGCGACTTCGTCCTGTGGTATGGCATTGATGTGGGAGGAACTTTATGTCGCTGCTTCCAACAGGCTTCCGATTGTGCTTGCGCTGGTCAACAGGGCACTTTCCGGACCGATTAATATCAATGCCGACCACTCGGACAGCATGGGCGCACGGGACACTGGCTGGATTCAGATTTATGCCGAGTCCAATCAGGAGGTATACGATAATTTTATACAGGCGTTTCCAATTGCCGAGGACAGGCGCGTGCACCTTCCGGTGATGGTCTGCCAGGACGGATTTATCACAAGCCATGGCGTGGAAAACATACTGCTTGTGGAGGATGACAAGGTAAAAGGCTTTGTCGGCGAATATCAGCCGGAGCATTATCTTCTGCATCCTGAGGAAAAAATGGCGCTGGGACCGTATGCGGTGTCCAACTATTATATGGAGACAAAACGCGCGCAGCGGCAGGCAATGATTCAGGCAAGGGAGGTCATTCTCGAGACGGCTGCCCGGTTTGAGGAGATGACGGGGCGTAAATACGGATTTTTTGAAGAATACTGCATGGAGGATGCGGAGTATGCTGTTGTAATCATTGGTTCTGCGGCAGGCACATGCAAGGCTGCCATTGATGAAATCAGGAACACGACGGGCGCAAAGGTCGGACTAATCAAGATAAGGGTATTCAGGCCATTTCCGGAGGAGGAGATTGCAAAAGCGCTTTCCGGGGTGAAGGCTGTGGCGATTATGGACAGAAGCGAAATGTTTTCAGCGACAAGCGGTCCTCTCGGCGCGGAAGTGCGCGCGGCATTGTACCAGGCACACAGCAGCGTGGAAGCCGTAAATTATTTTTACGGACTTGGCGGCAGGGATATCACTGTTTCCGATTTTAAGACAGTTTACGGGAATCTCGAAACGATTGCACAGACGCATGTGGTGACGGGAATGTACGAGTATATCGGTCTGCGCAGCGAGCAGTCAAAGGAGGTCTAGAGAGCATGGAACAGACAGCATATAATTTTAAGGAAGTCATGAGTAAACCGGAACGCCTTGCCCCGGGACACAGGATGTGTGCAGGCTGCGGCGGTACGATTACAGTGCGGACAGTGCTGCGTGCACTGGAGGAAGGGGACAAGGCAGTTATTGGGAATGCCACGGGATGCCTTGAGGTTTCTTCCTTTATGTATCCATACACGGCATATGAGGACAGCTATATCCACAATGCGTTTGAGAATGCCGGGGCAACGCTCTCGGGTGTCGAGACGGCATACCGCGTGTTAAAGAAAAGGGGTAAGATAAAGGACAATTTCAAGTTTATTACATTTGGCGGGGACGGCGGGACATATGATATCGGTTTCCAGTCACTTTCAGGCGCCATGGAGCGCGGCCATGACATGGTGTATGTCTGCTATGACAATGGCGCTTACATGAACACGGGCACACAGCGCTCGTCGGCAACGCCGCAGTATGCAGATACGACAACGACGCCGGCAGGCAAGGTGTCGGCAGGAAAGGTGCAGGTACGAAAGGATCTCGCCGCCATCATCGCGGAGCACCATGTGCCCTATGTGGGGCAGAGTACCTTCACGTCAAACTTCAAGGATTTGTATACAAAGGCACAGAAGGCAATCTACACGCCCGGGGCAGCATTCCTCAATGTCCTGTCACCCTGCCCGAGGGGCTGGGGCTATGAGCCGAGCGAGATGATGAATATCTGCAAAATGGCGATGGAGACGTGCTACTGGCCGTTGTTTGAGGTTGTGGAAGGCAAGTGGATATTGAACTATGAGCCTAAGAACAAAATGCCCATCGAGGAATTTTTAAAGCCGCAGAGGCGTTTCCGGCATCTGTTTAAAAAGGAAAATGAGGAGCTCATCGGAAAGTTTCAGGAGGAGATTGACAGGAGATGGGAAGAACTCAGGAATAAGTGCAATTAAATAAAACTGTACAAAAAAGAATATCGCATTGCGATATTCTTTTTTGTACAGTCTTTAATTACTGTTGTGCAAACTTTAGGTCAGCCTGCCTTCGCATTTCATCAATTTCAGCCTGTTTCCGTTCCTCATCCTCGGCGGCCTCGCGCAGAAGCCTCTCGTAAATTTCGTTCGCCTCTTTTACAATCTCGTCCTGTTCCGGCGGGATAATCACATCGTCAGTCGGGGAGCCGCCGGCAGCCAGCAGGGAGTCTATGGAGTTCTGGCTGCTGGTTGCATTCATAATTGCGTCAAGTGCGGCCTTGGTGTCCGCGTCGACAGGCCCCTGACCGTACAGCCCTGAATAGGAACCAGTTGTGGCATTGAATGCAGATTCATCGATACTGCCTGTATCAGCCATGTTGTTTTCGCCGGACAGTGCAGTGTCCTCCAGTGCAAGGACTTTTTTCTCCTCCGCTTCAAGCCGGAGGGCTTCTTCTTTCTCCGTCTCGGAGGGCCATATGCGGACTACTTCGGGATTGTACATCACTAACCACCATTTTATCACGTGAGGATAGTATTTTTTCAAGAAATAAGCTGTGGCTGGATCCATCATCTTATACACCATCTTTCAAATCTGTAATTGATTTTAAAGTAAATGCGGATATAATCTGCGTTTACCATAAATATGACAAGTGCGCAGGCTGTGTCGGCACCAGTCAATGATAATTATATTTTATCACATATTTATTAATATCGGTAGAATGTAAGCGAAAATTTATTGAATTTATTGAATTTATTTGTTAATGTTTATCTATTGATGAAAAAGACTGTAAGATGTGCCGGGGATAAGTTCTAAAAATGAAATAAAAAAAGTAATAAAAGTGTAAACTAAATTGACAAATCAAAAAATGGTGTTATATTATATATAGAACAGATAAAACAAAGCATTTCTGGTAAAGGAGGAAGATTATGAATATTCAGAAATTTACGCAGAAGTCAATCGAGGCAGTCAACGGCTGTGAAAAGATTGCGATGGAATATGGTAATCAGGAACTGGAACAGGAGCATCTGCTCTATGCGCTCCTGACGATTGATGACAGCCTGATACTCAAGCTGATAGAAAAGATGGAGATCAATAAAGATTACTTTGTGGACAGGGTTGAGAAGGCACTTGAGAAGCGTGTCAAGGTGCAGGGCGGGCAGCCATATGTCGGACAGTACCTGAACAAGGTGCTCATCAGCGCCGAGGATGAGGCAAAACGGATGGGGGACGAGTATGTGTCCGTCGAGCATCTGTTCCTCTCGCTGATTCAGAACCCGAATAAGGAAATCAAGGAGATTTTCAGGGAGTACGGCATTACAAGGGAGCGGTTTTTAAAGACACTGTCGGAAGTGCGGGGCAACCAGAGAGTCACAAGCGATAATCCGGAAGCCACCTATGACACCCTTGAGAAATACGGACAGGATCTGGTGGAGAAGGCACAAAACCAGAAGCTTGACCCCGTAATCGGCAGAGATAACGAGATTCGCAACATTATCCGGATTCTTTCCAGAAAGACAAAGAACAATCCGGTATTAATCGGCGAGCCGGGCGTAGGCAAGACCGCAGTTGTGGAAGGGCTTGCACAGCGTATAGTGCGGGGGGATGTCCCGCAGGGCTTAAAGGACAAGAAAATTTTCTCCCTTGACATGGGTGCACTGGTCGCCGGCGCGAAATACCGGGGCGAGTTCGAGGAGCGGTTAAAGGCAGTACTCGAGGATGTCAAGAACAGCGACGGACAGATTATTCTTTTTATCGACGAGCTTCACACGATTGTCGGAGCGGGCAAGACGGACGGTGCCATGGACGCCGGAAATATGCTCAAGCCCATGCTTGCGAGGGGCGAGCTGCACTGCATCGGTGCGACGACACTGGATGAGTACAGACAGTACATTGAGAAGGATCCCGCGCTGGAAAGGCGTTTCCAGCCTGTCATGGTCTCGGAGCCGACTGTTGAGGATACGATTAGCATCCTAAGGGGATTAAAGGAACGCTACGAGGTATTCCACGGTGTCAAAATCATGGACAATGCCCTTGTGAGCGCGGCAGTGCTTTCAAACCGCTATATTACGGACAGATTCCTGCCCGACAAGGCGATTGACCTTGTGGACGAGGCGTGTGCCATGATAAAGACAGAGCTTGATTCCATGCCTGCGGAACTGGATGAACTCCAAAGAAGGATAATGCAGATGGAGATTGAGGTGGCAGCGCTCAAAAAGGAGGAGGACAGACTCAGCGGCGAGCGCCTTGCAGCGCTTCAGTCGGAGCTTGCAGAGCATAAGGAAACATTTAACAACCGCAAGGCACAGTGGGACAATGAGAAGGCATGTGTGGAAAAGCTGTCGAAGCTCAGGGAGGACATCGAGGATCTGAATAACCAGATACAGATAGCGCAGCGCGAGGGAAATCTCGAGAAGGCAGCAGAGCTAAGCTACGGCAGGCTTCCCGAACTCAAAAGGCAGCTGGAGCGCGAGGAGGAGAATGCAAATTCCAGGGAGATGTCACTGGTGCACGAGAGCGTTTCCGATGATGAAATCGCAAAGATTATCTCGCGCTGGACAGGGATACCTGTCTCAAAGCTCAATGAGAGCGAGCGGAACAAGACGCTGCATCTGGACGAGGAGCTGCATAAGCGTGTGATTGGGCAGGATGAGGGCGTGACAAAGGTCACAGAGGCGATTATCCGCTCCAAGGCGGGCATCAAGGATCCCGACAAGCCAATTGGTTCCTTCCTGTTCCTGGGACCTACCGGTGTTGGCAAGACAGAACTTGCCAAGGCGCTTGCCGCATCACTTTTTGACGACGAGTCCAACATGGTGCGTATCGACATGAGTGAGTACATGGAGAAGCATTCCGTGTCAAGGCTGATTGGAGCGCCTCCGGGATATGTCGGCTACGACGAGGGCGGACAGCTTACTGAGGCAGTGCGCAGGAAACCGTACAGCGTTGTCCTGTTCGACGAGGTCGAGAAGGCGCATCCGGATGTATTCAACATTCTGCTGCAGGTGCTTGATGACGGGCGTATCACGGACTCACAGGGACGGACAGTGGATTTTAAAAATACGATACTGATTATGACATCAAACATTGGTGCGCAGTATCTGCTTGACGGTATTGACAGTGAAGGCAATATTGAGGCATCCGCGCAGGAAATGGTGATGGGAGAGCTCAGGGCGCATTTCAGGCCGGAGTTCTTAAACCGGCTTGACGAGACAATTTTGTTTAAGCCGCTTACCAAGGACAACATAGGCGGCATTATCAGCCTGATACTTGCAGACATCAACAGGCGTCTCGCGGACAGGGAGCTTGGGATAGCGTTATCGGAAGAGGCACAGCACTTTATCGTGGAAAACGGATATGACCCTGTTTACGGTGCGAGACCGCTGAAGCGCTACATCCAGAAATACGTGGAGACACTTGCGGCGAGGCTGATACTTGCAGATGCGGTAACAGCAGGAGACACGATTTTAATCGCGCTTGACAGCACCGGTTCCGAACTGACGGCAGCCGTGAAAAAATAAGATGGAAGGCATTAGCCTTCCATCTTATTTTTTACTATTTGTCCGGGATAATGGCGTGGTTGAGCAGAAAGTCTTTCCAGATTGGATAGTACTGTGCCTTGATATGTACCTGGTCCCACGTATAGTCTGATACAAGGGCGCCGTCCTCACAGAGACTGCTTTCGTTAATGTCAATGTAGAAGATATCCTTCTGGTTGGCAAGCGTGGCAATCAATGCGTTTCTTTCCGCAATGTTTTCATTCGTGATGGCTGTGCCCTCGCTGGATTTCTTTTCGGTGATAAACAGGTTTCCCTGAATGAAAATCAGCGCGTCGGGCTGCAGCTTCCGGATGTCATTGACAACATCCCGGTAATGCTCAAAAAAGCTTTGTGCCGTTCCTGTCCCGCATTCGTTGATGCCGACCATCAGGTAGATTTTACCAAACTGCTGCTCCGTAAGGATATCGTGGACGGATTTTTTTTCGTCATTGTACGTTATTTTTGGCTTTTCATAATCGTAGATGGTAAGGGATGTCTTGCACAGAAAAACCGCGTTCTCAATTCCGGCGTATGCACTGATGCCGACAGTGCGGGAGTCGCCGATAAAGCAGGCATCCTGAAAGTACTTATCCGTCGCGGTTGTAAAATCGTAGGTCTGTGGCTGTTCCGGCAGGGCAGCCGCCTTTGCGTCCTTGCCATCCGGAATTTCCAGGACACCTGCCGTAATCTCCGAGGAAAGCTGCGAGCTGGTCTCGGCCTCTGGTTCAACCAAGGCAGATGCCGCCAGAATGTTCAGGTTGTTTACCGAATAACCGGCGATAAGGCTGGCATAGTCAGCAAAGTATAATTTGTCGTGTATCCCTTTCATGGCGGTTGCCAGGGGAGGGGCAGACAAGGTGTAGGCATTTTCGCCTTGATAGTACTGGATGTTCCAGTAGTGTCCCAGAATACTGAACGCGATGGCGGACAGTATGATTAAAAAAAGTAAGGTATAGTTTTTGATGTCTTTCATGACAAGCCTCCTAGTTGTCAGTCATACGCACGACAGATGGAACCTGCCGTGCGTGTTGTGCCGGCCGCATAAGGAAATCAATAACGGAAGTATAAAAACGGATTATTGATTCCAATGGATAAATAATATACAGAAACCCAAAAAATAACAAGCGATACGACAATTCCCAGGAATCTGCCGCGCAGTCTGTCAAACAGCTTTTCGGGATAATCAGTGGCAAATATAATGCAGGCGATAAGCAGCGGCGCATAGGTCGACGCATATCCCGTAAAATCAGAGAAGTGAATATTTCTGCCTGTGTCAACAAAAGGAAACAGGCGTGTCAGGTATACGCCAAGGTCGTGAAAATCACTGATTGCAAAGAGCGTCCAGCTTACGAGAATGTAAAAAAACATATATGTGTGGGAAAATATCTTTGCAAAAATGTTGTCAGCGTTCAGCCATCGCAGTGTCAGATTTTTTTCTATTATCTGCAGCATAAAGATAAAAAGTCCCCACAGGATAAAATTCCATGCTGCGCCATGCCAGAATCCTACAAGGAACCATACAACAAACAGATTCATCATCATGCGGGTTTTTCCCTTGCGGTTTCCGCCAAGCGGGATATAGACGTACTCCCGGAACCATGCGCCAAGCGTAATGTGCCATCTGCGCCAGAAGTCCGTGACGCTCCGCGCCATATAAGGATGCCTGAAGTTTGCAGGCATATGGAAGCCGAGCATCTCACCCAGACCGACCGCCATCATGGAATAACCGCAAAAGTCAAAATACAGCTGCATGGAGTAAGCGAAGGTGCCAAGCCATGCAAGCGGTGTGGAGATACTCTCAAAACCAATGGTACACACCTCGTTCCACAAGGTACCGATACGGTTCGCGATAATGACCTTGTAACCAAGCCCGACGATAAAGGTCTTCAGCCCATTGTCAAGACCGGCAGCGGAAATCGTCCGTTCCTTTAACGCATCGCGGATATCGGAATACACGACAATCGGGCCGGCGATAAGCTGCGGAAACATACACAGGTATGCACCGAGACTCACGAGTGATTTGTCCGCTTCGGTTTTTCCAAGATACACATCTATGACATAGGACACAATCTGGAACGTGTAAAAGCTGATGCCGAGCGGCAATGTTATGTTAAGGGTATAAAACCGCCAGTGAATATCCAGAATCCGAAGGAGCGCGTTGATGTTTTCTATAAAAAAATTCGTGTATTTGAAAAAAAGTAAAAAGCCAAAGTTGTACATAAGGGACAGAACCAGCAATGTGTTTTTTTCAAAGCTTCTGTCCTTGAAATTTTCGATGCCCAGTCCAAGAAGGAAGTTTACGATGATGGAGCAGAGTATCAGAAATAGGTAATAAGGCTCGCCAAAGCTGTAAAACAGGATGCTTCCTGTCAGCAGAAGAAAGTTGCGGCTTTTGGCGGGCAGTATATAATATAAAACCAGAAAGACCGGCAAAAATACAAATATAAATAGTAAGCTGCTAAAAACCATGATGTTCCCCCATAACTCATGATGTAGGATGACGGCTGAATCTATGTCAACCGCATAAAATATTATAGCAAAAATAAATAGATTATTCCATAAATTTATTCGAGTTTTTTATACAAATAATGCAGGTATTTCAATAAAAAACACAGCATTATTTACATTGCGGACGTAATTCAATATATGCGGCAGTAGAATATCTATGCACCGGATACGACATCGCCTGCAAAAAGATATTGCGGTGTGTATGAAAATCTGATAAAGTTGATGTATTATAAGGTATGGGGAGACAATATCATGAAATATTATCATAAAAAGGCATTTTTATGGCTGGCGGCTGTCGTTGCGGCAGTCCTTGTGCTGCCGACGGGCTGCGGGCTGCAAAACGGCGAATATAAAAGGACGAAAATTGTACTCACAACAGGCTTTGGCAAGGATGAGGTGTTCCGCATTGATGAGATTTCCTGCACGCTTCCGGAAATCATGGTTTACCTGACTAACACGAAGAACCAGTATGAACAGGCGCTCGGCAGCCAGATCTGGCAGGCTTCCTACAATGGGGAGACGCTCGAGGCAAACATAAAGGAAACGGTGCTTGCAAGACTTGCCCGCATCAAGGCAATGAACCTGCTTGCGGGGAAATATGGGATAACATTGTCTGACACCGAGCTGGATAATGCAGCCAGGGCGGCGCAGATCTATTATGAGTCGCTGAATGACAAGGAGCGTGAACTGCTGAAGACAGATGAAAAGCTGCTGTGCAGGATGTATGAGGAGTACGCACTTGCCGGAAAGGTTTACCAGTATTTAATTGCGGACATCAATCCTGAAATCAGTGATGATGAGGCGCGGACGATTACCGTACAGCATATTTTGATAAAAACCTATTCACTCAATGACCAGGGAGAGCGCGTGCCCTATTCGGAGGAGGGCAGAAAAGAGGCGTACCGGCGTGCAAGCGAGGCACTGACAAAAGCAAGGGAAGGGGAGGAATTTATGGGACTCATTGCAGAGTACAGCGAGGATAACAATCCCTCCTACTCGTTCGGAAAGGGGACAATGGAGCCGGCGTTCGAGGAAGCCGCGTTTAATCTGGGAACGGATGAAATAAGCGGCATTGTGGAATCGGAACATGGCTATCATATCATTAAATGCATCAGTACCTTTGACAAGGACGAGACAGACAGAAATAAAGTAAAGATAGTGGAGCAGCGCAGGAAAGAGGTGTTTAATGAGGAGTATTCCGGCTTTGTGGGCGGACTGACAAGGAACCTCAACCAGAAGCTGTGGGATTCTGTCGGGTTTCTGGAGGATGACACCGTGACCACAAGCAGCTTTTTCGAAATATACAAGGAGCTGTTTTCTGCATAAAATATATATGAAAAGTATAAACAAATCATTAATTATTAGCACTCGAGCGAATCGAGTGCTAATTTTCTCTTGACTTTTATTTTGCAGGGTATTAAACTATCTATCAGACAAGATGGTATGAAATCATGGCGTTCATACAGCAAAGCTAATTAACAAAGAGAAAGGAATGTGATTTTAATGGCAGAGAAGCGCGGAAGCTTGTCAATCAACAGCGATAATATTTTCCCGATTATTAAGAAGTGGTTATATTCGGACCACGACATATTCTACAGGGAACTCATTTCAAACGGATGTGATGCCATCACCAAGCTCAAGAAGCTGGAAATGATGGGCGAGTACGAGTATCCGGAGGATGTAAAGAAGGATATCCATATCATTGTCAATCCGGAGAAAAAGACACTCAAGTTCATCGATACCGGACTTGGCATGACAGCTGAGGAGGTCGAGGAGTATATCAATCAGATTGCATTCTCGGGTGCAACGGATTTCATTGAAAAGTACAAGGACAAGGCGAATGACGACCAGATTATCGGCCATTTCGGACTTGGTTTTTACTCGGCGTTCATGGTGGCGGACGAGGTGCATATCGACACGCTTTCTTACAAGGAAGGTGCAGTGCCGGTACACTGGGAATGCGACGGCGGCACGGAGTTTGTCATGACCGACGGCGACAGGACGGCAGTCGGGACGGAGATTACACTGTTCATCAATGAGGACTGCCTTGAGTTCTGCAATGAATACAAGGCAAGGGAAGTCATCAAGAAATACTGTTCGTTCATGCCGTATGAGATTTACCTCGAGAAGGCAAATGCCCCTGAGGAGTTTGAGACAATTGACCCGGAGGATAAGCGGGAGGATGATGTTGTCGTAGAGACACTCGAGGAGGAGAAAGAAGTACCGGGTGAGGACGGCGCGGAGCCGACCAAGGAAAAGGTCACGAAGCTCAAGATTAAAAAGCGCCCTGTTCCCCTGAATGAGACACATCCGCTCTGGGCGAAGCATCCCAATGAGTGCACAAAGGAAGAGTACATTGAATTTTACCGCAAGGTATTTGCGGACTACAAGGAGCCGCTGTTCTGGATTCACCTGAACATGGATTATCCGTTTAACATGAAGGGAATCCTTTATTTCCCGAAAATCAACATGGAGTATGAGTCGATTGAGGGGACAATCAAGCTTTACAACAACCAGGTATTTATCGCGGACAATATCAAGGAAGTCATTCCGGAGTTCCTGCTGCTGTTAAAGGGTGTCATTGACTGCCCTGACCTGCCGCTGAACGTGTCAAGAAGCGCGTTGCAGAATGATGGGTTTGTCACCAAGATTAGCGAGTACATTACCAAGAAGGTTGCCGACAAGCTTTCAGGCATGTGCAAGACGGACAAGGAAAATTACGAGAAGTACTGGGATGACATCAGTCCGTTTATCAAGTTTGGCTGCTTAAAGGATGACAAGTTCTGCGAGAAGATGACCGATTATATCCTGTTCAAGAACCTTGACGGCAAGTACCTGACGCTTCCGGAGTGCCTTGAAGTGAAAAAGACTGACCCGGATGAGGTGCAGGCCGATGCGGCGGACAGTAACGAGGCTTCAGCGACAGATGCCGAGACGGGGGAAAAGGTGGAAGCCGAGGTTGTCGACAAGGATGGGGAGACAGCAGACAGCCCTGCCGGAGATGAAGAGAAAAAGGAAAAGATTATCTACTATGTGACAGACCTTGTACAGCAGAGCCAGTATGTGAACATGTTCAAGAAGGCAAATATGGACGCGGTCGTGCTTCCTGACAAGATTGACCAGCCGTTCGTGTCACAGCTTGAGTCCAAGAACGAGGGCATTAAGTTTGCGCGTATTGACGCCGATTTGACAGACACCTTCAAGGACACCAATTCCGAGAAGGAGGATGAGGAGCTTACAAAGAAGAGCGAGGAGATATCGGAAGTATTCAAGAAGGCTGTCAAGAATGACAAGATAACCGTGAAGGTGGAAAAACTCAAGAATGAGGACATCGCCTCAATGATTACGGTTTCCGAGGAATCACGCAGAATGCAGGATATGATGAAGATGTACGCGATGCCGGGCATGGATATGGGCATGATGGGCAGGGAGGGCGAGACGCTTATCCTCAATGCCAACAACAAGCTGGTGGCGTATGTGCTTGACAACCAGACAGGTGAGAATGTCGATATCATCTGCGAGCAGCTTTATGACCTTGCACTGATTCAGCAGGCGCCGCTGCAGCCGGAAGCCATGACGAAGTTTATTGACAGAAGCAACCGGATCATGATGCTCCTGACAAAATAGGACCCGCAAATAATGATAAAATCGAGTAGGGAAGGCTTTCCCTACTCGATGCGCATAAAAATAACGATTCAACCGGAAAAATGTTGAATCGTTATTTTTATTCCCTTTTACACATTTCTTACTTTGGGGATTCCATCACATAGAGTTGAGTCATGCGGTCGCTCCCAACGAACCATGAGTCTTTGTCCTTCGTACCAGTAACCTGGCAAAGTGTCGAACAGATGCCAAGCGTGGGATTCCACAGATAGTCGCGCTCCTCATAAATGCCAAGCAGAATTTTCCTGTCCACAAGTCCCGTAAAGCCAAGCTCCTTTACAGGCTGCAATCCGAGTTCAAAGCCGAGCCGTGGATTCTGCGTGGAAACAATAATGCCTTCTTTGAGAATGTTGCGTATCATCACACTCTCATAACATTTCTGAACAATGCCTACCATACGTATCTCACTTGCGCGTGTCAGGTTTTCATCGCGCAAATCAGTCTGCAGCAAATACCTTCCGTCCTTGGTTGGAAATGTAAAGTTTTCATCAGCAACATCAGAATAAAGTACGAAACGTCCAACGCCAAGATACATGGCGGGATATTCCTTGCCACAGTACATTACGTAGAGACCACCACGGTATTCACCGGTTGAAGTGCCTTCAAATTCAAAACTCTCCTTCATTTTGCGTCTCCCTTTTTCCGATATTTCGCTGTAACTGTCCTGGTTTTACACAGTCACATTATCTGAGGATCTATAAATAAATAACTTTACAATCCTGCTTGCCTATGTCGCCGATTGCGCAATATTGCAATGCAATTTCTTTATAGCTCCTAAAAAAATAAGCACAAATTGTCAGCTAAATCTATCATATTATATGATTTGGATAATGACAAGGGGGTGGAGGTGAGGAAAATAACTGCAACACACTTTTGACATAAAAGTATATTTTTTCGAAAAAGCTTATATTTTATAAACTATATAAAAATTACGGAAAATATTCCTTATAATTTCGTTGATAAAGTACAAATAGAATGATATTATTAATGTAATGGTGAAATTGTAAATACATTTCCGGCTATGCGGAAATCAAGCAGTAAGACTGAAAAGCTATACTTTGAGATGGAAAGGCAGGGCAATCATATGGCACAGACGGTTGAGGAAATATTGTCAGCGGCAAAAAGGGCAGGGGCTTCTGACGTGCACATTACTGTAGGCATACCGCCTAAGATGCGGGTGAACGGCAAGCTGATTACGATGGAGGGGGAGCGGCTGATGCCCGCGGACACCATGGTGATAGCGGAATCGGTAATGAATGAAAACCAGAAACAGCGTTTTGACGAGAAGGGCGAGGTGGATATGTCCTTTGCCATAGCGGGCGAGGGACGTTACCGTGTGAACGTATACAAGCAGAGGGGGTCTGCCGCGATGGCGTTCCGTCTGGTGGACACTGTTGTCCCGGCGCCCGAGACACTGGGTGTGCCGTCTTCGGTTATCGACCTCTATCAGAAGAAAAGGGGGCTGATACTTGTCACGGGACCGACAGGAAGCGGCAAGTCCACGACGCTTGCTGCGATTATCGACAAGATTAACAACAACCGCGAGGCGCATGTCATCACGCTGGAGGATCCGATTGAGTACCTGCACCAGCATAAGCAGGCGATTGTCAACCAGCGGGAAATCGGACTGGACACCATGTCCTATGCCAATGCATTGCGTGCCGCGCTGCGCGAGGATCCGGATGTGATTCTTGTGGGGGAGATGAGGGATTTTGAGACCATCAGCGTAGCGATTACGGCTGCCGAGACCGGGCATCTTGTGCTTTCGACCCTGCATACTATCGGTGCGGCAAGTACCGTGGACAGAGTGATTGACGTATTTCCGCCGCACCAGCAGCAGCAGATCAGGGTGCAGCTTGCGAACGTGCTTGAGGCAGTCATATCGCAGCAGCTTATTCCGATGATAGGTGGAAAGGGACGGGCGGCAGCATTTGAGGTGCTCCATACCAATTCCGCAGTCAGAAACCTGATACGCGAGGGCAAGACCCATCAAATAACAAGCGTTATGCAGACAAACAGGAAAATGGGAATGATAACGATGGATGACGCGCTGGCACAGCTTTACAAGGAATACAAGATTGACAGGGAGGCAGCGATCCAGTATGCCCAGGATCCGGAAGTCCTTAAAAATAAACTTTTTTAAAATTTTATAAAAATATGTATTTTAAAATCTCCTGTTATTATATCTGGGCAATATAGGAATAGGAGATTTTGTCCGGCGGCGCAAAGCCGGTGCCGGCAAATAACCAATATAAGGAAGGTAGGAATGCAGTATGAGACCAAATCCCAGACCACAGGAAATATACAGGCATTTTAAGGGAAACATTTACCAGATTATTACCCTGGCACGCCACTCGGAAACCGGTGCGAAAATGGTAGTGTACCAGCAGCTCTATGCGCCGTATGAAGTCTATGCGCGTCCGCTAGAGATGTTTATGAGCCGTATAGATACCAGAAAATACCCGAATGAGAAGCAGGCGTACCGCTTTGAAAGGCTGGATGTCTGGGGAGAGGAATGTGTGGAAAAACCAAGGGAGACGTCGGCGGAGACGCTGAACAGGATTCTGGGCAGGGGGAAAAAGGAGCCGCCGGCACAGGAGGCGCCCGTGAAGGAAAGCGATTCAGGGAATACGGAGGAAAATGGGCTGGATCCGGGGCTTCTGGCGTTTCTTGATGCGGACAGCTATGAGAAAAAGCTTCAGGTACTCAGTTCGCTTCACCCGAGAATAACAGATGCTATGATTGATACAATGGCTGCCAGCCTCGACACGGAAATAAAGGAGGGCGATATTGAGATGCGGTACAGTGAGATGAAAAGCTGCCTGATTACGATGGAGCGGTTTGAGTGTAACCGGCTGAGACCCTGACAAGGGAGATAAAACGGTTTGCAGACTTTGGCAAGAATGGAGGAGTATTATGAAATTATTGTCTATCGCGATACCCTGCTATAATTCGGCAGCGTATATGCGTAAATGTGTTGATTCGCTGCTTCCGGGTGGTGAGGATGTGGAAATTATTATTGTGAATGATGGGTCAAAGGACGACACGCCGGTTATCGCAGAGGAGTACCGGGAGCGTTTTCCAAGCATTGTCAAGGTGGTAAACAAGGAAAATGGCGGCCATGGCTCTGCCGTGAACGCGGGAATTGAGCAGGCGAGCGGACTGTATTTTAAGGTTGTGGACAGCGACGACTGGGTAAGCCAGAGCGCCTATATCCAGATATTAAACAAGCTCAAGGAGCTGCTTCGGGGCGGAAATTCCATCGATATGTTTATCAGCAATTTTGTCTATGAGAAAGAGGGGGAAAAGCGCAAAAAGGCGATTAAGTACCACCATGCACTGCCGCAGGATGAGAT
Source organism: Lachnospiraceae bacterium UBA7205 (assembly GCA_002490665.1). Lineage (GTDB taxonomy): Bacteria > Bacillota > Clostridia > Lachnospirales > Lachnospiraceae > COE1. Next base: position 13,824 of record DKUL01000020.1, on the reverse strand, counting down.
TTTCACATGGAAGGATGTCCGTCATTTCAGGGTGGGGCAGTATATCCTGATGCATTCCGTGATTTACAGGACAAAGCTTTTGCGGGACTGTGGATTAAAGCTCCCGGAACACACCTTTTATGTGGACAATATCTTTGTGTTCAAGCCGCTGCCAAACGTAAAGACCATGTTTTATATGGATGTCAATTTCTACCGTTATTTTATTGGCAGGGAGGATCAGTCCGTGAATGAGCAGGTCATGATAGGCAGGATTGACCAGCAGATTAAGGTCAACAAGCTGATGGTTGATTACTATGTGGAGGAAAAGCAGCGGATTCTTGCAAACGGCAAGGTGCGCAAGTATATGGTCAACTATCTCGACATTATTACGACAGTATCGTCTGTCCTGCTGATACGCTCCGGGCTGGAAGAGAACCTGAAAAAGAAAAAGGAGCTCTGGCAGTATATCCGCTCAAAGGATAAAGTGCTGTGGATGCGTCTCCGGATGGGAATTCTTGGAAATGCCATGAACCTTCCGGGAAAGCTTGGCAGAAGGATTACGATAGACGGCTATAAAATATGCCAGCGAATTTTCCATTTTAATTAATTTCATATACATTTGCCTTGTAAAATTGTCTGAAAAAAGGTATACTAAAACATGTTTATATTTTTTAGGGACGATTCAAATTTGTAGATATGGAGGAAAGTTTCATGTATTCACTTGATGAGGTAAGAAAGGTAGACCCGCAGATTGCAGATGCGATTGTGGAGGAGCAGGAGCGGCAGAACAGCCATATAGAACTGATTGCGTCAGAGAACTGGGTCAGCAAGGCAGTCATGGCGGCAATGGGAAGCCCGCTGACAAATAAATATGCGGAGGGATATCCGGGAAAAAGATATTATGGCGGATGCGAATGCGTCGATGTGGTGGAAAACCTTGCGATTGAGCGCGCAAAAGAGCTTTTTGGCTGTGATTATGCGAATGTCCAGCCGCATTCGGGCGCACAGGCGAACATGGCGGTGCAGTTTGCCGTCTTGCAGCCGGGTGATACCATCATGGGCATGAACCTTGACCATGGCGGACATCTTACGCATGGTTCACCGGTCAATATGTCCGGAAAGTATTTTCATGTAGTGCCATATGGCGTGGATGACAACGGTGTTCTGGACTATGACAGGATGCGCGAGCTGGCGCTGGAATGCAGGCCGAAGATGATTATAGCAGGCGCAAGCGCATATGCGAGGACGATTGATTTTAAGCGGTTCAGGGAAGTCTGCGACGAGGTGGGCGCAGTCCTGATGGTGGACATGGCGCACATTGCAGGCCTTGTGGCGGCGGGAATCCATCCGAGCCCGATGCCGTATGCCGATGTTGTGACGACGACGACACATAAGACATTAAGGGGACCGCGCGGCGGCCTGATTCTTGCAAACAAGGAGGCTGCGGAAAAATATAACTTTAACAAGGCAATTTTCCCTGGAATACAGGGTGGCCCGCTGATGCATGTCATCGCGGCGAAGGCTGTCTGCTTCCAGGAAGCGCTCAGTGAGGACTTTAAGGCTTACCAGCAGCAGATCGTAAAGAATGCGCAGGCGCTCTGCAAGGGACTGACGGACAGGGACATCAAGATTGTTTCAGGCGGTACGGACAACCATCTGATGCTTGTGGATCTCACTACATATGAGCTCACAGGAAAGGCTGTTGAGAAGCTTATGGATGAGGCACACATTACATGTAACAAGAACACGATTCCAAACGACCCGAAGTCACCGTTCGTCACAAGCGGCATCCGGCTTGGAACACCGGCTGTCACGAGCCGTGGCATGAAGGAGGATGACATGGATGAAATTGCCGAGGCAATTTCCATGGTAATCAAGGAGCAGGAGAATGGAGTAGCAGGTGCGCGGGCGATTGTCCAGAAGCTTACGGATAAATACCCATTAATCTAAGGGATTATGAAAGACGAGAAGAGAAGCAGAGAGAAAAGAAGACGCAGACGTGTAAGAAACCAGATACTGGCTTACCTGACACTGATTGTCATTTTGCTGCTGATAGTGGCAGCCGGCTATTTCGGTGTAAGGGGCATTATCCGTTACGTGAAGAACTATAATGAAAAAGTAAACCGCGTGATAGAGGAGGCTGAGTCCAGTGCGGCTGCCGAGCTGGAAGGCGACGGTAATGACATGCCAATCATACAGGAGGAGAGCAGCCCTGTGGTGGACAATGAAGGATACCTGCCTGACAATGTGGAGGATCCCCTTGACGAACTGATAGAATCCCTGCTGAATGATATGTCCACGGAGGAAATGGTTGCCGGGATGTTTATGGTCACGCCGGAGTCCATAACAGGCGTTGGGACTGTGGTGAAGGCAGGCGATGGTACCAAGACGGCAATCACGGAAAATCCGGTGGGCGGAATTATATATTCCGCAAAGAATTTCCAGTCGGCGGAGCAGTTTACCGAGATGATGACCAGCACGAAAGGATTTTCGAAATATCCCATTTTCACTGCCGTGAAGGCGGAGTGCGGCGCCAGTCCGGGATATGGGATTGACGCGACGGCTAAAGCGTCAGAGCTTACGGACGAGGATGGTGTCCGGCAGGCGTATGGAGGGATTGCATCCAAACTGGCAGGCTATGGCATCAACATGAATCTGGCGCCTGTTTCGGAGACCGTGTCAGAGGATGGGGATGCATCGCTGCAGGGCAGGACGTTCGGCTCCGATGCCGCAGTGGCGGCGCCTCTCGTGAATGCGGCTGTCCAGTCCATGCAGGAAGCGGGTGTGAGTGCGGCATTGCAGAAGTTTCCGGGCACGTCTGCTGGCACAAAGACGCTCGAGGAGCTGAAAAACAGCGAATTTGTGATATACGACACGGCGATTAAAGGCGGCGTGGACTGTATTATGGTTTCCCACGCAAAGGCAAGCGGTGTGACTGGTGATGACACGCCGTCGTCACTGTCCGCGGTCATGATTCAGGATGTACTCAGGAATACGCTTGGCTTCAATGGTGTCGTGATGACGGATTATCTCAGTGACAGCGCGGTTACCGGAAGCTATACGCCGGCGGAGGCGGCTGTCGCGGCAGTACAGGCAGGGGCAGATATATTGCTGGCTCCGGCAGACTACCGGCAGGCATATGAAGGCATCCTGCAGGCAGTGACAGACGGCACCATCACAAAGGAGAGGATTCATGAATCGATATACCGCATTTACCGTGTGAAGTATAAAAATGCGTTACAGTAGGGAAAGCCAGAAAATTGGAAAATTATAAAAAATAGTTGACAGTGTGATAAAAATGCAATATAATGTATCTTGTCCGTAGCGAAACGGCGGACAAGATAATTATTGCGATAGTGGCGTAGTTGGTAACGCGCGACCTTGCCAAGGTCGAGACCGCGGGTTCGAGCCCCGTCTATCGCTCTGGATAAGCCTAGGTTTTCTAGGCTTTTTCTTTTTTGTGCTGTTAATGCAGGTGCATATCCAATTATAATAAATAGGACTGACAGCGCGAAAAATTATGGGCAAAAAAAGAGATAAGTTCATTGGACGAATTGTTGTGTATTTATTGTCGTCCTCTGTAATATAGGATATAATGGAAACAATGAAGACGAGGAGGGAAAAGGACGGAATATGGACAGTACGAAAAAATTCAAGGAACAATATCTTGCAGGGGAGATCGATTTTGAGGCAATTGACGACTTCAGCTATGCGTGGGGCATGAGTGATGAGGAGTGTACACTTGCGCAGTATCTCGGCCTGGATGCGGAGGAAGAGGATGCATGGGTCAGCCAGAGTGAGGATGCATTGCGGGAAATGCTTGATGCACAGAAAAAGGAAAGGGGAATGTAACTGTGGGACTAAGGGAGTGCAGTAAGCGTAACTGTGCCGTACTCTGGTATGATAAACCGGCAGAAAACTGGAACGAGGCGCTTCCGGTGGGGAATGGCAGAATCGGCGGTATGGTGTATGGGACAATCGGATGCGAACAGATACAGGTCAATGAAGAGTCGGTCTGGTATGGCGGTCCCATGGACAGGAACAATCCCAGTGCAAGGGAAAAACTTCCGGTGATACAGGGACTGATAAAAGAGGGGAGAATTCATGAGGCGGAGCGCCTTTGCAAGCAGGCGCTTGGCGGAACGCCGTTCGGGATGCGCATTTATCAGACACTCGGGGATGTGTTTGTCGACTATGACCTGGGCAGGGACATCACAGTGGATGATGTGGCGGAGTATGAGCGGGGGCTGGACGTGGCGAATGCCCTTTCCTATACGCACTTTAAACTTGACGGCACTGTGTATGACAGGGAAATATTCATGTCTGCGCCGGATGATGTGTGCGTGATGCACCTGACCGCAAAGGGAAAGCACAGGATGAATCTTGAGGTGACGCAGTCAAGGCATCATATTTATGAGTATTCCGAAAAGGCTTCCGGTGACAGCATCGTGCTTGGCGGCAATCTGGGGCGTGACGGTCTGGATTATGCCATGATGTGCAGGGCGGCAAGTCCGGACGGAAGGATTGAAGTGATAGGGGAAAGCATAACGGTTTATGATGCCACGGAGGTTTTTCTGTACTGGAGCGCACTGACGACGTACCGTGTGCATGTGGATTGCGCGGATGGGCAGGATGAGGGTCTTGTGAAGAAGGATGCCTTGCGGGATGCGCTTGCCAGGAAGCTTGACAAGGCAGCAGCAACAGATTATGGGGAACTTACAAAAAGGCATATTGCAGATTACAGGGCTTATTTTGACCGGGTATCACTGGAGCTTTGCACAGATGCGGATATGGATGTGGCAGACAGGACAACGGACAGATGCCTCAAGGAAATGGAAACAGGCAGTATCAATCTGGGACTGGAACAATTGTATTTTAATTTTGGCAGATATCTGCTCATAAGCTGCAGCCGTCCGGGGACACTTCCTGCCACATTGCAGGGGCTCTGGAACAAGGACATGGAAGCGCCATGGGATGCCAAGTTTACGATTAATATTAATACGGAAATGAATTACTGGCTGGCGGAATCCTGTGATTTGGGCGCGTGCCATCTGCCGCTTTTTGACTTACTCAAAAGAATGCTTCCCAATGGCAGGCGGACAGCCCGGGTTATGTACGGATGCCGTGGCTTTGTGGCGCATCACAACACGGATATCTGGGGGGATACGGCACCGCAGGATTTGTGGATACCGGGCAGCTTCTGGGTGATGGGCGGCGCATGGCTCTGCACGCATATCTGGACGCACTATGAATATACAAGGGATATAGGATTTTTGCGTGAAATGTTTCCCATCATGCGGGAGGCGGCGCAGTTTTTCCTTGATTTTTGTATCGAGCATGAGATTGACGGAAATACATACCTGTGTACCTGTCCAAGCGTGTCGCCTGAGAACACATTTATCCTGCCCAATGGGGAACAGGGGGCAAATTCGATTGGCGTGACAATGGACAACCAGATTTTAAGGGATTTGTTTACGCAGTGCAATCGCGCCGCGGCGGTTCTGGGGGTATCTGACGATCTGGACCGGCAGATTGCCGAAGCCTGTGCGCGGCTGATTCCGACGCGCATAGGAAGTGACGGCAGAATCCTTGAGTGGTGTGAGGAATATGTGGAGAAGGAGCCGGGGCACAGGCACATTTCACATCTGTATGCACTGCACCCATCCGACCAGATTACGAAGGATGGGACGCCGGAGCTTGCGGCGGCAGCCCAACGGACATTGCAGAAACGCCTGGAGGGCGGCGGCGGGCATACCGGATGGAGCCGGGCATGGATTATGAACCACTATGCAAAGCTCTGGGACGGAGAGAAGGCATATGAGAATTTCAGGCAGCTTCTCATACGTTCGACACTGCCCAACCTGTTTGATAATCACCCGCCGTTTCAGATTGACGGAAACTTCGGCTCGACGGCGGCAATGGTGGAGATGCTGGTGCAGAGCAATGCGGACAGGACTGTGCTGCTCCCGGCATTGCCGAAAGCGTGGGAAAACGGAAAAATAACAGGTGTAAGGGTTCGCGGCGACGCCCGCATGGACATTGCATGGAAAAACGGCATCCTGGAAAAGGCGCAGATTTGCAGCGGATGTGACGGAATGCGACGGTTTGTGTACAAGGGTAAGTGTGCAGAACGGATGCTGAAAAAGGGTAGCTGGACAGAGATTACTTTTCTGTAATATAATATACGGAGGGAACATATGAAATTCAGTTTGAAGGAAGATGCAAAACGAATTGTTGTCATTTGTGCCGCGTCTGTAATTATGGCGCTGAATATTAAGACTTTTGTGCGGACAGGAGGACTGTATCCGGGAGGCGCAACCGGACTGACGCTGCTGATACAGCGGATTGTGGAACTTTTCTTTGGCTTTGAGCTGCCATATACGCTTATTAACGTCCTGCTGAACCTTGTGCCGATTTATATTGGATTCCGGTTTATCGGGAAAAAGTTCACACTGTATTCCTGTCTCTGCATTATGCTGACAAACATACTGACGGATGTACTGCCGTCGCGTGCAATAACATATGATACTTTATTGATTAGTGTCTTTGGCGGTATTTTTAATGGATTTGCCATCAGCCTCTGCCTGATGATGAATGCGACGACAGGGGGGACGGATTTCATCGGAATCTTTTTGTCGGAGAGAAAGGGTGTGGATTCCTTTAATGTCGTCCTGGGATTTAACGCAGTGCTCCTGGTGGTGGCAGGATGGCTGTTCGGGTGGGACAAGGCGCTGTATTCAATTATTTTCCAGTACACGTCCACACAGGTATTACATACACTTTTTAAACAGTACCGCCAGCACACGCTTCTGGTCGTGACGAATCACGCAAGGCGGGTGTATGAGGTGATTTCCCGCAACAGCAACCATGGCGCTACAATCATTGAGGCGGAGGGCTCCTATGAGCATCAGGAGCGCAAGATTGTGTATTCTGTTGTGTCAAGGGCAGAGTGCAAGGATATTATCAGCGGCATCAAGGAGGTTGACCCGAAGGCATTTGTCAATGTCATCAACACCCAGCAGATTTCAGGGCGTTTTTACCAGAGACCATACGAATAAAAAAGAAAATCAAAAAATAAAATAACATAAGGAGTTCAATCAAGATGGAGAATTTCAAATTTTCAACACTGGAGTACAAAAGACCGGACTTTGCGGCGTTTGCAGCGCTTGCAGAGGAGACAAAGAGGCGCATCGAAAGCGCGGACAGCTATGGGCAGGTCAGGGATGCGATGCTGGCATATGATGAGGCGGGAAAAAACTTTTCGACGGATACCACAATCGCATATGTTCGTCATACGCTGGACACCACAGACGAGTTTTATGACAAGGAAAACGAGTATATCAACAATACGTTTCCGACAATCATGCCGCAGACGCTGGCAGTCGACGAGGCGCTGATGAACAGTCCGTTCCGTGCCGATTATGAGAAGGAGTATGGAAAGCAGTGCTTTGCGCAGAAGGAGCTTGAGAAAAAGTCATTCTGTGAGGAAAATATCCCGCTGATGCAGCAGGAGGCAAAGCTTACGAATGAATACCAGAAAATCATGGCGACTGCGGAGATTTCCTTTGATGGGAAAACACTGAACCTGTACGGCGTGCAGAAATACTTCGAGCATGAGGACAGGGAGGTGCGCAAGGCGGCGGCACGCGCCTATTCGGAATTTTATCACAAGCATGAGCCGCGCCTGGAGGAAATCTGGGATGAGCTGATTCGCATCCGGAACGAGATGGGACGCAATCTCGGGTACGAAAATTATATACCGGTAGGCTACATGAAGCAGGGGCGCACGGATTACGGCCAGAAGGAAGTCGAGTCGTTCCGTGAACAGGTGCGCACAGTGATTGTGCCAATCTGTCAGAAATTGTATGAGGCACAGGCAAAGCGTCTTGGTGTGGACGATTTTTCCGTTTATGACGAGAAACGTATTTTTCCGGATGGCAATGCCGTTCCGGCGGGCGATGATGATTTCATGGTAGGCGAGGCGGCAAAAATGTACCATGAAATGAGCCCGCAGACAGGGGAATTTATTGACTTTATGATAGGGCATGAGCTGATGGATCTGAAAAACAAGGCTGGAAAGGCTTCCACTGGTTACATGACGGAGCTGCCAAGGTACAGCGCGCCGTTTGTATTTTCCTGCTTCAACCAGACAATCGGCGACATGCAGGTTCTGACACATGAGCTGGGACATGCCTTTGCGGGATATATGGCAATGCGCTGCCAGCCGATTTCCGATTATTATACGGTGTCAACTGACATTGCGGAGATTCATTCCATGTCGATGGAACAATTTGCATACCCCTATGCGGAGCGGTTTTTCGGGGAGCAGGCGGACAAATTCCGCTTTGCGCATCTGCAGGAGTCCGTCACGTTCGTGCCTTTTGGCGTGGCAGTCGACGAGTTCCAGCATATCTGCTATGCCAATCCCGGGCTGACGCCAAAGGAGCGGACACTGGAATGGAAAAAGCTGGAAGAGAAATATATGCCATGGCGTGTCTATGAGCCGGATGATTTCTTTGACCGTGGCGGATTCTGGTACCATAAGCTGCATATATTCCTTTATCCGATGTACTATATCAACTATACACTTACGACTATGGGAGCGATGGAGTTCAAGAAAAAGGAGAAGGAAGACCATGACAAGGCATGGACGGATTACCTCAACCTCTGTAAGTGCGGCGGCAGCATGAGTTATCTTGAGACATTAAAATATGCAAATGTATCAAATCCGTTTGAGCAGGGCAGCGTGGAGCGCGCAATCAGCGTGGCGCGCGAGGAGCTGATGAATAGTAAGTTTATGGCGTAAACATCATATCTATGGAACCGGAAGCAGAGATATCCTGTTGAAATAAAAAACACATGTATTTTGAAATATAAATACATGTGTTTTTTTGTGCGTCCCCAAAATCTTTCCTGTTCGTCTGTACATTGGCGTCCAATTGAAGTATGCAAGCAGACTGACGGGTTCATGGTGCGGGCAGGGGAAGAAAATTCAAAGAAAATAAAACATGGACAGATAGGTGTCCATGTGGTTTGGTACAATGATAAATATAGGATAGGAATCAGCTGTTTCAGGAATCCTCTTCGCCAGGAGCAGTTACCGTTTCAAACAGGTCGCCTATGGGACAGCCCAAAAGCTTGCTGAGCTTATCGATATTTTCATAACGGATGGAACACGTTTCATTATTTATGAGCTTGGAAAAATTCTGATAACTCATTTCCATCTGCTTATAAAGCCAGTACTTGGAATGATCTTGTTCCTCTAAAATATCTAAAACCCGCAAACGTACCATTGAAAATCCTCCTGTGTTTATACTATTATAACCATTAAAAATCGCTTGCATAACTCATGTATAAATTATATAATGGATACATTATATAATTTATACATGGAGGGATTGGGTCGATTTTTTATATACATTTTATAAAGAATGAACTGTTTTGTTGGAATATATGTTAATATGTGACAGAATATTTGAAAAATATACTGTATTCAGTTAAAATATGACTAATAGATAAAATTGTGGAACAAGGCTTCAGAATGGAGGTAAGAATGGGTACCGATAGCGAATTTGAAAAAAATGGAAAAATGGAGCGCATACTCAGCATGTATACGACCCTGATGAATGGCGGTGCGCTCTGTAAAGCGCAGGAGGCTGCAAAATATGGTGTCAGCCCGAGGAGCATACAGCGGGACATTGATGAAATCTGCAATTTCCTGTCTTCGAATGTAGAGAACGCGGGTGTTGTCAATACTGTGGAATATGACCGTGCAAAGGACAGCTACCAGCTCGTGCAGGCTTCCCAGATGAAATTTACAAACAGTGAAATCCTTGCAATCTGCAAAATTCTTCTGGACAGCAGGGCATTTACGAAAAAGGAAATGGACTCCATGCTGCAGCGTCTGGTGGACTGCTGCGCCAAGCCCGAAAACCATCAGCTTGTCAGGGAACTGATTCAGAATGAACAGTTCTATTATGTGCAGCCGCAGCACAATACAGTCTTTATCGACACCATGTGGCGCATCGGCGAGGCATTACAGAGCAGTCATTACATAGAAATCGAGTATCGGAAAATGAAAGGGCAGGAAGTCGTCAGACGGAAGCTTAAGCCGGTATCCATTATTTTTTCGGAGTTTTATTTTTATATGGCAGCGTTTATTGACGATGCGGATGAGGTCAGGGAACATTTTGATGTCATCAATGACGCGTTTCCGACAATCTACCGCATTGACCGCATCAAGAATTTAAAGATTTTGAAAGAGCAGTTTTATATACCTTATAAAGACCGCTTTGAGGAGGGAGAGTTCCGCAAAAGGGTGCAGTTTATGTACGGCGGAAGGCTGCGGCGCGTGAAGTTCCGCTACAAGGGGGATTCCATCGAGGCGGTGAAGGACAGGCTGCCGACCGCGGAGGTTCTCCGCCATGACGAGGACGGATATGTCGTGACGGCGGAGGTGTTCGGTAAAGGGATTGACATGTGGCTTAGGAGCCAGGGGGAGATGGTGGAGGTTTTGGATATATAGATTTTAATAGGTAATGCAGAAAAAACACATAAAAAGGAAAAAGGAGTATCAAGATGGAGAATATAATCAGAGCATTAACGGAACTGAAAGATATCAATAGTGCATACGGACTGTCTGTGGAATATATTGATGACATATTAAGGGAGATTCCTGAGGCAAAGGTCTGCACGCCGATTATAGGAAAGTTTTCTTCTGGAAAGAGTGCGCTTGTGAATACACTTTTGGGATATTCAAGAAAGATTCTGAAAGAGGATATCACACCTGAAACGGCAGTGCCTGCCGAAATTGTCTATAGCGGAAGTGACTGCGTGCGCCTTTATATGGAAAATGGAAACTGTGAGGAGGTAGAACTCGAAGAATACCGGAGAATGGAAACTGATGCGAAAACAGTTACACATGTAAGAATTGGTCTGAAAAATTCTTTTTTGGAAAAAATTCCGGATGTGATGATTGTGGATATGCCGGGGTTTGAGTCAGGGTTTGAGATACACAATAAAGCGATAGACAATTATCTTCCCAAGAGCCTTGTGTACATGGTGGCTTTTCCGGCGGACGATTTGATTGTGCGTGCAAGCGTTGGAAATATACTAAAAGAGCTTGTGCTGAATGAAATGCCGATATGTGTTGTTGTAACCAAAGATGATAAGTGCAATGATGCGTTTGAGGAAACACTTTTTAATTTGAAAGAAAGCCTGAAACGATATATTGGGGACAGGGATATCAAAATCTGCCTGACGAGCAGTTTTACGGGAGAGGCTGACGAAGTGCGCGAGTTCCTCGAAGATATTCAGGAACAGTCCCAGAGCATTTTATCGAAGAAGTTTCAGTCAGGCACGCTTTCCGCATTGGACAATACGGAAAGCTATCTGAAAACATTGTTAAAAAGCAGGGAACTGGGTGAGTCGGAGCTTGACGAGGAGGAAGAAAAAATTGGCAGGCAGTTAAATCTGCTGGAGGATGGATATGCAACGGAAAAAGATGATTTTGATACGCAGACTGCGGACATTGTCGAGGAAATCAAGATGGATGTCAGAGAGGCTCTTGAAGCAGAGGAACCTACATTTGTCACGATGACAATGAATAAACAGAGCATCAATGAACACCTCAATTCTGTTGTCAGAAATGCAGTCAATACAAGCGTGAGCGAGCGGCTGATTCCTAAAATGGAGCGATATTTAAAGCGTGTCAAAAAATGTTTCAATGGAGAGGGAATCGGGGATGTACACATTAACTTTCACTATGACATAAAGGAGTCAGAGAGTGGTATTACAACATCCGTTGTCGCTATTGTGGCAGGACTGGTACTAGGAGTTCCCATATTGGGACTGATAGCAGCGGGTATCACGGCATTGGTTAATAAACAGAAAGCAGAGAAACAGCGCGAGGAGATGCGAGGTGAAATCCGCATGAAGCTGCAGTCCGAAGTCTATCCGCAGATAATGCGGGAAGTGGAGCACGGTATCCAGACGGCTGTCACAGAACAGATTAAGCTGATGAACACCTCCATAGAGGATGAACTTGCACGTCAGCGCAGTGCACTGGAAAAGGCGATGACAGATGTGCGGACAAGAATAGACGATGAAAAGAAGGATAAAGAGCAGTATGTAATAGGGATACAGGATGACATGGCAAAATTAGAGGAATTGCGGGAGCTGATTTTATAACAAACAGCGAATGGAGGAGAGAGAAATGCAGTGTGAGACAGAGACTTATGAAAAACTGCTGGCAAATTTTGAACTGCTTAGCAGCATTATGCGGCAGCGCGGAAAAAATCAGGAACTGGTGGTTGACTTGACCAAGATTGAAGAAATCATCAGAAAAAAAATTCCTGATACTTTGGGGAAGAATGCGCCGGAGGATTTTTATACGCTGTATACGGATTTTAAGTCGGAGTACGAGAAGTTTCGTGATTTTATCCTGTACGACAAGCTGATTGGAAAAAATATTATTGCGCTTGGCGGCGGTTTTTCGAGCGGAAAGTCCAGTTTTTTAAATGCCCTGATGGGGCGCAAGGTGCTTCCGGCAGATATTGACCCCTCAACTTCCGTGCCGACTTATATTGTGAGTGGTGAAAAGCATGAAGTCATGGGAATCAATGTATTTGACGCTCAGGTTCAGATGCAGCCGCGGGATATCCGAAAGATTGCGCATGGTTTTGGGGAGCTGGAGGATGAGGAAGACCATACGGTATCGGATGGCGTTACGCTGGGTCACATTTTAGAGAATATCTTTTTCTCGACTCCGTTACATAAGTATGAGAATATAGCATTCCTGGATACGCCGGGATATTCAAAACCGGATTCGGAAAAGTATTCTGCCAAGACGGATGAACAGATTGCGAGGGGGCAGTTAAATGCGAGCAATTACATTCTGTGGTTTGTGCAGGCAGACGCGGGGACGATTACGGAGGAGGACATTAAGTTTATCAAAACCATTCGCGCGGATATACCGAAGCTGATTATTGTCAACAAGGCGGACAAGAAGAATCTGGAAGATTTGCAGGAAATTATAGCGAAAATACGTTTGAATCTTGAACTGAAAGGCATCCTGTTCGTTGATGTCTGTGCATTCAGCTGTAAGTCAGAACAGATTGAGGATGATGCGCTGTCGGCATACATTGAAGCGGGTACCGCGAAAATCAGGAAGCAGATTGCGGCATGGAACGAGGAGGTTTATGAGTCCAATTTTGCACGTAATTTTAAGGAACTTTTTGTGCGCTGCAGGGATTTCTATGAGGACGAAATCGATGAGGAGAACCAAAGGCTGCGGAAGTTAAACTTATCACTCACAAAGCTGACTGCGGAGGATATTGATGAGGAGGTATTGGAGCCGTTACAGCAGCTTGTAAGAGATGCACAAGGCTCTGTAAATGAGCTGAAAAACGTCAGCAGGCAGTTAAAGGAGCTACAGGATGCATTTTTTACGGAAATTAAATATATATCGGATATCGTAGGGATTGCGATGCCAGAGCCTTCGGAAATCGATTTGCTACAGGAGAAAAACCAAAGTCCGCTGCGGCTGCTTGAAGAGTACCTGAAGGAAAAAGGGATAAAGGCAGATTCTTCCGTTGAGTCATTCCTGGAAGAAACATTTCGGGGAATAAAACCGGTAATCAATAAAAAAGCAGGCGGGGGCGAGTATGCAAGTGAGCTGGCGGAACGAATTAGAGATAATCTTGCGATTGATTCCAAGGATATCCGTATTAATGACCTGTTGCGAGGAGTAACGGGTTATACTGGCGGTCAAAAAGGCTGACCACCAGTATAAAATGATGCACACAGCCGCATAAGTAAATATGCCGCTTCGCGGCTGCGGCTGGC
>DKUL01000047.1 GCA_002490665.1 Lachnospiraceae bacterium UBA7205 | reverse complement strand
AAATTTATGATCAAAAAAACAAATGAAGAATTACAGGCTCTAGTTAAAAAAGCCACGGCAGGGGATAAAAACGCTCTGGAAACTCTTGCGGCAGATATGCAGAATATGATATTCAACCTATCCCTGCGGATGCTGGGAACATTTCAGGATGCGGAGGATGCCACACAGGACATTNNGAAGCCGAAGGCTGAACTGTTACTTTTGTCTCCCTACTGCCAATGACATGAATTAGCCAAAATCCCGGTTCTATGCTAAAATAACATAGCGTATATTTATCGGCATATTTCCTCTGCATGGGACTGCACATAAAAAATATGTCACACGGACAAAGCAGCGTTGTCTAATGATATAGGAGGTAAAAATTTATGAACAACAATATGAATCCGAACAGGAACCAAAAAACAAATCAGGAACTACAGGCTCTCGTCGAAAACGCCACAGCAGGCGACAAAAAAGCCCTTGAAACGCTCGTTGCCAGCGTACAGGACATTGTATTTAATTTATCCCTGCGCATGCTTGGCACATTTGCCGACGCGGAGGATGCCACACAGGACATTCTGCTGAAAATGATTACGCACCTGTCCTCTTTCAGGGGCGACAGCGCCTTTACAACTTGGGTGTTCCGCATTGCGGTAAATCATCTGAAAAATTATAAAAAGCATATGTTTGCCCGCCATCCGCTGAATTTTGAATTTTATGGAAATGACATTGAACATGCAAAAATACAGGATGTGCCCGATTTAACGCAAAATGTGGAAAGGAATATTCTGGCAGAAGAGCTGAAGCTGTCCTGTACCAATGTGATGCTGCAATGCCTTGATGTGGAGAGCAGATGCATCTTCATACTGGGTACCATGTTTCAGATTGACAGCCGCATCGCGGCAGATATTCTGGAAATGACGCCGGAAGCATACCGCCAGCGCCTCTGTAGGATCCGCAAAAAAATGGCGGACTTTCTCGGGCAGTATTGCGGGGAATATGGAAACGGCAGATGCAGGTGCAGGGAAAGAGTCAATTATGCAATCCAGAGCCATAGAATCAATCCGTTGCAGCTTGACTATATGACAGCCACGGAAATCCCCCTGCAGACCATGATGGATGTGAAAAATGCCATGGAAGATATCGACGATTTATCACAGGACTTCTCATTTTGCAAGCCCTACCAGTCGCCCGAGCGCACCCGGCAGCTGATACAGAAATTTTTGGATTCCACGCAGTTTTCCATTATCCAGAACGCGTAAAGGAGAAAAATACATATGAATACACAGTGCATGATAGATTACTTGACAGCCTTGGGCATGAACAACAACCGCGAATGGTACCATGCCAACAAGGACAGCCTGAAAATGGCAACCACAGAATTTGAAAATTTATTGCAGTCGCTGATGCTGGAAATCGGAAAATTTGACAGCAGCATACTGGGTCACAATCCAAAGGACCTTACATTCAAGCTCGTCAGGGATACTCGTTTCAGCCATGACAAATCGCCTTATAATCCCGCCTTCCGTGCCCATATTTCCGCAGAAGGGAAGCTGCCTGTCCCTGTCGGCTATTATCTTATGATAAAACCAGGCAATCAGTCATTTCTGGGTGGCGGCTTGTTTGCGGATATGTTTAAGGACGCAACAACAATGATGCGCAATTATATTGTCGGGCACAGCCAGGAATGGGAACAAATCATCCATGAACCGGCGTTTAAAAAATATTTCACTGTACAGGGAACGGCATTAAAAAATGTCCCTGCCGGATACGACAAGGACCATCCTCTTGCAGAATATTTGAAACATAAAAGCTGGTATCTGGAATATCCGATAAAAGACGAAACGTTACAGAATGCAGCGCTTTTTGTCACAAAGGCGGCAGAGCTTTTCCAAATTATGAAACCCTTTAACGACTTTCTGAACAGGGCGCTTGCAGGATTCCAGATGCCGTCAAGGTAACAAATACTACAGCAGGAAGGAGGCATGATACCTCCTTCCTGTCACTTGATTCAGTTTTCTTCTGCTGCCCTATATGGCTCACGCTCATCCATGCGCTCAAATGAAAACTGGTCATCAAGAATCGTGATGGCAATGTCATCGCTGCTGAACTTTCCTGCAATCTCATGAAGTTTTCCCCGCATCTCCTCGTCCGTCATTGCTACCAGATAGTCAACCGGTGATGATTCCCAAAACCCTAAAACCGCGTCCATCATTCCGCCAACACAGCGGTCGCGTTCACCAACACTGACCGTTTCCTTGTCGGAAATATGATAGGAAAAGGCATAGTACAAGGTGCACCATGCACTGCGATTGCTGCCCTGGTCAAATGCCTCCTTGTCACGCAAAAAGACATCCTCGACAACGTCGCGTTCCGGTTCACTTTTCTGAATACTCCTGACGTACGCTGCGTTCTCCAGTGTTGACAGATGTACTGTCATTGCCGCAAATCTCTTCTCCTCTTCAGTCAGCAAAACACGGTAATCCGCATACATATTGTCAACGGCAATCCGCTCCTTCCGCTCAAAATTCTGATTCGTCCATTCCAGAAACTTCCCATTAAAATCCGCAATCGACTTAGCGCGGTAATCCGGCGTTTTCAGCGAGAAGAGACTCTGGTAGTCCTCCTCTGTGGCAGGCACATCTTCCCGGAGACTGTCAAAATATTTTCCCTGTCCGTTTTGATATGCCTCTGTCACGGCGCGGCGTTTTTTTGTCGCTTCCTCCATCTCCTGTGGTGTAGCCTCCCGCAGACCAGTAACTTTCCTGCCGTCATACTCAACGTAAAGGTCCACCGCGTCATCGGCGTAGATGCCCTCTCCGATACCGATATGTGTGGAGATAAATAAATTTTGCACGGTATCATAAATTGCTCGGACTTCTTTCCCATTAAAATACATTCTGTACTCATCTGTATCCCAGTCATATTGGTATGTCAGCCCAAACGGCACGTAGGGCTTTACCATATTCTCCCACTCGGCCGCGGACTCCTGCATCCAGTCATCCATCTCCTCAGCAGGCACTTCCCCTAATGGGGTATAAAAATACGAGACCGCAATCCGAAGCCGCCTGTCTCCATATGTCGCCTTGATATTGACAATCTCCTCGTCAATCAGCATCTGCATAAGCTCCTCGTCGCGCAGTTCTGTCACCAGCAGTTCGCCCTGTCTTTCCTGAAAGAAACCGTTTAACATGCCCATCACGTTCCGGCGTGCGTCGTCGTACTCCCCGACTGTCAGCGCATCCGCATCCAGAACTGTGAGTGTCACCGTATATTCCATGCCTGCATTGTCCGATGCGCCGGAATAATCTGTCGCCGCATATCCGCCAAAATCCCTTGTACGCCATTTCTCACCTGTCAGCGGTTCATAAATATTGTAAAAAAATGAGAGCATCTCCTTTGTATTCTGATCAGCCGTCCTTTCTCCCTCATATATCGCATACAGTATTTCGTCCTGGGAAAAACGCTCCAGCAGCTCCCTGTATTCCTCTGTGTCAGTCAGCGCCCACACCTTCTCCTGATAGTCGGAAATGCTCATATTCTCATACCCATCCAATTGCAGGGCAAGCAGCTTCTGCCACTCTCCATCTGTAAAATCTGCGCCGGAAACTACACCTGTATTTGTCCTTTTCGTCTGTTCTGCCGCAGAGGTGACAAAGACCGCAGTCACGCTGATAACCAGTACTGCTGCCAGCGCCACCGCCGGGACTGATTTCTTTTTCATTTTCATAATTGCCATAATCCTCTCCTCCATCGCATTCTTTCCTATTTTCAGTAACAGTCCGCTTCCAAGCGGCAAAAAATCCACCACGTTGCTGCGCCTTGCCTCCATCTGAATCAGCATCTTTGCATACGACGACCTGGTTGCCACGCCAAAACGGCGCACAACATGTTCGTCACAGGAGATTTCCACATCCTGGTTCAAAAGTACATACATTATCCACACCATTGGATTAAACCAGTGGATACAGAGTGCCAGAACACAGACAAGCTTTGTCAGCGCGTCGAAGCGGCAGATGTGGACGTACTCATGCATCAGGACATACTGCAGCTGCTGCGTATTTTCCCAGTCGGTATCTTTCGGCATCAGAATTACCGGGCGCCAGATGCCATAGGTCAGCGGCGTGGAAATCCTGTCGGACTGCCGGATGGTGACCAGACGGCGGCGGTGTTTTTCAAGCCAGTGCCGTGCATATGGATTTTCCACCGGAAATGAGGTCTGAAACTCAATGCGGCAGCGCAGATAGGCAGCGATAAAATATATCATATAGGCAAACATCCCAACACACCAGACAACAGAACATATCGGGACAATATTCACATAAAATGCAGTCAGCCTTGCCGCAATTGCCGAATACATGACACTCATGTCATTTCCAAGGCTTGGGCTCTGGGTTGTATTATTTGTGACATTAATGTCATATTTTGGCGGCTGATTTGCATTTATGCTGCTGTGCTTAGCTGTATTATTTTCGGGTGCATGTTTTTTATTTTCATCATTTATGACATCGGTGTAATTTACAGGACTTGTATTCTGATTCACAATGCTTTTCAGCGCTGAGCGATTTCCCATGGCTGAATCCGTTCCTGCACGCAGCTCCCACCCCGTTTTTTGTTCCACCCAGGAATAGACACTAAGCTGCGATGGAACAGAAAACGGCACCAGCAGCCGGAGCAGCACAATCCCCCACAAGATCAGGAATGTATCCTTTGGCAGCCGGTTCATTGCCAGCGCACGCAGAACCACGACCGCCAGAATCAGAACCGCACCGGAAAAACTCATCTGTACTATACTCATCTTTCCCCTCCTCCCGGCAATTTTGAAACGTCATGCCGCAAACGCTCCCTATCTGTCGTCTTCCTCCTCAACAATCTGCCGCAGCCGTTCAATCTGCCCGGCTGTCAGCTTTTTCCTGCCAAGGAGCGCGGCAAACAGCTTGTCGGCTGAACCGTCATAAACCTTGTCAATCAGCTCATTCGTCTCTGCCTCCTGCACTTCCTCCTGCGAAATCAGCGCATGGCACATGAAATTCGGTTCGCTCCGCTCGATTGCGCTCTTTTTTATACAGCGCTTAATCAATGTGTAGGTCGTATTCTTATTCCATCCAAGCTCCTTATTCAGCACATCCGCCACCCGCTTCGCAGGCACGTCACCCTCTTTCCAGAGGACATTCATCACCTTTAGTTCGGAATCAAAAAGTTTTGTCATGTCGTTGTTCTCCTTAAAATTTTTTAACGCCTACTTTCTGCCCATCACATCCAGACACCCTTGCATCCAAAATGCCTGGCTCAGATAAGACTGTAGTAGTATCTGTTTTCAGACTACTACAGTCTTATTTATTTGTCAAGCCATAAACGACAAAATTTAATCTTATAATAATTTCTAAATAGTTTTCGTGCCGTTTCCTGCTTCTTATTCCCTCCATCTTCCCTCACCACTTACATTAATGAAACCATAGACGGACTAATTGCTGAAATAAAAAAGGAAGGTTGACTCCTTCCCCAAAATAAATGAATTGATTTCTGTATATTTTTATGTTATATTGTACTTGAAAAGGCAATACCGATGAACGGTTGCCTGTAGTTTATGGGTTACTTATAAAAATAACCGCCAAGTTTGCAGGCCGGGCGGTTATTTTTATGCTCATTTTTTACTTTTCAGCACGGCTGCAAAGCCTACCAAAAAGATACCAATCTGAATCAGTTCAGACAGGGTTATGTACATAAAGCCTTTTCCTTTCGTATATTTCCCATATAAGACCTCCTTTCGGGAGTTCTTGGAACTATAGTCCAGCGAGCAGGCAGCCGTCCACCGTTATGATATTGCCCTTTGGAAGTATATCATATTGTGTGCAATATCGCAACATCAATAACGCTAATGTCTCATCTTAACACGTCCCAAGCCC
>DKUL01000075.1 GCA_002490665.1 Lachnospiraceae bacterium UBA7205 | reverse complement strand
ATGCCGCTTCGCGGCTGCGGCTGGCGCAATACTCACGGCAGATTTCATCTGTCGTGAGTATATCAGGGGAATGCAGGATATGGACGAAATTGTTGGTAACATACAGAACAGCAGGAAACAAACTATAGAATTGTGTGCGTCATCGGCACAGACCATTATGGATAAGCTTGCGATTCTGACGGACGCCGCCAAGTATGATGTGGCGTGCACCAGCTCAGGTGTTGACCGGAAAGGAAACGGGCGTGATATGGGAAACTGTGTGTCGGCGGGTATCTGCCACAGCTTCTCCGCGGATGGCAGATGCATCTCGCTCTTAAAAATATTAATGTCAAATGAGTGTGCTTACGACTGCAAGTACTGTGTAAACCGCAGGAGCAACGACGTGCCGCGGGCAACGTTTACCCCTGACGAAATCTGTGAGCTGACCATGAATTTTTACAGGAGGAATTATATTGAAGGCTTGTTTCTGAGCTCCGGAATCATCCACAATCCAAGTTATACGATGGAATTGATTTACCAGACGCTTTACAAGCTCCGCAATGTCTACCGTTTCCGCGGATATGTCCATGTCAAGGGGATTCCGGGCACGGATCCCATGCTGATACAGCAGATAGGGTACCTGACGGACAGGATGAGTGTAAATCTGGAGCTTCCCACGGCGGAGGGACTGGAGAAGCTTGCGCCGAACAAGCACAGAAAGACAATTCTCACACCGATGCGCCAGATACAGAACGGTATCGCACAGGGAAAGCAGGAGCTTGCCCTGTACCGCAGTGCACCGGCGTTTGTGCCGGCAGGGCAGTCCACACAGATGATTATCGGTGCGACGCCGGAGAGTGATTATCAGATTATGTCGGTGGCAGAGGGACTCTATGACAAGTTTGGCATGAAGCGCGTATTTTACTCTGCCTACGTAGGGGTGAACGAGGATAAGGCACTTCCGTCAGTACGGGCGGCATCACCGCTTCTGCGTGAGCACAGGTTATATCAGGCGGACTGGCTGCTGCGGTTTTATCAGTTCCGTGTAGAGGAGCTGCTGAACGAAAAGCACCAGAATTTTAATGTGCTGCTGGACCCGAAGTGCGACTGGGCGCTTCAGCATCTGGAGCAGTTTCCGGTGGAGATTAACAGGGCAGACTACCAGATGCTTTTGCGGGTGCCGGGCATCGGGGTAAAAAGTGCACAGCGTATCTGCAAGGCGAGGAGAAGCGGTGCGCTGAATTTTGACAACCTTAAGAAAATCGGCGTGGTGCTGAAGCGTGCACTGTATTTCATTACCTGCAATGGCAGAATGATGTACAACACAAAGATAGAGGAGGACTACATTACAAGAAACCTGCTTGCCAGCCACGAGAAGCTGCCTTTTGATAAGGATGGAATGACTTACAGGCAGCTGTCGCTGTTCGATGACGCGCAGGAAAATGCAGACTTGTTTGGCAAAAGCCAGGTGATGGCGCTTTAGAGCGTGTTTGAAAAATGCTCTAGGTCAATGGAGGAATCAGGTGGAAGAATATATTTTAATATGCGAGGACAGCATGGAGGGAATCCTTACAGGAGTTTATGAGGCATATCAGTTCAAGAAAGAAAATGGGATAGAAAGCCATGACAGGATTCATCTCGCAGTCAGGGAACCGGATATGCAGCGCCTGTTCACACAGTACATACATGTGCAGACAGACCATGAAAAGGCGGGCAAAGTGACGGATACCATGGTCAGGCAGCTGGGAAATGAGACATGGTACAGAATCAGCATGGCGATGGTGTCCTGCTTTGAGGACAAGGCGGACGCGGTATATCACACAATTGTTCTGGGACTGCGGCAAAGGGACAGGAATATAACGGACCGGCTGCAGGAGGACTGTGTGCAGCGCACATTCAAGTGTGCGCGGGCGGCGGATAACGAGCTGTGCCATCTGAAACAGTTTTTGCGTTTTTCGGAGCTGCAAAACGGAATGCTCTACGCAAAGATTGACGCAAAGCACCATGTCCTTCCGTTTCTGATGCCGCATTTTGCTGACCGGCTGCCTGCCGACAATTTTGTAATCTATGATGCGGAGACGCAGACATTCGGGCTGCATGCAAGCTTTAAAAAATGGTATCTCATACAGGGGGCGGCATTTGACGAGGAGGGTATCGTGTACGCCGAAGCTGAGGAAGTCTACCGGAACCTGTTCCGCCGTTTTTGTGACAGCATTGCAATTGAGGCGCGCATCAATCCAAAATTGCAGATGAACATGCTGCCACTGCGTTTCCGTCCGAATATGGTGGAATTTTGATTATATATTTTCCAATATCCGGATATCGACTGCGGTATAATGGTACTCCCGGTCAGGGAGCTCGCCGGAGGTGAGGTAGTGAAAGAGCAGGTCAAGCGGTTTTTTGCCCTGTATGCGCGGCTGCTGACAGATGACGGCGGACAGGATGCCATCCCGCAGGAACTGTTCCGTCGTCTCCGCCTTGTCAAAGGCGACCACGCAAAGCTTCCCCGCAAGCCCGAGGGATGCTATGGCACGGCAGCCGCCATATACGCCGCCGGCGGCGAAAAACAGCGCATTGATTTCGGGGTGTTCATTCAAAAGGCGGGCGGTCTGTTCGTAGCTTGCAATCTCATCGTCCTGCGTTTCTTTTATGGAAATGATATGCATATGCTCCTGATAGGGCTTGAGGGCATCCGTAAATCCTGCAATGCGTTGTGTGTGGCAGAGGATGTCCGATGAGCCAGTGATAATTCCAATCCGGACATCGCCGTGCGTCATAAGGCGAAGCAGCCCTGCGGCAGTCCTGCCGCTCCTGGTATAATTGCTGCCGACATAGGCAATGCGCGTGGAATTTTCAATGTCCGTATTTAAGGTTACGACAGGAATTCCCTGTTCGGAAAGTTCATTGATGCGGATGCGGATGCGGTCGTCATTCTGAGGCGCAAGGGCAATGCCGTTCACATCCTCCCGGAGCAGCTCGTCGATGGCGTCCAGCTGGGCATCCACATTGATTGGGATTTGCTTTACGAGGACGGAACAGTTATACCCGGCGAGGTCGCCTGCTTTTTCGTTGACACCTTTCAGCACGTCGGCAAAAAAGGGGTTGTCCGTGGAGAACAGGATAACACCGAGCTTTATCTTCTTTTTTTGTGCGGCAAGTGCCAGCCCCGCTTTGTTTGGCTTATAGTCGAGGGCTTTTGCGATTTCATTGATTTTTTCGGCAGTGGCGGGATTGACGGAACCCCGGTTGTTGAGTACCCGGTCGACGGTTCCGCGGGAAACGCCAGCCAGTGCAGCAATTTCTTTTATTGTTGCCATAGTGTCCTCCGGTTATAAAGTGTTTTGGAAATGAATTGATATAAGTATAGCGTCTTTATGCCGAAAAAGCAAGCGGAATGTTGCACGAGCACAATCCGGAGTGTTCCGGTAAAAATCCATGAAAAATCTGCGACGCATCCTGTGGTGCAAAGTCCCAGACGGAACTGTTCTGTAAATTTTCACTAGAAAATAAATGGGTGTTTGATGTATTTTGACGAAAATAAAATATTATAAAATATCCACTTGATTTTTTGGGTGATACCTACTATGATAAAGTCAGTTGTTGGAACGTGCACGAGCACATCTTTGGCGGCTGACTTGGCTGCCATCGTATTTGAAATGGCATTGGCTGTTGTATGATAATAAAGGAGGATTTCAAAATGAACAATTTACCACAGGTAAAGGTAGGTATTGTGGCAGTGAGCCGCGACTGTTTTCCGGAGAGCCTGTCCGTGAACAGGAGAAAGGCGCTGGTCAAGGCGTATGCGGATAAGTACGGCATGGATGGCATTTATGAGTGTCCGGTCTGCATCGTGGAGAGCGAGATACATATGGTACAGGCGCTTGAGGATATCAGGAAGGCAGGCTGCAATGCACTCTGTGTATATCTTGGAAACTTCGGTCCTGAGATTTCAGAGACACTTCTTGCAAAGCATTTTGACGGACCTGCCATGTTTATCGCGGCAGCAGAGGAGACGCAGAATGACCTTGTTGGCGGACGCGGGGACGCGTACTGTGGTATGCTGAATGCAAGCTATAATCTCAAGCTTCGCAACATCAAGGCATATATACCGGAATACCCGGTAGGGACGGCGGAGGAATGTGCTGACATGGTTCACGAGTTTCTGCCGATTGCCAGGGCAATTGTCGGCCTCTCTGACCTGAAGATTATTTCGTTTGGTCCCAGACCGCTCAACTTCCTTGCATGCAACGCGCCAATCAAGCAGCTTTACAATATCGGCGTCGAGATTGAGGAGAACTCGGAGCTTGACCTCTTTGAGGCATTCAAGAAGCATGACGGCGACGAGCGAATCCCTGCAAAGGTAAAGGAGATGGAGGAGGAGCTTGGCGAGGGCAACATGAAGCCGGAGGTGCTTCCAAAGCTTGCACAGTATGAGCTGACACTGCTTGACTGGGTTGAGGCGCACAGGGGCTACCGCAAGTATGTCGCGATTGCCGGAAAGTGCTGGCCTGCATTCCAGACACAGTTTGGATTTGTTCCCTGCTATGTAAACAGCCGCCTGACAGGCATGGGCATTCCGGTATCGTGCGAGGTTGACATCTATGGCTGCCTGAGCGAGTTTATCGGTACATGCGTGAGCCAGGATGCCGTGACACTGCTTGATATCAACAATACGGTTCCGGCAGATATGTACAGCGAGTCCATCAAGGATCAGTTCAACTATACACACAATGATACCTTTATGGGATTCCACTGCGGCAATACGAATACCAGGAAGCTCAGCTTCTGCAGCATGAAATACCAGATGATTATGGCAAGGACGCTTCCTGAGGAGGTTACACAGGGTACGCTTGAGGGCGATATCGTTCCAGGTGACATCACGTTCTACCGTTTACAGTCGACAGCGGACTGCAAGCTGCGCGCATATATTGCACAGGGCGAGGTTCTTCCGGTTGCGACAAAGTCTTTCGGAAGCATCGGCGTATTTGCGATTCCCGAGATGCAGCGTTTTTACAGACATGTATTAATCGAAAAGAATTATCCGCATCATGGAGCGGTTGCATTCGGGCATTTCGGAAAGGCATTGTTTGAGGTATTTAAGTATATCGGCGTGCCGGTTGAGGACTTAAATTACAATCAGCCGAAGTCACTGCCATATCCGACAGAGAATCCGTTTGCGTAAGTATATATAGTTGGCGATTAATTACCGCCAACTGCGCCGAGCACGGCCGCTCTGCGGCATCTACATTTTCGTGCGAGTGCGCATCCCCCGGAGGGCTATATATTCGGCGATTTTTAATCACCGAATATATAGAATAAATGTTTTTCGAGATGGCGGCATCTAAGCCGAAAGGTTTAGGTGCTGTTTTTAGGAACTGTTCAGAAATCAGTTATACTGAGCGTCAGATAAATCTGCCACTCAGCATAACATGATGCACACAGCCGCATATGGAAATTTGCCGCTTTGCGGCTGCGGCTGTCGCCATATACATAACCTGACAGGACTGGGGACATTGCAGGCGAATGAAGCGCTAATCCGAGAATTAGAAAATACTCATAAAAAATGGGGGTATATTATTTAATTTGGCGGGTTCAGGCGCTTCTTTTTTTTTATACAATAAGAGAGTATCAGTAGGCTGCCATGTCACATAAAGGGCAGGGAATCAGGTATATTGATGGAGAATAGGAGAACAAGTATGATGAACGGTGCGAGAAAAACACATAGTGTCAGAATATTTCAGACAATTAAAAGTAAGATATTGCTCATGGGTATTTTTTCAATATTTGTGGCAGTCGTGATTGGCATGATAGGGATGCAGTCCATCAATAAAAGCGGGACAAACAGTGAAATCGAGTCAATTGCCAATGAGATTGATGTGCTGCAGGCAAAAAACCTTGCACTTGAGGCACAGTACCAATATTATATAGAGCAGAGCTATCTGGATGGGATTTTGGCAAATCTCGGGCAGATGAGTGCGAACGTGAAATCGCTGCAGGCAATGACCAGCGAGAAGTATATCGGTGATGTAAGCCGGATGCTTGACAGCCTGGCAAGGATTGAAACGAATTACAGCGAGATCAGTAAACTTGGCGGGACAAGGAGTTTCAATAAGGATGCCGGACTGTATCAGCAGTATGTTGAGGCTGGCAGTGCCTTGGGCGAAAGCTTTGAGACACTGGTAGACAAGGAGGACTGGCTTGAAATCAAGTGGATTGATGCCCGCATGTGGACAAGCGGCGAACATGTGACGGTGGATGGCAAGGAGTATGTGAAGGTGGTTTACAATGGTCCCGTGCCGGAAAACGTCAAACGGAATATGCTGGCATTTCGGGTTGGCGGGACGCTTACGTATGACAAGAATTGCTATATAACGGACGTCAGGCTGACTGACGGCGCCAATTATGCAGAAATTGATATCAGTGCGGCTGACAAGGTAACAGGAACCGGACTTGCCTATGTGGATAGTGAGATTACAACGTTTGACGCGAAACCGGCAATCCGTGTCGGCTGTAATTTTAATGCGGCCAACGAGGGATGGGAAGAGTTTGCTGCACAGATTTCCGTAAAGGAATATGCGGCTGAGAATTATACGAATATCGAATATGTCATGTATTTTGAACCAAACGGCATGGAATACGAATACAAATATGGCGGGTCGTATTCCGGGGTGTACGGCTATGCGGGAAGCGTTGAACAGCTTGACAGGTATATGGAAGAATACAGCAAGCTGGTGGTGGAAGGCAAAGATGTAACCGAAGTCTATGGGCAGATGGAGGCACTGATGGATGAGATGGAGGAGAATATCCCGCTTTATACAACCAGTGAGGAGCTTTCCCGGAATTCCCTGGCAAAACTAGGCGCTCAGAGAGAAGTTATCTGGCAGATGAAGGAAGTAGATGACAGGATACTTGCGCTGAAGACGGAAAATGTGCAGTTGAACAGCGAGCTTACTGCGTTATGTGAGACGATAAAGAAAATCGCATCCGAGGATATGGAGGCAATAAAAGGAAATGTAATGCGGGTCAGTGTAATTGTGATTGTGCTTGCCACTGTTGTACTGGTTGGGATGACCGTGCTGATTGGAACAAGTATTGACAGAAATGTTGTGCTGTTCAAAAAGACACTGGATAAAATCACACAGGGCAGAATCGCAGTCAGGGTAAGGGCTGACGGAAGGGATGAGTTTGCACAGTTTGGGAGAAGCCTGAATGCATTTCTTGATAAGCTTGTTGGCAGCATAGGGAAGCTTCAGGAGATTTCGACAGAGCTTGCGCATTCGGGCGGCATCCTTGAGGATAAGGCAAACAAGACAAAAACAGCAGCCGGGGTGATTAGCACTGCACTGGAGGAAATTGCACATGGAGCTTCCGCACAGGCAGAGGACATTTCAAGTTCGTCCATGCAGGTCTCCAACATGCAGGATAACATGGTTTTGATTACGGATGGCGTAAATGTATTGTCAGCGACTTCGAGGGACATGAGCGAGAACGGCAGGGAAGCGACAAGAATCGTCCGGGAGCTGAGCAGCACAAGTGATATGACAACGGAGGCGTTTCAAAAAATATCGGAGCAGATATACAAGACAAATGCTTCAGTCGTGAAGATTCAGGAAGTGGTGAACCTGATTGCGGAGATTGCAAGCCAGACAAACCTCCTGTCGCTCAATGCCAGCATAGAGGCAGCAAGAGCCGGCGAGGCAGGAAAAGGCTTTGCCGTGGTGGCAAGCGAGATACAGAAGCTGGCGGAACAGACAAATTCATCGGCAAAGATAATTGACGAGATCATTCTGTCACTCTCGGAAGAGTCCCGGCAGACCGTGCAGTCGATTAATGAGGTGACGGATATTATTGGAAGTCAGAAGGAGAAACTGGATGAGACAAAAACGAAGTTCAATACTGTGGAGACAGGAATATGTTCCACGTCAAATGGCATGCAGGATGTGCTGCTGCAGGTCGATGTGTGCGCAAAGGCGGGAAAAAAGGTCGTTGATCTTATGACGAACCTGTCAGCAATCGCGGAAGAAAACGCAGCTTCGACACAACAGACGAATGCCTCAATGAATGAACTCAACGATGCGACAGCATCGCTTGCAAGGACGGCAATGGAGTTAAAGAAACTGTCAATTGTAGTGAATGACAATTTAAATTATTTCAGTATGGAGCCTGAGAACAATTGATAAGAAGAAATAGCGGGGCACAATGGAAGCGGATAAGAGCTGCAGAGGGTATATAAAATGGGAAAGAAGATAGCAGTTATTTCTACTGCATGGAATGGCGAGCATATTGGCGGGATATTAAACGGCATGCAACAAAAGATAGAAGAGACGAATAATGATATGTATATTTTTAATACATATGGAGGCTTTGAGGAGGAAAAGGAATTTAATGACTGTGAATATAACATATTTAACCTCGCCCTCCAGTCCGATTTTGATGGGATACTCATTTTATCCAACAATATCGCATCATACAGCAGACTCGAAATACTGATGGGACAGATTAAGGACAGGAAGATTCCCTGCATCAGTATCGAGCAGGATGTGCCAGATTTTCATTTTATTGGCACGGACAATTATACTGCCATGTCTGAGGTGGTGGAACATCTTATTACAGTGCACGGATGCCGTGTTTTGAATTTTGTCGGCGGATTTCATGACCACATAGAAAATGTGGAACGGAGAAAAGCTTTCAGGGATGTTCTGGTTAGGCATGGAATTCCTGTGGAGCTGGACAGGGTGCGGGATTACGGTTTTTCGCGGGAAAGCGGTGAGCAGGCGTTCTGTGACTTTTATGAGATGGGAATTGCACTTCCGGATGCAGTGGTCTGTGCAAATGATGACATGGCAATAGGATATATCAAGATGGCGGAGCAGTTTGGGTATAAAGTCCCTGATGATGTGCTTGTGACAGGATTTGACAATCTGTCACAGGCATATTGCAATATCCCATCAATCGCAAGTGTGGGAAGAAGCAGGGAAAGTCTGGGCAGACAGGCTGTGGAACAGCTGATTGGCATGATGGAAGGCAGGAAATACCCGCATGCAGTCTATGTGAAATCCGGATTCAGTCCCAGCCTAAGCTGTGGATGTGGTAAGGGTATTGAGGACTTCAAAAAAGCACAGAAGGAAAAAACGGACATGGAGTATAACAATATGGGAATCCGTTGGAGCATCAATATCATGCAGAAACGTCTTCTTGTATGTCAGGACGAGAAGGCGTTTTGCGTAGCTCTGGAAAAAGAACGGAAACGATTCTCGTTTTCCCGGCTGTGCCTTATGATCAATCAGGAGACGTATGACCTAAATCCTCTGCCGGCAAATACGACAGAGAAAACAGCCGGGAAGGGATATCCACCACAGATGCGTCTGATGTTTCAGGAGAATATGGATGCGGGTACTGCATCGGCAATGATACAGACATCGAAACTAGTGCCTGCAAATTATCTTGAGGATGGTAAGGATTCCCATGTTTTTGTATTTCTTCCCTTGCACCTTCAGGGCAGGAATTTTGGATATTGTATACTACAGGACTGCTTAAAATATATTTATGACGGGAATCTGTTTTACTGGGTTAGTGAGCTGAATGCAGCGATTGAACATATCAAACAAAATTCCTGCATTAGAAAGCTGAACAGGAAGCTGGAGCATATGTATATGCATGATTCGCTTACGGATTTGTATAATCGTTTTGCCATCAGGGATCTGGGGGAGCCTTTACTGAAAAATAATATGGCGGAAAACAGGCAGACGATATTTTTGTTTGGGGATTTGGATGGCTTAAAGTCAGTTAACGATATTTACGGACACGAGGTTGGGGATCAGGCGATTCAGGCAGCGGCGGGGATTTTAAGGCAGTCCTGTCCGGACAGTAATTATCTGTGCATACGCTATGGCGGGGACGAATTTTTAATGATGGGGACTTACCGGGAGGACAGGGATGCAGAATGGATAAAAACAAAAATCGAGGATGGAGTATGTGCCTATAATGCGAAAAAGGAGCTTCCGGTTTCACTGGGTATGAGCATTGGCACAATTATAACTTCTCCTGAGGATGAGGTATCTGACATTAACTACTACATCAGCTGCGCTGATACACTGATGTATCAGATTAAAAAGAAGAGAAAGTAATGGACAAGGAGGAACAGGAGATGGGCAAGGGAGTAGCTGCGCCGGCGGATCCGGTGGCAAAAAGACCTTTTTTTTATCTGGTACGGGAAAAGGAAATTTTTGCAAGTCCGCAGCCGGATGGCAGGGGAATACAGTTTCTGTACCAGGATAATGGCAGGATTACGGACAGCGCCAGAATAACAGGCAATATCAGTGACCAGAGTATGCTGAAGCTGCTGGAGACGACAGAAGGATTCAGAAAACTGGTACATAGTATTGGTGTGACCGTGTCGGCGCAGGACAGCAGCCGGAAAGCGGATTTTGTGTTTCAGATGTATGGGAAAACAGACATCTATCATTCAGGAACATCTATCTGCCATACGGTGTACTGTGACGGGATGGAGCATGTATATGCGTTAGAGGAGGAAGAATGGTCCGGGGACGATAATGTGCCAGGGCAGATTCGCTTCGTGTTTGATGAGCCGGAAACGGTAGCGGCCGTGAATGTGAAACTGTATTTAAATGATGGGTTTGCGGCGCCGGAGGTGATAGAGGATTTTGACATTGACTATACTGCAAAGGCATATCAGGATATGATAGCGCGCTCTGTCATGTCAATGGGAAATATGACAAAAATAAAAAAAGTCATAGATAAGGCAAAAAATGGCGGACAAGTGACCCTTGCCTACATAGGCGGTTCCATAACACAGGGAGCAGGAGCCGTACCAATCCATACGAACTGTTATGCATATCGGTCATACAGGGCGTTTGCGGACCGATATGGAACCGGCGGCAATGTCCGGTTTGTAAAAGCGGGAGTTGGCGGAACCGCTTCAGAACTTGGAGTGGTCCGGTTTGAGAGGGACATTCTTGACTATGGGGAATGTAATCCGGATCTGGTTGTAGTGGAATATGCCGTCAATGATGAAGGCGACGAGACCAAAGGGGTGTGTTATGAGAGCCTTGTGCGCAAAATATTGAAACTGCCGAATCATCCGGCGGTGATTTTGCTTTTTCTGGTGTTCTCTTATGACTGGAACCTGCAGGAGCGGCTGAGCCCTGTGGGGTACCATTATCATCTGCCGATGATAAGCATAAAGGATGCCGTGACGGAGCAGTTTTCATGGAGCAGGGAAAAAGGAAGGGTACTGTCGAAAAACCAGTTTTTTTATGATATTTATCATCCAAGCAATGTAGGGCACAGGATCATTGCAGACTGTTTGTTGAATCTGTTTCATGAGATCGATCAAAGGAATGCGGACGATATAGGGATTGAGGCTGAACTTCCTGACACATATGCAATCGGATCGGATTTCGAGGATGTGCATCTGCTTGACCGCAAAGACAATACGGCGGGGGCGGTGATTGACTGCGGCGATTTTTGCAATATAGATGATCGGTTACAGTCTGTGGAGCGCAATAAGGATACCGTACAGACACCGCAGTTTCCGCACAACTGGTTCCACAAGGACGGCAGCAGGCCGTTTGTGATGAAAATAGAATGCAGGGCGCTGTTGATTTTGTTCAAGGATTCGGCAGACTGTGATGTGGGGAAAGCAAATGTATATATAGACGACAGGATGGCTTTTGTGCTTGACCCGCGCGAAGTGGGATGGATTCACTGCAATGCAAGGATTATTTTCAATGATAAGGAAAGCCGGATGCATACGGTTATGATTGCCATGGAGCCGGGGTGCGAGGGCAGACAGTTTACGATTCTTGGTTTTGGATATGTCTCCTGAGGACGGTGCTTTGGAGATAATGGTTCATATGAGGATAAGATATTGAGACGAAAGATAAAGGTTACCTACAAAATTACCAGAGCGGTGCTGGTAGCACAGATTATTATTTTTGCTGTTTTGTATATGTTTGTGGAAAGTACAAATACAAAAAGTATCAGGGAAAGCACGATAAACAGTATGAAGACAATTGTTGACGAGCGTTCACAGATAATAGAGAATTATGTACATGAGACAGAAAGTTATCTGACTGCATACAGCAGGGCAGGTGAGATCAAGAAGCTCCTTTTGGATCCGACAGATGAGAAAGCCGCCGCTGAAGCCCAGAAGTATACGGAAGTATATAGCGGGGATATTGAAAATCTGGAGGGGATATATGTCAGTGAATGGAATACGCATGTGCTTGCGCATACGAATGCTGCTGTTGTCGGAATCACTACGCGAGAAGGAGAGTCGCTCAAAGCATTACAGGATTTTATGCTTGCGGCAGAGGGCGTATATAATGTGGGATTTATCTTTTCGCCGGTGAGCGGGCAGCAGATTATTTCCATGTATCGAGCCTGCATGGATGAAAAGGGGGAACCCATTGGGTTGGTAGGTGCCGGAATCTATATTTCTGGTCTGAAAGAGATGCTGGACGGACTGCCAAACGCTGGACTGGACCATGCCAAATATTATCTGATTAACACACAGACAGGCGAGTACATCTTTCATGATAGCGAAGAAATGTGCGGGAGTGTCGCAGAGGAAAAATACGTGGTCGATATGCTTGCAAGATTAAGGCAAAGCAGTGGGAAGGCAGTTACCGATTACATGGAATATGATGAGGATGGAGTGCACAATATTGCAGCTTATCACTATATTCCGGATAGAAACTGGATGTTTTTGCTGTCTGATACGACAGATGAAATTTTTGCTACAGTAAACACAGCTAGGATACAGCTGCTGGTGCTTTGTGGTATTGCATTGCTGTTTCTGATTAGCGTGTCATATCTTATTATTTCAAGGTATATGAAGCCGCTATCCCCGATTACAAAAGCGCTGCGGCAGGTCGCGGACTATGATATTACGGATGATGGGAGCATGGGAAAATATGTGAATCGAAATGACGAGCTAGGGGAAATAGCATGTGCTTCCCGTGACGTAATCGAATCATTGAATGGTATTGTGGGTACGATGAAAGGATGCTGCACAAAGCTGGACAACAAGGCAGCGGCGCTTAAGGGATCCTCGGCAAATCTGGTGGACTGCGTTGCTGATAATATTGCGACGACACAGCAGCTTTCGGCAAGTCTGGATCATGTCAGTGATGCAGTTAAAAAAATAAATGATGAAATTAACAGTATAAACCAGTCAATTGGGGAAGTTATGACAAATATCAAAAGCAGTTCGGAGTCCAGTGATGTTATGTTTGCCGGTGCGAATCAGATGAAAGAAAGTGCGAACTGCTCTTTTCATAATACAAAAGAGAGACTGGATGCAACAAAGGTTTCTGTTCAGGGGGCGTTGGACCGCTTAAACAGCCTGTCACAGATTAATGGAATGGCATCAGAGATTTTGGAGATTGCCAATCAGACAAATCTTTTGTCAATCAATGCTTCGATAGAAGCGGCAAGATCCGGAGAAATGGGACGGGGATTTGCGGTAGTTGCCGGGGAAATTGGTAAGCTTGCGGATACTTCCAAGAAAACTGCGGCACGAATCAGGGAATTGTGCGCGTCTTCCAATGACAGTATTGAGGAAGTTAACGGATGTGTTGAT
Source organism: Lachnospiraceae bacterium UBA7205 (assembly GCA_002490665.1). GTDB lineage: Bacteria > Bacillota > Clostridia > Lachnospirales > Lachnospiraceae > COE1. Next base: position 54,280 of record DKUL01000075.1, on the reverse strand, counting down.
AATATAATGAAATATATGGAATCAGAGGTTCTGGAGAGTTTTGGCGACCTTGCCGGAAAGTCCAGTGAGTACAGCTCCTCGGCAGAGAAGATTAAGCAGGGCGTTGAAGAGCTGGATGTACTGATTGGGAACCTGAAGATATCCGTTGGTCAAATTTTTGATAATGCTATGGATGTGAAAAATGTATCGTTTCAGAACAGCGGTGCGATTAGTGAAATTGTGAAAAAAAGCGAATATACAGCGGATATTGCTGCTGAGATTAAAGGTCAGTCCGATGAAAATACGCAGATGGCAGGCAGTTTGGAGGAGATAGTCAATAAATTTAAGTATTGACAGGCATCCTTGTTTTTCCGTCTGATTTGATGCATAATAAAGCATGCAGGGAGGTGGGACTATAATATTCAAGTTTTATCAGTTTATGAACAATATCAGACTGAGCAGAAAGCTGACCATCCTGTATGTGATGTGCGTCTTACTTCCGCTGGTTGTCACGGACAGTGCTGTGCTGTATATTGTGCTGAATAACCAGCATGCAAAGCAGCGCCATGCCATGGAAAATGAGGCAAGCGCCATACAGTACAGCCTGACAAACAACATCGATTATGCGGCTGCGACGGCAAAGCAGATTTACATGAATGAATATATTGAACGGTATCTGAACCGTGACTATGCAGATGCGCTTGCATATGTCGAGGCGTATCAGGACTTTGTGAAAACGACGCTGTTTAAGGGCGGGGCAGGAATGGATAACACAATCATCACCATGTACGCGGATAATCCCACCATTGTAAACGGGGGCGAGTTCTCGCAGCTGTCGGCGATAGAAAATACCAGGTGGTATCAGACGTTTGAGGATTCCGGGCAGGACACAATGCTGTATTTTTACTATGATGATGAAAAGAGTCCGGCAGTGGAGGCCAAACGTAAGGTATTGTTTTTGAAAAGATTGGATTTTTTCAGCGGGAGCAGGTGCGAAAAATTTTTGAAAATTGAGCTTGATTACGGCAATATGGTGCGTGGACTGGTGAAGGTGGGATATGAATTTCCCGTATATATCTGTCAGGGTGACAGGATCCTGCTGGCAAATGACGGGCATAGCAGTATCAATCAGAATTTTACCCGGTTTACGCTGAAAGACAAGGTCGGCATGGGCAAGGAGATAATGCTGTATGGCAGTGCGCTGCAGATATATATTCTGGATCCGGAGACGGATGTGCTTGGTGACCTTTGGGATAATATGCCGCTGATTGCGCTGCTGATACTCACGAACGCGATTCTTCCATGGAAGCTGATGAAAGAGCTGAACCGTTCGCTTACAATGCGGATAGAACAGCTCAGCCAGGTGTTTGATAACGTGGGAGACGAGGAGTTAAGCCGGATTGAGGAGATTAGCGGCAATGATGAGATTGGCAGGCTGATGGAAAATTACAACAGGATGGCAGTGCGGACGAACGACCTGATACAGACCGTATACAAGGATCGCATCCGGGAACAGGAGATGGATATTGCAAGGCAGAATGCGGAGCTGCTCGCGCTTCACAGCCAGATAAATCCGCACTTTCTGTTTAATGCGCTTGAGACGATACGGATGCACTGTGTCCTTCACAATGAGTCCGAGATTGCAGAAATGGTAGAGAAGCTCGCTGTCATGGAGCGGCAGAATGTGGACTGGGCAACCGATACTGTGGAAATCGGTAAGGAGATGGAGTTTGTCAAGGCATACCTTGGATTGCAGAAATACCGGTTTGGCGACAGACTGTCGTATGAACTTGAAGTGGAGGAGGAATGCCTGGCGGTTAATATCCCAAAACTGACTGTGGTCACATTTGTCGAGAATGCCTGCATTCATGGAATTGAAAGTAAGACGACACAGGGGTGGATTTTTGTGCGCATCTATATGGAAAAAGAAGAATTATGCATAGAAGTGGAAGATACCGGCAGCGGAATGGAAGAGGAAGAGCGGCAGAAGCTTCTTGACAGGATGCAGACTGCGAGCATTGACCGCCTGCGGGAAAGAGGCCGGGTAGGGATGGTAAATGCATGCCTGCGTATAAAGATGGTAACAGAGAACCGGGCAAGGTTTGCACTCGAGAGCGAAAAAGGCGTTGGAACGATGGTACAGATACGGATACCGCATGAAGCATCATAGAAATTTGGAGGTGTGGAGAAATATGTTGAAGGTATTGCTGGTTGATGACGAGCCGTTTATCGTACAGGGACTTTCCCTGCTTCTTGACTGGGAAAAAGAGGGGTGCGAAATTGCTGCAACGGCACAAAATGGGAAGGAAGCGTTGGCATATCTGCGGTCAAATAAGGTCGATTTGATTATAGCGGACATCAAGATGCCGGAAATGACAGGACTGGAGCTTTTGGAAACCATACGCAGGGAGCAGGTTTCGGACGCGTATTTTGTCATATTAAGCGGCTACAGTGATTTTTCCTATGCGCAGCAGGCGATACGCTATTCCTGCATGGACTATGTGCTGAAACCCGTTGAGAAAGATGTGCTGACGGAAATTATCCGAAAAGCTGCCAACATGTCAGCGACAGAAATCCAGCGGCAGGAGGACAAGAGGAAGCTTGAACGCGCATATCTGGCGAGGAACGTGATATCCCTGCTGCTTGGCAAGTATGATGGGATGAATCTGGAATATGTCGTGAACCACATGCATCTTTCCGATGGGGTCAGGTATATTGACATACAGCTGATGGATGCCATGAATCCGGAAGATGTGGAGGATATGGAGACACGTTCCCGGCAGCGGAAGCTATATCAGGGGTGCAGTGAATTCCTGAAAGAAGATGAGGCACACTGCATTCTTGATGTCTCTTCGGAAGGAAATATATATGATGTGGGTTTTATCTACTGTGATTACATGGCGGCAAAAAATGACTGCACGGAAAAGGAGTATCTGGAAAAGCTTTTAAGCTACCTGAATGTGACACTGAACCAGAAGCTGGTAATGCTGGTGGGAAAGAAGGTGCCGGATATCGCTGCTGTCTCAAAATCTTACGGTACGGCTTGTATGCTGAACTCCCTTCAGGCATTCCATGACCAGAAAAGTATCTATTTTTACGAGGAGGAGATTCAGGTGAACAGCGGCGGCATCCTTCTGTGCAAGACTGAGCTTGACAACCTGATTTCCGCCATAGAGCAGAATGACAGGATGCGGATTCACGAGGCGGTGGACAGGCTGTACGAAGAACTGCGCAGGATGGGGGCGATGGGGGAGACCGTCAACCTCAATATCAATTATCTTTTGTTCCAGCTGATTCATGTCGCAACGGAGCAGGATGACTGCGTCAATCAGGAAGAAATCCTGCACCTGATCAGTGAGAGCGCCTTCGAGGATGGCGTGAAAAGGGGGAGCAGGATCCATCTGGCAAGGTTTGCATGCGAGTATGCGGAATATCTCGCGCAGTTAAGGAAGAATGTGTCAAGGGGCGTGCTGTCCCTGATTGAGCAGGAGGTCAGGGAGCGCTATGCGGAAAATCTGACACTGCGGGATTTAGGACAGAAATACTACATCAACAATGCCTATCTGGGACAGATATTCCGGAAAAAATATAATCAGTCCTTTAAGGACTACCTGAACAATTACCGCATTGAGCAGGCGGCACAGATGCTTGTGCGGACAGATGACAAGATTTATAAGATTGCGGAGGATGTGGGATATAAAAACACAGATTATTTTATCAACAAATTCATTGCGGCAAAAGGCTGTACACCCTCCAAATTTAGGAAACAATCCATAAATAAGAATTAGAGAACAGGAAAAAATTGTGCAATATGAAAAAGTATAGGTTTATAATCTATACTTTTTTATGTTTTTATATATCCTTTATTGGGTTTTTTTAGGCAGTTTTTAAAGTAGAATTATATTATCGGAACAAGAATAAAGAAGTCAGACAATTGACAGGAATGGAGGATTTTTATGAAAACGAAAAAAATACTATCTGTTTTGCTGGCAGCAGCGATGATGTCGGCAATGTTTACAGGCTGTAGCGGCGGTGATTCCGCGCAGACAGGCACAAATGCAGATGCAGATGCGGGCACACAGACAGGGGACAGCGGAAATAAGGAAGCATCCGGCTCGGGTGAAATAAAGGAGTTCACGGCGTTCTTTGCAGTTCCCGGTTCAGAGATTAATGATGACAATGAGATTCAGCAGATGATTGCGGAAAAAACCGGTGCAAAGGTAAAAGAGACATGGCTTACAGGTCAGTCGGCACAGGAGGCAGTCGGCACGCTGATTGCAGGCGGCGAATATCCTGATTTTATTGACGGCGGTGACGGTATGGCGCAGCTTTATGATGCAGGCGCGCTGGTGGCGCTGGATGACTACATTGACAAGTATCCGAACATCAAGGAATTCCTGACAGAGGAGGAGTGGGACAGACTCAGGCAGGATGACGGACATATCTACTGGATACAGCAGTTTGGCAACATCTATGGGGAAGAGAAGGCGACAACGCACAATGACGAGGCATTCTGGATTCAGACAAGGGTGCTTGAGTGGGCAGGATATCCCGAGGTACATACCATGGATCAGTATTTTGACCTGATTGAAAGCTACAATGAGGCAAATCCTGCCATGGAAGACGGCACGACAAATATTCCGTATACAATCCTGTGCGATGACTGGCGTTACTTCTGCCTTGAAAATGCGCCGGAGTTCCTCGACGGATATCCCAATGACGGAAGCTGTATCGTTGATCCGGAAACACTCACAATCATTGACTACAATACGACACCAACAGCAAAGAGATATTTCCAGAAGCTGAATGAGGAGTTCCAGAAAGGCATTGTGGATCCCGAATCGTTCACACAGACATATGACGAGTATATCGCAAAGCTTTCTACAGGACGTGTGCTGGGCATGATTGACCAGTGGTGGGATTTCGCGTACACGGTAAATGATTCCTTGAAACAGCAGGGTCTTGATGTCAAGGGCTGCAACTATGTGCCGCTTCCGATTACGATTGATGAGGGCATCAAGAACCAGTGGCACAATTCCGGCGGAACGCTGAATGTCGCAAGCGGAATTGCCATCACGACAAGCTGCAAGGATGTCGAGGGTGCAATGCAGTTTATTAACGATCTGCTGGATCAGGAAGTGCATGACCTTCGTTTCTGGGGCGTGAAGGATGTGGACTATAATGTGGAAGAAAGCGGCGAGTTTTCACGGACAGAAGACATGAGAATGCAGTCCTCGGATACTGCATACAAGGCTTCCCATGCATGTACATATTCATATTTCCCGCAGTATACGGGCACAAGCAGGGATGGGGTCAATGCCATGAAGCCTGAGAACCAGCCGGCGGAGTTTTATGACAGCTTAAGCAAGAATGTACAGGAGTGCTTTGCGGCATATGGCGCAGAAACTTATGTAGACATGCTTGGAACAAGCGAAGCTCCGGGACCATGGTATCCGATGTACTCTTACTCCAACAACATGACAACCGCTACAGAAGGCGGCATGGCATGGACAAAGATGGGTGAAATAAAGCATGAATATCTTCCGAAGGTAGTTATGGCAAGCGACTTTGAGGGCGCATGGGAAGAATACATGGAAGTATACAACGGCTGCAATCCACAGGCATTTGTTGACGAGATGCAGGCGGAACTCGACCGCAGAATGGCGGAGGCTGCAAAGTATAATTAAGTTCATATAAGCAATCAGACAGGGCGGACAGATCCAATCGGTCCGCCCTTTGTAAAGGAGTGAAAATATGGCTTCACAGGAAAAGAAGAAAAACATAACATGGAAAGAGATTAAAAAGCAGAAAGTATTAATCATATGGTCGCTTGTGCTTGTGATCTACGGTGTGATCTTTTATTACCTCCCGCTGGCAGGCTGGGCAATGGCGTTTCAGGACTACAAGCCAAAGAACGGACTGTTTCATTCCGCCTTCGTAGGGATGGATAAGTTCAAGCAGCTGTTTTCGGATGCCAGCTTTATCCGTGTAATCAGGAATACACTCGGCATGGGCGTGATTAACCTGATAGTGACGTTTGTCATGGCAATTTTGTTTGCCATATTGTTAAACGAGGTGAAGTCAAACGGCGGCAAGAAAACAGTACAGACCATTTCGTACCTTCCACACTTTCTTTCGTGGATTATTGTTACGGGTATCCTGCACGATGCCTTGTCCAGCACCGGAATCATCAATGAACTCCTTTTGAAATTCCATATTCTGGACCAGCCGCTTAATTTCTTCGCGCATCCAAAATTTTTCTGGCCGATTGTTGCATTTGCAAATGTGTGGAAGGAGACAGGATGGAATGCCATTATCTATCTGTCCGCGATTACGGCAATTGACCCGTCGCTTTACGAGGCGGCAAATATGGACGGCGCAGGACGCTGGGCGCGTATCCGCTATGTGACGCTTCCGGGCATCAAACCCACAATTATGATCCTGCTGCTGATGAATGTAGGAAATGTATTGAATGCAGGATTTGAAATCCAGTATCTGCTTGGAAACGGACTTGTACAGAGCGTGTCGCAGACCATTGATATTTATGTGTTGAAATGGGGTATCAGCCAGAACGACTTTTCCATCGGTACTGCGGCAGGTATCTTTAAGAGTTTTGTAAGTATCGTGCTGATTGTGATAGCGAACCAGATTGCAAAGAAAAACGGTGAAGAACGGTTATTCTAGGAAGGAGAAGCAAATGGAAAAGAATAAAAGCGGTAAAATAAAAACCTCTGTCTGGGATAAAGTGTTTGTTGTATGCAATACGTTGTTTATGGTTGCCTTTGTCATTATTACATTGTATCCGGTGCTGAACACACTTGCAATATCACTCAACGATGGTACGGATGCGCTCAGGGGCGGCATATATCTATGGCCAAGGAAATGGACATTCAAAAATTATATCACTGTGCTCCAGAAGGATAACCTCATTACGGGGGCATATATCACTGTCGCGAGAACCATTTTGGGAACACTGCTTGCGTTAGTGGCAAACGCAATCCTTGCATTTATCGTGAGCCGGAAGAATTTTATATTTAAGCGTTCACTCTCGCTGTTCTGGGTTGTTACGATGTATGTTAACGGCGGTATGATTCCTACCTTTTTGCTGTACAAGAACCTGCATCTGACCAACAGCTTCTGGGTATACGTTGTGCCGGGCATGGTCAGCGCATTTAATATGCTGGTCATCCGTACATATATGGCAGGGATTCCTGACAGCCTTGAAGAATCGGCGCAGCTTGACGGGGCGGGGTATACGACAATCTTTGTAAAAATCATTTCGCCGCTCTGTAAGCCGGTGTATGCAACCGTTGCGCTTTTTGTCGCGGTAGGGCAGTGGAACTCCTGGTTTGACGCCATGCTTTACAACAGGATGAGCGCCCATCTGACTACGCTGCAGTATGAGCTGATGAAGCTGTTGTCATCCGTTACCAATCAGGGTACTTCCGCGGAAGCGATGAAGAACGCGGCGGGAACAGTAACACCAACTTCAGTGCGTGCTGCGGCAACTGTCCTGACCATGCTTCCGATTATCTGCCTGTATCCGTTCTTACAGAGATATTTTGTAACAGGACTTACCATCGGAGGCGTGAAGGAATAAGGATATAATTATTGTCTGCCTTTGGAAAAACGGGTATAATGAAGAATACAGATATAATGAAAAGAGGGTGGCAGAATGAAGAAAAAAACTGTGACAGGCATTGTCCTGTCTGTGGCTGCCCTGTCTGTATTCCTGTCAGTGAAAACAGCAGGCAGCAGAGACACAAAAATCAAGGAATTCACTGCTTTTTTCGATGTTTCTGAGAATGAAATTGATGAATACAATGAAATCATGGAACTGATTGCGCAGAAGACGGGTGCACGCTGCCGGGAGCAATGGCTTGTCGGAAAGTCTTCGGAGGAGGCAATAGACGGTTATATTGCCAGCGGGGAGTATACGGATTTCATCTCCGGGGACGTAGCTCTGTATGAGGCAGGGGCGCTGATTCCCATTGACCTGTACTGGGATGATTATCCGAACATCAAAAATTTCATGCCGGCGGAAAGATGGGACAGGTTCAGGCAGCCGGACGGACATATTTACTGGATTCCGCAGTTTGATGTTGTCAGCGGTAAATCAAAAGAGCTCCTCCATGAGGGAGAGGCATTCTGGATACAGACACGTGTGCTTAAGTGGGCAGGATATCCCAGGATACGGACAGTGGACGAATATTTTGACCTGCTTGAGGCATACGTGGCTGAAAATCCTGTAATGGAGGATCCGTTTCATGAAGGGCAGACGCTGGAAAATATTCCGTTTACTATATTGTGTGATGACTGGCGGTATTTCTGTCTGGAAAATCCGCCCCAGTTCCTTGACGGATATCCCAATGACGGGAGCTGTATCGTGGATGCGGGGACGCAGACGGTGAAGGATTACAATATCACACCGACAGCCAGACGATATTTTAAAAAACTGAATGAGGAATATCACAAGGGAATCGTAGACCGTGAATTTTATACGCAGAATTATCAGGAATATCTCCAGAAACTCTCCAGCGGGCGGGTACTTGGCATGGTGGACCAGTGGTGGCAGTTTGCGTACATGGTAAACGGTTCCCTTGAAATAATGTCCGACCAGGGCTGCGGTTATGTTCCGCTTCCGATTACAATTGACCAGAGTGTCAGAAACCAGTGGCATGTAAAACGGGGCGCGGAACTAAGTGCGGCTGATGGCATTTCCATTACGGTGAGCTGCGAGGACATCGAGGGCGCCATGAAGTTCATCAATGACCTGCTGGATGAGGAAATCATCAAGCTAAGGTACTGGGGCATCGAAGGAACAGACTACGAAGTGTATGAAAACGGAGTATATTACAGAACAGATGAGCAGAGGAATGCAGTGAGGAATCCGGAGTACAGCAGGGCGCATTTTTGCGTCTATCCTTATTTTCCAAGGATAGAGGGAATGCTGAGTGATGGCCTGAATGCATTTGCACCGGAATATCAGCCCGGTGAATTTTTTGACGCGCTTGTGCCGGATGTCAAGGAGTGCCTGACGGCATACGGATGCAGAAATTATGTGGAGATGCTGGGGACAAATGAGGCGCCGGGACCATGGTACCCGATGTATTCGTATTCCGACATGCTGACGACTGACTCGGAGGCAGGCAGGGTCTGGGAACAGATGAACAGTGTCAAGAGGGAATTCCTGCCGAAGGTTGTGATGACGGATGATTTTGATGCGATGTGGGCGCAGTATATGGAGCGCTATACGGCGTGCCGGCCGGAGATTTTCTTTGCGGAAATGCAGCAAGAGCTTGAGCGCAGGATTCAGCCATAAAAAGGAGGAAATTTTATGGAATTAAATGAGAACAAACAGAAACTAAGGGAGTACCGCGAGCGTGCAAAGGAGCTGGTAGCACAGATGACGCTTGAGGAGAAGGTAGAGCAGACGCTTCACAGGTCACCGGCAGTGGAACGCCTTGGCATAAAGAAGTATAACTGGTGGAACGAAGCGCTTCACGGTGTGGCAAGGGCAGGGACTGCGACAGTGTTTCCGCAGGCAGTCGGGATGGCTGCAACGTTTGACGAGGATTTGCTGGAGCGGGTTGCAGAAGCGGTTTCAACAGAAGCCCGCGCGAAATTTAACATGCAGCAAAAAGGAAAGGACATGGATATCTACAAGGGGCTTACGTTCTGGGCGCCAAATGTCAATATTTTCAGGGATCCGAGATGGGGCAGGGGGCATGAAACGTTCGGGGAAGATCCGTACCTGACGAGCAGACTGGGTGTACGTTATATACAGGGACTTCAGGGACACGATGAGAATTACCTGAAAGTTGCAGCCTGCGCGAAGCATTTCGCGGTGCATAGCGGTCCGGAAGCATTGCGTCATGAGTTTGACGCGGCTGCCAGCAGGCAGGACATGCGGGAAACCTATCTTCCGGCATTTAAGGCGTGTGTGCAGGAAGCGCATGTGGAGTCGGTCATGGGGGCATATAACAGGACGAACGGCGTACCCTGCTGTGGAAGCCATGAACTGCTGATTGACATTTTGCGGAAGGAATGGGGATTTGAGGGGCATGTGACTTCGGACTGCTGGGCGATCAAGGATTTTCATGAGGGACATAAAGTGACTTCAAATGCGCAGGAGTCTGTGGCGATGGCGATGGCAAACGGTTGCGACCTGAACTGCGGAAATTTGTTTACGTATCTGGTACAGGCGGTGAAAGAGGGGCTTGTGGAGGAGTCGCGCATTGATGAGGCGGTTATTAATCTGTTTACCTCGCGCATGAAGCTTGGCGTATTTGACAGGAAAGAGGAGAATCCGTTCGACAGGATTCCGTATTCCGTGGTGGATTCCGTGGAAATGAGGGCGCTGAACAGGGAAGTGGCGGAAAAATCAATTGTCTTGCTGAAAAATGAGAACAACCTTCTGCCGCTGGACAAGGGCAGGATTCACACGATTGGCGTGATTGGCCCCAACGCTGACAGCAGGGCGGCGCTGGTTGGAAATTATGAGGGGACTGCATCGCGGTATGTGACGGTGCTTGAAGGGATACAGGACTATGTCGGTGATGATGTGCGTGTGATGTACTCCATGGGATGCCATCTGTACAAGGACCGGATGACAGGGCTTGCGGAGGCGAATGACCGGTGTTCGGAAGTACGCGGAGTCTGTGAGGAAAGTGACGTGATTATCGCTGTGATGGGGATGGATGCCACACTCGAAGGCGAGGAAGGTGATACAGGAAATGAGTACGGAAGCGGAGATAAGCCGAATCTGAGGCTTCCGGGAATCCAGCATGACATCCTCAAAATTGCAAGTGAGTATGGAAAACCGGTGGTTCTTGTGGTGCTCTGCGGCAGTGCGACAGCGCTTACATGGGAACAGGAACATCTTGGCGCGATTATACAAGGCTGGTATCCGGGGGCACAGGGCGGCAAGGCAATTGCGGATATATTGTTTGGCGCGGCAAACCCACAGGGAAAGCTTCCGGTTACATTTTATAAGACGATGGAGGAGCTTCCTGATTTTGAGGATTATTCCATGAAAGGACGTACTTATCGTTACATGACGCAGGAGGCGCTGTATCCGTTCGGGTATGGGCTTTCCTACACCGATTTTGCATACAGTGATGTGACATTTGTGGGTACACCGGATGTAAAGAGCGGTGTGGAGATTACCTTTACGGTTAAAAACGCAGGAGACGTGGACGGAACCGAGACGGTTCAGGCTTACGTGAAGGCAAGGCGGGAGGGCACGCCGAATGCCCAGCTTAAGGGAATCAGGAAGGTGGATTTGAAGGCAGGCGAGGCAAAGACGCTGACGATGAAGCTTCCCGCGGAGGCATTTGTGCTGTTCAATGAGGATGGTGAGGCTGAGTATATCGCGGAAGGATATGAGGTTCATATCGGCGGTTCCCAGCCCGATGCAAGGAGCGCAGCCCTGACAGGGAAGAAGCCGCAGACGTTGTATATTTAAGAAAGAAGACAAGAAAACATGGAGACAAAAAGAAATCCTGTCATATATTCCGATTTTCCGGATCCGGACATTATACGTGTGGGTGATACTTATTACATGGCGAGCACGACAATGCATTTTATGCCGGGCTGTGACATCCTGCGTTCCTATGATTTGATGAACTGGGAATTTGCGGCGCATGCTTATGAGACGCTTGATGATACCAAAGGACATCGTCTGGAAGGAACAGAACAGATTTATGGGCAGGGGATGTGGGCGCCAACCCTGCGGTATCATGACGGAACATTTTATATATGTTTCACTGCAAATGATACACATAAGACTTATTTGCTTATGGCGCAAAATCCGGAAGGACCGTGGAAGAAACAGACAATAAAAGGCTTTTATCACGACAGCTCCCTTTTTTTCGACGATGACGGAAGCGTTTATATTGTGTACGGAAACAAGGAACTGTACCTGACTGAACTGGACCCGGAGCTAAAAGGACCGCTTGAAGGGGGACTTTGCAGGCTTCTTGTCGAGGATGTGGACAATGTCCATCTCGGGTATGAAGGCTCACACCTGTATAAAAAAGACGGACGATATTATTTGTTTACCTGCCATATTCCGGCATATGGAAATGCATGGAAGTCGGAGGACTGTTTTATGGCAGATTCGCTGACAGGCGAATTTAAGGGGAAATGCATGATTGATGATGACATGGGATACCACAGGCTTGGTGTTGCGCAGGGCGGTATGGTTGACACGCCGGATGGGGAATGGTATGCATTTATGTTTCAGGACAGAGGGGCACTGGGCAGGGCGCCTTTAATCATGCCGCTGCACTTTGACGAGGAGGGGTTTCCAGTAGCTGGCGCGGATGGAAAGGTTCCGGAATTTGTCAAAGTTCCAAGTACCAGACCAGGGTATCAGTACCAGCCTTTGAACGGGGATGACGATTTTATTTATACGCCGGATGATGACGGAACAATACATCTGAAGCCGTTTTGGCAGTTTAATCATAATCCGGTGGGGACACTGTGGTCAGTCACGGAACGTAGGGGAGCGTACAGGCTCTATTCGGGGAGAATCTGTTCCGGCCTGGCCTATGGGTACAACACGCTTACACAGAGGACATCCGGACCGGAAAGCGCGGCATGGGTGACAGTGGATGCGAGCCGTCTGAAAGATGGCGACTATGCCGGAATCTGCGCTTTTACAGGCTGTTATGGGGCGGTTGCCCTGACAAAGGAAAAAGGCAGATACTATATTGTCATGCTGGGAAAGCCAGCGCAAAATGAGACTGTGTTCGGGGATTCGGACTTCCTTGAACCGGCGAAAGAATATGAGAGAGTTGCAATTGGATCGGAGGCGGCCACGCTGAAGATACATACGGATTTTACGGATATGCGGGATGAGGCATCGTGTTTTTATCTTTCGAATGGGGAGTGGAACAGAATCGGTGTCCGTCAGAAGCAGTATTTTAAGATGGATCATTTTACAGGATGCCGCTTTGGCCTGTTCCTTTTTTCTACAAAGCAGACAGGCGGTTATGCGGATTTTATGCAGTTCCGGTACTGGAAAGGTGACTGGCGGTAATGAGAGAGGAGAAAGATACGGTGTTGACAATAGCGGACGGTGCAAGGCAGGCGAAAATATTTGTCGGTGCGGAAGAATTTTCCGGTGTGAAGAAAATTGCCCGGAAAGTGCTAAATGACCTTTGGCTTGTCACGGACAGAAAATATGAACTTGCGGAAGGCACACCAGGGGAACAGGAAGTCTGTGACTGCATCATTGCAGGAACCATCGGACACAATACCACGCTGGACACGCTGGCAGAGGAAGGACGCCTTAATTTGTCGAGGGTGCGTGGAAAACGTGAGGTCTACCATTTCGGCATCATTGAAAGGAAGGAAACGGAGGCGCATCGCACGCTGGTGATTGCAGGGAGTGACAAACGCGGGACGATTTATGGACTGTTTCATCTGTCGGAGCTTCTGGGGGTATCGCCATGGGTATACTTTGCGGATGTCCTGCCTGTAAAACGGGATACCGTCATACTGACGCAGGCGGTCAACACTGTGTCGAAAGAGCCGTCGGTAAAATACAGGGGATTTTTCATCAATGATGAGTGGCCCTCCTTTGGCAGCTGGACGTTCCGCCACTTTGGCGGCTTTACGGCTGAAATGTATGACAAGGTATTTGAACTGCTGCTGCGGCTGAAGGGAAATTATCTGTGGCCTGCGATGTGGACATCCTCCTTTAGTCTGGATGGGCCGGGGATGGCGAACGCGCTTCTGGCGGATGAATACGGCATCGTCATGAGCAATTCCCATCATGAGCCCTGCCTGCGCCACAGCGAGGAGTGGGATTTGGTCAAGGGGGAGGGTTCCCCATATGGGACAGAGTGGAATTTTGACCGCAACAAAAAAGGACTGACCCGGTACTGGCGGGATGGCTTAAGGCGTAACGGCAGACTTGAAAACATAATTACAATGGGGATGCGCGGCGAGAGGGACAGTGAGATTTTAGGACATGCCGCGACATTAAAGGAAAACATTGACTATCTGAAGGAAGTAATTTCCACGCAAAACCAGCTGATTCGGGAGTGTGTTGATAACAATCTGGATCAGGTTCCGAGAATGCTGGCGTTATATAAAGAAGTAGAAGCATATTTTTACGGAGACGATAAGACGGAAGGATTAAAGGACTGGAAAGAACTTGACGGCGTCACGCTGATGCTCTGTGAGGACAATTTTGGCAACATGCGGAGGCTTCCTGAGGAAAAGGACAGGGAGCGTAAGGGTGGATGGGGTATGTATTACCACTTTGACTATCATGGTGACCCTGTGTCCTATGAGTGGGTGAACAGCACGCATTTATCCAAGGTCTGGGAGCAGATGACACAGGCATATGACTTCGGCGTGCGCGAAATCTGGATAGTGAATGTGGGAGACCTGAAACCGCAGGAGCTGCCGCTTTCGTATTTTCTTGACCTCGCATATGATTTTGACAGGTGGGGAACAGGTGCACCCAATAAGACGGACGAGTATACAAAAAAATGGCTTACGGCACAGTTTGGTTCAGGATTTTCAGGCGAGATGCTCGATAAGGTTTATCAGGTTGTTGATGGCTATACCAGACTCAACAGTATCCGCAGACCGGAAGCGCTGCAGCCGGATACCTATCATCCGGTGAATTATGGCGAGGCGGACTGGGCGCTTTGCAAGGCGCAGGAGATCCTGGGGATTATAGAGGAAATAAAAGAAAGCATGCCGGATAAAATGACATACGCGTCATTTTTTGAACTGGTTTCCTATCCGGCAGCTGCGTCCATGAACCAGTTAAAGCTGATGCTGTATGCCGGAAAAAATAAGTACTATGCCGCGCAGGGAAGGCTGATTGCAAACACGTACGCGGATAAAATGCGCGCATGTGTACAAAAAGACAGGAAGCTGCAGGAAGAATACCACCGTATTGCAGACGGAAAATGGGACGGCATGATGCTGTCCGAGCATGCAGGTTTTGTCCACTGGAATGACGAGGAGTGCCGTTATCCGGTTTACCATTATGTCGAACCGGCGAACCGTCCGCGCATGATTGTGGCGCTGAAGCATGACGAACAGTACAGCATGGGCGGCGACTGGACACGAAAGACCCTGATAGCGCGGGAACCGCTGGATATGGGAACAGACCGGATCGTGGTTGAAATTGATAACGGATCGACAGAACCGTTTCCTTATTGGGTGGAGAGTAACGCGCCGTGGATTATTGCTGCTGAGAAAGAGGGCAGGGTGGAACTGCACAGGGAGCTGGAAGTATGGATTGACAGAACGCTGATGCCTGCAGGACAGGAAAGGGAGCTGGTGGCGGATTTATGTATCCGGACAACGTTTTCCCATGTCAATGTGGAAATTCATGCCGCAAGGTGCAAGGGGGCGCCTGGAATGCTGGCTATCGAGGCATGTGATTACAAATACAAGTCAAAAGAGTACCAAATCCTGAAACCATATGGAAAGTACGTTGCAGGGGCAAAGGCATTTCCGCAGACGGTTTCGTATATGCCGTTAAGGGATGCGCCTTTTATCAGCTATGGTTTTGGAGCCGATACGGAAGGAACCTGCGTGTTTGAAATCCTGACAGCCCCGTCCAATCCTGTGGACACCAGAAACCAGCTTAGGATGGGAATCCGGATAAACGACGGGCCGGTGCAAATCGTCCATACTGTGTCAGATGGTTACAGGGGCGGTGACAGGAACTGTGCGGAGTGGGCAAAGGGTGTACTTGACAATATCCATACAGCAATATGGAGGGCGGAGGTAAAGGCAGGGGAAAACAATATTGCAATATATGCCTGTGACGCAGGGGTCGTATTGGAGCGCATTGTGGTCAGGCAGGAAGCATACGGACAAAAATATGGATATATCGGGATGCTTCCACGGGAAGGCAGAATACATTGGAGGGAATAGGAAGATGCATCATTTTACATTAAAGACAGGCTATAAAAGGCAGGGGGAACACAACCCGGTCATGACACAGCGGTTCGGGGCAGATCCGTATGCGCTTGTATATGGGGACAGGGTTTATCTATATATGACAGGGGACACATTCATCCGAAATGAAAACGGACAAATCACCGAAAATGTATATTCCCAGATTGATACCATCAGTGTCATATCCTCCGAGGATCTGGTAAACTGGACAGACCATGGAACGGTGTATGCGGCGGGCAGCAAGGGCGCAGCGCGGTGGAGCAGGAATTCATGGGCGCCGGCGGCTGTTTGTAAAGAGATTGACGGAAAAATGAAGTTTTTCCTGTACTTTGCAAACGGCGGGGACGGGATTGCGGTGCTGGAGGGGGACAGCCCTGTCGGACCTTTTGCGGATGTTCTTCAAAAACCGCTGATTTCCAGACAGACACCAACCTGCGGCGCGGTCACATGGCTTTTTGATCCGGCGGTACTGGTGGATGACGACGGTGAGGCGTATATTTATTTCGGAGGGGGAATCCCGGATCCCGGCAAGGCTGCAAACCCAGGGACGGCAAGGGTGGCAAGGCTTGGCAGGGATATGATAAGTATTCAGGGGGAGCCGGCTGTGATTGCCGACGTACCCTATCTGTATGAGGATTCCGGTATCAATAAGATAAACGGCAGGTATTACTATTCCTACTGCTCCAACTTTTCCGTACCGGAGGAGAAGGAGGCGGAGCTTGGATTTGGCAGGGGAGAGATTATGGTCATGACAGGCGACCACCCGATGGGACCATTCACGCTGACTGGTTCCGTCTTAAAAAACCCTGACTTTTTTTTCGGCCTGGAGGGAAATAACCATCATTGCATGTTCCGTTTTCATGGCAGGTGGTATATGTCCTATCACACAAGGATTCTCGAGGAGAGGATGGGTGTGCTGCAAAATTACAGGTGTACGGGAATTGATGCCGTACAGATTGATGAAAACGGAAGCATTGGAAAAATACAGGCAACGAGGGAAGGCGTGCCGCCGATTAAGGCGTTTGACCCATACCGTACCAACAAGGCGGTCACAATGACTGCGATGGGCGGAATCATGACGACACAGTATGGGGAGTGCGCACTGCGCTGCGGTTCCGGCGATATGATTGTTACGGGGATATCAGACGGATGCTGGATTGAAGTCAGCAATGTCGACTTCGGAGACAGAAAGGCAAGGACGCTGGAGGTGTCTGTGCGCGGGAGCAAATCAGGCTGTGTCAGGGTATTTCTGGACAGCCTGAGCGGGGAAGAAATGTGCCTTGTGGAACTGCTTCCTGCAAGTACGGACATCCTTACAGTCTGTTCGGCAGCAGTGCGGAAATGTCCGGACGGCATTCATGACCTCTATTTTGTATTCATGGGAGAGGGATACGAAGTATACACATGGGAGTTTTCGGCAGAAGGATAGGAAGCGTGCAGGAAAAAAGACTGAATTGATACGATATAGTAGTATGGAGGGAAGCTGGTATGGAGAGACAGTACCGCAATGTATTTGTGGAAATTGGCATTGAGCCGGGGCAGGTTGAAAAGCGGCTTGTGGAAATTCGTGATGCGTTCTTTTATGGGGCGGAGGATGTGCGTGTCTATTATCCTGCAGGGGATGACATGGCGTATATTATGGATACTGGGAACAATGATGCACGCACGGAAGGAATGTCGTATGGAATGATGATTTGTGTGCAGCTGGACATGCACGAGGAGTTTGACCGGCTATGGAAATGGGCAAAGACTTATATGTGGATGCAGGATGGGGAAAATGAAGGCTATTTTGCATGGTCGTGCGCGACGGACGGGACGAAGAATGCAGACGGTCCTGCGCCGGACGGCGAGGAATTTTTTGCAATGGCGCTGTTTTTTGCGGCGCACAGATGGGGGGACAGGGACGGAATTTTCAATTATTCCCATGAGGCAAAGGAGATTTTGCGGGCATGTCTGCACAAAGGGGAAAACGGCAGGGCAGGCGTCCCGATGTGGAACAGGGACAACCATCAGATTTTATTTGTCCCTGGCAGTGACTTTACAGACCCGTCCTATCACCTGCCACATTTTTATGAGCTTTTTGCACTGTGGGCTTACGAGGAGGACCGTTCATTCTGGGACAGGGCAGCGCTTGAGAGCCGCAGATATCTTAAGAATGCGTGCCATGCCAAAACCGGTTTCTCGGCAGAATATGCTGAGTTTGACGGAAGCCCGATGCACAGGAGGCTGCCATGGACGGATGAGCGGCACGACTGGTTTTACAGTGACTCCTACCGCACGGTGGCAAACATCGGGCTCGACTACGAGTGGTTTGGAAAAGACGAGGGGCAGTGCCATGCGGCACAGGCAATACAGGAGTTTCTGCTTGAGGACTGCCGCAGGAATACATACCATATCTATGAGGTGGATGGAAGGATAGCGGGGGAACACGCACTTCATCCGACAGCCATTCTGGCAGCGACAGCAGCGTCGGTACTCGCGGCACGCACAGACAGCAGCAGGGAGTGGGTGGAACGGTTCTGGAAACTGCCCATGCGCACAGGGGACAGAAGATATTATGACAATTGCCTGTATTTCTTTGCGTTTCTGGCGCTTAGCGGAAATTACAGAATCTGGCAGTAATATTTTATGAGGAGAATCAGAAGATGGAAATGACATTGAGATGGTATGGTTCAGCGTTTGATACGGTTACGTTAGGCCAGATTCGGCAGATACCCGGCGTGACAGGCGTGATTACGACATTGTATGGCGCGAAGGCAGGCGAAGTGTGGGAGCGGGAGAAAATCCGCCGGCTCGCCGGCGAGGTGGAAGCATCCGGCCTGCACATTGCCGGAATCGAGAGTGTGAATGTACACGAGGCAATCAAGGCAGGACTGCCTGAGCGGGAAACATATATTGCAAATTACATAGAGACCCTGGAGAATCTGGGAAAAGAAGGGATTCATCTGGTGTGCTATAACTTTATGCCTGTTTTTGACTGGACAAGGACGGAGCTTGCCAGAAAGCGAACGGACGGCTCCACCGTGCTTGCCTACACGCAGGAAGCGGTTGATGCATTGGAGCCTGAAAAAATGTTTGCATCCATATCTGGTGATGCCAATGGAAGCATCATGCCCGGATGGGAGCCGGAGAGAATGGCACAGGTAAGGGAACTGTTTGAACTGTACAGGGAAGTGGATGATGAAAAATTATTCGACAACCTGAAGTATTTTCTGGAAAAAATCATGCCGGTATGCGACAGGTATGACATCAACATGGCAATCCATCCGGACGACCCTGCATGGAGCGTGTTTGGGCTTCCGCGCATTATCATCAACAAGAAGAATATCCTGCGCATGATGAAGATGGTTGACAATCCGCATAACGGGGTCACGTTCTGTTCCGGCTCATATGGCACAAACAGGGAAAATGATTTGCCGGATATGATACGCGCGCTGAAAGGCAGAATCCATTTTGCGCATGTGCGCAATTTAAAGTTCCGCTCACCGACGGATTTCGAGGAGGCGGCACATTTGTCAGAGGACGGCGATTTTGACATGTACGAGATTATGAAGGCGCTGTACGAGACAGGATTTAACGGACCTGTCAGGCCAGACCACGGACGCATGATATGGGGGGAGACGGCAATGCCTGGATATGGGCTTTATGACCGCGCGCTCGGCGCTGCATACCTGAATGGCCTGTGGGAGGCAATCCGAAAATCGGAAGATGGAAAACGGCAATAAAACCCAATGAATGAGGTGCGGAATATGAAAATAGATTTGCAGGGAATTGCGGACAGGAACCCGTGGGAGGCAAAGGGATACCGGCTTCCACAATATGACATTGTACAGATGAAAAAAGCCACACAGGAGAACCCGCTCTGGGTTCATTTTGGAGCCGGAAATTTATTCCGTGCGTTTCATGCGGCCATTGCGCAGAGAATGCTGAACGATGGCAGGCTTGACAGGGGGATTATCGTTGCGGAGGGATTTGACTATGAAATCATAGATCGGGTCTATGCGACGCATGACAATCTGGGAATTGCCGTGACGTTAAAGGCGGACGGAACGGTTGACAAGGAGGTAATCGGAAGTGTTGCGGAGGCATTGCCGCTGGATTCGGGCAACCCCGCAGCATACACAAGATTAAAGGAGATTTTTACAAAGGATTCCTTACAGATGATTACTTTTACGATTACGGAAAAGGGATACTGCCTGACGGACGCAAAAGGGGAATATCTGCCGGAGGTGATGGCTGATTTTGCCAATGGCCCGGAAAAACCTGCAAGCTATATGGGAAAGGTGGCAGCGCTGCTCCATGCGCGGTTTTGTGCAGGCGAAAAACCGGCTGCAATGGTCAGCACAGACAACTGCGCCCACAATGGGGACAGGCTGCACGCGGCTGTCCTGGCCTTCGCGAAGGCATGGGCGGAAAACAAAAAGGCAGATGCGGGATTTCCGGAATATATTGATTCCGGAAAGGTTACCTTTCCATGGAGCATGATTGACAAGATTACGCCCAGACCGGATGATGCCGTGAGAGATATTCTGGAGAAGGACGGCGTGGAGGAATGCGGCGCTGCCGTCACGTCGCGAAATACGTATGCGGCGCCCTTTGTCAACGCGGAGGAGACAGGATACCTTGTGATTGAGGACAGCTTTCCAAATGGAAGGCCTCGTCTGGAGGATGGCGGAGTCCTGTTTACGGAACGTGAAACAGTGGACAAGGTTGAGAAAATGAAAGTATGCACTTGCCTGAATCCCCTGCATACCTGCCTTGCGGTTTTTGGCTGTCTGCTCGGGTACCGGAAAATTGCCGATGAGATGAAGGACGAGGCGCTTGTCCGGCTGGTGGAGCGGGTAGGATATCAGGAAGGGCTTCCTGTCGTAGTCAATCCGGAAATACTTGACCCGAAGGCGTTTCTTGACACGGTGTTAAAGGTTCGGCTGCCCAATCCGTTTCTGCCGGACACGCCGCAGAGAATCGCGACGGATACCTCGCAGAAACTGCCAATCCGTTTCGGGGAAACCATCAGGGCATATGGGGCGGATGAAGGTCTGAAGGTAGAAGATTTGCAGGTGATACCGCTTGTGTATGCCGGGTGGCTGCGCTATCTGATGGCAGTGGACGATAAGGGGGCGCCGTTTGCGTTAAGTCCGGACCCGATGCTGGAGACGCTGTGTCCGCAGATGCAGAAAATCCGGCTTGGAGACAGGGACGTGGAGGCTGTGCTGAAGCCGGTTATGGAAAATGCGCAGATATTCGGTGTGAACCTCTATGAAGCGGGTCTTGCAGAAAAAGTCTGCGGATATTTTCAGGAACTGATAGCAGGGACAGGTGCAGTCCAAAGAACGCTGGACGGATTGGAATAAATGAATAAAAAGTCATGCCAGGTGTCATCGCTGTATGATGCCGGGCATGACTTTTTTGTGCAGGAAGAAAGATGGTCTGTTTCCCGGTTTTTCCATAAAAATGATAGGCATAACCTTTAGTTTGACAGGTTACAGAAAGGTGCATTTTTCTTTAAAATGTAAAGGTAAATTATTAATTGGTATACCTGTTGTAAGGTCAAGGAGGTTTGTATGCTAAGGAACAAGAACAAAAGAATCATGGCGTTGATTCTTTCAGGCGTGCTGCTTGTGGGAAGTGTGAATCCGGTGACAGCAAATGCTTCTGAGATTTCCGGGAAAACAGAACTTTCGGAGGAAGGTAAGTCGGATGTTTCTGAGGAAAACGCAGAAGAAGGGTCAAAACCGGAGACGGACATGGATATGGACAAGGACAGTGCGGAAGAACACACTGCTGAGGAAAGCACAGCCGAAGAAAGGACAACGGAGGAAAGCGGTCCGGAAAATACAACGCAGGAGCGTGCAAGCGAGGAGGACACAGGCGAAGAACGTACAGGCGGGGAGAGCACAACAGAAGAAAGCAGCGTCAGCGAAGAAATGACAGAAGAGACGGAAACGGCAACAGGGGAAGAGACAGAAACGGCAGCAGAGGATGAAACGGAAGAAGAATGCATCGCATTGGAGAGTGACCGGCAGATTCGGGACAGTATCCTGAAAGACTATAATCCAAGCTTTGAGAACCTCAGTGACGGAAATCTTGCCTGGTGGAATGACTTATCATGGGGACAGACAAACATTGCACGTGAGAGTTATGGCGAAAGCGGCAGGCCGTCAGAGGAATGTGGTGATTATTATCTGGCGGTAAGTCCGGATGCGGGCAAAAAGAGCGGGACACAGATTTGCCATACCAATATTGCGGGAATCATAAAGCCGGAGGTAACATATGAATATACCTATTTTGCCAGGCTGTCGGAGGGGACAGAGAGTGGGGAGGTCCGGTTCCAGGTTACCAGTGCCAGTGAAGACTGGGCTTCCTCAAGAATGGCTGAAGTAAATCCGGACAGCGAGGCGATACTTGAATCAAATCAGTGGAAGCAGATAAGCGGAACGTTTCGGATACCGGCACATGATAAGCATGAACAGGTAAAGATTGAGTTTTTGGGTTCGGACGGCCTTTCCTTCTGCATTGACGACCTGCGTGTGGCAGCCATTGACAAGGGAGATATCGAGTACGGCGATAATCTGGTAAAGAATCCGTATTTTGCAGAGTCTGATTTATCTGTATGGGGGGCGTCAAAGGGGAGTGCAGACATAAAAGCAGCGAAAGCAGACGAGGCAGTCTTTGACGAGGTTACTTCATACGGTGTGATTGAAAACAGGACAAGCAGTTATGACTGCTTTGCACAGGATATGACAGCAGTGATTCAATCAGGCAAGTCTTATGAGTATTCTTTCTATGCCATGCTGGATGCTGATGACTACAAGGATGCGCCTCCTGAACAGAGGGAAGTCAGCTTTTTGCCATATGTGAGGGTTGATGGCACACCTACTTATTGGGATTTCCATGATTCAGGGATACTGGACAGTGGATGCGTCAAGAAGATTCCGGCAGGAGAGTGGGTAAAATTCGAGGGAAGCTTCAACCCCAAATTTGAGGGGGAGGCAGAAGAGCTTGTCATCAGGATTCTGGAACAGGGGACAAACTATGGAAACGGCGATTGTGTTAAAGGAAGATATTATGTCACTGGTGTCACCATCCATGAAGTCAAGAAACCTGTCAAGGAGATTGAGTGGGATATCCCGGATCTGAAGGATACGGTTTCCGGTGAAGATGGAATCGGTTCGGATGCCTACACGGGTGCATTACTTACGGTATCGGATTTGGCGGATAAACCGCTGATGGACTTGGTACAGAAACATTTCAATGCCGTTACGTTTGAGAATGAGCTGAAGATGGACGCCCTGTTTGACTACCATGACAGCAATAACTCGGCTCCGGGATTTGAGACGATTACATGGACGCGTGCAGACGGCACGGAGATGAAAGACTATAAGGTTCCGACACTTGACTACAGCAGGGCAGAAAAGATACTGGATGCGCTCAAGGAATGGAATACAGGGCATCCGGACAACGTCATCAAAGTCAGGGGACACGTCCTGGTATGGCATTCACAGGCACCGGAATGGTTTTTCCGTGAAGACTGGGACATTAACAAACCCGATGCTGCCCCTGATGTCATGGACGCACGCCAGGAGTGGTACATTAAGACGGTTCTTGAGCATTTTACAGGAGAAAGCAGTCCTTACAAAGGAATGTTTTACGGATGGGACGTCGTAAATGAGGCAGTCAGCGATGACACGGGCACGTACAGAAATGAAAACGAGAAATCAAGCTGGTGGCGGGTATACAAGAGCGAGGATTTTATTGTCAATGCATTCCGCTACGCCAACTACTATGCCCCGTCAGACATCGAGCTTTATTATAATGATTACAATGAGTGCGTGAAAAAGAAAGTGCCTGGCATTGAAAAGCTGTTAAAGGAAGTAAAATCCCATGAAGAGGATGAAGAGCTTCCGACAAGGATATCCGCGATGGGAATGCAGTCGCACCATACGGTTTCTTCCCCGACAGCCAGTCAGCTCCGGGATGCGGCGGTAAGGTATGGAAAGATTGTCGGCAAGGTACAGCTTACAGAGCTTGACCTCAAGGCAAGCGATGATTTTGACGGAACCGATGACACGCTCCAGAATGAATATACAAAGCAGGCATACCGGTATAAGGAAATCTATGATGTCATGCGTGAGGTTGACGCGATGGACGGCATTGATGTCAACGGAATAACGATATGGGGTGTGATAGACGGAAATTCATGGCTCCAGGAGGGCAGCGACGTCGGGGGCGGAGCGGACGGAAGCAAGAGACAGGTTCCATTGCTTTTTGATGACGATTATAAGGCAAAGCCTTCCTTCTATGCGTTTGTAAATGCTGAAAAGTTAGAGCCGTACATCCGCAGTGTCACAGTGCTGCAGGCATCAGGGGACAATCCGTATGAAAACGGAAAAATTTATGAAATTCAGGGTATTGATGCGCAGTTTGTTCCTGTCTGGACGGATACAGAATTAAAAGTGCAGGTGACTGTCTCTGATACGACGGATGACGCAAACGATGCAGTCAGACTGTATATAGACTGGGACAAGTCTGCGTCAGTCACATCTGTCGTAAAGACAAGGGCAGACAGTCAGGAGCGGGAGGGCGGCTATGTGGCGGAGCTTACGGTTCCACGAGAGCTTGTGCCGGCGGCAGATTTTCGCATGGATGTGGTCGTTTCGGATAATGGGAAGAACCATGCCTTTAATGACATGACCATGAACCAGGAAACAAGCAGTAAATACTATGCTTCGGCAGTCACCAAGCCCTATATGTCCATTGGCAGAGTCGGCAATGGTCTCATTACAGTGGATGGTGAAAAGGAAGCAGTGTGGGATGCGGCAAAGGAGGTGCGGCTCTATGTAAGGAAGGATTCCGCGAAGGCTTCCGCTTCCGCAAGGCTCTTGTGGGACGATCAGTATCTGTATGTGCTTGCGGATGTGACGGACAGTGCACTGGACGATACTGCTGAGTATGCACATGAACAGGATTCGTTTGAAGTGTTTATAGATGAAAATAATCACAAGACAGATTCCTATGAGGAGGACGATACACAGTATCGTATCAGCTATCAGAACATCCGAAGCTTTAATGGGCCGAAGTACAGTGAGGAAAATATCGAGTCTGCTACGGCAGTGACGGAAAATGGCTATCTGGTTGAGGCAGCTTTTCGCTGGACGGACATTACACCTGCACCGGGAGATAAAATCGGTATTGATTTACAGATTAATGATGCAGAAGGCGGAAAACGAATCGGAACGGTCAGCTGGTATGACGAATCCGGACGGGGCTGGGAATCACCAGGTGTATTTGGCACTGCGGCGCTGGGTGGTCTGGTCAGCACACCTGAGCCGGATGTAAGGGAAGAACTGGACAGTCTCATCGGTGAGTGCGTGCAGTTTTTAAAAGACGCAAAGGAAGAAGATTATACACCGGAGACATGGAAGATTTTTACAGAGGCGCTGGATGCTGCCAAAATAGTCAAGGAAGACGCAAATGCGGCGCCGGAAACAGTGAAGCAGGCATGCGAGACATTGAAACAGGCAAAGGAAGGGCTGCTTCCTTTTACAGTAACAAAGGACAGCCTCAAGAGCCTGATAGATGCGTGTGATGCACTGGAACAGGAAAGCTATTCAGGTGAAAGCTGGAAAGCCTTTGCGGGTGCGCTGCAGGAAGCAAAAGATATATGGGAAAAACCAGACGCATCACAGGAGGAAATGAACAGTGCCTATAAAGCGCTTGTGGAAGCGCGGACGGCATTGAAACCAAATACACCCGAAGAGAAGGAATTAAGAAACCTGACTGCCGAGTGCGGAACACTCGAAAAGGATGCATATACAGAGGAAAGCTGGATTCCGTTTGCAAAAGCGCTGGACGAAGCAAGGGCAGTATTGGCAAATCCGGTACCCTCACAGGAGGAAGTGCAAAAGGCGCTGGACGCACTGAAAAAGGCAAAGGCAGAATTACAGAAAAAGGGCGAATCCGCACCGGTCAATAAAGACCAGCTGCTGGAACTGATTGGAAAATGCGGAAACCTGAATCCAAATGACTACACAAAGGACAGCTGGGATGCCTGCAAAAAGGCGCTCGAAGATGCAAGGGCAGTATCAGAAAATGCGGCTGCAACACAGGAAGAGATACAGAACGCGGCTGCAAGGCTGTCAGAGGCACTGAGCCAGCTGAGGGAAAGAGAAGGCCTGTGGGCATTTGATATCGACGATATCATTTACACCGGAAAGGCATTGAAACCGCAAGTGACCGTGTATGATGGCAGGACACTGCTGGCGCCGGGCAGGGATTACACTGTGACATATAAGAAAAATACAAAGCCGACAGAAAATGCGGAGGTCATCATCAAGGGCAAGGGAAACTATTCTGGAAGTATCACAAAGCATTTCAGGATTGTTCCAAAGAATTTAGCTGACGATGATATTGTCATCCCCAATCTCTATGTCAAGGCGCCAAAGGCAGGAAAGAGTGTCACGGCAGCGCCGGTTGTGACGAGAAACGGTAAAAAACTGAACAAAAAGGATTTTACCGTAGATGCGGTTAAGGATTGGACCGGCGCCAAAGTAGAACGGGTGACAGGACCAGGTACATATACCGTGGCGGTCAAGGGTGTGGATGCGAACGGATATACCGGAATCAGGGAAATCCAGATGGTGGTGCTCAACAGCAGTCAGGTACTTATGAGCGCTGTGAAAGTGACAGGCATTCAGAATAAGGAATATACAGGGGAAAAAATCATACCTGAATTTACGGTGAAATATGGACAAAATACGCTTGTGCCCAATCAGGATTACCAGGTTATCTGTGACGCTGCCGAGGTAGGTGCCGCAACGGCGGTCATCAAAGGCATTGGGGAAACCTATGTCGGTGAAAAGACAGTCACCTTTAAGATTACAGGTATTGCATTAAAGGCGAAGGATGTGACACTGGAAAGCGCCGTGAATTTGTCTTACACGGGAAGTGCGATAACACCGGCTGTAAAGATTGCAGGAGCGGAGCAGGACCGCGATTTTACGGTGGCTTATGACAAAAATGTTCAGGCAGGCACTGCTTCCGTGACTGTAAAGGGCATCGGAAAATACACTGGAACGGTAAAGAAAACGTTTCGAATTGCACCGTTTGACATCAGGAACAATCCGGAAGGGAAGCTGAGCTACAATACAACGGACATCAAAGCGCCTTATAGGAAAGGTGGCAGCAAACTGGATGCAGCGGACCTGGGCGCAGTTTTTAACGGCCGGAATCTGGTAGAAGGCGTAGACTATACGATGGCATATTCAGGCAACAGGAAGCTTGGTGCAGCCACCTTCAAGATAATAGGAAAAGGCAATTTCAAGGGAACAACAGCGCCAGTCAGCTTTACGGTTACCCAGCAGGATATTGCCAGCCTGACCAATATTATTATATCGGATGTGACAAAAAAGAATGCGAAGAAATATGGCAATGTGAATCTGACCATCAGGGATTTTGATGGAAAGGCATTGAAAAAAGGGACAGATTACACAGTTGCATACACGAAACAGGATGGTACCACACCGATAGAGGGAACACCTGGTGTAGGTGATGTTATTCGGGCGACAATAAAAGGCACAAATTGTTATACAGGCACTGCCTGCGCGGATTTCCGGATTATAGAGGACAGTGTGGATATCTCCAGGGCAAAAGTGAAAGTAGAGCCGCAGAGTTATACAGGAAAGGAGATTATATTGTCAGAGATAAATCCCGATACAGGAAAACAGCAGATTTTCGTGACGATGAAAACAGGTGGTGCGGAGAAGGCGCTCAGGGAAGGGACAGACTACGAAATTTTAACGAATGGGTATTCCAAAAACATATTCAAGGGAACCGGAAAAATGACAATCCGGGGAATCAATGGATATGGCGGGATTAAGACTGTTTCTTTCAGGATTAATGCACGGCAGATGGAGCATGTTGAGTGGTATGACAATCTGTATCAACGGACAAAGTCATGGTTCCGGGAACGTTTTAACAATTAGAAAGGGACATGGGCAGTTATTCTTGTTAATCCTGGATGTATCCCATATAATAGAGATGTCTATAATTTTTATTGGAGGTAGATTGGATTTGGAGATAAAAGAGTATCTGTCCAGGATCGGCATCCGCAGGGTCACCGAGCTGGATACGGCGCTGACTGAGGCGTTCGGACAAAAGGAGGGGGAAAGCCACATTGAACGGCTGACAAAGCTGTTTGACCAGTCGGAAGAACGGCTGGTGTATGGAAAAGGAAATACGCGCTATCTCCACCGCCAGCAGGAGCTTGTCGATTACCTGAACCAGAGCCTGGAAATGAGTCTTCTGGCATCGTCTTTTTATGACCGTGTGTTTTTCAGGAGAGTACTGGAGTACCTGGTGCAGTATGACACGTTCTGCGCGGGGGATATTGCTGACATTGGCTGTGGAAATGGGATTCTGACCTGTTATCTTGCGCTGTGCCATCCGGATTCCAATGTCACAGGTCTGGATTTGTCCCGGAATGCGGTCCTGGTAGCAAAGGAGCTTGCCAGGAGCCTTCGGGTGGACAATGCGCATTTTTTCACGCCGGAAGCGCCGTGGCGGAAGGGGTGCGACACCTTGTTTTCCTGCCGCACCGTGCATGAAAATGTTGTGTGGGAAGCGCTCTGCAAGGAGCCAAAGCCGTCCGCATTACCGGTGGAGGAGCTGGCGAAACGCCACGAAGCGTATGCAGGGGAGCTTGCCGCGCTGGTCAGGGACAAAGGGCGTCTGGTCAGCGTGGAGCGCTATGCGGATGACAACACGTATGCCGGTCTGGTTCGCGCGCTGGAACGTGCAGGCTTTGTTCCGGTGAGGGGCACGCACATGCAGTTTTCCTGCAAAAACGGGGATGACATGGCGGCGTTTCAGGCGATGATTTTTCAGAAACAATAAAAAACAGAAAGGAAAGCAGGAACCATAAAGGGTCTCCTGTTTTTTTTATGCGCACGGGTGCGGAAAGGAAATATGCAGCTAAAAAATTTGTTACAATAACTTGGTGTTGGCACAAAAGATAAAATATAGAGAAAAACAAAAGAGAGGTTGTGGAAGAATGGATTTGTATGGTTATGTGCGCGTCAGCAGTCGTGAGCAGAATGAAGACAGGCAGATGGTTTCCATGAGGGAGCTGTCAATCCCGGAGAATAACATTTATATGGACCGGCAGTCGGGAAAGGACTTTGAACGCCCTGCATACAAGCGGATGGTACGACAGATGAAAAAGGGCGATCTGCTCTACATCAAGAGCATTGACCGGCTTGGGCGCAATTATGAGGAGATTCAGAACCAGTGGAGGATTCTCACGAAGGACAAGGGGGTTGACGTGGTCGTGCTGGATATGCCGCTTCTGGATACACGCAGGGGGAAGGACTTGGTCGGGACATTCCTCAGTGACATTGTGTTACAGGTGCTTTCCTTCGTGGCGGAGAACGAGCGGACAAATATCAGGACGCGCCAGGCGGAGGGGATTGCGGCGGCGAAGGCAAGGGGCGTGCAGTTCGGGCGTCCTGCAAGACCGCTTCCGGACAACTTCCAATATGTCTGCCGGCGGTGGGAAAACGGCGAGATTACCGGAACCGACGGGGCAAGGGAGTGCGGGATACCGTTGTCCACGTTCCGCTACTGGGCGCAAAAACAAAAGAAGATAGGGGATATGCAGTAAAGTGTACTTTATTGCATATCCCCTTTTCTATGAAACAGCATATCATAAAAAGCGACATTTCTCAACACATTTTCCACTAATTTAAAAAAAGATATTTCTGCAATAAAGTACACTTTTTTGCATACAAAACCGGAAACCGGAGGGATAAAAAGGGACTGTGATGAAAAAGGGAGTGGGACTGAGGCGGGAATATTTTGACAAGGGGATTTTTTTGACTGCAGTCGTCATTTCGATGATGCTTCTGTATTATGTAAATCCTTTTGAGAATACCGGGATTGACACATGGGACAGGACATTTTGCAGCGCCATGGGTGCGGGGGTCTCCATTACAAAACGAATTCGTAATTTTTATGCCTGTTATGTTTTGGTGCCTCCATTGCTCGTGGCTTTTTTTTCATGCCTTTTGGCAATGCTTCTGCGCGGCAGGCGCGAATACAGGAAAGGTCTTGTGATGATTGACACGGTGCTTCTGTGTGCCGTCACAGCGGCATACATATCGCGTTATCGTTCGGGAGGCATGATTCCAGAGGAAAATCCGGTTGTCATTACGGCGCTTGTGTACCAATTGCTGCTGCTGTTCATGAGCGTGTTTGACAGGAGGGAAATCCTTTCGACGGAAAGGATTGTGTTCCTCTATGTTTTTTATCTGACAGGTGTTGTCACAATGGTTCTTCTTGTTCCTGGCATGGGAATCCGCAAAAGCGCCCTTGCGCTGGGGACTGTTTTCGCTATACTGCTGGCAGTCCTTATGGGAATATCCAGAAGTGCAGGCTGTGCATGCGCCATGGCATGGAAAATCATTTCCTGCTGGATGTGGCTGCCCTTTGTGGCGTGCATTCTGCTGGAAGGCTTGTTTTGGCTGAATGAAAAGGGCGCGCAGGTCAGCCGTTTTCAGACTGCTATCCGATGTGTATGTCTTGCGTATGCCGTCATTTCCGCGTGTGCGGCATGTCTCCTGCGCAGGGGAAAGGGGACGCTTGATACCTTTGGATATATTGGTGCGCTGTCGGGGTTTTGCTCCACGGTGTATCTGCCGTATACCTATTTTCAGCATGCGCACCTGTTTGTGGATAATGACCACATATATGAGATAGGCAATCTTGCCTTTGCGGCGGATTCCGTGCGCAATGGGAAGCTGCCTGTTATTGACTATTTTTCGGCGCATGCGCTTTCAGATACCCTGCCCTCGATAGCATATGCGCTGATACATGGGGATACAAATGGTGCACTTTCCAATCCATATGGCAGACTGCCAGAGTTTCTAGGATTGATTGTGGTATTTCTCATCGTGAAAAAGCTGTTTCAAAAGGAGTATGCCGTATTGTTTGCCTGCCTGTTTCCGCTAAGCCTGGGGCTTATGGGGACGGTTAAGACAACGGGCGTGTGCATGGTGGTGGTGCTCGTGATGCTGTATGCCCTGGAGTGGAAGAACGGCAGGGGATATCTTTTGTTCTGGCTGACTGCTCTGATGGGGGCGTTTTTCCGCTATGACGATGGGATTAATCTGGGCGTGGGGTGTATTGCTGCGCTGCTGTATGTCCTGGCTGTGCAGAGGGACTGGGGCGGAGTCCGGCGGTTCGCCTGTTGCGGCGGATGTGTGGGCACCGCTGCGTTACTGGCATATTTTGTGTACTGCAAAATATCGGGAATCCATGCGGTCTCGCGCATTCTTGAGTGGCTCTCCCTGACGCTGGGGTCCAATTCCACATGGGCTATGTATGACTTTGGCGATGCTGGTACCCTTGCCTTTTTTGTCTGTTATATCGCCGTGCCACTCTGCACCGTGTCTGTGCTGGCAATTGTCACAATCCATTTTGCACACGCGAAAGCGCATTCCATGGCGGCAGCAGCGGCAGTCGCATTTTCCGTGTGCGGGATTTTGTATGTCCCAAGGACAATCGTGTTCCACAATCTGGCTGACGGCAGCGGGGCGACAGGCGTCCTGCTCAACATCATCCACTGGACGATAGCTTCGTTTGCGCTCTATGTGTCCGCGGTCAGAAATAGGCCGGAAAGGACGCGGTTTGCGGCATGGATAGCCGCTTTCGGGATAACCCTTGCCGCAGAGGGGGCGCTGGTGACGGGATTTGTGCCTGACCGTGACGCAAGCCTGTATAATCTGTCGGCTGATTACGCGTGGGAGAGGAAGACAGCGGTTTCCGATGACATGTCGTCCATCTGGGGAAAGAACCGGATTGTGTGCCCGGATGTGACGCAGGCTTTCTGCACACCGTTTGAGACGGTGTTTGACTTGCTTTTGGAGGAGGAGGAAACATTTCTGGACTTTGCCAATATTACGGCTCTCTATGCATTTGTCGGGCGGGAGCGGCCCTTCTATGTCACCCAGAGTCCCAGCCTGCTGACGGATTTAAGGTCGCAGCAGTACTTCCTTGAAGAGGTAGGCAGCCATGAGGCGCCGCTGGCAGTCATCGGGAATACGGAGGGCAATACGGTGTCAATGATGGGGATTTACCACAATGTCAGATATTATACCGTGGCAGAATACATATACCGGAATTACCGTCCCCTGGTTCATGTGGGGGCGTTCGTCGTCTGGTGCGAGCTTGACCGGTACGATGAGTTTGCAAAGAAGCTTGGCGAGTCAGGGCTGCTGGACAACGGTTATGCGCTGGCAGGCTATATGGATAACCCGCCGACGGTATCTGAGGATGAAAATGGGGAAAAGCAGTATGAGTGCCAGCTGTACCATAGGCCAGATATCGGACTGGCAGCTTATATATGGGCGAACCATGACCGGTACCATGCGGCGGAAAATGCCGTTTTGGAGACAGCACAGGAGGACGCTGGCAATGCATTTTTCTTTTCGGGGTCGCAGTTTTTGGACAGCGCAAAGGGAAACTATATTGCCTTTTCGTGTGAAAGCCTGAGGGAGGATGTCAGTGCATTCACGGTCACCCTGGGGGACAGCAGCACGGAGAATGTCCGGTACCAGTGCAGTTTTTCGGCGATGCCGGGAGAACATACCTATCTGATCCGCGCAAGTCAGGATTATCTCTGGTTTGCCTATAACATTGATACGATTCAGTTTCCTGATGATGGGGAACATGTCGTGCGTGACGTGCGCATTTTGCAAGGGGACTAGGGCGTGTTTGAAAAATCATTCCCGTCATCTGCACGCCCTAAAAAACATGAGAGAATGGGGAGTAACATACATGAATAAAGTATTGAAAACTGTATTTCGGATGGCACTCGCAATGCTGGCAGTCGGGATGGTCATCCGCTGTGCGGGGGTGTATATGGCATATGCCGCCGAGCCAGGCAGAAAGGGAGGCTTCCATAAGGAATATGTGGTTGCGCAGGATGGGAGCGGCGATTTTACGACAATTCAGGACGCTGTGGACAATGTCCATGACGGCGATACACTGATAATACGCCCGGGCGTATATGTGGAGAGCGTGCAGGTACTGGACAAGGAACTGCATATAAAGGGGTCCGGCAGGGATGAATGCATGCTTTTGTATGACACGGTTTCCTACATGTACGCGCCGCTCGAGATTGCGGCAGGGAGTGTGTCGGATATGACGATATGGGGAGTCCATGTCCGCGAGAGGGAACCTTCGGGTGTGGCGTTTACAGAAGAGGAGCTTGTACGTATGGTCGCACGGTATGGGGAAGAACTTGCAGAGTATAACATTGAGAAATATGAAAAATATATGGCATACGCAGTGCATGCGGATTCGGATTTTTCGTATGGGAGAAAACTACAGTTTGTGAATTGCAGGATTGTCTCGGAGAATGGCGCCTGTGTTGGCATGGGGAGCAGGGGCGGCGAGGAGATTGTCTTCCGGAATTGCGAGCTGCTGTCAAGAACGAAACTGCCATGCATATTCCTGCATGACAGTGCCCTTCCGGATCTGGGCGGGGAGACGCGTTTCGTACTGGATGACTGCTTCCTGCAAAAGAATAGTTCCGGTGACATTGCGAGGTTTGACTGCATGGGTGATTTTAACAATTTTACGTTTGTATTTACGAATGTTACGGCAGACATACCGGGGGACTTATCGGAAAGAAAATTATTTCAGATAAACAATTGTGCCGGGGACAGCGCAAACGGCTGGTGCGGGCTGCATAATACGAGACTTTCAAGGGAGAGCAGCGGCAATTCAATTGATGCGATGAACTGGTCTGCGGACAGGGTGAGTGCGTATGAATGATAGTGCAGAAGTGAAAAAAGAGCAGATAAAAGAACAGGCGGGAGAGGGAAATGTAAAGGCGTATGACATAATGCGCGTTTTGCTGACGGTTGTCATTGTGGCGGATCATGCACTGTATCTGAGTATGACATACGGCTTTGGGGGAGTGGATTATGCGTCGCCGGAATGCCTTGGGAATTGCCTTGGCACAGATGTTTGCCAGATAATGATGAAAATGACCGTCTTTGTCCTTTTTTTTCAGATGCCCGCATTCTTCTTCCTGTCAGGAGGCGTGTTCCGCATCGGGATAAAACGGGAACGATACCCTGATTTGGGAAGTGTCATTGAAAATAAATTTAAAAGGCTTGTGATTCCTGCACTGGCAGCAGGCGTATTCTGGATGGTTCCCCTGAAATTTCTGGGGAATGGGTATCCTTCGGCAAGGGTTCTTCCGGCAGCGGTGTTCAAAGGGGTCGTTCTGTGCCAGGGAGGGCTTGGACACCTGTGGTACTGCTTTACGCTGTTCTGGATATTTGTGGCGGCATATGCGTGCCTAAAATATTTTGTAAAGGGAAAATGGTATTTTTTTCTCGCCGTCATTTTTCTGCTCGGAACGTTTTACGGCATCCTCGAAATCGGACTGCCCGGTGCAGTACTGCTTCCATACTACATGCAGTTCTTTTTGGCGGGATACTGCTTTGAACATTTTCGGAAAAATATCATGAACCATGTATGCATATCCATGGCTGTGGCAGCCGCCGTTGCGGCGGTATCCTATCATTTTACGGCGTCGGCGGTGACGACCGGAATGTTCTGGCAGGACTGGCTGAAAACGCTTGGTATCAATGCCTGCGCGGTAGTGCTCTTTCTGCTGTGCCATCTCCTGGAAAAAACAGGGATTACAAGGCTTTGGCTGTATCGGGAGCTGGAAAGGGACAGCTTCCACATTTATCTGCTGCATGACCCGGTAAATTATGTGATTCTTGCTGTGTTTGCTGCTGCGACACAGAAACTGGGAACGGTGCGTCCCATCAACTGGAATGCCGCAGGGATGGTTCTGGTTCTGCTGCGCATCTTTGGGACGATTGGTGTATGTGTCGCCGCGTCGGCGGTTCTAAGAAGGATAAAGCCGGTGAAAACGGGCTGGCTGCTGGCGGCAGTATGTATTTTCTCGATGATATGCGTATTTTGTTTTGGATAAATATACTGAGTGGTCTGTTTTTATGCGGTGCTGGATGGCACCGTGTTTTTTTGTGTCATGAATATGACATTTTTGCCATGAATATGATTTTTGATTTTCAGGGAATAGGTTATGCTCATATAAAGAAATTGACATTTGTAAAACGTGGGCAGGCTGACAACGCGCTTCATGTCTGTTAAGGAACTGCTACAATCAGCGCGATTAACAATGGAAAAGAATGGAGGAATAAAATGCAGTCACAAAACAATCACATTACATTTGAACAGGAAAACGAGGTTTTCAGGTTGGATCATCCTGATAACTACACGTATCTCTATTTCCCGACAGCGGGCGAGCAGGGCATCAAGTCAAGTGTGACGCCGGATTTTGCAGGGGACAGCAAGCTTGACCAGAATACGTTTATCCTGGAACCGGTCAGCAGTGAGAATCTGCACAACAACAAGTCGTCCCGCAACTTCTGGTGCTGTGTCGAGGGTGTGGGCGCGTGGTCTGCGACAGGCGTGTCAGCGGAGGCGGAATACGATAAGTACACGGATCGGCAGGATGCGTGCAGCATGGAGGCAGGTTTTATGTGGCAGACCGTGACAAGAAAGTCGTCCAGATACCAGCTCCGGTCATCTGTCACAAGCTTTGTCCCGGCCGGGCACAATGTAGAGCTGCTGTATGTGGAGATTGAGAATACGGCGCAGCATACACAGAAAATCACACCGGTTGCCGCAGTCCCAATCTATGGAAGGAGTGCGGACAACATCAGGGATCACAGGCATGTAACCTCGCTGCTGCATCAGATCGCAGTGACAGGGCAGGGCGTGGAGGTCAAGCCAAAGCTTTCCTTTGACGAGAGGGGGCATCAGAGGAACCAGATTACATATTTCGTGTATGGCGTATCGGGAAAAGGCGAGATGCCGGAGCAGTTTTTCCCGGTCACGGAGGATTTTATCGGGGAGGGCGGAAGCCTGATTGCACCGCTTGCGGTAAAGAACAATGCCGAGGGTGTGGCGGCAGGCACACGGATTGACGGAAAGGAAGCGCTCGGCGGACTGAAATTTGCCAGCGTGGCGCTTGGAAGCGGGGAGACGGCAGCGTATACCATCATTATCGGCGCATCAGCCAATATGGATGACATGCGGCGTGTTGTCACCGCCTACGACAGCAGGGAAAAAGTGCAGGAAGCGCTCAAAAATACGCAAATCAGCTGGCAGGAGAAGGTCAATGTATCATTCCAGACCGGAGATAAGGCAGTGGACAGCTACCTTCGCTGGATTTGTTTCCAGCCGATATTGAGAAGACTGTATGGGTGTTCGTTTCTTCCACATCACGACTACGGAAAAGGAGGCAGGGGATGGAGGGATCTCTGGCAGGACTGCCTGTCTTTGCTGTTCATGAATCCCGACGGCGTGCGCCAGATGATTGTTGACAATTACGGCGGTGTCAGGATGGACGGAACCAACGCGACAATTATCGGGGAGAAGCAGGGCGAGTTCAAGGCGGACAGAAACAGCATCACGCGCGTCTGGATGGATCATGGGTTCTGGCCGTTCCTCACGACAAAGCTCTATATCGACCAGACAGGCGATATCGAAATCCTTGGCGAAAAAGTGCCGTATTTCAAGGACAGGCAGATTCAGAGGGGGCAGGCTGTCGACAGCGAATGGGACGAGGCTTATGGGATGCAGCAGCGGACACGCAGCGGAGCGCTTTACACCGGCAGCATTCTGGAGCATATTTTGCTGCAGCAGCTGTGTGCGTTTTACGAGGTGGGGGCGCACAACCAGATTCGCCTGCGCAATGCCGACTGGAACGACGCGCTCGACATGGCACCGGACAAGGGCGAGAGCGTGGCATTCACAAGCGCATACGCCTACAACCTCAGGGAGCTTGCGGCATACCTTGAAAAATATGAGGCAGTGACCCAAAAGAACCAGCTGGAGCTTGTGGAGGAGATTGCAGTCCTTCTTGCGGGGGACGTTCACAAGTATGATGAAATCGAGTGGAAGCGTTCCATCCTGAGCCAGTATGTGAATACCTGCACGCACGACGTATCCGGCAGGACGGTTCTGGTATCCATAGAGGAGCTGGCACAGAACCTCAGGGATAGGGCAGCGTGGATGATGGATCACATCCGCCGCACCGAATGGGTGACGGATGGGAAAGGAAACAGCTGGTTCAACGGCTATTATGACAACAATGGAAGACAGGTCGAGGGCGTACAGGGGGGCAATGTGCGCATGATGCTTACCAGCCAGGTATTCTCGATTATGAGCGGCACGGCGGACGAGGACATGACGGCGAAAATCTGCCAGAGCGCGGACACTTATCTTTATAAGGAAAAAGTCGGTGGTTACCGCCTGAACACCAGATTTGACGAGGATAAGTTTGACCTTGGCAGAATGTTCGGTTTCGCATATGGCGAGAAAGAAAACGGCGCGGTGTTTTCCCATATGACTGTCATGTATGCCAATGCCCTGTATCAGAGGGGCTTTGTCAAGGAGGGATACAAGGCGCTTAACACACTGCTGGCGACGGCGATGGATTTCGAGACAAGCAAGATTTATCCCGGTGTGCCGGAGTACTTTGACGCGGATGGGCGCGGGATGTACCATTATCTGACAGGCGCGGCAAGCTGGTTTATGCTGACCATGATTACGGAGGTGTTCGGTGTCAGGGGAGACCTCGGAAACCTGACGCTTGCGCCGAAGCTGATGGCAGAGCAGTTTGATGCGGATGGAAATGCATCCATCCGGCTGGATTTCCTGAAAAAGACATTTCTCATCCGGTATCACAATCCTGAAAAGCTGTCCTACGGTGCATATCAGATTAAACAGGCTGTGTGCGGGGACAAGGAACTGCAAAAAGTGACAGATATGTCATGTGCAGTGCGTCTGGAAAAAGAGGCGGTTGAGGCGCTTGACGGCAGCACCCATGTGATAGATGTCACACTTGGCGCCATCTAAATATATCAATTTAAGGAGAGAGAAGAATGCAGTACGGCTATTTTGATGATGAAAAAAGAGAATATGTGATTACCAGGCCTGACACACCGGCACCATGGGCAAATTACCTTGGCTCACCGGAATACGGCGCTATCATTTCCAACAATGCAGGCGGCTACAGCTTTGCAAAATCGGGGGCAAACGGCAGGATTTTGCGCTATGTGTTTAACAATTTCGACCAGCCGGGGCGTTACATCTATATCCGTGACAATGACAGCAGGGATTACTGGTCGGCGTCATGGCAGCCTGTCGGAAAAGACCTGGAAACATATCAGAGCAAGTGCAGCCACGGAACAGGCTACACGAGGATGGAGGCGGACTACAGCGGCATACACTCGGAAGCGCTCTACTATGTGCCGCTCGATAAGTCCCATGAGGTATGGAACCTGAAGGTGACAAACAACTCCGGTTCGGCAAGAAGCCTGAACATCACAGGGTACGCGGAATTTACCAACAACAACAACTATGAACAGGATCAGGTGAACCTTCAGTACTCAATGTTTATCACAAGGACTGCTTTTGACAAGAACCGTATCCGCCAGACCATCCATGGCAATCTCGACGGACTTGAGGACGGGGAGGAGGTCGACAACAAGCTTGCAATTGACCGCTTCTTCGGACTGGCAGGGGCAGCGGTGGCTTCCTACTGCGGGGACAAGGAGCAGTTCATCGGACGTTACCACGGCTATGGCAATCCGGTCGGCGTCGAAAGCGGAGACCTCGGCGGGGCGTTAAGCTACAATGAAAACGGATGCGGCGCGCTCACCGCCACCCTTACGCTTGCGGCAGGGGAGACAAAGGAGATTGCATTCGTGCTGGGAATGAAGTACAAGGACGAGGCGGATGAAATTCTTGCAGGCTATGCAGACCCGGCAAAGGCGTGCGCGGAGGAATTAAAGGAGCTGACCGCATGGTGGCATGGGAAGCTGGAAAAGTTCCAGGTGAAGACGCCGGACGCATCCTTCAATACAATGCTCAACACATGGAATGCCTACAACTGCTTTATGACCTTTATCTGGTCGCGCGCGGCTTCCTTTATCTACTGCGGGCTTAGGAATGGCTATGGCTACCGCGATACCGTGCAGGATATTCAGGGAATTATCCATCTGGCGCCCGAGATGGCAGTTGAGAAAATCCGCTTCATGCTCTCGGCACAGGTCGACAACGGCGGCGGGCTTCCGCTCGTGAAATTCACACACAATCCGGGACACGAGGACACGCCGGATGACGCTTCCTATGTACAGGAGACAGGGCATCCGGCATACAGGGCGGATGATGCGCTGTGGCTGTTTCCTACCGTCTACAAATACGTATCGGAATCCGGGGACATGGCATTTATTGACGAAGTGATTCCGTTTGCCAACAAGGACGAGGGAACGGTTTACGAGCATCTGAAACGTGCGGTGGACTTTTCCATGAACCATTTAGGTCCCCACGGACTGCCGGCAGGGCTTTACGCCGACTGGAACGACTGCTTAAGGCTTGGAAAAGACGGGGAATCCTCTTTCGTTGCATTACAGTATTACTATGCAATGACCATCCTCAGGAAATTTGCGGCGTATAAAAAGGACGATGCGTATATCGCGTTCCTTGACGAAAAGCAGAAGGCGCTTGGGGAGCTGATACAGAAGCTCTGCTGGAACGAGGACAGGTTTATCAGAGGATTTACCGAGAGGGGCGAGATTATCGGAAGACGGACGGACAAAGAGGCAAATATGTGGCTGAATCCCCAGAGCTGGGCAGTTATCAGCGGCCTTGCAACAGACGAGCAGGCGGACAAGGCGCTTGACATGGTAAACAGGCAGCTAAACACGGAGTACGGCGTTGTGCTCATGGATCCGCCATATCACCTGGATGCCTTTGACGGAGCGCTTGCCGTTATTTACAACGCAGGCGTCAAGGAAAATTCCGGCATCTTCTCACAGTCACAGGGCTGGATTATCCTCGCGGAGGCGCTTCGCGGACATGGGGAACGCGCATTTGGCTATTTCAGGGAAAATGCACCGTCCGCGCAGAATGACAGGGCGGAAATCCGTAAGCTGGAGCCATACTGCTATGGGCAGTTCACGGAGGGGAAGGCAAGCCCGCACTTTGGACGCTCGCATGTGCACTGGCTGACAGGAACGGCATCCACTGTCATGGTCGGATGCGTCGAGGGAATCCTTGGGATGCGCCCTGACTTTGGCGGTCTGAGGATTGCGCCATCCATCCCGAAAGAGTGGGACGGCTTTGAGATTGACAAGGAGTTCCGGGGAAGCCATCTGCATATCGTGGTAAAG
The DNA here is from genome assembly GCA_002490665.1 of Lachnospiraceae bacterium UBA7205. Taxonomy (GTDB): domain Bacteria; phylum Bacillota; class Clostridia; order Lachnospirales; family Lachnospiraceae; genus COE1. The sequence goes on along the minus strand of DKUL01000075.1, from coordinate 14,075 downwards.
AATCCGGGCCATGTGGAGTGCGGTTTCCAGTCAATGAAAGTAAACGGCAGGGAAATGGAAAGCAGCTATATTCCGGCGGAAATACTTGAGAAGAACAATGAAATAGAACTTATCCTTTAAAAAACAGGTAGGGCGGAATCACATTCCGCCCTACCATGTTTTGCGGTAATGCCGGTCACGGTATTTTTTGGGCGTGAGCCCGACATATTTTTCAAAGGTCTGTATGAAATGGCTCTGGGATGAAAATGCAAGGTAGTTTGCAATCTCAATCAGGCTGATTTCAGAATATTTGAGAAGGTTTTCAGCCTTCTCTATTTTTTTCTCGCGGATGTAATCGCTTACGGAGACGCCGAGGTTCTGCTTGAACAGGCGCGACAGGTAGCTTGGTGATAATTCAGTATAATCAGCGAGTTCATTGATGGTGATGCGCTCGTTGATATGGCTGTAGATATAGTCGGTGCACTGTACAATGGGTTTGGAGATAATGGCATTTTTCTGCAGGACAAGCATCTTGCCGGTAAAGTCGAGAACCATGTCCTTGTGCAGGTCAATGATTGCCTTGACCGTGGAGCAGGAATCCATCTTTAGGATGTAAAAGTCGCTGAGCCGGTATGCCTGCTCGAGCTCGAGACCGCCCTCGACGCAATTGCGGGTCACAAGCGCAACAGTTACAACAAAATGATATTTCAAGTTTGTCAGCGGATTTTTGGACAGCACGCCCATTCCTTCCGGGTTGGCAAAGTCGCCCTGGTTCAGGTTGTTCCTGACAAATTCCATGTCACCGTTTTTGACGGCGGTATAAAAGGAATATTCTTCCTCCATCGGGCGGTGGTAGTTTTCGGATTCGCTGTCGGACAGCTCATGTGAAAACCATTCGTTTCTTAAATTATTCATTTTAGTGGTAGGCCTCCCCGGTTTTTAATAAATTTAACATTTTTTTATCTTTTCTTTAATTATGTCATGATTTTGATATTAATGCAACTGATTTTATATAAGTAATATTGCATTAATACTATAATTCATATTGTAAGGCAGATGTACAATCTGCACATAAAACCAATCAATAATTTTATAACAGGGAGGAATTCAGAATGAAGAAAAAATTAGTAAGCAGCCTTTTGGCAGTATCCATGCTGGCAGCAGCACTCACGGGATGCAGCGGCGGCAACGATGCATCAAACAACGCATCAAACAATGCGGCAGATGCACCGGCAAGCAACACGGCAGATGCGCCGGCAGATAATACGGCAGATGCGCCGGCAGATAATACGGCAGATGTATCCGCAGACAATACAGCAGCTGAGAATACAGCGCCGGAAGGTCAGGTTATCAACATCTACAGCTTCAATGACGAGCTTCGCAATCGTATCACGGCAGTTTATCCGGAGATTGAGAGCACATCGGAGGATGGCACATCATCTACCTTGAAGGATGGCACCGAAATCCGCTGGATTATCAATCCGAACCAGGACGGTGTATACCAGGATAAGCTTGACGAGGCACTCACAGCCCAGATGACTGCTTCCGACAATGACAAGGTTGATATCTTTGCGGCCGAACTTGACTATATCGTAAAATATACGGATGCGGATATTGATGCGGCGATGACGCTTGAATCACTGGGAATTAATCCGGACACGGATCTGGCAGACCAGTATGATTTTACAAAGACTGTCGGCAGTGACCAGAATGGTGTGCAGAGAGGTACGACATGGCAGGCATGTCCGGGTGTACTGGTATACCGCCGCGATATCGCAAAAGAAGTTTTCGGCACGGATGACCCGGCAGAGATTGGAAAGAAAACCTCAGACTGGGAAACGATGAAGGCAACCGCGGAAGAGCTTAAGGCAAAGGGATATTATGCATTCTCAAGCTATGCTGACACATTCCGTACATACAGCAACAACATGGCACAGGAATGGGTTACGGCAGAGGATCCTACAACCGTAAAGGTTGACCAGATACTTATGGACTGGGTAACGGATTCCAAGGAGTGGCTGGATGCAGGCTATTTTGACCCGACAGTAAAGGGACAGTGGAACTCTGACTGGTTTACGGCAATGAGCTCAAGCTCAAAAGTATTTGCATTCCTGTTCCCGGCATGGGGCATTGATACGCAGATGGTACCGAACTGGGACGGCGAAGATGGCGCATGGGCTGTAACAAACGCACCATTGTCATTTAACTGGGGCGGCACCTTCGTACTTGCAGCAACAGGAACAGACAACCCGCAGCACGTAAAGGATATCATTATGGCGCTTACAGCAGATAAGGATAACCTTACAAAAATTTCAAAAGAGTATTCGGAATTTACAAATGCACAGTCCGTTATGGACGCAGCAGCATCGGATGATGCTTTTGGATCTGCATTCCTTGGCGGACAGAATCCTTACGGATATTTCTCAGACAGCCTCGCATCAATCAAAATGGCTCCGCTGTCGGCATATGACCAGGGCTGTGTAGAGCTTATCCAGAACTCATTTAGTGATTACTTCCAGGGTCAGGTTGACTTTGATAAGGCAAAAGAGAACTTTGAGACAGCTATTAAAGAGCGTTATCCTGAAATCACAGAGGTTCAGTGGCCGGAATAATCCATTTCAAAACAAAGTAACATCATAAAACCACAGGCTGCGGTGCATTCGTGCACCGCAGTATGAAAAAGAGGGGGATGATAGCTTATGAAACAAAAACGTAAAAAGGTAAATTATTCAAAGTGGGGATACATTTTCATTCTTCCGTTTTTTATCAGCTTCTTTATTTTCTCATTGATTCCGTTAATAGATACAATCCGATACAGTTTTTTTGAATATTATCGTTCGGGACTAAAGGAAATCGGGCCTAATTTTGTCGGGATGGAAAATTATGTCAGTCTGCTCAAATCCGATATGTTAAAATACGCGGCAAATACACTGATACTCTGGGTTATCGGCTTTATCCCGCAGATTGTGATTGCGCTGTTGCTTGCCTCATGGTTTGTGGATGTGCGTCTGAAAATCCGCGGTCAGCAGTTTTTCAAGGTTGTTATCTACCTGCCGAACTTAATCATGGCGTCTGCGTTTGCAATGTTGTTCTTTGCATTGTTTTCAAACAAGGGACCTATCAATTCTATTCTGTTATCAATAGGACTTACAAAGGAACCGATTGATTTCATGCGTTCCGCATTTGGAACAAGGACTTTGGTCGGCGTGATGAACTTCCTGATGTGGTTTGGTAATTCGACAATCATGCTGATGGCGGCAATCATGGGTATCAGCCCGGATATTTTTGAGGCATCGGAGATTGACGGCTGCAACAGCGTACAGCGGTTTTTCCGCATTACGCTTCCAATGATTCGTCCGATTCTCGCCTACACACTGATTACGGCAATTATCGGTGGTCTCCAGATGTTCGATGTGCCGCAGATTTTGACAAACGGCCAGGGAAGTCCCGACCGTACGTCCACAACGCTGATTATGTTCCTCAACAACCACTTGAAGAGCAAGAACTACGGTATGGCGGGCGCGTTGTCAGTTTACCTGTTTATCGTCAGCGGTATCCTGTGCTTTATCGTGTACCGCATAACAAATGACAATGATGATGACGGTTCAAAGGCAGCTGCAAGGAAGAGAAAAAAGGCGGAAAGGAGATAAAGTATGAAATCAAACGGTTATAACAAATTTCGGACTATTTTTGCACATGTAGTACTTGCTGTTCTGTCATTTATGTGTCTGTTTTTCTTCTATATACTAATTGTCAATGCGACACGGTCCCATGCGGATTTGCAGAGAGGGTTTTCTGCACTGCCTGGCGGGTATTTTTTTAAGAATTTTAAAAGCGTGGCAAATGACGGAACCTTTCCGATGGTGCGAGGCATCATAAACAGTCTGATTGTTTCCGGAAGCTCGGCAGCAATCTGTACATATTTTTCGGCATTGACCGCATATGGTCTCTATGCATATGATTTCAAGCTAAAGAAAGCTGCATTTACATTTATCATGGCAATCCTTGTCATGCCGACACAGGTTACGGCAATGGGTTTTTTGCGGCTGATTACCAATATGGGCATGTATGATTCCCTGCTTCCGCTGATTATTCCGTCCATTGCATCGCCGTCCGTATTTTATTTTATGTTCAGCTACCTGCAGTCGTCACTTCCGCTTTCGCTGGTGGAGGCGGCCAGAATTGACGGTTCAAGGGAGTTTCGGACATTCAACCAGATTGTCATTCCGATTATGAAGCCGGCGATGGCAGTACAGGCAATCTTTTCGTTCGTAGGTTCATGGAACAACTACTTCGTTCCGGCCCTTGTCATCCAGTCAAAGGATAAGATGACAGTGCCCATCCTGATTGCACTCCTTCGTGGCGCCGATTACATGAACCGTGACATGGGTAAGATATACATGATGATTGTCGTTGCAATCGTGCCGATTATCCTTGTATACCTGATTCTTTCAAAGTATATTATCGCGGGCGTGACACTTGGTGGTGTCAAGGGATAGGAAATATTGTTGAGAGTGGAGTGATTATTTTTGATAAGAAAAATGACAATTGCATTGCGGTCGACAGATGAAGTCAGGGAATTTGTAAGAGAAGTAATGCCACTTGAAAACGAGTATGATTTGATATCAGGCAAGTATGTGATAGATGCCAAATCGATATTGGGAATATACAGCCTGAATTTATCAAAACCACTGGATCTTGTCATACGCGGCGAATACGGTGATGATTTGACGGTTCTCGATAAATATAAAATACAGGTATGAGGATGGACGCCCCAATAGTTTCGGCTGTTGGGGCTTTTTTCAAAATGATACACGGCAGACTGGTGCCTGGGGTAAATGGATTTGGCAGGAATGGGGGATGATTATGAAGCGGAGGAATGGAGCAGTATTTCTGGCAGCGGCAATGCTTGTCCTGTTTGGAAACGGATGCGGCAGCAGCGATACGGCGGGCAGTACAAAAATATATTATACGGCAATTGAGAGCGGCGACTATTATGAAGGGTGGGCAAGCCGCCTGGAAGAACAGGCATCCGCACAGGGTGCGTCCTTTGCAGTCGGGTATGCGGAAAACTCTGTGGAGACACAGGATGCCCAGATAAAGGAAGCCGCTGCCGGCGGGTACGATGTGCTGCTGTGCGGGCTGGTTTCGCCGGATACCGTGACGGAGATTAAGGCTGCGGCAGGCGACACGCCGATGGTCTTTATCAACAATGCGCCGGCAGACAGTGCATTGGAGAAGGATAAGTATGTCTATGTGGCATCGGACGAGTTTATGGCCGGGCAGTACCAGGCAGAGTACATTCTGGAACGATTTGGACAGAAGGATGAAATCAATGTCGCAATCCTCAAGGGTCCGAAGGACGCGTCGGGCGCGGTCGGAAGGACGAAAGGGTTAAAGCAGACGCTCAAGGCAAGCGGAAAGAAGATTAACTATGTCTTTGAGGACAATGCCGGATGGAACACGGAAAAGGCACAGGAGCTGATGGCGATGTTTCTGAAGACAGGACAGCCGGTCGACTGTGTGGCGTCAAACAATGACGATATGGCGCTTGGTGCCCGTGCCGCATTTGAACAGGCAGGAGTCAGCACGGATTCTGTGCTGTTTCTCGGCGTGGATGCTTCTGTGGGTGGCTGTCAGGCGATTGCCGAGGGGCGCATGGATTTCACGGTATTCCAGCCGACAGACAGCCAGATTTCTTTTGCAGTCGAGGCTGCAAAGAGACTTGCCGGCGGACAGTCGATAGCCGGTCTTGAGGGTGCGTCGGAGGATGGCAAATATATTCTGGTGCCGTTTGAAAAGGTAGACAGCAGCAATGTAGCACAGTACAAATAGTTTAATTGGAGGGATTGAAATGACAAAAGATGACAAAGTCATTTCCATAAAGGTCAGGCTGCTCGGAATTATCCTGCCGGTTATTATCATCATTATGCTGGTTCTGACAGGGTTATCCTATTATGTGTCCAAAAAAGTCATCAAGGCGGATGCCCACAATCTTTTGCAGACTTCCGTGGAGAGCCAGGCTGCCGCAATCGAGTCATGGCTGAACCAGAACCTTGTATCCATCAGTGTCGCCAAGCAGGCGGTTGAGCAGATGGATTTCGACGAGAAGCAGGTACAGGACTTTTTGGATTCTTATTACAATTTTGACAGCAATTACACCAATGGATTTTACATAGCCGGCATGGATGGGAAAGTTTTCAGGGCGAAATCGTTTAAGTCTGTTGAACTGCGTGATGCAGGGGCTGATGGGAATTATCTCAACAACGGCGATTTTGCGGTTGCCGAGAGTCTGACGGATGACAAGGACTGGATGTTTTTTACGGCGCTCGAAGGCGATGCGCAGGCGCAGATTCAGGATGGTGAGACCGTCATTGACACGGTAAATGAGGGGACGGTGGACTACAGCGTGCAGTATGTACAGCCGAATGTACCGCTGAAAAAGGATGCTGTATACCAGGTTCGCTTTGACGCTTATGCGGACGAGGCAAGGACGATGAAAGTAAGCGTCACGGCGCCGGACAGGGATTACCAGCGCTATCTTCCAGATACGATTGTAGACTTGACAACGGAAAAACAGACATACAGCTATGATTTTACCATGACGGATTATGATGATGCAAATGGGCGCATGGAATTTAACCTGGGGGCGGCAGGCTCCACGGCAAGCGTTAAAATCAGCAACGTGTCAGTCAAAATGACCGCCCAGCCGCCCGCTGCGGGAGCAAACGGGGATTCGCCAGGTACTGATGTAACACAGACCGAATGGTTCCGGGATGGGCTGACAAGGGTGAACGTGGGATATACGGATGCATATACCAATGAGGAGGGGAATCCGGTCATCAGTGTATGTGGTATGCTGCGCACGGCATCAGATGACATCCGTGTCATTTCCATGGATTTGCCGCTTGACAAAGTCAGTGTCTATGTCAACAGCTTTGTGAAAATGGACAAGGCGGAATCGCTGCTTGTCAATGCCAATGACTGCACGGTACTGGCATCGCGCGACACGAGTGCGATTTCCAAAAGACTGGGGACGCTCGGCAGCAGCTTCATGGGGAATCTCGAAGAAAAAATCTCAGCGTGTGACATGGACTTGGTGGAGATGGACGGAAACATGACCGTGTTTCAGGAGATAGCCGGCACGGACTGGGTGCTTGTCTCCTATGTTCCGTCAAAAACAATATACCAGGACCTCAACAATATCAGAAATGTCATGATTATATTCAGCATTTTGTCCATACTGGCGCTGACCGTATTAATTGAAAGGATTGTCCACATCGTAATTAATCCGGTGAAGAAGCTGACGGAGGTCATCAAGAATATGACCGACGGAAATTTTGCGGTGTACAAGGCTTCAAGGAACAAAGACGAGATTGGCGTGATGAGTCGCTGCGTGGAGAAATTTATCGCCACGATGCGCACCATGATTCTTTCCATAGACAATGTGTCGCACAAGCTGCATGACCAGGCGGATAGAAGCAAGGATGTGTCGAATCATATGTTTGACGCCTCGAAAAAGCAGAACCAGTCCATGAAGGATCTGAATGCGACAGTCGAGCAGCTGTCTCTCTCCGTCAACGAGATTGCAAAGAGCGCAACGTCGCTTGCGGAATTTGTTGCCGAGACAAAGGACGACGGAAACGACATGAGCGACAGGATGACAAAGACGGTTGACATTTCCAGAAAAGGAAAGGCGGTTATGCAGGATGTTGGTACGGCGATGCAGAGCATTGACGGTTCCGTGCGGAAGCTGCAGCATGCGATTGATGAAGTGGGGAATGTGTCGGGCGAGATAACCGATATTACCAGGGTTATCGGCGAAATTGCGGATGAGACGAACCTGTTGTCGCTGAACGCGTCGATTGAGGCGGCACGCGCCGGTGAAGCCGGAAGGGGCTTTGCAGTGGTCGCGTCCGAGATTGCGAAGCTTGCGCAGACGAGCATGGAGTCCGTACAGAATATTGATAAGCTGGTATTGGAGATACAGACGTTAATCGGTGATGTCATCGCGCAGGCAAACAGCAGTGTCGAAAACATCAGTGACAGCAGCAGCCTGATTGGGAATGCGGTCGTGACGTTTGACACGATTTTTGAGAACATCATGGCGGTCGGCGGACTGGTTCAGAATATGATGCAGAAGGTCGACAAGGTGGAGGATGTGGCACGCAATGTGGCAGCCATCTCGGAGGAGCAGGCGGCAAGCTCGGAGGAAATCCTGCGCTCCTCGGACACATTGGTGGAGCAGGCTGACGGACTCATGGCAAACAGCGAGGCAGTGGCAAGGGAGTCTGAGGAGCTGACAACCTCGGCAGAGGAACTGAAGATGCAGATTCAGACCTTCAAGGTGTAGATTCCTGCACTGTAGGACAGGGGGTGAGAACGGCAAAGAAGTGTTAAAATGGCAACTGGTGGTAAAGGAAAATGATGAAGAAAGGAAGAGACAGATGAAAGCAAAAATACACAATTCGATACGCGTATTGATTTTGACTTTTATACTGGTTTTTATTGTAGGGGGAGGGGGTATTGTTCTCCGCGCTGCAAGTAGTTTTTCCATTAATGTTACTAAGGCAACAGTTAATCTTGGCGACAGCGATAATAAACTGCTGCTTGAAATAACCGGACTAGGGGAAAACGACAGGAAACCGAGATGGAATTCGTGGAATGAGAATATCGCGAAGGTGGACCAGGAGGGAGAAAGGGGAATCGTGACCGCCCTCAGTAAAGGAAAAGCCATCATTTCATCAGGAATCGGATTTCCGCGCGAAATCTGTACCGTCACGGTGGTGGAACCAAGCATTAAACTGAATAAGACGGCGGCATCCATCTATTATGGAAGCGATGCAAAAGACTGCACGTCGATTCAGCTGAAGGCATCCGTAAAGGGAGCAAGCAAGGATATCGCGTGGAGCAGCAGCAACGAAGCCGTTGCCACCGTGGATACCATGGGAAAGGTCATCCCCAAGGCAGCGGGCAGGGCAGCGATAACAGCCAGGGCAAACGGAAAGACATCCGTCTGCAATATCACCGTGCTTGACAACGGGCTTTCCCTGAACATCGGGAAGATGCAGCTAAGCACGAAAGGCGCGGGAAGCTCCGTAAAGCTTCTGCCGACGGTTATCGGTGCAAGCAAGAAGATCGCATGGGAAAGTGACAACCCTGCGGTTGCAGTCGTAAAGGGCGGCAAGGTAACCGGAAAAAGCGCGGGAACAGCAAAGATTACGGCAACTGCAAACGGCGTGAAGGCAGAATGCGAGGTTACTGTAATAGAAGGACTGCTTTCCATCAGTGAGGAGCACGCAGTCCTGTATGTGACAAAAACAGGTGCAGGGACAAATCAGGGAGAGACGAAACAGCTTAAGACAAATGCTGCAAAAGGCACCGCCGTGACATGGAGCAGCGGCAACGAAGCGGTTGCAACGGTTGACAGCAACGGGCTGGTGACGGCAGTCAGCGCCGGTACTGCAACCATTACGGTAAAGAGCGGCGAGAATCCGGCTGCAGTGGATACCTGCGAGGTTGCGGTAAAAGACACAAGAACGCTGATAGAGGAAAATATTGTACATCTCAAGACAAAGGGAACGGCAAAGACATATGTGCTGGACTATGACATCATCGGGCGCAAGAATGCCGTCAAGTGGAAAAGCAGCAATCCCAAGGTCGTTTCGGTAAGCAAGGGAAAGATTACGGCAAAGAAACCGGGCACGGCAGTCATTACGGCAGCTGCAAACGGTGTCGAGGATACGGTATCCATAACCGTTGACGAGTATACGCCGACGATTGCACTCAAACAGAGCGAGTATACGCTGTACACAAAAGGCAAAAACAACCAGGTTACGTTAAAGGCTGTTGTGGACGGACCACAGAAAAAGGCTGTGTGGAGCAGCAGCAATGAGGACGTTGCAAAAGTGGCGGCAAACGGCAAGGTAACTGCCGTAGGCGAAGGGCAGACACTTGTTACCGCTACGGCAAACGGCGTGGCGGCAAAATGCTGGATCCGGGTAAAAGAGACACAGGTAACGCCTGAAAAGTATTATTATGTGCTGAAGACAAGCGGACAGGACAGAATTGATGTCGATGTTGTCGGCGCAGCCCAGACCACGAAGTTCAAGTCGAAAAACACAAAGATTGTCAAAGTGGATAATAAGGGCAATATCACAGGAAAGAAAGCGGGCATGGCGGAAATCACGATAACGGCAAACGGCGTGTCCGAAAGCTGCTATGTGTATGTGACAGACTGTGAGCATGAGTGGGGAACGGTGCCGCAGGATAAGGTGGACGAGAAGCGCGATGTCAGGACAGTTACATGTGATAAGAGCGGTCTTGCGACAAAATACTGTCCGAAATGCGAGTCAAAGACACAGGACATCGAACAGCCGCTGGGTCATCAGTTTGGCAGATGGATGATGGAAGTCAAGGCAACGGCGCATTCGGCAGGACTTGAAAAACAGGTATGCAGCCGCTGCGGCGCAGAAAATACCAGAACCATTCCGGCAAAGGCAACGGCAGGGGGCGCTGGTTCCTATGAGAAGGGCGACCTCGTCTGGGCGGATGAGTTTGACACGCTCAATCTGAATGACTGGAATTTTGAATATCATGAACCCGGATGGGTAAATGCGGAATTACAGGAGTATGGCGACTCTCCGAACAATACCTACGTCAAGGATGGAATGCTCTATATCCAGGCGCTTAAGGAAATGCGCGACGGAAAGCCATATTATACATCCGGCAGAATCAATACGCAGAGCAAGCATACGTTCCAGTACGGCAGATTTGAGGTAAGGGCAAAGGTGCCAAGCGGAAAAGGCTTCCTGCCTGCATTCTGGATGATGCCGGAGAATGAAGGTTACTATGGACAGTGGCCAAAGTGCGGCGAGATTGATATCATGGAAGTGCACGGAAGCGCGCTTGACACAAGCTATTCGACACTCCATTTCGGAGAACCGCACACGCAGAAGCAGGGCAGCTATACATTGCCCGCGGGACAGGCAGATTTCGGGGAAGATTTCCATGTGTTTGCCTGCGAGTGGGATCCGGGCGAGTTCCGTTTTTATGTGGATGATGTGCTGACTTACACCGTGAATGACTGGTTTACCAAGAAGGATGGATTTGGGAAGGTCGCTTATCCCGCACCCTACGACCAGCCGTTTTACATGATACTGAATCTGGCTGTCGGCGGCAGCTGGGTCGGATATCCCGATGATGATGCCGTATTTGAGGAAAATGCGCAGTTTGTCATCGATTATGTCAGGGTATACCAGAAAGACCACTATGACATGGATGTTGACAGGCCGGAAAGCATCGTGCAGCTCAGGGATCCGGATGAGACCGGAAACTATATTGTCAATGGCGACTTCTCAAAGGCTGAGGATTTGTCCAAGGAGGATTCCAACTGGCGCCTTTTGTTTGCGGAGGGCGGTGCGGCAACAGCCGAGATTTCCGACAATGCGCTGCATATCATATCGACAAATGCCGGCACGGTAAATTATGGCGTACAGCTGGTGCAGGCAGACCTGCCGATGGAAAACGGTGCAAAATACAAGCTGACTTACGATGCATGGGCAGACGAGGCGCGTACCATGATTACCGACATCTCTGCTCCTGACAGGGGATATATCCGCTATCTGGATGATAAGACAGTGGAACTGACGACAGAGAAGAAGACATATGAGCACATATTTGACATGACCGGGGACAGCGATCCGAACGGCAGGGTGGAGTTTAACCTTGGAAACCAGGGCTCGCTGGCGACAGTCCATATTACCAATGTGAGACTTGTAAAGGAAGGCAGCGCGGAGAAAGAAGAAAAAGGCATGCGCCCGGACGGCAATTATGTCTATAACGGATCGTTTGACGAGGGCAATGAGCCGGGCAAGCTTCGTCTCGCATACTGGGACTGGGACTGGGACGTTGCAACAGGCAGGGGAACAAGCGTGTCTGTCAACGGCAGACGTGAATTGGAAGTGAAGGTACCGGATTCAGTGACAGCGCCTGACCAGGTAGTCGTGAGCCAGAACCCCATAGCAATCAGCGGGGGAAAGAAGTATGCCTTCAGCTTTGACGCCTATGCGGACGGGGCAAAGACAATCAGGACCGAGCTGGCAGGAAATACATTTGACAGTGCGCTGACAACAGAAAAGCAGACATTCAGGTACGAGTTTGACACGCCTGCGGAATTAAAAGGAACCGCGCTTCGTTTCCTGCTTGGGACACCTGGCACGGTATATATCGACAATGTGGCAGTCCGGGAAGATGCCCTGATCGTAAACGGTGACTTCTCTGCCGGAATGCTGGGATATGAAGTCTATGTAAATGACGCGGCAAAGGTTCCGGCTTGTGTTGTGGACTCGCTAAATGAGAAGGATGCGTTCTCCATCGATATCGCCGATACCGGCAGTCAGGACTGGTATATCCAGTTAAAGCAGAATGGCATTAAGCTCGAAAAGGGCAAATGGTATAAGCTTTCATTTGATGCGAAGTCAACCGTGGACAGGGAGATTATGTATGCGCTGCAGAGAGACGGCACAAGCGATGATAACTGGACGCCGTACTCCGGACAGCCCAGGGCAGCGTTGACCGCAGGGTTCCAGAAGTTTGAAAAAGTATTTCTAATGGACTACGATACGGACCCGAAGACCGTGCTCAGTATTTCGATGGGCGCAGTCGGAGGAAAGCAGATATCCGACAAGCATACTATAGTGATTGACAATATTAACCTGGAAGAGACAGAGGCACAGGAAGAGCCGCCAGAAACGCCTGTAGAGCCGGGCAGGAACCTGATTGCAAACGGTGATTTTGAGGCAGGCAGCGAGCACTGGGAAGACGCAGTGACATCACCGGGGGCAGCCGAGGTAAGCTTTGCGGATGGAAAAGCAGTTTATACGATTACCAATGTCGGAGAGGAAGACTGGCACATCCAGCTTAAGCATAAGGAACTGCTGAAGCTGGAAAAGGGCGCGACATATCAGGTAAAGATGAAATTAAAATCCACAGAGCCAAGGATCGTAAAATATGCGTTCCTGAATCCGGCGTATGACTGGTATGGAGGAGAAGATGTTGCCCTGACAGCAAATGAGGAAAAGGCAGTCGATTTTACGCTCGAGGTGGGCGATAAGCCTACCCACAAGGAAATTACATTTGTCATTTCAATGGGTCAGATTTATAAGGACAACGACAAGGCACAGCCGATTGACACACCTGTTTCAACAATCGAGATTGATGACGTCAGTGTTGTGAAGGTCGGCGGTGAAACAGACCTGGTTGAAAATGGTGACTTTGCAGCAGGCAGGGAGCCATGGATTGCTACAGTCAACACAGATGCCGGCGCCGAAGCGGAGCCATCCTTTACAGGCGGTAAGGCAAGATACGAGATTTTCAATGCCGGAACAGCAGAAGGGGATGTACAGCTGGGGCAGGCAGGTATTATAATGGAAAAAGGTGCGAAGTATAAGGTAAACTTCGAGATAGCTTCTTCTGTCAGCAGAAATGCAGTCGTCGTCCTTCTCAACGCCAGTGGCGAAGAATGCGGCAGGGAGACCATCACCCTGACAAAAGATATGAAAAAGGCAGTCAGCCGGATGATGACATTAGGCGACAAGTATACGGACGGAGCAGTCACATTCCAGATTCTGCTGGGCAAAACGGAAGAGGCAGACTTAGGAGAACACGCCGTTGAAATTACAAATGTCAGCATTGTGAAAGTCAATGACGATGCAACGGCTGATGAAGAGACAGAGACGGATTGTACCGTAAAACCGCCAGTGAAAGGTGAGGATCCGACACCGACAGACAAGAATATGATTAAGGATGGAAATTTTGCGAATGCAGAAACATACTGGGAGAATTCAATAACAGCGCCGGGTGCGGCAGATGTAAGCTTTGCGGAGAATAAGGCGGTTTATGATGTTACCAATGTCGGAACAGCAGACTGGAATGTCCAGCTCAAGTATAAGGAAAACCTGAAACTGGAACAAGGGGCGACATATAAGGTAACAATGAAGATGACATCCGACAAGGAAAGAACCGTGAAATATGCGTTCCTGGATCCGTCTTATAAATGGTATGGAGGGGAAGACCTTAAACTGACCGCAAATGAG
>DKUL01000009.1:20317-28821 GCA_002490665.1 Lachnospiraceae bacterium UBA7205 | reverse complement strand
CCGGAAGTGCTTCTGGCGGACGAACCGACCGGAGCATTGGACAGCGAAACCAGTATACAGGTCATGGAACTGTTGAAAAAGGTTGCTGGGAACCGGCTGGTTGTTATGGTAACGCACAACTCGGAGCTTGCCAGGCAGTATTCTACAAGGATTGTGAAATTACGGGATGGAAGGGTTACAGATGACAGTGATCCATTTCTGCCGGAAGAAACGCCTGAAGGGGCAGGGCATAAAAGGATGGGGAAGGCAAAAATGTCCTTTCTGACTTCTCTTTCCCTAAGTTTTAATAATCTGTGGACAAAGAAGGGGCGGACGATTCTGACCGCTTTTGCCGGCTCTATCGGGATTATCGGCATTGCATTGATCCTGGCTTTGGCAGAAGGGGTAAACGGTTATATTTCAGATATACAGAAAAGCACCATGACTTCCTATCCTATTACGATCAGTTCTCAATCCGTGGATATGTCCGGGATTATGGGGGCGAGAGGCGGCAGGCGGGAAAATGAGGTTTCGGCAGAGGGAAACCGTACCAGAGTTTACGCAGATTACAGCGCTATCGAATCCAGTGAGGAAATGGCGTCAAATATTAAAGAGAACAACCTGACGGCGTTTAAGGAGTATCTGGATAATCCGGAAAGTGAAATCCACCAGTATTTAGGTGAGAATGGCGTGGTGTATTCCTATGGCGCTCATTTTGGAATTTATTCTTATGATGCTGACGGGAACCTGGTGGCCTCCGATGCGGACATAGATCAGGTCAGTGTGTCCACTCTTTCCAGTGAGGACAGTGCAGCAGGGGGCGGCCCGATGGCAAATATGGAGCGGATGAATCAGGTAATGAGCGGTTCTTCCGATGCAGGGGCTGAAAATTTCTCCGAACTGATGCCGGGGACGGACGGAAAAGCAGTCAGCACGATTCTTCTTGACAGTTATGACCTGCTGTATGGGAGCTGGCCGGAAAATTACAATGAAGTCGTCCTTGTGCTGAATGAAAATAATTCGATTCCGGCAGGGACATTATACCAGCTTGGTCTGATTACCGGGGAGGAACATAAAGAGATTACCGAACAGATTAAGAATGGGGAAGATGCGCAGGAACGTATTTGGGACTATGAGGAAATCTGCGGACATACTTTTTACATGGTTTTACCATGCGACCAGTATAAAGAAAATAAGGATGGCACGTTTACCTATATCGGGGATGATGTTATGCAGATAGAATCCCTTTTGGAAAACAGTGTAAATTTGAAGATTACCGGTATTATCCGTCCGGCGGCGGATGCTGAAAATGCGTCAATCCCTACTTCGGTGGCATACACGGTGGCGCTGACTGATTACGTGATAAAACATACAGATGAAAGCGCGGTTGTTCTGGCACAGGAAAAGACGCCGGAAGTCAACGTATTAAACGGAATCAATTTCAAAGCTGCGGATGATGAAGCAAAAGCCGCTGATGCAATGATCTATATGTCAAATATGGGGATTTCCGATAAGGCTGCTATGTATGCAAATATTCTGGAACATCAGGAGACGGATGCCCAGGAAGAG
Organism: Lachnospiraceae bacterium UBA7205; assembly: GCA_002490665.1. Taxonomy (GTDB): domain Bacteria; phylum Bacillota; class Clostridia; order Lachnospirales; family Lachnospiraceae; genus COE1. The sequence goes on along the minus strand of DKUL01000009.1, from coordinate 27,273 downwards.
CAGGAGCATATAGAGGCCATGCAGGGCGCGCCTTCCATGAGTCCCAGTGAGATGGCGGCTATGGAAGGGGTGGAACGGACGGAAGAAGATGAAATCGAATTGGCAAGGGCACTGGATGAATGGCTGGAAAATGACCCGGATCAGGAAACCCTGGTGTCGGCTTACGAGATATTTATTGCCGGGCCTACCTTTGAAGAAAACATGAGAAAATTCGGGAAGGTAAGCTACGATGCCCCGTCCTCTATCAGCATTTATACAGACAGCTTTGAGGACAAAGAAGCAGTTTCAGACTGTATCGACCGTTACAACGAGGGGGCTGAAAAGAAGGAGCAGATTACCTATACAGATTATGTGGCGCTGCTTACCAGTTCCATTACTTCGATTGTAGATGTGATTTCCTACGTGCTGATTGCGTTTGTTGCGGTGTCACTGATTGTTTCCAGTATTATGATTGGAATTATCACGCACATTTCTGTATTGGAGCGTACAAAGGAAATCGGTATTTTGCGGGCGATAGGTGCGTCAAAACGGAATATTTCACAGGTGTTCAATGCAGAGACGGTGATTGTGGGGCTGTTGGCAGGTATTCTGGGTGTGGGTGTTTCCGCTCTCCTGACCATCCCGATCACTTCGGTTATCCGGAACCTATTGGGCGCTTCGGAACTTTCTGCTTCCCTCCCGATTACGGCGGCACTGCTCTTGCTCCTGCTAAGTGTGGCAATCACAGTCATTGCAGGATGGATTCCTTCCAGAAGGGCAGCGAAGAAAGACCCGGTAGCGGCATTGCGTACAGAGTGACAACTTTAGGAGGGGGGTGCTTTGTGCATCCCTTTCTTTCCATAACATGATTTATCAGGAGGTTTTTATGCTCAAAATATTAAAGTACATGAACCGGCGTGACTGGCTGTTTGTCGTATGCTCCCTTATGTTTATTGTCTGCGGGGTAGGACTGGACTTGCGGCTGCCGGATTACATGAGGGAGATTACAGCTTTAGTGCAGACGCCCGGCAGTGAAATGGGCGAAGTCCTGTCTGCGGGAGGCTCCATGCTGCTGTGTGCGTTGGGGAGCCTTGTGACGGCTTTTATTGTAGGTTTCTTTGTGGCGCAGATTGCGGCGGGGCTTGCCATGCGGCTGCGGGAGGCTGTTTATAATAAGACGATGGATTTTTCGATGGAAGAAATCGGGAAATTTTCTACGGCGAGCCTGATTACACGCACTACCAATGATATTCAGCAGATACAGATGTTTGTGGCATTGGGGCTGCAGGCAATGATTAAAGCGCCGATCCTGGCGGTATGGGCAATCTTAAAGATAGCCGGGAAAAGCTGGCAATGGACAGCCATCACGGGAGGCGCGGTTGCAATCCTTACGGTAATGCTTGGCACGGTAATCGCCCTGGTGCTGCCGAAATTTAAGAATATGCAGAAGCTCACGGATAACCTGAACCGTGTGGCAAGGGAAAATCTCACAGGTATTCGCGTGGTGCGGGCTTATAATGCGGAGGGGTATCAGGAGAAAAAGTTTGAGGGTGCAAACGAGGAACTGACAAGGACGAACCTGTTTACCAGCAGAACCATGTCCGTATTGTTTCCGGGAATGACCTTGATTATGTCCGGACTGACGCTCGCTATCTATTGGGCGGGGGTATACATTATCAATGATGCGGTGCTCACAGACCGGCTCGGTATTTTCTCGGATATGGTGGTGTTTTCCTCTTATGCCATGCAGATCATTATGGCGTTTATGATGCTTGTTATGACTTTCATTGTGCTGCCGAGGGCGGTTGTGTCTGCAAAGCGTATTAATGAGGTGCTTGATACGGAGACAAAAATAAAGGATGGTAAAATCAGCGGTTCTGAATTATTCGAGCAGGGAGAAATTGAATTTAAGCACGTATCGTTCCGCTACCCGGATGCGGAGGAAGCGATTCTCACAGACATCAGCTTTACCGTCCATCGGGGAGAGACAGCGGCTTTCATAGGTTCTACCGGAAGCGGCAAAAGTACCCTGATTAACCTGGTTCCCCGTTTCTACGATGTGACCGATGGGGAAATCTGTATTGACGGGATTAACATTAAAGAATATACCCAGGAGGCCCTTCACAGGAAATTGGGATATGTCTCACAGCGGGCAGTTATGTTCAGGGGAAGTGTGCTGTCAAATGTGACGTATGGAGAAAACGGGCGGCAAAGCGTGGATGAAGAATTGCTCTGGAAATCCATAGAAATCGCACAGGCCGGGGATTTTGTCCAGGGCATGGATAGTGGGTTTCATACGGCAGTTGCGCAGGGCGGAACGAATCTGTCCGGTGGGCAGAAACAACGGCTTGCCATAGCAAGGGCCATTTATCGCAGGCCGGAGATCTATATTTTTGATGATTCCTTTTCAGCTCTGGATTATAAGACAGACCGGATTCTTCGGAAAATGCTGAAACAGGAAACCGGAACGGCTACGACCTTGATTGTGGCACAGCGTATCGGTACGATCATGGATGCCGACAAGATTATCGTGCTGGATGAAGGTAAGATTGTGGGGATTGGCAGGCATAAGGAACTTCTGGCAAATTGTCCTGTCTATCGTGAAATTGCGGAATCACAGTTATCGAAGGAGGAATTGGAAAGTGCCTGAACAGAAAAATGAGATGCAGAAAAACAACGGTTCCAAACACAGTTTTGGGCCTGGAGGCGGAAGGATGGGAGGCGGAGAAAAGGCAAAGGATTTCAGCGGTTCCCTGAAAAAGCTGTTTGCCTATTGCGGCAGATACCTTCCGGCAATCGTGCTTGCTATGGTGCTTGCGGTTACTGGCTCCATACTGAATCTGATTGGTCCGGGAAAGGTGGCAGATATGACAAATCTGATGACCGAAGGGCTGATGACGGGGATTGATGTGGAGGCGGTAGTGGAGATCGCCGTCCTGCTTGCGGCGTTGTACGGCCTGGGGTGGCTGTTCAGTCTGATTCAAGGTATGGTGATGGCGACCGTCACGCAGAAAGTATCAAAATCTCTGCGGACAGAGATTTCGCAGAAGATCAACCGACTGCCTCTTAAATATTTTGATGGAACCAGTACGGGGAATATCCTGTCCCGTGTGACAAATGATGTGGACACCATAGGGCAGACCCTGAATCAGAGTGTCGGGACACTGGTGACGGCTTCGGCTATGTTTGCCGGCTCTTTAATTATGATGTTTTATACCAACTGGATTATGGCTGTCTCTGCCATATTAGCTGCTTTTTCAGGATTTGGTTTCATGATGCTTATTATTACCCGGTCACAGAAATATTTTAAGCGGCAGCAACAGGAGCTTGGCACATTGAACGGACATATTGAGGAAACCTATTCCGGCCATAATGTGGTGAAGGCATACAACGGTGAAAAAGCGGCGAAAAATGAGTTTCATGCAATGAATCAGCGTTTGTATCATTCCGCATGGAAAAGCCAGTTTATGTCCGGGCTGATGCAGCCGCTCATGGCCTTTGTGGGGAATCTCGGTTATGTGGTGGTCTGCGTGGTCGGTGCGGTTTTGACACTGAACGGAACCATATCATTTAGTGTAATTGTAGCATTTATGCTGTATGTCCGTCTCTTTACGCAGCCTCTTTCTCAGCTTGCACAGGCAGCCACCAGTTTACAGTCTGCGGCGGCAGCCAGTGAGCGTGTATTTGAATTTTTAGGGGAAGAAGAACTGGCGGACGAAAGCGGGAAATCCGCTCATTTGGCAGAGGTGGACGGAAATGTGGATTTTGAGCATATCCGTTTTGGGTATAACGAAAACAAGACAATCATCCACGATTTTTCAGCTTCCGTAAAAGCCGGACAGAAAATTGCCATTGTAGGGCCTACCGGGGCGGGAAAGACCACGATGGTAAATCTCCTGATGCGGTTTTATGAGGCACAGGACGGGGAAATCAGGCTTGACGGCGTGCCGATCCAGGAGCTTACCCGTGAGAATGTCCATAACCTGTTCTGTATGGTTCTGCAGGACACATGGCTGTTTGAGGGGACGATCCGGGAGAATATCGTCTATTCTAAAGAGTGCGTTACGGAGGAACAGATGGTAGCGGCCTGCAAAGCGGTGGGATTACATCATTTTATTAAAACGCTCCCGAAAGGATATGACACGGTGCTGAATGACAACGCAAGTCTGTCCGCAGGCCAGAGGCAGCTTGTCACGATTGCGAGGGCCATGATAGAAAATGCGCCCATGCTGATTCTGGACGAGGCTACAAGCTCCGTGGACACCCGTACCGAAATCCTGATCCAGAACGCAATGGATAAGCTGATGGCAGGGCGCACTTCCTTTGTAATTGCGCACCGCCTGTCTACGATTAAAAATGCGGACTTGATTCTGGTTATGAAGGACGGGGATATTGTGGAAAGCGGGAATCATTCGGAGCTGCTGAAAAAGGGAGGTTTCTATGCAGAACTTTACAACAGCCAGTTTGAACGGGCATCGTGAAATGGAGGAACAGATTTTACAGTTACAAAAATTTATCAATGGCAGCCGCTATACGGTTGCCATTACCGGCGCAGGGATTTCAATGTCAGCCGGAATTATGGATTTTGCACATATGAATTTTCCCTTAGTCCTGCAAATGAGTTCTTCGGCGGTGTTGAAAAGCGCGCCGAACCATTATTACAATACGGCGAGGAAAGCGTTTTTAAATGCCATGTTTGAGAACGGACCGAGCATTGCCCATAGGAAACTGGCGGAATATGAAAGGCGCGGTCTGCTGCAGGGCGTCATAACTACGAATATTGACTGTCTGCATACGCTGGCAGGCTCCAGAAATGTGGCGGAGATTCAGGGTAGCTTTGGGTTTAATAAGTGTCTGAAATGCGGACAGGAGTACAACGATGTGCAGATATGGAACCAGGGAAAAGCCCCGCGCTGCGAAAAATGCGGAGGCGTGATTGGAGCCTTTCCTGTATATAAGCATATCGGACTGGTGGAGGATGAAGTGCGGAAAGCAAGGAGCTATGCGGCACAGGCGGAGCTTGTTATCATTATCGGCGCACAGGGCAGCTATGGCGGGGTTTATTATCCTTATATCCGGTCTGGTGCAAAGATTATGCAGATCAATCCGAAAGCTACACAGTTTGATGATGTGGCGGTATTGAATATTCGGAAAGGGGCGGATGAAGTTTTTGCCTTGTTAGAATAAATTTTTTTGAACAGGGGGTGAATACATGGAGGAACAAAATGCAAATCATAGTTGGATTAACAATGATCCATTAACCATTGTAGAGACTGAATTTTTACATTTCTGCCTTGAATATCGGTTAGTTGAAGTAGCTGGGCAAGAGATAGAACTTACTGCAAAGGAATTTGATATATTGGCATTACTTATTTTGAACCCCCATCGCGTATTTACTTATGAAATGATTATGGACATTGTATGGAATGAAGAATGTAATAAATATTCTCGTAAAGCTATAAATAATCATATCAGCAATCTGCGAAAAAAATTAAAGACTATACCGGAAATGCCGGATTATATCAAAAGTGTTCATAGCGTTGGATATAAGTTTGAAATGTAGATGGCATTGAGATGGAATACGAGCAGATTTAGAGGCTGCTTACCAAAAACAGCAATAACGCTATACAAACGAAGTATGTTTCGGGAAAAATAAAAGGAATATCCCAAGTATAATTCTGCGTAAAGGGAGACTGACCGCATAATAGCCCTCCGTTCCTCTTTGGATTGGAGGCTTGGGGGATGTTTCCGAAAGATACAGAGCAACGACGATTTTATTATACATGTAAGGCTCTATGCGCCGTAGTCCATGAAAAAAGGATTACGGCGCTTTTTCTTTCGACATTATTCACGATTATCCAACATCATTTTTCAAACAATACAGGAGAATTGTTATTTTGTGTACCTGAATTTCTTAGGGTGCACATTATTTTTTTGAAATATAGGGGAATACATGCTGTTTATAGCTGTCGTTCCCCGCCCTCTGATTTCGGTTCAGCCAGTCAACTAAAAAATCGAAATCGGAGGATTACCATGAAGAAAATCAATCTGCGGGAGTATTACCCGCTTTATACGCAGGACACGATTGTTGAAGTACCGGACGAGGTGGCTGATCTGCTCCGGGAATATAAGCTGGCGGAGGCTGCCTACATTCTCCGTACATACCGGCATAAAGCTTATTTTTCTTTGGACTATGACAAGAATGTTGAACGGGACGCCCTTGTGATTGTGCTGGCGCCGGAAGATGTTCTGGTTCAGGAGGAAGAACATGCGAGGCTTTACCGGGCTATTTCCCTGTTGCCTGAAAAGCAGCGGAACCGGATATGCTCGCACTATTTGCTGGGTATGAGCCTTTCGGAAATTGCCAAAAGCGAACACTCGGCGGTAAGCTCCGTGCATGAGGGAATCCAGCGCGGGCTCCGGCGCCTGAAAAAAATTCTGGAAGAAATTTAATCCTGCCCCCGAAAATAACCCTCAAAAATGAAATGAATAATAGAGGGACATATTTATCCGGCGGGACAAGCCTGGCGGGTGTGGCGGCGCACATGCAACCGCCCGCCCCAACTGAAAAACTGTCAAAACTGCCACGCCCCTCGCTTGCTCCTTGACAACCGAATACACGCTGTTACAGGTACTTCATTCTGTGTTCCGAGCGGCAGATGGGGCGGCGCGGTGACAGGCGGCCTAAGGAGGTGATGAATTGAGGCTGTCCGAGCGATCAACGCAACCCACGAAACTGGCTGTGGCAGGCCGGGCGCGACAACGGCACAGATCATAATGGTACTTCTTCACGGCTCCCTAAAGACTTGGGGAGAGTTCCTGCGGCGTGCGTCTGCTCTGGCAAAGCGGCGGCGTATGCGGGGCTATGATGTGGTTATGCTATCCGCAGCCTGTAACAGCCCCGCTCTGTTCGTTCAGGGCTTGCCGGGGGGCGTGGCAAATACGGCAGCTAATCGAAATCAGATACAATGGGCCGG
>DKUL01000009.1:769-20119 GCA_002490665.1 Lachnospiraceae bacterium UBA7205 | reverse complement strand
ATACAATGGGCCGGGTCTGTGACTTTAAGAGCGCAGACCCGACTTATTCATGTGGTTTCGATAAAAGAAAACAGAAATCACGGAAAGGGGGAATAAATGCGGCATTATCTCCGGCAAAAGGCAAAGTAACACGCTGAAAGTTATCTCACGGTATGGTATAATCAGAAAGGCAGATTTTTGAAAACAGTACAAAGGTGGTATGCACATGAAAATATTATATGTTACAGATTTGCATGGGGATAAAAACAAATACAGGAAATCGCTGGACATTGCCGTTGAGAAAAATATCAGCGTCATTGTGAATGGCGGGGATATGCTCCCTAAACTTGGCGAAAGGCACCTGGAGCAGCCCATATTCATCAATGAGTTTTTGAAAGGCTATTTTTCAGAACTTCAAAGACACGGCATTACATATCTCGCCATGTTAGGAAATGATGATCTCCTGTCGGTGGATGGGCTGTTTGATACAGTTTGCGGGGAATATGAAAATGTTCATAATATAGCCGGCAAAAAGGTTCGTATCGGTGGATATGAATTTATTGGCATGAATCATATTTTAGACCACCCTTTCGGCTGTAAGGACAGGGTTGTTACGGAAACACATTATATTCCGCAGAGGCAGCTAAGCCCTGTCGCCGGTATTTCTAATGAGTACGGTTATGACAGGATATATAACTGGCTGGAATATTCAAGGACAGAGCTTCCGTATATGTGCGACATTCTGAATGATCTGCCTGAACCGGAAAACCCGCAGCAAACAGTCTATGTGATGCACATGCCTCCTGCCGGGTTAAGGCTGGGGCAGCTTTTGTATCAGGATTTGGATATAGGCTCTGTGGATATTTACGAGTTTCTGAAAGAGAGGCAGCCGCTGCTCTCCCTGCACGGGCATATTCACGAAAGCCCTGATACGCAAAAAGGAAGGTGGATAAACCAGATACGCAGCACGGCCTGTATTCAGACGGGCCAGACAGTGCTTCACGATAACGATATGGTCTATGCGGAGATTGACCTGCAAAGCAGGGAATACTCGCGGAAGGTTATAAATGTAAAATGACAGGAAAGCGCCAGTGATGGTGCTTTTTTGTTACCCGGAAATGAGGTGGAACATGGAGAACCAAAAACAGTCAGAAACAGTCCAGATTGGGAATACGACATTTTATGTGACCGCAACTTTTTCTGGAACGGTTCAACTGCAGCATTTGATAAAAAGGCTGATACAGCAGGAAATCGAACAGGAAAACATTTCAAATTAGCCGAAAAAACAGCGCAGCAAATAGCTGAAAAAAGTTTGGAAACATGGTATAATCATAGAGTACAGAGTAGTTTGTTTGCTGTTGGAAAGGAGTAGAGATGTTAAGACAGCAGACAAAACTTCCAGTTAGATTATATGCACGTTTATCCAAAGATGACGGGGACGCAGACAAGGAAAGCAACAGCATTACCAACCAACTGCAGATGTTGAGGTATCACGCAAAGGAAAAAGGATTTGAGGTAATCGGTGAATATGTGGATGACGGTATTTCCGGGACCACCTTCGACCGGCCCGACCTGAACCGTATGATTAAGGATGCTATGGACGATACGAGGCCAACTGGAATCATGGTTAAGGATATGTCGCGTTTCGGGCGCAACAACGCCATGTTCATGTATTATGTGGAAGAAATCTTCCCCAACAATGACATTCTGTTTATTGCCCTGAATGATGATGTTGACACACGGTTTGATGAAAATGAAATGATGCCCTTCAAATCCATTATGAATGAGTATTATGCCCGTGACACATCAAAGAAAATCCGCAGCGTCAAGAAAACAATGGCTTTGAATGGCGGGTTTTGCGGTTCCTTTGCCCCATATGGCTATATGGTCGATCCAAAGAACAAGCGCCAGTTGCTGGTTGACCCGGAAACAGCGCCTACCGTCAAGCGAATTTTTGAATTATCGAAGCAGGGCAACAGTGTACACCAGATTGCAAGAACTCTATGCGAGGATGGAATCTTAATCCCACGGGCATATCGGGCAATGAAGAACGGCACGCTGGACACAAGCACCGGATTCAAGTTCCCGACAGATTGGGTGGGGAAAAATGTAAAAATGATTTTGGAGAATCAAGTGTACCTGGGGCATATGGTATCTCACAAGACACAGACAAAATCATTTAAGAACAAAAAACTGGTATCTGTCCCTAAAGAGGAATGGATCATAGTCCGAAATACCCATGAGGCTATCGTGGACGAGGAAACCTTCGAGCTGGTGCAGAAATTTATCAGTGTGAAGAAACGGCCTAATAAGACAGGCTGCCCCAACATGTTTGTGGGACTTGTGAAGTGCCCGGACTGTGGCCGCAATATGGCGTTCTCCAATCCAAACGGGAGAGACCCCCGGTTCCGCTGCAGGACCTATGCGAGAAACAGCAATCTTTGTACGACGCACGCAATCTCGTATGACGCATTACAGCAGATTGTTATGGGCGACATTCAGAAACACATTAAGAGCATGGAGGCCCTGGGCGATCAGTTTATCGAGGAAATGCACGAATTGAGCGAGAAAGGCGGCGGCCAGAAGATCAAGCAATTCAGGAAAGACCTGGAAATAGCTGAAAAGAGGATTGCAGAAATTGACAATGTAATTATGAAGCTCTTTGAGCAGAATGCCCTGGGTAAGATTACAGACGAGCGCTTCGAGAAAATGTCATCGGCTTATGAGAACGAGCAGAAAGAGCTTACCCACAAGAGGGATGACCTGAAAGCAAGGATCAGGGCCGAGGAAAAGAAAACCCAGAGTACCAATCAATTTCTGGAAACCATACGTAAGTATGAAACCGTAACCGAGCTGAACCGTTCTATGCTGGTGGAGCTGATAGATAGCATTTATGTGTATCAGGCAGAGGGAACCGGCAGAGATCGTAAGCAGAAAGTAGAAATTAACTATCGTTTCCTTGCGGGGTCTCAATGTGGTATTGCCTGATGGGAATGGTCGGACAGGGAGGCTGTGGCAGTCGTTGATTTTGCGGAAATGGAAAGAAATTTTTGCATGGATTCCGGTAGAAACGCTTGTGTATGAAAATCAGGAGGAATATTATAAGGTACTGCAACGGGCTGATAATGCCGGGAATTCTACTGAATTTGTAGATTTTATGCTTGGAATGATTCGCAATGCCTTAAAGGAGATCAGTGAGATACATAACAAAACAGATGTCGCAACAAATGTCGCGATAAATGTCGTAACAAGTGAGGAAAAAATAATGGCCCTTTTAAGGCAGGATGGTAATATGTCCGCTAATATGCTGGCTGTATCTGTGGGAATTACCGGGCGGCAGGCACAGCGTATTTTGGCTAAATTAAAAGCGGAGAAGAAAATAATGCGACATGGGGCAAATAAGAACGGATACTGGGAAGTTATAGAGTAAAAAATGCAGGATATAGTTAAGGACATGGGATTACTTTTCTCATGTCCTTAACTGCCATCTTTCTTAAACCGTACAATATCATTTGGCGTACAGTCCAGTGCATCACATAACTTTTCAACAGTCAGCAGGGTAATGTTTTTGTTCTTTCGCAGGTAATCCAAGGTTTTGTTGTTGATATCTTTCTGCAAAAGGACATACTGGCTGATTTTTTTCTTTTTCATGGTCTCCCAAAGCGGCGAATAATCAATCATATTCATCACCTCCATGTGTATATTATCCCCAGTTACTAATATTTTAACAATAGTGAATAAATCCACTTGTGCAAGCGTTCACTATGTGGTATAACTAAATGAGGTGTTGTTTGCATCCAAATACACAGACTGTGATAAGAAAGGAGAATGATATGGAATCGATTGACTGGATAATTGATCCGATTGTTTCTGTTTATATTGCAATATTCTGGATATCAATCGTTGTTGGAAATATCATCCGGCTGATAGTCTTTATTAAGTGTTTTAAAGTAAAAAACTGCACGAATGATAGCTGCCCGATATGCACGTACTGTAGAAAATACCACTGCATTATGACGGAAGAGTATAAGGAGGAGCTGATCTGGCTGTTTCAGGAAGGAAAAGAAGAGGACTTTTTTAAAAAACGGAAATTTAAAAAACGGAAATAACTTGTGGTGTGAAATGTGATTTTGCACGCCTGCATTCTTGACAAGAGCCGGTATCCTGATTATACTTAGGGCATGCTTGAAAAAATCTAAGGAACCGTTAGGACGTACAGATGAATCATGATTTGACACAGGGAAATATTATGATAAACCTGTTGAAGTTTTCTTTCCCAATCATGGTGGGCAATGTGCTTCAACAGCTTTACAATGTGGTGGACACACTGATTGTCGGGCGTTACCTGGGCAGAAACGCGCTGGCGGCAGTGGGCTCCTCCTACACACTGATGGTTTTTGTGACATCCATTATATTAGGGCTCTGCATGGGCAGCAGTGCCTTTTTTTCTATGCAGTTTGGCAGGCGCGACCATGACAGGCTGCAACAGGGAATCTACATGGCATTTCTGATGATTGGAACTGTCACCTTGGCGCTGAACATCCTTGTCTATGCAGGAATTTATGGCATTCTTGCATTCCTTCGTGTGCCCGGGGAGGTTGCCCCATTTATGAAAGAGTATCTTTTGTGGATATTTGCAGGGATTGCGGCGACGTTCCTGTATAACTTTGTGGCAAACTTTATGCGCGCGCTTGGCAATTCGCTGATACCGCTCTGCTTTCTGGGATTTTCTGCCGTGCTGAATATTGCTCTGGACTTATTTTTTATCAGGGTGCTGATGTGGGGCGTCGGCGGGGCAGCGGCAGCGACTGTCATTTCGCAGTATGCGGCAGGCATCGGTATTCTGGTGTACTGCGTGAAAAAATATCCTGAAGTACATATCAGAAAGGAAAACAGGCATTGGAATCCAGCTATTCTAAAAGAACTGCTTGGTCTGTCATCATTGACGTGCCTTCAGCAGTCTGTCATGAATTTTGGCATTCTGATGGTACAGGGACTGGTCAACAGCTTCGGACCCGTGGTGATGGCGGCGTTTGCGGCGGCTGTCAAAATCGACTCATTTGCTTATTCGCCAGTGCAGGATTTTGGCAATGCGTTCTCGACCTATGTGGCACAGAATTATGGCGCGGGAAAAAGCGAACGAATCCGCAGGGGAATGCGGGATGCGGTGCTCGGGGCATTTGTGTTCTGCGCAGTGATTTCCATGCTGGTAGTCCGCTTTGCGAGACCACTTATGTCGCTGTTTCTCGACGAGGGCAGTGCAGATGCGGTTACGGTTGGTGTCGGCTATCTGCGTATCGAGGCATCTTTCTATTTTGGCATCGGGCTGTTATTTTTGTTTTACGGATATTTCCGTGCGGTCAACAAGCCCGGGATTTCTGTCATCCTCACTGTGATATCACTGGGAATGCGCGTGCTGCTGGCATACATCCTGTCAGCCATAGAGCCTATCGGCGTGACCGGCATCTGGATGTCCGTGCCGATCGGATGGATACTCGCGGACATGGCAGGGGCGTGCTTTTACATACGCGGACGCAGGAAGCATTTACTGCTCGGTTCATGAGAAAATGAAAAGGAAGCAATAAATTAGAATGTGATAATGGATGAAACTGAAAAACAACACAGAATGAGAAAGGCAGGCAATTATCATGCAAAATATAATCAAGGCATTACGGTCGTATATACCATATAACGGACAGGAGGAAAATGACAGGAATGTCATACTGCATCTGTTAAAAACACAGGACAACCTCCTGACGCGCGACAATCAGACAGCACATTTTTCGGCTTCCTCGTGGCTGGTCAACAAGGAACACACGAAACTGCTGATGGTTTACCACAATCTATATCATTCCTGGTCGTGGACAGGCGGGCATGCGGACGGAGATGCAGACCTGCTTGCGGTGGCAAGGAGGGAGGCGATGGAGGAAACCGGCGTAAAGAATATCACGACGGTTTCCGATAAGATTTTTTCCATTGAAATACTGACCGTGGACGGACATGTCAAGCATGGCGTCTATGTGCCGTCACACCTCCACCTGAATGTGACATATCTGCTGGAGGCAGATGAGCAGGAAGCGCTTAGCATCAAGCCCGATGAGAACAGCGGCGTGAAATGGTTTCCGCTGGATGACGCATTAAAGGCGTGTACGGAACCATGGATGACGGAGTGGATTTATACCAAACTGAATCGGAAACTGCAGAATCTTTAAGCCGCATTCCGGTTTGGTTCCGCATTGTCTTTTCTCACGGCAGGAGACAGTTTTCTTGCCATATAGACAGCCGGAGTGTCCAGCAGGCTTGTAAAGATAAAGATGACATAGCTTGAGAGGACAATGTTCATCAGGGTCCTGAACTCATAAACGCCCCAGAAAGCAGCAAACGTGTACAAAAAGGTGTTGAAGAACTGTGAAACGAGTGTGGAGCCGTTGTTGCGCAGCCACAGGAACTTTTTGGAATCCTTGCATAGTCTGGTGGTTTTTGCCCAGATTGCATGGTATGCAAAGACATCAAATGCCTGCACGACTGCATAGACAATGATGCTGCTGAGCATCAGACGCGGTGTGTTGGAAAAAACCGAGGCAATTGCCGGCGAAGCCCAGTCGCTGTCGTTCGGTGTGTAAAGCATCCATGACTGTGAAATCAGGATAAAGGCGCATGAAGTCAGTATGCCAATCAGGACGGCCTTGTTGGCAGCGCGCCTTCCCTCTGTCTCACTTAAAATGTCAGTGACCAGAAACGTGGAGGCAAATAAAATATTGCCGAGTGTCTGTTCCATGCCAAAGGCATTCACGACAATCAGCACCTCAATATTTGCGGCAATCGTCGCAAGCACCGTCCAGCAATAGAGACCCGATTTCCCCAGAAAACGGTAAAAAAGCACGACACTTACATAAATCAGAACCAGACTGAAAATTAATAAAAATTCGTTGCTCATAAGAATCCCCCTTTACAAAAAATTTCCATGTAGAAATACCTACCCGACACCAAAATCCGTGTTTTCAAGCAGGATATCAATTCGTTCATTATCGCGATACAACGGATAAAGCGTATTCATAAAGACTTCGATAACAGCCGGGCAGGGTTTTATTTTTGTGGTATTTTCGACCATGATGTTGACGCAGACCCGCCTGAAATTTACAAGCCCCGTCTCAATATCATGCCGCATGGAAGCTGCGGTCTGACCTTCCAGTCCAAACAGCAGGCAGACTTCATCAAAGCCCGCTGCGATTTTTTCCGGAGACGACTCATCAATCCCCTTATGCAGTATTGTTTCACGATATATCGTGTCAAAGGTTTCCACGCCGATTTTTATATTGGCATGGATTCCATGGGCGGCAAAAGTACTGCGCAGTTGCGGCACGTCGTTCCGGTGCATCCAGTGGCATTCAAAATGAATTTCCGTTATCGCTTTTTGCATGCAGATGTCCATGATAAGCCGTAAAGTCCGTGCATCCAAATCGACAAAGCTTCCCGAATTGATGACTTCCAGCCGTTTGTATTTTCCTGTGACATGCCGGAGCACTTCCTGGTTCAGCGCATAATTGCTGTCCTCGTCGGGGCTAAAATCAAGGTGGTAATCGCAGAAGCTGCAGCGCCGCCACTTACAGCCCGAGCCGCGCAGCAGCACGATTTCCCGCTTGTTTTTTTCTGTTATTTCAGAATATCTCGTCAGTGAAACATTTTCCATATAATGACCATGCCTTTCTACAGTCTCCTTTCAGGTGACAATTTTTTCGCAGTATCATTTTTCATGCCTGTACGCGGCAGAGCAGGGACGATTCATATTCCCCTATACGCGCCGGGTGTCCATGCGCATAAAAAAGAACCCGCCAACAGCGGATTCCATCATTGCGCACAAACAAAAAGGAGCACAAAGCCCCGAATTTTACATCAAAAACACAACGGCACAAAATGTGTGCCTGCAGCATTTTCATTATCACATAAAATCCATAGTTTTGTTTATAGACAGGATGGTTTCGAACTGTCTGTATCAAGTTGTTATCAATAGATGTTTTTCAGCAGGGAAATTATAGCATGATATCTGCCGGATGTCCACTATAATTTTTCGCTATTTTTTTTGTCAGGTAAATTGTCAGGAAAATTCGCACCAGCATCTTCCGGGAAAATTTCGGCGATGGTGTGCTTATTCTGCATCCTTCCAATACAGAACAACAGAATCCATGCCAGCAGCGGAATGGCAATGATGCCGAACAAAAGTGCCATAAACCGGTTTCCGGATTCGCCTGGATCTGCCGTGAAGGCAGAAATTACAAACGCAGCGATGAAAAGGACAATGGCAGCCAGTGCGGCAATGGCAATGAGCTGTTTCGGAGTTTTTTTCATAATTCAGATACCAGACCTTTCTGTAAATAATTTGATATAAAAGTGATTATAGCTTTTTAACAGGAAAAAAGCAAGTAACAGTGAACAGTAACCCTTTGACTTTCTGCGAAGATTAGTATATACTGTTACTGTCTGTATCAGACAGGCAGCATTATTGCGATGATATTCCGCAGGTTTCATGACATACAGAAATATCTAAAAATATGAGTTAAAGGACGAAAGGGTGTAAGAGATCATGGCAGAAGAAAAGACATTATTAGATCAGTGGAGGGGAATGGCATACAACGAACAGACCGATAAGAATACGCTCCAAAAGCTTTGGATTGATTATTTCCAGAAAGAAAAAGAAATTTACCAGCAGCTTTTGACAAATCCTGATGAGGAAGTGAGAGGGACGGTAAAGGGGCTGGCAGAAAAATATAATGTTGACATCATGACAATGACAGGATTCCTCGATGGCATCAACGAGAGCTTGAAGACGGAGAATCCGATTGAGGAGATGAACGAGGACACGGAGGTAAGTCTCGGATTTGACAAGACACGCCTTTACAAGAACATGGTGGCAGCAGAGGCAGACTGGCTGTACAACCTTGAGGAGTGGAACGCAGTCTTTGACGAGGAGACCAAAAAGGCACTTTATAAAGAGCAGAAGTCCTCGACAACAGTTGTCAAAGAGACCAAAATCTACCCGAATGATCCCTGTCCGTGCGGAAGCGGCAAAAAGTATAAAAAGTGCTGCGGCAAAAACAAATAGATGGAAAAGGACTTTTAAAAATAGCTCTTTACAAAACCATTTTTTCGGGATAATATAGTATTATCAAATAAATCACACAAATCGATGATGAGACGAGTAAGATATTGCAATGCATCAGAGAGGAGCGCCGTCTGTGCTGAAAGCGCTCTTGCAGGAGATACCTGAAAACTACCTCGGAGTGACTCCAATCCAGTCCGGTGATTCCGTTATAATCAATGAGCGGTCTGTTTTCAGCTGACTGAGACAGGCAAGCAGGGTGGAACCGCGTTGATACGTCCCATGCATTACATAACTGTAGTGCATGGGGCTTTTTTATGCACACGCCGACGCAGAGGAAACATGCCACTAAAGCGGCGCGCGAGTAGGGGAGAAGAATCTTCCCTGCTCGATTGCGCAGCCCCATGTAAAGGAGGGTGAAAATGCAGTATGCGATTGAATTGTACTATGATAAGGAGACGGAAAACAAGCTTTTTGCGCTGGCTAAGATGATTGCCGACAGGAAAATCAGCACAAAGTTCTTGGAATGGAAAACCAGGCCGCATCTGACGTTGGCATGTTTTAATGATGTGGACGAAACACTATGCATAGAGCGGCTGGAAAGTTTTGCACGGAACCATAAAATAATGCCTGCATATATTGGTTCGGTAGGAATGTTTAATGACACGAAAACGATATTTGTATCACCAGTCATGAACAGCCGTATGTATCAGTTTCACAGAGACTTGCATGAACACCTGAAAGGCTTTGATACAAATGGATGGGAATGGTATGAACCGGACAGATGGGTGCCGCATTGTACGATAGCGCTTACGGGGGAAGATGAAAAGGAAGCCTTCTTTCAGGCAAGTGATATCATATTGCGGGCATTTGAGAAAATGAGTGGTCAGTTTACTTCGATAGGTCTGGTTAAAGTTACGTTTCCGGTGAAGGAACTATATTCAGCTGAATTATGCAATCATACTGCAGACCGAAAAGACTGACTGGCAGATGTGAGTATAATGTCCAGAAACATTTAATGATGATGAGTAAAGGAGAGTATCATTATGGAAGAAATCAAGACAAATTACAAAGCGTACCTGTTACCGGCATTGTGCCTTGTGGTGGGAATCCTGATTGGATTCTTATTGTCACCAGTGAAAAGCGGCAGGATATCCGTGCTGAGCAACAACACAATCGGTTCCAAAAACGGCTGCGGGAATAAGGCGGACGACATGATGGTCGGCGCACGCAAAGACGTTCAATAAGCAATGAGATATGAAAAAGGAGAGAGAAACATGAGGATAACATTAAAAGACGGCTCTGTAAAAGAGTACAGTGAGGCAAAATCGGTTATCGACATCGCAAAGGACATCAGCGAAGGACTTGCACGCGTGGCTTGTGCGGGCGAAATAAACGGCGAGATGGTGGATTTAAGGACAGAGATAGCGGGCGACTGCGCGCTCAACATCATCACGGCGACGGATCCCAAGGCGCTCTATGTCATCCGGCACACGGCATCCCATGTGCTTGCCGAGGCGGTAAAGCGCCTGTTCCCAGACGCAAAAGTGACAATCGGACCCGCCATCGATGATGGATTTTATTATGATTTTGATTCTGAACCGTTTTCCAGGGAGGATTTGGACAAAATCGAGGCGGAGATGAAAAAAATCATCAAGGAAGGTCATGAAATCACACGTTTCACGCTTCCAAGGGCAGAGGCAGTCAGATATATGGAAGAAAAGGGCGAACCGTTCAAGGTAGAACTGATACAGGATTTGCCGGAGGATGCCGAGATTAGCTTTTATGACCAGGGCGGTTTCGTTGATTTGTGTGCAGGACCGCATTTGATGAGTACGAAAGGTGTGAAGGCATTCAAGCTCACATCCTCCTCCATGGCATATTGGAGAGGAGATTCCAACAAGGCGCGCCTGCAGCGCATCTATGGAACGGCTTACAATAAAAAAGAAGACCTCGCAGAGCATCTGGAGCGGATGGAGGATGCAAAACGCCGCGACCACAACCGTCTCGGACGCGAGATGGAACTGTTTACCACAGTGGATGTGATCGGACAGGGGCTTCCGCTATTTACACCCAAGGGAACGAAGATGATTATGAAGCTCCAGCGGTGGATAGAGGATCTGGAGGACAATGAGTGGGGCTATATGAGAACGAGGACGCCACTCATGGCGAAATCGGATTTGTACAAAATTTCAGGGCACTGGGATCACTATAAGGAGGGCATGTTTGTGTTCGGCGATGAGGAGAAGGACAAGGAAGTGTATGCGCTTCGTCCGATGACCTGCCCATTCCAGTACTATGTATACAAAAATTCCCAGAAATCATACCGCGACCTTCCGTGCAGATACAGCGAGACCTCCACGCTTTTCAGAAATGAGGATTCCGGGGAAATGCATGGGCTGACAAGGGTGCGCCAGTTTACCATTTCCGAGGGACACCTGATTGTCAGGCCAGACCAGATGGTGGAGGAGTTTAAAGGCTGTCTTGCACTTGCAAAATATTGCCTGGAAACACTGGGAGTCAATGAGGATGTGACCTATCATCTGTCAAAGTGGGATCCGGAGAACAAGGAAAAATATATCGGCGAGCCGGAAGTATGGAACGAGACAGAGCAGCATATCAGAGACATTCTGACAGAGCTTGGCATCCCGTTTGTGGAAGATGTCGGCGAAGCGGCATTCTATGGCCCGAAGGTGGATATCAACGCAAAGAATGTGTACGGCAAGGAAGATACCATGATTACAGTACAGTGGGACGCACTGCTTGCAGAACAGTTTGACATGTACTATATAGACCAGAATGGCGACAAGGTGCGTCCATATATCATTCACAGAACCTCCATGGGCTGCTATGAGCGCACGCTCGCATGGCTGATTGAAAAATACGCCGGAAAGTTCCCGACATGGCTCTGCGCCGAGCAGGTGCGCGTCCTTCCGATTTCCGACAAGTATGAGGAGTATGCACAGAGCGTGTGCAAGGCGCTCAAAAAGGCAGGCATCGATGCGACAGTTGACAGCCGCTCTGAGAAAATTGGATTTAAGATTCGCGAGGCAAGGCTGGATAAACTCCCATACATGCTTGTGGTCGGGCAGCAGGAGGAAGCAGATAACACGGTGTCTGTCAGAAGCCGTTTTGCGGGTGATGAGGGTGCAAAGTCCCTTGACAGCTTTATCGCGGATATCACGGAGGAAATCAAAAACAAGACAATCCGTCCGGAGATGCCGTCAGAAGAAAAATAATTCATTTAAAATAAGGAATAGGGCAGGCGGAAGCAGGGCATACTGTCTATAAGTTCATTCAGGGTAACAATTCAAGTGAATGAATTAATGCTGTGATTAAATTTAGGAGGTAGCTATGACTGATTTAACCTGTGGAGTATCCAATTGTACCTATAACAAAGACCATTGCTGCTGCAAGGGCGATATCATGGTAGGCGGAAAGCATTCCTGTGACTGCGACGATACCTGCTGTGAGAGTTTCCATAAGAGAAACGGTGACAGTTTCACAAGTTCCGTATCCCATCCGAGCCAGACGATTAGCATAGACTGCGAGGCAGTGAAATGCGTGTACAATACAGATTACAGGTGCAGCGCAGAGCATGTTGACATCAAGGGAAATCACGCAGGGACAAGCGGTGAGACACTTTGTGCGACATTTAAGGAAAAATAATAAAAAATTATTGACATAGGGTGGAACCTGTGATAAAGTGTTATTGTTTGAGGCAATTCAGACAAATACAGGAAAGCAGAGCATCCACTCTCACCCTGTGGCAATCAGGCTTACAGGTGTTAATAGTTTTAATTATGTCTATTATACTGTCCGCATGCGGATATTGGGTAAGGATATAAAAAATTAAGTGGATAATCCTGCGGTTATCCACTTTTTGCGTTGTTATACGCAGATTCATATTTTCTTATGATATTTTTTATGGAGGTGTAAGGTTATTAGCGATTTAATGATTAACGAACAAATCAGGGACAGAGAGGTGCGTGTTATCGGTGAGGACGGTGAGCAGCTCGGCATTATGTCACCCAGGGAAGCGATGAGACTGGCAGAGGAGGCAGGCGTTGACCTTGTAAAGATAGCGCCGACGGCAAAGCCGCCTGTGTGTAAGATTGTTGATTATGGTAAGTTCAAGTATGAACAGACAAGAAAAGAGAAGGAAGCCAAGAAAAAGCAGAAGGTAATCGACGTAAAAGAGATTCGTTTATCTCCCAATATTGACACTAATGACTTAAACACTAAAATAAATGCTGCTCGCAAATTCCTCTCAAAAGGTGACAAGGTAAAGGTGACATTACGTTTTAGGGGTCGTGAGATGGCTCATATGCAAAACAGCAGACATATCCTTGTGGATTTTGGCGAGAGCTTAAATGATATAGCCGTAGTCGAGAAGGAGCCGAAGGTAGAAGGCAGAAGCATGACAATGTTTTTAGCTGAAAAACGATAAGCAGTTATTGAGTGGTCAGTCTTTTGAACCACCAGTATAACAGCTTATGTCAGTTAAAAGATAGATGTACGGCAGTCACAGTACTGGGTGACAGTATCCGATGGCTGCACAGAATTATTAAGAAGTTTAGGAGGAAATAGTTATGCCAAAAATGAAAACCAGCAGAGCAGCTGCAAAGCGCTTTAAAGTAACAGGAACAGGTAAGTTAAAGAGAGCGAAAGCTTATAAAAGCCATATCTTAACAAAGAAGACGGCAAAGAGAAAGAGAAATCTTAGAAAGGCTGCAATCACAGATGCAACCAATGTTAAGAATATGAAGAAGATTTTACCATACTTATAAGGAATGATTTGTTAGGAGGATTTAGAAATGGCAAGAATTAAAGGCGGTTTGAACGCAAAGAAGAAACATAACAGGGTATTGAAGCTTGCAAAGGGCTACAGGGGAGCAAGGTCAAAGCAGTACAGAGTGGCAAAACAGTCCGTAATGAGGGCACTGGCTTCATCTTATGCCGGAAGAAAGGAAAGAAAGCGCCAGTTTAGACGTCTCTGGATTGCGCGTATCAACGCAGCGGCGAGACTGAATGGATTGTCATATAGCAAGATGATGCATGGATTAAAGGTTGCCGGCGTTGACATTAACAGAAAGATGCTTGCTGAGATGGCAGTGAATGATGCGGAAGGTTTCAAGACGCTTGCAGAGCTTGCAAAGAAGAGTGCTTAACAGGCAATAAAATGAAAAACGATTGATGAATAAAGTGGTTGTCTGCATGAAATGATTTTGTGCGGACAATCATTTTTTATGCACATGGGCGTTCGGGCGAAATATGTCAGCAAGCTGACGGACGCCCGGCGCATGGGTGGGGAAGATGAATCTGCCCTGCTTGATTTGGGCATACTATAGTATTAAAACTTTGTAAATACTTTGACAAACAAGTTTACCATATTGGAAATGTCTGATATATTTACTTGTGGAAGCAGCTTAAAAAATGATTCATCTTCGAATTTGATAGGATATGGTTCGAAAGAGTTTTTTGGGAACCGGAAATCATCAGGCTTGGAAGATAGAAAAAGAGGGAATAAGTATGAGCGTTTTAGGGCAGTTGGAACCAAAAAAAGTATACTACTATTTTGAGCAAATATGTAATATACCACATGGGTCAGGTAACCTGGACGGGATAAGCAGTTATCTTGCCAGTTTTGCAAAGGACAGGGGATTGTTTCACATAAGGGATGCGAGCAATAATGTCATCATCATTAAGGAAGCTACAGCCGGTTATGAGTCTGCTGAGCCGATTATTCTGCAAGGGCATATGGATATGGTTGCAGTCAAAAAAAATGACTGTGATATCAATCTGGAAAAAGACCCGCTTCGGATAAAGACGGAGGGGGATTTCATATTTGCCGAGGGAACCAGCCTTGGCGGGGATGACGGCATTGCGGTGGCATATATCCTTGCGGTGCTGGATTCGGAGGACATTGCCCATCCGCGCATAGAAGCGGTGATTACGACAGACGAGGAGGTGGGAATGGAGGGCGCCACGGCGATTGACTTGTCCATGTTAAAGGCAAAGAGAATGCTGAATATTGACTCAGAGGAGGAAGGAATCCTTCTGACAAGCTGCGCGGGCGGTATGCGGATGGACTGCCATATCCCTGTTACAAGGGAAACTGATTTGGATGGAATATTCCTAAAGGTATGTGCAGGCGGCCTGCTGGGAGGACATTCAGGAACGGAAATCAACAAGGAGCATACGAATGCCATAAAATTGCTGGCAGTCACGTTACAGCAGATATGGCAGAAAATACCGTTTCGGCTTGTGGAAATATGCGGGGGTGAGAAGGACAATGCCATTCCGCGTGAAGCGTCTGCCGTTGTATGCCTGCCGGAGGGGCAGAAGGATGCATTCGTCTGTGAATTAAACAGAATCGAAAAAGAAGAAAAGAATGAAAAAAGGTCCAAGGAAAAGAATTTATTTATCAGGTGTGAGGAAGTCCGGACAACCTTGTCATCTGTCTTTGACAATGGCAGCACAGAAAATATTTTGTCATTTTTGGTACTGCTGCCGAATGGCGTGATGGCAATGAGTGCAGATATAGACGGGCTGGTGGAAACGTCCCTGAATGTCGGCATTTTAAAGACATTTGATAACGAGGTTGTTGCAAGCAGCGCCATCAGAAGCGCGATTGAGACTGCTAAGCATAAGGTTGGGCTGCAGGTAGATGTCCTGGCAAAAGTTTTTGGGGGCTACACAGAGACACATGGGGAATATCCGGGATGGCAGTTTGACCCCGACTCAAAGCTGAGGGCGGACATGGTAAGGATATATAAGGAGATGTTTGGAAAGGATGTGAAGGTAGAAGCGCTCCACGCCGGACTTGAGTGCGGTATCATGATTGCAAAGATTCCGGGACTCGACTGCGTATCGTTCGGACCGGACATCTTTGATATTCATACCACGGAAGAACGGTTAAGCATATCGTCCGCATCCAGGATGTGGGATTATCTGCTGGAGATACTAAGGAACTGTTAATAAATTGCTTGTCACAAGTGATTTCTGAACAGTTCCATGGACAGAAATAATAGAAAATACTAGGAGAAAACAAAAATGGCACAAAACTTTAGAGAATTTCATCCCGGAAACAGTTCAGGGAATGAGGAAAACAACAATCAAAATAAGACTGCGAAGGGCGGTGGGGGCAATTCCATAGGAAGGCTGGCGGCGGTGATAGCCGCGCTGCTGGTTCTGGCGGTATTGGCGTTCGGGTCAGTATACTCCATTGGGGAGCAGGAACAGGGCGTGGTGACAACGTTTGGCAATGCGGGAAGTGTGGTCACTTCGGGTCTTCATTTTAAGATACCGTTTGTACAGAGAGTCACGAAAGTAAACACGACCATACTGGGCTTTCCCATTGGCTACCGGTCGGGCAGTGATGAGAATGCAAGCCAGGAACAGATAGATGATGAATCGCTCATGATTACGTCTGATTTCAACTTCGTAAATGTTGACTTTTATGTGGAGTACAAGGTATCTGATCCTGTGAAGTATCTATATCATTCAAAGCAGCCACAACAAATACTGAAAAATATTGCACAGTCCTGTATCCGAAATATTATCAGCAACTATGCGGTTGATGATGTCATTACTACCGGTAAAAGCAAGATTCAGGCAGAGATAAAGGAAATGATCATTGAGAAGCTCGAGGAACAGGATATCGGACTGATGCTTGTCAATATATCCATGCAGGACGCAGAGCCGCCGACTGAGGCGGTTATAGAGGCATTTAAGGCCGTCGAGACTGCAAAGCAGGGAAAGGAGACGGCGATTAATAATGCCAACAAATACAGGAATGAAAAGATTCCGGAGGCGAGTGCAAAGGCTGACCGCATCACGCAGGATGCGGAGGCTGCCAAACAGGAAAGAGTAAACGAAGGTATTGCACAGGCAGCAAGATTTAACGAGATGTTTGCCGAATATGAGAAGAACCCGCTTCTGACAAAACAGAGAATGTTCTATGAGGCCATGGAGGAAGTGCTTCCCGGCGTAAAGCTTATCATAGATGATGGAAGCGGGAACCTGAACAAGACGTTATACCTGGATGAACTGCAATTAGAGGACATAACAGATAATCATGCCGAAGCTCCTTCGGACGAGACTGCACAGGAGGAAGACTGATATGAAGAAAAAACTTGGAAAGGCATTTGGAATTCTTGTTGTTGTTGCAGCACTGGTCGTACTGGCTAATTCCGCGTTTGTTATCAGGGAAAACCAGTATGGACTGGTGCGCCAGTTTGGAAGGATTGAGCGTGTCATTTCAGACTCGGGATTATATTTTAAGATACCATTTATACAGGAAAAGGACACGGTGACGAAAGAACTTCTCTTGTATGACATTGCGAAATCGGATGTCATTACACAGGATAAGAAATCCATGATAGTCGACAGTTTTGTGCTGTGGCATGTCACAGACCCCCGGACGTTTGCCCAGACGCTGAACACGTCTGAACAGAATGCCGAGGGCAGAATCAATGTAACCGTTTACAACTCAATTAAGAATGTAATCAGCAGCATGACACAGTCGGACATTATTGCGGCGAGAGGGCAGAAACTGACGAACCTGATTATGGAAAATGTATCTGGAATCAATCAGTATGGCATAGAAATTACGACGATAGAAATCAAGCTGCTTGACCTGCCGGAGGATAACAAGAATGCAGTGTTTGAGAGGATGATTTCAGAGCGTGAGAATATTGCGGCTACATACACGGCGGAAGGAAATTCAGATGCCCAGAAAATTCGCAACAGCACAGACAAGGAAACAGCGCTCATGCTTTCCGAGGCGGAAAAAGACGCAGAAATTTTGAAAGCGGAAGGCGAGGCTGCGTACATGAAAGAAATTGCGGCTGCGTATGATGGTGACATGAAAGCAGACTTTTACAGTTTTACAAGAAGTCTTGACGCGCTAAAGAACTCCGTCAAAGGCGGGAACAAGACTGTGATTCTGGACAAGGATTCCCCGATTACACAGATATTTTATAACCGGTGATACGCAAACGCGCAGAGACGTATGAAGAGCCTGCTACCAGGACGGATACGTCTCTGCGTGGTGCTTTGTGCGCAACGGCTACGCTTCTGTTGCAGAGTTATCAAGCCTCATGTAGAAACATACCAGATATAAACCGCATACGCCTACTAATGCATAAATGATTCTGGAGAGCCAGGTCATGCTGCCGAAGATGGTGGCAACAAGATTAAAATCAAAAAAACCAATGAGTCCCCAGTTTACGGCACCAATAATTGCAATGGTCAATGCGATGCCATCAATGAATTTATTACCCATATAATCGCCTCCTTTGTACTAGTATGCACAGTCGCGGGGATAAATATACGAAACGTCATGGCATCGAAGTGTAATTTTGTTTGTCACATTTTATCAATAAACGGGGGTGAAAAAACGAGAAAAATAAAATTTATTCATAAAAATTGAATAAATAAATTGAAATAATATAAGTTATGTGCTATTCTATTAGTGCATGAAAATATGCATTATTTCTGGGTCTGTATTTTTTGTTTTTGAGTATGGGCGTAAGGGGAGGAGTGCATTATGAAAGTTACTAGTAGTTCAAAACGCAAAAGCGTTACTAAGGCCAAGGCTGGTTCTGCATCAGACGAAGAGACCGGAACACAAAATCCGGACAAAAAAGCAGCATCAGGGAACTTGGTTCTAGGACAAATAAAATTAGAGGATTTAGAGCAGGAGAGGTTAGAAGTGAGAAAAGCAGTAGAAAAGAAAACAACAGCCAAGAAACAGGTAGAAAAGAAAACAGTCAGTGCGGCAAAGACAACAGCTGATAAGAAGCCCGAAGTAAAAGCGGCAGAGTTAACAGCTGATGAGGCAGTTTCCGCAAAGGCAGTGGAAGAGACAAAGGCAGAGGAGCCTGTAACAGCAAAGAAGGAAGCTGTAAAAGAGGCAAAGGCAGAGACGGCCGCGAAGAAGGAAACGGCAAAAGAGACAAAGACGGCAGCGAAGAAGGAGACAAAGACGGCAGCAGCAAAGAAAGAGACAAAGACAGTAAAGGCACCAGCTTCTGAGAAGATTGTTTTGCAGATTGGCGGCAGAGAAGACCTGACAATGAATGGTTTGATTGACAGGGTAAAGGCAGCATACGTTGCAGAGGGTCATAATGCAGATTCCATTAAGAATATTGAGGTATATATTAAGCTTGATGAAAACATGGCATATTATGTTATTGACGGATATGCATCAGGTATTGGTTTATATTAATGTCAGTCAGAGTTGCCGCAGATTTCAATTGAAATCTGCG
>DKUL01000009.1:0-468 GCA_002490665.1 Lachnospiraceae bacterium UBA7205 | reverse complement strand
GCAGATTTCAATTGAAATCTGCGGTTTTTTCTACACATGGGCACTAAATAAAAAGTTATTTCTTAGCAGTTCCTGACATAGAACTGCCGATAGTATTCAGGTATTAAATATCAGTATCTTGTGGGAAAAATATATTGAGACTGTTTCGTTCGTCCTCTGTGATATTGGTAAAATGATCTAGAATGATGGAAATATTGCTTTTTTTGGCGTTACATAGAAGATAGATTATATCAGTGAGCTGTGAGATAATGTCTTTCATCCGCATTGTGTCAATCTTTTCATGGCTGGTATTTTTTGCTGATTTCATAGTATATCCTCCTCCATTTATCTTTGGTATTGTTGGTTTTGAATAATGGTTTGTTATCCATCATACAAAAGATATCATTATGAGTAGTTCTGTATACCGACATTTTTGTAATATTATAATAGATTAGCATAAAACGTTCTTTTTTTCAATACGAAATGTTA
>DKUL01000035.1 GCA_002490665.1 Lachnospiraceae bacterium UBA7205 | reverse complement strand
AGGGTAGCAAACTTGACACTACCAAAATAGGGAAGGATTAGGAAGTATGAAAAAGAAGTTCGTGCTGATATGTATGACAGGAATGATGGTGCTTGGCTTGTGTGCCTGTGGGGACAAAAAGACAGGGCAGGAGCAGACATCGCAGACGGAGACAGAGACGGCAGATACAGCTTTGTCGGAGGAAGATACGGACGGTGAACCGCCGACAGAGACGGAGACAGAGAAGGTAAGTGACAGACCGGACTATGTGGGATTTCAGGATCTTGACATTGAGAAGTATGTTACGCTTGCTGACTATAAAAATTTAAAAGTAAGCGCGGTAAAGCCCGCGGTGGATGATACTGCCATTGAGAGCTATATCAACAGTTCCCTCCTTGTAGGAAATATAACGGGCAGGGCGGTTCGGGAAGGCGATGTCGCTGACATTGACTTTGTCGGCAAGAAAGACGGGGAAGCTTTTGAGGGAGGATCGGGTTCCGGCTATAAGCTTGGAATCGGAACAGGTTCCTTTATTCCCGGCTTTGAGGACGGGCTGGTTGGCGTGATGCCCGGTGAGACGGTTGACTTAAATCTGACGTTTCCGGAAAATTATACGCAGAATCCTGACCTTGCGGGACAGGAGGTCGTGTTTACCGTTACGGTCAACAGCATTCAGGGCTCTGCCGAGTACGCGACTGTGACAGAAGCGGAGATGAAAGAGATGGGACTTGCTTACCAGACGAAGGAGGAAGTCTGGGAAGCCGGGAAGAAGGCCGTAGAGGAGCGGGCTGCGGAAACGTTTGCGGCAAATTCCCAAAATGCCATTGTGCAGAAGCTCGTGGAGGAAAGCGAGATCCAGTCGATGCCGGACTACCTTGTTGAGGAGGAGGCACAGAATTACAATCATTATATGAATTCCCTGGCGCAGTCCATGTATGGCATAGGGCTTGAGGATTTTGTGGCAGGCGCTTATGGGATGACGATGGAACAGTATAATGAACAGCTCGATGAGATGTGTACGGAAGTGGTAAGGCAGTATCTTGTGATGGAAGCGGCAGCAAGGGCCGAAGGCATAGAGATTACGGATGAACTGATTCATGAGCAGGCGGATGGTGAAGCAGCAGAGTATGGCTATGCATCGGGCAGTGAACTGATTGACGAGGTAGGATATGCGACATACAGAATGTCAATCGTACAGGAGAAAGTGATTGGGCGGCTGCTGGAAATCATAGATGTCGAGGAGGAGACCACACAGGCAGCGGAATAACACGCTCTAGTACATTTTCCGCAGATAAAAAGTGTTTGTGAAAAGGGGAAAATACGCATGAAAAAACGATACAGACGTCTGGCGGCAGCCTGTCTTTGTGCGGCAGTACTTTTTACCACATATGATATTGGGAGTACCCATGAGTTTTACCAGGTACAGGCTGCAAAAAAGGATGACTTGAAACAACAAAATGAAGATGACCAGGACAAGCTGGATGACGTGAATGACCGAATGAATGAGCTTGCGGAGGAACAGGAGGGGATTGATGCGGAAATAACGGCGCTGAGTAATGACATTGCCCAGATTATGGCGAGCATCAGCCTTCTGGAGGAAGAAATCGAGGCAAAGAAAGCCCAGATTGAGCAGGCGAGGCTTGACCTTGCGGAGGCGCAGCGGGTGGAGCGGGAGCAGTACGAGTCCATGAAAGTCCGGGTAAAGGCGATGTATGAGAGCGGGCAGACTTCGTTTCTTGACATTATTTTTAACGCGTCCTCCATGGAGGATATGCTGAATAAAGCGGATTACGTGGAGAAGATGCAGGAGTATGACCGCAAAATGTTCACAAACTATCAGATTGCAAGGCAGAATGTCGAGGACTTAAAAGAAAACCTGGAAATAGAAGAATCGGAGCTGGAGGCGGCGCAGGAAGGGCTCCAGGAGGAAATGGACAGCGTGGAGGAGGCACGGGCTGAACTGGAAACAATCAGTGCCGACTACGCTGTGCAGATTAGCAAGGCAAAACAGCAGGCAGAGGTGTACAAGTCGCAGATTAAACAGAGAAATGCCCAGATAAAGCAGATTGAGGAAGCGGAGCGAAAGGCAGCAGAGGAGGCAGCGCGCAAGAAAGCGGAGGAAGAACGCAGACGCAGGGAAGAAGAGGCGAAGAAGAACAACAGCAACAAGAATAATAACAGCAGTACCGCCAGCAACACGACACCCCCGGCTGCCGGAACGGCATCCGTCAATAAGGACGCCATTATGGCGGCAAAGGGAGGCGCAAAAGGAAAAGAAGTCGCAGTATTTGCCTGCGGGTTTGTGGGAAATCCGTATGTGGCAGGGGGTACAAGCCTGACAAACGGCGCGGACTGTTCCGGTTTTACGCAGTCGGTTTATAAGTCGTTTGGCTACAGCCTTCCCCGCAGCTCCACCTCACAGAGAAGTGCCGGCAGGGAAGTGAGCTATGCGGATGCAGAACCGGGGGACATTATATGTTATCCGGGACATGTGGCAATTTACATAGGAAACGGAAAGATTGTCCATGCCAGTTCGGCAAAGACCGGAATAAAAATCAGCAATGCACTTTACCGGGAAATTTTATGCGTGCGCAGGGTGGTATAGAAAGAACATAGCACCGCATAATAATATGGGGCGATAGAAAGCCTGTAATCTTAAGGGATAATGGGAAAATGTGATATGGATAAAAGAAGTGTTACAGAGTACAAAACGGCGCCAGGAAAATATGTCGCATACTTTGGAAGGGCATCCTTGAAGGAGGGGTATGCGTTTGCTAACGGTGACGAGGCATTTTATCATTTTGTCGGAAAAAATTCGTGCTATTCACTGCCGGAACTGCTTCATCCCGATGATGTGGCAGGATTTTTCGATGTCGCGGGCACGTTGACACAGGAGCGGGAGTGTTTGATTCTGCGCATGAAAAATGCGGAGAACCAATACAAGCTGTTGTATGTTGAGATGTGGCAGAATGGAAATTACTATGATGGTTTTGCATCTGTTGATTTTGAGTTCTACAGTTTTATGGAGCTGAAGGATAAGTACATTATATATACCAATATTATAAAAAAATACCGGGAATTTATGGGACTGTCAGAAAATATGTTTTTTGAGTATGCATATGAGACAGATGAACTTAAAATTTATAAATATGAGAATCTTGTGAGCATCCCGGTTCTGACATGCAGGCTTGACGAGAAATACCATGAAATTATTGCGTCAGACGAATTTAGTGGAAAGAGTAAGGGAGAATTTCAGGTTTTGTTTGATTTCCTGAAAAAGGGAATGGACAGGTTCAGCACTGTTTTTGAGGCAGGGCTTCTTATAGATGGCGCGGAGGGATGCCTCACATTTCGGGGAAGCTCCCTCTATGATAACAGCGTGCGTGTAATGTCGATAGGTGTTATCATCCATACCGGCAATAAACGGGAGCATAAAAGCTATTACCTTACGGACAATGCCTTTGACCCGGGAACAGGAATCTGGAATAAACGGGCGATACATGAGTATGCAGTCGAGAAAACCCTCGAAGGCAAAAGCCTGTATCTTGCCATTATGGATGTGGATGATTTTAAGAAGGTAAATGACACCTATGGGCATCTTTTTGGTGACGAGGTGCTCTCGAGACTATCTGAGACCATAAGAAGCGTAGTTGATGCACGCGGTGCGGTTGGACGTTTCGGTGGTGACGAGTTTATGATTGTGCTTGACGGTGTTTCAGACGAGGAGATGCTCCGCCGCATTTTAAAGACGGCTTCCAAAAATCTACAGTGGACGTACAAGGACTATGTGGACAGTGTGCCTGTTACGACTTCCTGTGGTGTTGCAAAATTTCCAGATGATGGGGACAGTTTTGAAGACCTTTTCAAAAAGGCAGATAAGGCGCTTTACATTGCAAAGGCAAAGGGAAAGAACCGGTTTATTATCTATGATGAAGCAAAACATGGTAGCATTGTCACGGAGCGGGAGTCTGACAATAT
This sequence comes from Lachnospiraceae bacterium UBA7205, assembly GCA_002490665.1. Taxonomy (GTDB): domain Bacteria; phylum Bacillota; class Clostridia; order Lachnospirales; family Lachnospiraceae; genus COE1. Next base: position 109,680 of record DKUL01000035.1, on the reverse strand, counting down.
TGTCGGAATCAAGGCGATTGCAAGTGAGGGCAAGAAGGCAGATGCAATGTCGGAAGTAGTGCTGGCGCTCCATAAAAACGGTGTGTCGGCATTGCCAGATGCAATGGAAAAAATAAGGACGTATTTCGATGTGGACGGAGTGACAGTCTATCAGGGAGCGGATTTGCACAGGGTTCTCACGGCAGGAAGATATGTGAATCCGGTTCAGGGGCTGGACTTTATATTGAACGGAGCTTACCTTGATTTGTTTGACCAGCAGGGTGTGTGTAAGATTGGAAATATTGAGAAACTGAAAAACAACCAGAAGGAAGCGTATAAGCTGTATGGACTTCAGGAGTGCAGGGAGCTTGTGCAGTTTATCGCATACAGAAATGGAAGCCCCATGGCAGTTGTGGAGTTTGATTATTTCAACAGGATGCCGAAAATAGGCGCTACAGACAAAGGGCTTATGACGATTGCCGGAAGAATGATGGCAGAAACGGCATGTGATTTCAGTTACAAGGAAAGTGGCAGCTAAGGACAGGAGCTGCCACTTTCCTTATGGCATTCACGAAACGCTTTAGGCTTCGGCATGCTGGTGTGCGTATTTTTCGCGGGTGGCAAGTCCTCCCCTGATATGCCGTTCGGACTTGTTTACATCCAGCACTGTCCGTGCCTGTTTGGCAAGAGTGGGGTTCACCTGCATAAGCCTTGAGGTAACATCCTTATGTACCGTGGATTTGCTTACGCCGAACGCCTTGGCAGTCTGACGTACAGTGGCGTTATTGTCGATGATATAGACAGCAATATTGATCGCTCTTTCTTCAATATAATCTTTCATAATCTTGAAAAGGGGTCTCCTTCTGAATCATTTGTACATTCTATGAGAAGATGGCAGAGAATATGAATGACATGATGGAATCCGTCAATGGTGGTTGCATGTACGGTTTTATACGGACTTAGCAGTAAACGCCAAGTCCTATGTGAATGGTAACCAACGAGCTTCTTAAAAAACTAGAAATAGATTGTATAAACTTGACATTTTTTACAAGATGCCTTACAATGGAGAACACAAGTTTGATGAGGAGGGAATTCCAATGATAGAAGTCAGCCATATTTCAAAGGATTTTGTCGCACCGAAAAAATATCCGGGACTGCGCGGGGCAGTAAAGGGTCTGTTTTCCACAGAAAAGGTTATAAAGACGGCGGTGGACGATATCTCATTTTCGATTGATACCGGTGAAATTGTCGGTTATATTGGAAGCAATGGTGCAGGGAAATCCACGACCATTAAGATGATGACGGGGATTCTGGTGCCGACGAAGGGAACCTGTACCGTTGCGGGCATCAATCCAAGCCGGAACCGAAAGGAAAATGCACAAAATATTGGTGTGGTTTTTGGACAAAGAACACAATTGTGGTGGGATCTGCCGCTGAGTGAATCCTTTACAATCCTAAAAGAAATTTACAATGTGTCAGATGCGGAATACGCCGGGCAGATGGAATTCCTGAACAGGGTACTGGAGCTGCAGGATTTTTTTGACAGGCCAGTGCGGACACTCTCGCTGGGACAGCGGATGCGTGCAGATTTAGGTGCGGCGCTCCTGCATAACCCCAAGGTGCTCTATCTGGACGAGCCCACAATCGGACTGGATCTGGTCGTGAAGGACAACATCAGGAAGGCAATCAGGGAGATTAATGAGAAATACCGGACAACCGTCATCCTGACAACGCATGATATTGGTGATATTGAGGAGCTGTGCAGCCGCATTATGATTATTGACGAAGGCAGGAAAATTTATGACGGTTCGCTTGCTGATTTAAAAGACACCTATGGAACCAGGAGAAAGGTTTCCATGGAAGTAAAACAGCCGGAGAAGGCAAAAGGGCTCCGCCTGCATGAGATTCTGGGAGTGCAGGAGACTGCGTGTTCCATGAGCTTCAGTCCGGAAAACAGTATGCTCTGCGTGACGTTTGACAAGCATAGGCTGCAGGTGCCGCAGATTCTCTCGGCGGTCATGGCAGTTGTCGAGGTCAAGGATGTACAGATTCAGGAGACAGAGCTTGCTGAGATTGTAAAGGAAATTTATAACCATGGCGTGGGAGGGAAAGCATGAGAAAGCGTTTGCGGATTTATCTGCCGTTTGCGGCAAATGAGCTGAAACGGCAGCTCGCTTACAAGGGGGCATTCTACTTGTTCATACTGGTGAATCTGTTTGGATCCTTCATCAGCTATTATCTGTGGATGGCAATCTATGGAAGCTCGGAGAAGGCAGTGATTGGCGGGCTGACGCAGAAAGAAATGGTGGTCTATGTCTTTATGGTATACGTCACGGCATCCATTGTCACGGCATCGATTTCAACCATGGTCAGTGACGATGTGGTGAAGGGCACGGTTGCGATGAACCTGATTAAGCCGATAGATTACCGTCTGAGCCTGATTGCCATGGCTTCAGGAAATATGGCTTACCGGTTTCTGGTTCCGTCCGTCTTTATCTGGATTGGGCTGGAAATCTATAAAATAAAGGTACTGGGACTGGCACCTGTCACCGTTATGGGGATTTTCCTGTATCTGACAAGCTGCATCATGAGTTTCCTGATTTACGTGCTGTTTGATTTCTGTTTTGGAATGCTTGCTTTTTTTACAACCTATATTTTTGGGATGCGTATGGCGAAGGACGCACTGCTGAGCTTCCTGACAGGGCAGCTGATTCCGATAAGTTTCTTTCCTGCCGCAATGCAAAGGGTGTTTGACTTTCTGCCGTTTTCATCCATGGTCTATACGCCGGTCATGATTTATCTGGGAAAATATACCGGGGAAACGCTTGCGTTTATGATGCTGCGGCAGGCAGCGTGGGTGGTGCTCTTATATGTGGCGGGCAGCCTAATCTGGCGTCAGGTGACAAAACGGCTGATTGTTCTTGGGGGTTAGTACGAAAACATTTGTCCGGCGGAAAGGAGAAATATGAATACAGTAAAACGATATCTGCGGCTGTACAGGGTTCTGGTGACGCAGTTTTTAAAGACAATCATGCAGTCGAGGGTTGATTTCCTGATTGGACTGCTTGGATTTTTCTTTACACAGGTTATGGGAATCGCTTTTCTATATCTGGTATTTCAGCAGATTCCGAGCTTACAGGGATGGACGCTCGACCAGCTGATATTTATTTATGGTTTTGCGCAGATTCCGCGGGGAATCGACCATCTGTTTACGGACAATATCTGGCTTGTGGCATACCGCCTGGTCATCAATGGGGACTTTGACCGTTACATGCTGCGTCCGATGAACATCTTTTTTCAGGTCATCGCGGAGAAGCTGCAGCCTGACGCGCTTGGGGAGCTGCTGATCGGAACAATCCTTGTGGTGCGTTCCCTGACAAAAGGAATTGTGATTGTGGATGGGCTGCACATTGCATTGTTTTTTGTCTCCATCTTTGCGGGGGCATTGATTTATACGTCCATCAAATTGTTTTTTGCATCGCTTGCATTCTGGCTGAAAGTGAGCGGCCCGTTTTTGCAGATTGCCTATGACATGGCAAATTTTGCGAAATATCCTACGGAAATTTACTCAAAAGGAATCCGTTTTCTGATTACATGGGTCATACCGTTTGCGTTTGTGGCGTATCTGCCCGCCAGCTTTTTTATGAAGGCGGACACATCCGCAGGCGTGGTTGGCATTGAGTGCGGTATCGCCTTTGTATTCTGGTGGATTGCGTATGCCGTGTTCCACCGGGGGACGCAGGTTTATGAGAGTGCAGGAAATTAAGGCGTGTGGACAACGGGATATTCCTGTTAATGAATAGAGGACATTTATTATAGAAGGCATTCGGCGGACATGGTTTGGCCGAGTGTCTTTTTTATGCACACGGGCGTCCAGATGAAAAATGTCAGCAAGCTGACGGACGCCCGGCGCGCGAGTAGTGGAGAAGGATATTCCCCTACTCGATTGAAAAAAATTGTTACGGGCAGTGACGGTTTTATAATTTATTAATAAATAAAATGAAAAAGATTGTTGACAATAAAAACTGAAAGTAGTAAGTTAGTATATGTAAATATTAGCACTCCATTATAACGAGTGCTAACAAAATAAGAAATTTGGCATACCATATAATTAAGAAGGGAGCGTGGCAGATTGGATTTAGACGAGCGAAAGCGAAAGATTTTGCAGGCAATTATCCGCAATTATCTTGAGACAGGAGAGCCGGTAGGAAGCAGAACCATTTCCAAGTATACGGACTTAAATCTAAGCTCTGCTACAATCCGCAATGAGATGTCGGATCTTGAAGAACTGGGATATATCATACAGCCGCACACGTCGGCGGGGCGCATTCCTTCCGATAAAGGTTACCGCCTGTATGTGGATCAGATGATGATTGAGAAGGAGGAGCAGCTCAGCCAGGCAACGCAGGAGGTAAAGGAAATGCAGAAAATGCTCCTTGACCGCGAGGATAAGATGGAGGCAGTGCTCAAGCAGATGGCAAGGATGCTTGCCGCCAACACAAACTATGCCACAATGATATCGGCTCCGCAGGTCAGGGGAAACAAACTCAAATTTATACAGCTTTCCAGGGTGGACACAAGGCAGCTCTTGACAACGATTGTCGTGGAAGGCAATGTCATCAAGAATGAGATGATTTCCGTGGAGCAGATGCTTGACGACGAGGCGATTCTGAAGCTGAATATCCTGCTAAACACGAATCTGAACGGGCTTCCAATCGAGGAAATCAACCTGGCAATGATATCGAACCTCAAGCAGCAGGCAGGCATCCATGCTGGAATTATTTCGGAAGTGATGGATGCGGTGGCAGCAGTCATTAAGGATGGTGAGCATGTAGAGATTTATACGAGCGGAGCGAACAATATCTTTAAATATCCGGAGCTTGCCGATAACCAGAGGGCGAGCGAACTGATAACAACCTTTGAGGAAAAGCAGATGCTGACTGAGCTCGTGCAGGACACCCTCACAGACGAAACCGGAACGGGCATACAGGTTTACATCGGCAATGAGACGCCGGTAAAGACCATGAAGGACTGTAGTGTCGTGACGGCGACCTATGAACTTGAGGAGGGCATGAAGGGCACCATCGGGATTATTGGTCCGAGACGTATGGATTACGACAAGGTAATCAGTACATTGAAAACGTTGAAAAGCCAGCTCGATACCATCTACAAAAAGGACGGCGGGCAGACTTGACCCAATATAGTAAAAAAATTTAGAAAGGAAACGAGTGGTTGTGGAAGAAAAGGAATTGGATGAACAAATTGTAGAGGATGCAAATCCGCAGGATACCGATCCGGACAAAGACGTAACAGCAGCAGAAGAAGACAATACAGAGAAAAAGCAGGACAGTGAAGAACCCGATGACAAAAAAGAGAAAAAGAAATCGTTTTTGGGCAAGGACAAAAAGGAGAAGGCAAACAAGCTTCAGGAAAAGATTGATGAGCTTGAAGACAAAGTGAAGCGGCAGATGGCAGAATTTGACAATTTCAGAAAGCGCTCTGAGAAAGAGAAGTCTGCGATGTTCGAGACCGGGGCAAAGAGTGTTGTGGAAAAGATTCTGCCTGTTGTGGATAATTTCGAGAGAGGACTGGCAGTTCTCTCCGAGGAGGAGATGAAACAGCCTTTTGCAGAGGGGATGAACATGGTCTATAAGCAGCTGATTGCAGAGCTTGAGAAGCTTGAGGTAAAGCCGATTGAGGCAGTGGGATGTGAGTTTAACCCCGAGCTTCACAATGCAGTGATGCAGGTGGAGAGCGAGGAGTATTCATCCGGCATTATTGCACAGGAGCTTCAAAAAGGCTATACGTATCGTGACAGTGTGGTGAGACATAGTATGGTGGCGGTTGTTCAGTAAGGCGTATGTTTAAAAAATAATGAGATTTTATAGATAATTAGGAGGAAAAAATCATGGGAAAAATTATTGGTATTGACTTGGGTACAACAAACAGCTGTGTGGCAGTTATGGAAGGTGGTAAACCCACCGTTATCGCAAACACAGAAGGAGCGAGGACGACACCTTCGGTTGTGGCATTCACAAAGACAGGCGAGCGGCTTGTCGGCGAGCCGGCAAAGCGCCAGGCAGTTACGAATGCGGAGAAGACAATTGCCTCCATCAAGAGGGATATGGGTACGGACAATGGCAGGACAATCGATGGAAAGAAATATTCCCCGCAGCAGATTTCTGCAATGATTCTCCAGAAACTGAAAGCAGATGCAGAGAGCTATCTGGGCGAGACAGTGACAGAGGCGGTAATTACGGTTCCGGCGTACTTTAACGACGCACAGCGTCAGGCGACAAAGGACGCAGGCAAGATTTCCGGTCTTGACGTAAAACGTATTATCAACGAGCCGACGGCGGCAGCGCTTGCATATGGTCTCGACAATGAAAAAGAGCAGAAGATTCTGGTATATGACCTTGGCGGCGGTACATTTGATGTGTCCATCATCGAGATTGGCGATGGTGTTATCGAGGTTCTTGCAACAAACGGCGATACACATCTTGGCGGTGATGACTTTGACAACAAGTTAATCCAGTGGATGATTGACGAGTTCAAGAAACAGGAGGGCATTGACCTTTCCGGCGACAAGATGGCAATGCAGCGACTGAAGGAAGCGGCGGAGAAGGCGAAGAAGGAGCTTTCCTCTGCAACGACTACAAACATCAACCTTCCGTTTATCACAGCGACAGCAGAAGGACCCAAGCACTTTGACATGAACCTGACAAGGGCAAAATTTGACGAGCTGACAAATGACCTGGTAGAGAGAACGGCTATTCCGGTGCAGAATGCGCTTAAGGATGCAGGGCTTTCTGCGTCAGAGATTGGTCAGGTATTGCTGGTAGGCGGTTCGACACGTATTCCGGCAGTACAGGATAAGGTCAGACAGCTGACAGGCAAGGAGCCGAGCAAGTCACTTAACCCGGACGAGTGTGTTGCAATCGGCGCTTCCATCCAGGGTGGTAAGCTTGCAGGCGACGCAGGCGCAGGTGAAATCCTCCTGCTTGACGTTACACCGCTTTCACTCTCCATCGAGACAATGGGCGGCGTTGCGACAAAGCTCATTGAGAGAAATACAACGATTCCTACCAAGAAGAGCCAGATATTCTCGACAGCGGCAGACAATCAGACAGCTGTTGATATCAATGTCGTGCAGGGCGAGAGACAGTTTGCAAGGGACAACAAGTCACTCGGACAGTTCCGGCTGGATGGTATCCCGCCAGCAAGACGTGGTGTTCCTCAGATTGAGGTTACATTTGACATCGATGCGAATGGTATCGTAAATGTTTCTGCCAAGGATCTGGGTACAGGAAAGGAACAGCATATCACCATTACGGCAGGCTCCAACATGTCAGACGAGGATATCGAGAAGGCAGTGAAGGAAGCGGCAGAGTATGAAGCACAGGATAAGAAGCGCAAGGAAGCAATCGATGCGAGAAACGATGCAGACTCCTTTGTATTCCAGACGGAGAAGGCACTGAATGAGGTCGGTGACAAGATTGACGCGTCAGAGAAGTCATCCCTGGAGGCTGATTTGAATGACCTGAAGGCATTGCTTGAGAGCACAAAGGATACTGAAATGACGGATGACCAGGTAGCAGAGTTAAAGGGCAAGCAGGAAGCATTGATGTCAAAGGCACAGAATCTCTTTACAAAGATGTATGAGAATATGCAGGGGGCAGCAGGCGCGGCTGGACCGGACATGGGCGGCACAGAGCAGGCACAGGATGCAGGAGCGGCAGCAGATGACGTTGTAGACGGCGATTACAGGGAAGTTTAAATAACGAAAAGTAACTCTCAGGCTGTAAAAACGGGCTGAGAGTTACGAAGCTTCGTTTGTAAGGACACCAAAAAACGGTGTTCTTTGCATGTGGATTGTATATATAGAAAGGCATGGATGATCATGGCAGAGCAAAAGAGAGATTATTATGAGGTATTAGGTGTTGAGCGGGGCGCGGATGATGCCAGTATAAAAAAAGCATACAGACAGCTTGCCAAAAAATATCATCCGGATATGAATCCGGGTGATGCTGAGGCTGAGAAGAAATTCAAGGAAGCATCAGAGGCCTATGCCGTATTAAGTGATCCTGACAAGAGACGCCAGTATGACCAGTTTGGACACGCAGCATTTGAGGGCGGCGGAGCAAGCGGATTTGGCGGCTTTGATTTCGGCGGGGCTGATTTCTCTGATATTTTTGGCGATATTTTTGGTGATTTCTTTGGCGGTGGCAGAAGCAGCGCAAGAAACAATGGACCCATGAAGGGTGCGAATATCCGTACCAGTGTGCGCATCAGCTTTGAGGAGGCAGTCTTTGGCATTGACAAGGAGCTGGAACTGAACCTGAAAGACACCTGTAAGACCTGTAATGGTAACGGTGCGAAGCCTGGAACTTCACCGGAAACCTGCCATCGCTGTGGCGGACGTGGCCAGGTTGTGACACAGAGCAAGACACCGTTTGGCATTATCAGGAATTCTCAGATATGCCCGGACTGTGGCGGTTCCGGAAAGACGATTAAGGATAAGTGTCCGGATTGTCATGGCAGCGGATATATTTCCAGCAGAAAGAAAATACAGGTGTCCATTCCGGCAGGTATTGACAATGGGCAGAGTGTACGCATCCGGGATAAGGGCGAGCCTGGTGTAAATGGAGGACCGAGAGGTGACCTGCTGGTGGAGGTTATCGTTGACAGGCATCCGATTTTCCAGAGACAGGATATGAATATCTTCTCCACGGTTCCGGTATCGTTTGCGGTTGCTGCACTTGGCGGCGAGGTGCTGATTGACACGGTGGACGGCAGGGTCGTGTATGATGTAAAGGCAGGCACACAGACCGATACGCGTGTAAGGCTTCGCGGAAAAGGCGTGCCTTCCCTTCGAAATAAAGATATTCGCGGAGACCACTATGTAACACTTGTCGTACAGGTGCCGGATAAACTTTCCGGTGAGGCGCGGGAATTGCTTCGCCAGTTTGACAAGGAGACTGGAAACAGCCTGGAAGCAGTGAAAAACATGGAAAAGAATGACCTGAATGAGGATAAGGACAAAAAGGAAAAGAAGCGGAAAGGTTTTTTCAAATAATATTTTAAGATGGCAATAGGGACTTCTGTATGATAAGATAATATTCATACAGAAGTTTTTACATTTATTGACAGACTGAGAAAGGAGCAAGGTTATTTTTATGAAGTGGAAAAAGTTTACAATAAAGACGGTGACGGACGCGGAGGACATCATTATCAGCACGTTATATGACATCGGGCTTGAGGGCGCACAGATAGAGGACAAGATACCATTGACGCCGCTGGAAAAGGAGCAGATGTTTGTGGATATTCTGCCTGATGGGCCGGAGGATGACGGCATTGCATACCTGAGTTTTTTTGTGGAGGAAAGTGAAGAGAATCCTGTTGATGCGGACGAGATGGTGGCGAATATCAACAGGGAGCTGGACGATCTGCGAAATTTTATGGATGTAGGTGAGGGAACGGTCATGGTTTCCGAGACAGAGGATATTGACTGGATTAACAACTGGAAACAGTTTTTCCACCAGTTTTATATCGACGATTTGCTTGTCATTCCCTCGTGGGAGGAAGTGAAGCCTGAGGATAAGGACAAGAAAATTCTGCACATCGACCCTGGAACGGCATTTGGCACGGGCATGCATGAGACGACACAGCTGTGCATCAGACAGCTGAAAAAACACATTACACCGGAGACAGAGCTGCTTGACGTTGGAACGGGAAGCGGTATTCTTGCGATTATTTCCCTGATGTATGGGATTTCACATGCAGTCGGGACAGACCTGGATCCCTGTGCTGCGGAGGCGGTGCGGGAAAATATGGAAGCGAATGGAATTGCTCCGGAATGTTTTGAGATGATGATTGGGAACATTATTACGGACAAGGAAGTGCAGGATAAAGTCGGCTATGAAAAATACGATATTGTTGTGGCAAATATTCTTGCAGACGTGCTTGTGCCCCTTACGCCGGTGGTTGCCAGGCACCTGAAACCAGGCGGCATATACATTACTTCGGGAATCATTGACAACAAGGAACAGACGGTGCGGGATGCCATGGAAGCCGCAGGGCTTGCAATCCTTGCAGTTACCCATCAGGGCGAATGGGTCAGCATAACAGGTGAATTGGCTGGTGAGACAGCTTATGCAATATAAAGGAGAGCTATATGTACCATTTTTTTGTGGAGCCGTCCCAGATTTCTGACAGAAGTGTCACAATTGTGGGGGACGACGTCAATCATATCAAGAATGTAATCCGGTTGAAAATTGGAGACGAGGTAAGCATCAGCAATGGCACTGACGGCAGGGATTATCGGTGCGGTATTATACAGATAACAGATACGGAAGTGCTTTGCGAGGTACGCTTTATCAAGGAGGACGGCGTGGAGCTGTCCTCCAGGGTATATCTTTTTCAGGGTCTCCCCAAGGGGGACAAGATGGAGCTGATTATTCAGAAAATGGTGGAACTTGGTGTATACGAGATTATTCCTGTCGCCATGAAACGCTGTGTGGTAAAGCTTGATGACAAAAAGGCAAAATCCAAAACAGTACGCTGGCAGGGGATTTCCGAGGCTGCCGCAAAACAGAGCAAGCGCGGTGTCGTGCCGAGAATACAGGATGTAATGCACTATCAGGAAGCACTGGAGTATGCAAGGGACATGGATGTGAAACTCGTTCCCTATGAAATGGAGGGTATTCTGGATGGTGCGGCAGGCATGGAAGGAACCAGAAAGCTCATTGGCAGTCTGGGGAGCGGACAGCGGGTTGCCATTTTCATAGGGCCGGAAGGCGGATTTGATGAAAGTGAGATTCAGGCGGCAGTTGCCCTTGGAATGAAACCGATAACCCTGGGGAGACGGATTCTTCGCACTGAGACCGCGGGAATGACCGTGATGGCATGGATTATGTACCAGCTGGAGAAATAGTGCTGTCCGGAAGGCAGTGATGCAACTTTGATGCAAAAAATATGCCTGTTTGATACAAAAAATATGCAATTATGATGTTTTCGCATTGTACCATATTTATAACAACAATTTAGCTTTCATTTGCGGGCTCTGTGTATGACAGGAGGGCAAGGGCAACAGACAGTTACGGAGGGCGGCAGATGGGGCTGGATGGTGAAACAGAAACGCAAATGTTGAGAAAGGTATGGTACAGTGAGATGAAGAATGATAAAAGACTGTTATGTTTTCTGGGTGTACTGCTTATGGTTATGATGCTTCCGGCACGGTCTGTCCACGCAGAGGAGGGCGACGGTGAAGGAGATAAAACAGGTGCGCCTTATTTTTATGTGGAGACAGACGATACTTCCGTGGACAGCTTTCCCTTGAAGAAGACGAATGTTACGGCGGATATCAACGGCATGATAGCAGATATCCATGTTGTGCAGTCATACGCAAATGAGGGGAAGAAGCCAATCAATGCCTGCTATGTGTTTCCGGCATCCACGAAGGTGACGGTGCATGGGATGCAGATGGAGATCGGAAACCAGCGGATTACTGCAAAAATCAAGGAAAAAGAAGAGGCCGAGGAGGAGTTTGAGGAGGCGAAGGAGGAAGGAAAAAGCGCTTCCCTGTTATCCGAGGAACGGCCAAACGTATTTACCATGAATGTTGCCAATATCATGCCGGGGGACAAGGTTTCCATTGACCTTCATTATACGGAGATGATAACGCCGACAGACGGAACGTACCAGTTTGTCTATCCGACAGTTGTCGGACCCAGGTATATCGGGGAGATTATTGATGACTCCGGAACGCGTGAGGAATGGGCCTCGACTCCTTATCTGCCGGAGGGGAAGACATCGAAGGATGTATATGATGTCCGTGTAAATCTCTCCGCGGCCGTTCCGATTACAGAACTGGAAAGCAGCTCCCATGAAATTGCAGTGCAGTGGGAGGAGAATACGAAAGCTGCCGTATCGCTTGCGGATTCGTCCGACTATGCAGGCAACAGGGACTTTATCCTGGATTATAAAATGACAGGGCAGGATATTTCCACAGGGTTAATGCTCAACAAAGGGGAGGATGAAAATTTCTTTATGCTGATGGTTCAGCCGCCGGAGCGGTGCAATATTGAGGAAATTCCGCCGAGGGAGTATATTTTTGTCCTTGACATATCCGGATCCATGTGCGGTTATCCATTAGACACGGCAAAGGAGCTGATTAAAAACCTTGTTTCCGATCTCAGGGAAACGGATACCTTTAACCTGATTCTGTTTTCCGGCGGTTCAGAGCAGATGTCTGAGAAGTCTGTTCCTGCAAATTCGCTGAATATCAAGAGGGCAATCCGGCTGATTGACAATCAGGAGGGCTCGGGCGGAACAGAGCTTGCACCCGCACTGCGGGATGCCATCGCAATACCAAGTGAGGAAAATGTGTCACGCAGTATTGTTGTGATTACGGATGGCTATATTTATGGGGAAAAGGAAATATTTGAAATCATTAATGACAATATTGGCGATACCGATTTCTTCTCGTTTGGAATTGGCAGGGGTGTAAACCGGTACCTGATAGAAGGAATCGCGAAAACCGGACAGGGAGAGCCCTTTGTGGTAACGGAAAAGGAGGACGCGTCAGAGACAGCCGAACGCTTTAAAACGTATATACAGTCCCCGGTGCTGACTGACATTCAGGTTGATTTTTCCGGATTTGATGTCTATGACGTGGAACCGTCTGTCATGCCGACCCTTTTTGCAAAACGTCCGATTGTCCTTCTGGGAAAATGGCGCGGTGAACCGGCAGGAACGGTGCAGATTACAGGAAAGACAGGAAACAGTGACTACAAACAGACCATTTCCCTTGCGGATTTGTCGTCGTCCGGTGAAGTGGTTACGCTGGAGGGCAATGTGCTCAGCTATCTGTGGGCACAGAAGCGGATGGAGCGCCTGACGGATTACGGCTTAAATGATGAGGAACCTGACGTGAAAGAAGAAGTGACGCAGCTGGGTCTGAAGTACAGTATGCTGACACCCTACACTTCATTTATTGCAGTGACAGAGACCATCCGGAATCCGGAAAAGGACAGCACGGATGTTGACCAGCCGCTTCCGCTGCCGCTGGAAGTGTCAAACTTTGCAATAGGCGGTTACCTGTTTGGTTCCGAGCCGACCGATCTGCTTCTGGCAGCGGTAGTGCTTCTGATGATTTTTGCGCAGCTTCCGTGCGTGAAAAGATGTCTGCGGAAGTGCTTCGGAAACTGACAGGAAACACACGGGGTATCATAATGAAAAAGAACTTTTGTATATATATTCCGGCAGTCCTGCTGGTACTTGCGGTCAAAATATTTTACCGTGCGGCAGACAGTGACAGCCTGTTATGGATTCTGGCTCCCACCACATGGTGGGTCAGGATCCTGAGCGGGATACCATTTGCGTACAGCGCGCAAGTGGGTTACGTGAGCCATGCGTACCGCTTCATCATCGCCCCATCATGTTCCGGCGTGCGGTTTTTGCTGCTGGTGTTTGTCATGCTGGTATTTTCTTACACGCATATGGCGGCATCTGTAAGGAAAAAATACTGCTGGATGGGATTCAGCGCCATATTTGCCTATGCTTCCACTATTTTTGTCAATGGGATAAGGATTACGGTCTCCATTTATCTGCCGCTGGTGCTGAAGGATGCAGGCCTGATGTCAGGCTGGCTGAATGCGCAGCGCCTTCACACCATAATCGGCACTTCCGTTTATTTTTCCATGCTGTTTGTCGTTTACGGAATTGCCGGAAAAATCTGCAGAAGGCTGTTTGCCTGCACGGAAGCACAATTTCCGATGCCATTGCGCGAGGATGGCAGGAGGGGGCAGAAAAATAGCAGATGCCTTACAACACCGGTATTTTGGTATTTTGTGATGGTTCTGGGCATACCCTTTGCCGGAAGGCTGTACCGGAATGACTGGGCAGGCTTTTGGCAGTATACGTTTCTTGTGACAGGGGTGTGTACATCTGTAGTGATGGTATCTTTCATATGTTGTAAACTCTGGAGGTTGAAACCATGATGTTTCAACCTCCAAAGTTTTTATTGCAGGAACGGCAGCATTCTGCTATGATGGAATATGTCGTAAAAGGAATTCTGAATGCGCACAAAATTTGGAAAAAGCGCATATTTTATATATATGATTGCGATTCTGTGTCCGGCCGTGCCAGAGGCTGCTCATGGAATGGCTGTAAAATACGTTTGAAGGTGTGAATATGATGGAAGTTTATCTTGACAACTCGGCGACCACCAGATGCCTGCCGGAAGTTGCTGCTCTCATGACACATATTATGTGTGAGGACTATGGGAATCCCTCGAGCCTGCACAAAAAGGGCGTGGAGAGCGAGAAGTACGTGCGTCATGCAAAAGAAGTCATTGCGAAATGTCTGAAAGTACAGGAGAAAGAAATTCTTTTTACATCAGGCGGAACGGAGTCGGACAATATTGCCCTGATAGGCGGTGCCTACGCAAACTACAGGGCAGGGAGACACATCATAACGACCCGGATTGAGCATCCGGCAGTGCTGCAGCCCTGTGCGTACCTTGAGGAGCAGGGCTTTGAGGTAACCTATCTGCCCGTCGATGCAAAAGGCGTCATCCGTCTTGCCGACCTTGAGAAAGCGATGACCAGAAATACCATACTTGTGTCAATCATGCACACAAACAATGAGGTGGGTTCGGTACAGCCTATTGAGCAGGCAGGGGAACTGATTAAACGCATGAACCCCAACACGCTGTTCCATGTGGATGCGGTTCAGGGATTTGGAAAATTCAAAATATATCCCAGGCGCATGAACATTGACCTGTTATCGGTAAGCGCCCACAAAATACACGGTCCAAAGGGTGTCGGATTTTTATATATCAGTGAAAAGGCGAAAGTAAGGCCGATTATCTACGGTGGCGGGCAGCAGAAGGGGATGCGTTCCGGTACGGAAAATGTCCCGGGAATTGTCGGCATGGCGCGGGCGGTCGAAGAAATTTTCGTTGATTTTGATGCGAAAATCAATTATCTGTACGGATTAAAGGAACAGTTCATAAAGGGCGTGCGCATGATTGACGGCATCCGGATAAACGGTCCTGAGGGAAGGGACGGCGCGCCGCATGTGGTAAGTGTTTCCATTCAGGGAGTCAGAAGCGAGGTCATGCTCCATGCTTTGGGGGACAAAGGAATCTATGTGTCAGCGAGAAGCGCATGCTCATCCAATAAACCGTCCGTGTCTGCCACACTGAAGGCAATCGGTGTCGAGAAACAGTTCCTCGATGCAACGCTCCGTTTCAGCTTCAGCCTGTACACGACGGAGGCAGAGATTGATTACACTGTGAAAGCTTTGTGCGAGCTTGTGCCAATGCTTCGGCGCTACACCAGAAAATAAAACGAAAAGCAAATATAAAGCCGAAGGCTGGACTGTTATTACGATTTGCAGAAAGGAAGAATATACGATGTACAAATCATTTTTGATAAAATACGCAGAGATTGGCGTGAAGGGAAAGAACAGATACATTTTTGAAGACAGACTCTGCGAGCAGATACGCTATGCACTGAGGCGGTGCGAGGGCACATTTGAGGTGACAAAGTCGCAGGGGAGAATCTATGTCAATGCGCTGTCCGAATTTGATTATGAGGAAACCGTGGAACAGTTAAAGACCGTGTTCGGCGTGACTGGAATCTGCCCCGTTGTCCATGTGGAAGACGAGGGCTTTGAAAAGCTCTGCGAGGATGTTGTCTGCTATATGGATAAAGTTTATCCGGATAAACACTTCACGTTTAAGGTGGAGGCGCGCAGGGCACGAAAAAATTATCCGAAAAACTCCATGGAAATCAATTGTGATATCGGGGAAGCGCTGCTCAGGGCATTTCCTGATATCCGGGTTGACGTGCACAAACCGGATGTCATGCTGCGTATTGAAATACGTGAAAAAATATATATTTATTCGACTGTCATCCCCGGACCCGGCGGACTTCCCGTCGGGACAAACGGAAAGGGCATGCTGCTTTTGTCAGGCGGGATTGACTCGCCAGTCGCAGGGTATATGATAGCAAAGCGCGGTGTAAAGATCGATGCGGTGTATTTTAGCGCACCGCCTTACACCAGTGAACGCGCGACCCAGAAAGTGATAGATCTGGCAAAAATTGTCTCCAAATACAGTGGGCCCATCAGCCTCCACATTATTAATTTTACCGAGATACAGCTCTATATTTACGAAAAGTGCCCGCATGACGAGCTTACGATTATCATGCGCCGCTACATGATGCGTATTGCGGAGGAGCTTGCAAAACAGGATGGATGCCTGGGACTGATTACGGGAGAGAGCATCGGCCAGGTGGCGTCACAGACCATGCAGTCCCTGATGGCGACAAATGATGTCTGTACCCTTCCGGTGTACAGACCGCTGATTGGATTTGACAAGCAGGAAATTGTGGAGGTTTCGGAAAAGATTGACACCTATGAGACTTCGATTCTTCCTTATGAAGACTGCTGCACGATTTTTGTCGCAAAGCATCCGGTGACAAAGCCGAACCTCAACGTGATAAGGATTCATGAGAAAAATCTTGAAGAAAAGATTGACGCGCTTGTCAGGACGGCGCTTGAGACAGAGGAGATTATCGAGATTGCATAGCAAGCCGCGCAGGAAAAGCCTTTGTCCTGCGCATAAAAAGCAAAACAAAACCAGGTACATGATGACAGTGTACCTGGCAAGTTTTTGGTTCGTCTCAATATTGAAGACTGAGATTTAAGCGCAAATGCTTTCGCGGATGCGATACGGCTATGTATCGTCATTAAACCAGATAAGGCTTCAGTACTTCCATAACCTCGTCTGTGCCGCCCTCAGCATGAATATTCAGATCGATTGGCTTAGATAAATCCAAGCTGAAGATACCCATGATTGATTTTGCATCAATAACGTATCTGCCTGAAACAAGGTCAAAATCATAATCGAACTTTGTGATATCGTTAACGAAAGATTTTACCTTATCAATTGAGTTTAAAGAAATCTGAACTGTTTTCATTCTGACTACCTCCTTTTATTATACCTTCCTTTTTAATAATAAAGGCAAACAGTGGAAAAGTCAACCAAAGATAAGAAACAGTTGTCATGAAAATTGCTGAAATTATGCTAAAAATATGTACAAATTGACATTGCCGCCCAAACCATGCCTGAAAAATTCGACAGGACATGCATGTGGCAGGCATGATGCACAATGAAAGGATTATTATAAATGAGAACAGTAGCGTACCATAATCTGGGCTGTAAGGTGAATGCATATGAAATGGATGCCATGCTGCAGGCGCTGCGCCAGAATGGGTATCAGGTTGTGCCGTTTGAGGAAAGGGCGGATATCTATATCGTAAACACCTGCACGGTGACAAACATAGCGGACAGAAAGAGCCGCCAGATGCTCCATAAGGCAAAAAAAACGAATCCGGAGGGAATTGTCGTGGCGGTGGGCTGCTATGTACAGTCTGACACGCAGGCAGTCGGATCGGACAGCGCGGTTGACCTGATGGTGGGGAATAACAGGAAAAAAGACCTGGTGGCAATTCTTGAGAATTATTTCGAGGGTATCAGCCAGGAGAGCGTGATTGACATCAACCACACGGCGGAGTATGAGGAAATGCGTCTGACCACGACGGAGGAACATACGCGGGCGTATATCAAAATACAGGATGGCTGCAACCAGTTCTGCACATACTGTATGATACCATATGCGCGGGGGCGTGTCAGAAGCCGTAAAAAATCAGATGTCATTGAGGAAATAAAAGGGCTTGTCAGGACAGGATATAAGGAGTTCGTGCTGACAGGCATCCATATCAGCTCTTATGGCATGGATTGTAAGGGGCAACAGGAAAATCTGCTCACGCTGGCACAGGCAATTGACGGAATAGACGGTGTGGAGCGGCTTCGGCTGGGGTCGCTTGAGCCGCGTATTGTCACGGGGGAATTTGCGGAAGGCCTGGCGAAGCTGCGCCATATCTGTCCACATTTCCATCTGTCACTGCAAAGCGGATGCGAGACAGTGTTAAGGCGCATGAACCGCCACTATACACCAGAGGAGTATCTGCGGGGGGTGGAATGCCTGCGGCATGTGTTCGACCACCCGGCAATTACAACGGATATTATTGTAGGATTTCCGGGCGAGACACCGGAGGAATTTGAGCAGACGAGGCAGTTTGCCGCTGACGTCCGCTTTTATGAGATGCATATTTTCAAGTATTCCAAAAGAAAGGGTACAAAGGCAGCGGTCATGCCCGGACAGATTCCGGAGGGGATAAAGACACAGCGCAGCGGTGTGCTGCAATGCATGGAATTGCAGGATTCAAAGGACTTCAGGGCGTTTTATGTCGGCAGTGACGTGGAGGTGCTGTTTGAAGAAAAAAAGGAAATTGGCGGACAGGAATACTGGGTGGGACATACAAGGGAGTACGTGAAGGTGGCTCTTTTAAGCCGCGATAACAGCCATGAAGGGCCGGAATATTTGCAAAACAGGCTGATATCAGGAAAAATCATGGGATTTTTGCAAAATGATGTATTAATTATGGAATGTAAATAAATGTAGCTATTGAATTTTGTGTAAGATTAAGTTATTATAGTAATAACAGTGCAAAAACGGAAACCCGCCGATTGGAAGGAGCATAAGAATGGAAGATTTGACACGCACACAATTTATACAGCTGACACCGGAGGATCTGGGAGAAGTGACCTCGGTGAAAGATGTGATCGCTTCTGTGTATGCTGCCCTGACAGAGAAGGGGTATAATCCGGTCAATCAGATTGTCGGCTATATTATGTCGGGAGATCCGACATATATCACGAGTCATAAAGGGGCGAGAGCCATGATTATGAAAGTGGAGCGGGACGAGCTTGTGGAGGAGATGCTCAAGGCATACATCAAAAATGCAGGCTGGCAGTTACAGTTCAGACCCTGACATGCGGACAGCTGATATAAGGAACCGAGGAAGAAAACAGTAACAGGGAAACTGTTATATTTTAGGAGAAGTACATGAGAAAAATGGGACTTGATTTCGGGTCAAAGACAGTGGGTGTCGCCATCAGTGACCCCCTTCTTGTCACGGCCCAGGGAATTGAGATTGTACGCAGGAAGTCTGAGAATAAGCTTCGCCAGACACTGGCGCGAATTGAGGAATTAATCACTGAGTACGAGGTGGATGAGATTGTGCTTGGCTACCCTAAGAACATGAATGATACAGAGGGGGAGCGGGCAGAAAAGACCCTTGCCTTTCAGGAAATGCTCGAGAGAAGGACAGGGCTTGATGTACAGCTGTGGGACGAACGCCTGACGACAGTAGCAGCAGATAAAGCGATGATGGATGCCGGTATAAGACGTGAGGAGAGGAAAGAGCACGTTGACAGGATAGCGGCAGTTTTTATTTTGCAGGGTTATCTGGATTATCTGAAAAATAAGGAAAACGGCAGTATTGCGTTTTAGAAAGGTTTGGGTTTGCGATAATGGAAAAAATTACCTTTACGCCAGATGGGGAAGATACGGCAGTTGATTTTTACGTGCTGGAACAGACAACCATCGGCGGGGTGAATTATATTTTGGTAACAGATGCGGAAGAAGAGGAGGATGGCGAGGCGTATATTTTGAAAGCCAGTCACGGGGCAGATGAAAATGAGCAGGTTTACAGTGTGGTAGATGATGATGATGAACTTGCTGCTGTCGCGGGCGTCTTTGAAAATATGCTGGATGACATCGACCTTATCTAAATATTTATAAGGAAACGGGACGGTATCCGGTTACGCGGAGAAAAACGTTGCAGGAGGTAAATTTTGAAACAGAACAAAAAACAAAATATGTCAAAGCTTAAGATTATTCCACTGGGAGGTCTTGAGCAGATTGGAATGAACATTACTGCCTTTGAGTATGAAGACAGTATTGTTGTGGTGGACTGCGGTCTGAGTTTCCCGGCGGATGATATGCTGGGTGTCGACCTGGTGATTCCGGATGTCACATACCTGAAAAACAATCAGGACAAAGTGAGGGGATTTGTGATTACGCACGGACACGAGGATCATATCGGTGCGCTGCCGTATGTGCTCAAGGAACTCAATGTGCCGGTGTACGCCACAAAGCTTACGATGGGGATTATCGAGAATAAGCTGACGGAGCACAACCTGATACACAATGTGCGCAGAAAGGTGGTCAAGTTCGGTCAGAATATCAATCTCGGATGTTTCCGGATCGAGTTTATCAAGACAAACCACAGTATTGTGGATGCGGCAGCGCTTGCCATCTATTCACCGGCAGGAATTGTTGTGCATACGGGTGACTTTAAGGTCGATTATACGCCGGTATATGGCGATGCGATTGATTTGCAGCGCTTTGCTGAGCTTGGCAAGAAAGGCGTACTGGCATTGATGTGTGACAGTACGAACGCCGAGCGGCCGGGCTTCACGCCGTCCGAGAAAAAGCTTGGGCCGGTATTCGACACATTGTTTGAGGAGCATAAAAAGACGCGAATCATCATCGCCACTTTTGCTTCCAACGTTGACAGGGTACAGCAGATTATCAATACGGCGGACAAGTTTGGAAGAAAGGTGGTTGTCGAGGGGCGGAGCATGGTCAACATTATTGAGACGGCTTCCAACCTGAACCGCATCAGCATACCGGAAAACACGCTGATTGACATTGAGCGTCTGAAAAATTATCCGAAGGACAAGACAGTTATTATTACGACAGGAAGCCAGGGGGAGAGCATGGCAGCGCTCAGCCGCATGGCGAGCGGGATGCACAAAAAGATTTCCATTGGAAAGGGCGACACGGTCATCTTTTCATCGAGTCCGATTCCGGGGAATGAAAAGGCGGTTACCAAGGTAATCAATGAACTGTTCAAAAAGGGTGCAGACGTGATTTTTCAGGACACACATGTGTCCGGACATGCCTGCCAGGAGGAAATCAAGCTGATTTATACGCTGACAAAACCAAAATATGCGGTTCCAGTGCACGGCGAATATAAGCATTTAAAGGCGCAGGCAAAGATTGCAATGGATTTGGGTATTGACAAGGATGATGTTTTTATTTTACAGTCAGGCGATGTGCTCTCGATGGATGAGGACAGTGCGAGTGTCACCGGAAAAGTGCCGGTGGGCGCCGTGCTTGTGGACGGACTTGGTGTCGGGGATGTCGGAAATGTCGTGCTGCGGGACAGGCAGCACCTTGCGGAGGACGGTATCCTGATTGTGGTCATGTCGCTTGACGCCGGGTCGGGAGAACTGCTTGCAGGACCGGATATTGTATCGCGCGGTTTTGTGTATGTGAAGGAATCGGACGAGCTCCTGGAGGAGGCGAGAAAGCTGATTGAGAAGGCAGTGCTTGGCTGTCTCAAGAAAAATATTACCGACTGGGGTAAAATTAAGGGAACCATTAAAGATACGCTAAGCGAATATGTATGGAGAAAGACAAAGAGACGCCCAATGATACTCCCGATTATTATGGAGGTATAAAACGAACCGCATCGAAGGCAGCAAAATACGCAGCCTAAGATTTGCTAAGTTTTAAGGAGAACGCAGGCGTTCTCCGGTAATTATAGTAAACGTGGAGGAAAGTTATGAATGTAAAACAGTTATTGGGAGCCGTCTCGGCGACAATCATTAAGATTGCAGTTGCGGCGGTGGTTATTTCCGTGGTGTTCCGCCTTGCGGTGTACGCGTATGATTTTGGATATAAGGTGTTTGCGGATGTGCCTGTGAGTGAGGGAGAGGGCAGGATTGTGAATGTGGTCGTGTCTGCGGGGCAGTCCAGCAGGGAGCTTGCAAAGATACTTGAGGAAAAAGGACTGATTGAGGATGCGAATGTGTTTTATATTCAGGAGAGGCTTTCCGACTATAAGGATAAGCTGAAGCCGGGTGCGTATGAACTCAGCACGGCAATGAATTCCCAGCAGATGCTCGAAATATTGTGTGATGTAGAGGAAGAAACAGAGGAAAACTGATAAATGGTAATACGAAATCCGGTGCGGATTGTGGTCAGAACACAATTGGCACCGGATTTTTTTGGTGTACAAAACGAAAAATTTCGCAGAACATGAAAATCTGCGAAATATTCCAATAAAATCTTATACAATTTTTCTATATAATATATCAAATAGCAAAGGTAATTTGTGAAAAATGACAAACCATCTGGAAGGGTATAAGAAATGTCCGCTGACAACACCATAACGAAAACAGTCTGGCAGTATAGCGAACCGCTGCCGGAGGAGACAATGGAGTTTCTAAAAGGCATTGCCCTTGACTGCTGCAAGGTCAAAAATTATGTTTACAGAAAGTATTCAGGGATCAGAAATCTGGACAACCTGACACCGGTTTACAGTATTTTGAATGAGATGCGCCATTGCGGGCTGCGTGAGCAGTTAAACCTTCCGGCGGTATATTATGAGCTTGCCATAGCGGATGCCGTCACCAACATTAAATGCAGCTGGGGCACCGTGAAGAATAAGGTTGGGGAGTGCATCTCGGCAAATGAAAATCTGAGTGATGATGACCGGAAATATCTGCGGACGGTTTTAAAGATGGGCGGCGTGTATGCTGCTATTTTAAATCGTCAGGAATATGAGATGCCGCGAAATGCAGCGAGACTTGATATTGACGTAAAACGGCTGAACAATCTGCTGTGCAGGCTGACAAGAAGATACCTGACACAGCCCAGGACAGAACGCGCGGATTCGTTCCGCATATCGCCCAACGGCTATTCCTATAAGGATGGCGCGATGCGCATTGTCTGCAGGGTTCCGAGAAAGAGAATCCCCATTCCGCTAAAAGACAACCGTACCTTTGACAGGCAGATTCAGGTGCACATCCGGCAGAATGATGTCATGCTTGCCGTGCCGCTTGAGTCCAGGGTAAAAAAGCATGAGGATTACGCAGGCACGATTTATGTCCACATTGGCAGTCAGAATATGTTTACGCTCTCAAACGGTCACATCTATGGACCGGCGCTGGAAGATTTGATAAATCCGGAAACGGAGCGTCTTGCAAGGAAAAACCGTGAACGCCGCAGGATGTACAATGCTTATGCGCAGAGCACTGAAAGCGGAAATGTGCATAAGGCAGAAAAGATAGCAGCCAACAACCTTGGAAAGTCCAAGTATGACAGGCAGAAAGAAAAGGAAAAGCTCCGGACGACAACCTTTATCAACGCTGAAATCAACAGGATGATTAGGGAGGAAAAGCCTGCCCGGATTGTGGTAACAAAGCTGGTTACCAGAAACAGGACAAAAATATATGCGAAATCTGCCAACAGAAAGCTGACCCGCAATTTTCACGGATATATCAGGCAAAGGCTGGCATATAAGTGCAGTGTCCACTCGATTGAATTTGTTGAGATTCACGCAGGCGGGACTGGCAATATCTGTTCTGCGTGCGGTGCGGAGGGAAAAAGGCAGGGAAGGGAATTTGTGTGTGAAGGCTGCGGACTGCATACCACAACAGCCCTGAACATGGCAAAAAACATACAGCAGAAGTGTGAGCGTTCGACACTGGATAAAAAACAAGATTAAGGATGGTTGACATGTATCAGTCTGGGAATAAATGATCGGATGATGATTTTACCGCAAAGCGGATTGCAGACGCAGTACATTGACATAGAGGATCCGGCGAGCCGGATTGCTGCATCATTGCGTGCAGGAGAGCAAAGAGTCGGCATTGGCTAAGCTGCCATGTCGGGTTACGGCATGGCGCTTTCGGGTATGCCAGGACCGCAGCTTATGCGGAGCGAAGCCAAATTTTATGCGTATGCATAAAATTGACAGACAGAAATGTCCCGATAATGCGTATGATAATAAAACGAAAAGTTTTATTAATGTCTGCAAAAAAACGCAGACAAAGAAAAACTAAATTTCGTTTAAAAGAACGGCAAGCCGTTCTTTGCGATGATGGAATTAAAATAACTGATTGAGGGAGACTATGAGAAGGGCACAGAAGCAGCAGGCGGAAGAACTGCTCAGGCAGATGCAGGAGGCGCAGGAGCAGATAAAAAAGTTCATAGAGCAGGGCAGGACTCTTTCTGCAGCAGAGCTTTTGGAGGAGTGCCAGAACGGTGGGATTACGATAGGGACGCTCATTGAGAAAACAGAGGGCGACGGGCATCCTGCCGTATTGTTGTTGGAGGAATACTGTGAACTGGCATATCAGATTCATGAGAAACTGGTAAATGGCAGTGGCAGAGAAATAAATAGCAATAAAATATCCAAGTTATTGAGACAGAAGCTAATCAAGGTGGAAAACAGCCTGAAAAATGACATACATGTCAGGATTGAAGCGGTGTTCCTGCCATACAAGGCAAGTATGTGGGATAGTCTGGAAAGTGTCTGGAAAGCTGCGGATGCGGATGAATATTGTGACACATATGTCATTCCGATTCCATATTATGACAAAAATCCGGACGGAAGTTTTCAAAAGATGCATGATGAAAGCAGTCAGTACCCGGCGTATGTTCCTGTCACAAAATACGATACATTTGATTTCGGGGAACATCGCCCGGATATGGTTTTTATACATAATCCTTATGATAATGCAAATTTTGTCACGAGTGTACATCCATTTTTCTACTCGGAAAACCTAAAAAAATTTACGGACTGTCTCGTCTACATTCCGTACTATGCAACGACGGGGGGGATGGCGGATGGGCAGTCGCTATGTCCGGCATACCTGAATGCCGACTACATTGTCATCCAGTCTCAAAAGTACCGGAAGTTTTTTGACAGCCGGATACCGGATGATAAGTTTCTTGCCCTGGGTTCGCCTAAATTTGACAGCGTCATACACAAATGCCAGAATCCGCCGGAGCTGCCTCCTGAATGGAAAGACAAAATGACAGGCAGAAAAGTATATTTTTATAATACAAGCATTGGGGGGATGCTGGCAAATACAGATGGGTTTCTTCAGAAAATGCGGTATGTGTTTGATACCTTCAGGGGAAGGGATGATGTCTGTCTTTTATGGCGTCCGCACCCGCTCATGGATTCATCCTTTGATTCCATGCGGCGGCAGTACAAGGCGCAGTATGATGCACTGAAAAGGGAGTATGCCGCGCATGATATAGGGATACTGGATGAGACGCCTGACATAGAAAACGCGATAGCGGTATCCG
Source organism: Lachnospiraceae bacterium UBA7205 (assembly GCA_002490665.1). Classification (GTDB taxonomy): domain Bacteria; phylum Bacillota; class Clostridia; order Lachnospirales; family Lachnospiraceae; genus COE1. The sequence goes on along the minus strand of DKUL01000035.1, from coordinate 84,613 downwards.
ATGCATATATTGGTGATTCCGCGACAAGTGTCACATCACTGTTCGGGGCTGCCGGAAAACCGCTTTTTATTCTGAACAATCATATCAATACGCTGCCGGAAAAGGATGACTGGCGCGGTGAGTGGCTGCTTCCCCAGTTTGACATATGGGGAAATGATAAATACATGGTCACAAAAAATAACCAGCTGTGGATATCTGAGAATTGTGACTACCATTACAAATTCTATATGGATCTGGGGGGCGGGTATTCCGGCGGGGAATATTACCTGATTGCAGTGGAAATTGGAAGCCGGGTATATGTGCTGCCGCGGAATGCAAGACATATTCTGGTGATAGAGAACCAAAAGCTGCGCAGGATTGATTTTCGGGAAGATTACACCAGGGCAGGCGCGTTCTATGACTGCTACTACAACCAAAAGTATATTTTTCTGCTTCCGTACCGGTATCCGCATCTGGTCAGGTTTGACGTGGAGACAGAGCAGGTTTCTTATCTGACAGGAATCGGCCAGGTTCATGTGCGGAATATCAATGGCGAATGGAGCAGGGGCGGCGTGGCGCCGTATGGGAACGAGCTTGCCTTTGCCTCGCCGGCGGACAATCAGTTTTTGTTTGTGGATATGGATACACTGCGGGTGAGGACACTTGCGTGCAATGTAAAGCGCTATACCGGAACACTTGTGGCAGTGCCGGAACATGATAACCTGTGGCTTTTGCCGATGAGGGGAACGACTGTGACATGCTGGAATCCTGAAACCGGCGATGTGGCTGAGTACAGCGGCGTCCCGCAGGATTTTCGGTCAGTGAGATGGCCGGAAGAAATCGAGTGTGATGAAAAGCCGTTTGGCAACATCTCGTTTTCGTATGAGGGCGGAAAAGAAACAATAGTGCTATCACCGTGCTGGGGCAACATGTATTTGTCCCTTGACAGGGATTCCGGAACGATGGAAGAATGGAAAATTCCGATTGCAAGTGCAAAACGCGGAAAGAACGGATATTTTGTGTCGACATACATGGGATGCTTTGCCGATATGTATGCGGCGCAGGGGAAAGCGCATCATCTGATGTGGAATGACCCGGATCGGAAGCTCTATGATGTCAATATAGACACAAAGGAATATAAGGAAATCAGCATTGAAATGGATTATGATGATTTGAGGTCACATATGCCGGGCTTTGCGGAAGTGTCTGAGTGGATGCAGTACTGTCTGGATGAAAGTGCGTTTCAGACGTTAGGGGATTTTATCGGGAACAGGATAACAGGAAACCAGTTTGACAGGGAAAGACAGGCAGAGATATTTGGAAAAATAAACGCAAACACGGACGGAACATGTGGCAGAACGGTCTATCACACGGTGAAAAAGAGATTGCAGGAGCGTTTTTATGATTAAGGTAATAACATATGGAACATTCGACCTTCTTCATGAAGGGCATTACAGGCTGCTGCAGCGGGCAAAGGCGCTTGGGGACTATCTGATTGTCGGTGTGACGACGGAAAAGTACGACATGGAAAGAGGAAAGCTCAATGTAGTGGATTCGCTTATGACGCGCATTGAAAATGTGAAAAAGACCGGGTTTGTGGACGAGGTCATTATTGAAGAGACAAGCGGCCAGAAAATAAGCGACGTGCAGAAATACCATGTGGACATTTTTACAGTTGGTTCGGACTGGGCGGGCGTCTTTGACTATATGACCGATTATTGCAAGGTTGTTTACCTTGAACGCACCAAAAATATATCCAGCACGATGCTGCGGGAGAAGAACAGACGGATTCAGAAAATTGGCGTGATTGGGACAGGCAGGATTGCCGAGCGGTTTATGCCGGAGGCGAAGCTTGTGAGCGGAATCAGTACGCAGGGTGTGTATAATCCACACCTTGAGAGCGGCAGAGCGTTTGCACAGAAGTGGGAGATTGCTTCCTACGCAGAAATAGAATCATTTTACGAAGACGTGGATGCCGTCTATGTGGCATCGCCCCACCAGACGCATTATGACTACATTATGGAGGCGCTTGCACATGGAAAGCATGTCCTGTGTGAAAAACCAATGGTGTTGAAAAGGCAGCAGGCAGAGGATGTCTATGCATATGCCAAAGCGCACCAGCTGATACTGTTTGAAGGAATAAAAACGGCTTACTGTCCGGGATTTGAGAAGCTGCTCGGCATTGCTTGCAGTGGAACCATCGGGCAGATACGGTATATTGACGCCTGTTTCACAAAGCTTGAGGGAAAGGATAAGCGGGAACTGACGGACAAAAAATATGGGGGGAGCTTTACGGAGCTTGGAAGCTACTGCCTGCTTCCCATCATAAAATTATTCGGAACAGATTACAATGACATTCATTTTGATACCATACAGGATGAGAATGGGCTGGATGTCTTTACCAGGGCTTCCCTGACTTTTCCGAGGGGAATCGCGACCGCTGTGTGTGGTCTGGGCGTGAAGTCGGAAGGACGTCTGCTGATAGCAGGGACAAAGGGATATATCGTGGCGGAGGCACCGTGGTGGAAGACGACTTATTTTGAAGTCCATTATGAGAATCCAGGCCAGGTCGAGAAGTATTCAGAACGTTTTCTGGGTGACGGGCTCCGTTATGAGATTAAAGATTTTCTGAATATGATGAACGGAAATGACAAGAGCGCATTTAAGCTGACAAGGAGCGAGTCCATTGCGGCTGCGGATATTATGGAGAAATTCATGGAATATGAGAACAGGATTTGAAGCGGCTAAAAAATATGCAGAAGTTTGGCTATAACATGGGGGTTGACATGAAATTATGGGCACACAGGGGATGCAGCCAGAGATATCCCGAGAATACGCTGCTAGCATTTGAAAAAGCGGCAGCGATAAGGAATCTGACAGGAATCGAGCTGGACATTCAGCTCACAAAGGATGGGGAGATGGTTGTCATCCACGATGAACGGGTGGACAGAACCACGGAGGGATTTGGCTTTGTAAAGGACTATACACTGACACAGATAAAGAGGCTCCATATCTGGGCAGATGACAGCCCGGCCCAGCAGATACCTACAATCGGGGAGGTGTTTGACTTGCTGGAAAACCGATTGCGGTCAGGACTGAAACTGAATATTGAGTTAAAAAATTCGCTCTGCCCATATGACGGCATGGAAGAAAAAATCGTTGAACTGGTTCACAGGCGCGGACTTGAGAAGGCAATTGTCTATTCTTCATTTAGTGCAAAATCATTGGAAAAACTTAAATCACTTGATACAGACGCGGAGCTTGGAATCTTGGACAGCAGGGCATCAGACTGTTTATATAAATTAAAGGGAGGATGTGGCGCAAGGGCACTTCATCCTTTTTGGAAGGATATAGACCTTTCGGCGAAAGAGCTTCAGGAGTATACAGTGAGGGCATGGATGGGAGGACATCTTTATCCCGAAAAGCCCATGGGCACGAAACTCGATCTAACGGCGCTTGAGACATGGGGAATTACAGATTTGATACTGAATGAACCGGAAGTGTATATTGAATGACATTAAGGGATTTTTGAACATTGATAATTTCATACTTATATCAGAGCTTTAAACAGGACAGCAGACTATATCGTTGATAAATTTCCTTTCGCATGATAATATAGAATAAAAGAAAAGCGAGGAGGAATTAATATGTTAGCGAGTAAACGGGAACGAATCCGTGATGAAAAGATAAATGGTGAAATATTTGATATGTCGCCGGCACCCGGTTTTCGGCATAGTGTTATAAGCGGAAACATATTTTCAATGATTAACGCTGGGTTAAAAGATAGTTTATGTCTGGTATTTATGGAAAACATAGACTACAAGTATTCCAAGGAAAGCGACGATTACCTTGAGCCGGATATCATTATCTGCTGTGACAGAAATAAGATAAAAGGGAATTCCTACTACGGCACGCCAAAGTTTGTGGCAGAAACGCTAAGCCCATCCACAGCAAAACGCGACAGAGGGGTTAAAAAGGATATCTACGAGTCGAGTGGCGTTGAGGAATATTGGATTGTATCTCCGGTTGAAAATGCGCTTGAAATCTATTATCTTAAGAACGGAAGATACGAGATTGAGGAGTCGTATATTTTGGACGATGACGAGACCAGCGAACATTATAACCTCAAGCAGGAGATAACATTGAGGGCGTTTCCGATTACGATGACGCTTGAGGACATATTTACATTTTAGCGGACTATATAAAACAGGCTGCTCTGAGTAGTGATGGATATTGATTTATCATATAGAAAATAAAGAACTGATATAAGTATGAAAGCGAATGGATACTTATATCAGTTTTTTTATGCGCAGTAGCGAGTAGTAATTACACATTAAACGATTACAGGGGATTGTATATGATTGAATTGACGGAGCAGCAATTGCGGCAGCTTCAGATGATACAACTGGAAATGCTGGTCGAAGTAGACAGAATTTGCAGAAAATGTGGGATAAAATATAACATTATAGCAGGGACTATGTTAGGAGCAGTCAGACATGGAGGATATATTCCATGGGATGATGATGCAGATGTTGCGTTTTTACGTCCTGAATATGAAAAATTCAGAAAAACCTGCAAAACAGAGTTGGACAAATCGAGATTTTATTTTCAGGACCATAGAAACACAGAAGGATATCGGTGGGGGTATGGTAAATTAAGAAGAAGAAACACGCTTTTTTTAAGAGAACATCAGGAACATTTGCCCTATAAACAGGGAGTATTTATTGATATTTTTCCACTTGATGGGGTGCCGGATAATTACATACTTAGAAGTATGAAAAATCTTGAATGTTTCTGTGTCAGAAAAATTTTGTGGTCTAAGGTTGGCAAAATTGCTGAAAACAATTTCTGGAAACGACAGATATATAAAATACTCGATAAAATACCTGAACGGAAAATTTTTAGATATTATTCACGTATGGTGCATGGAGCAAATAAAACAAAAACCAAAATGGTGAGAATTTTAATGTTTCCGACACCAAATGATGAGGGAGGATATTACAGATGCTGGTATGAAAATAGTGAAGAAATAGCATTTGAGGGAAAAATATTTTATGGAATTAAAGATTATGACAGTTATTTGAGTTTTAAATTTGGAGATTACATGGAGCTGCCTCCGGTAGAAAAGAGGAAAGTGCATCCGGTTAGTGCACTTAAATTATAGCAGTTTAATTGTACCTTGACAATTTTATACTTTACATTGGACTATACGTCACTTTACATACTACTGGACACATGCTACGATTTTCGAATCATAGGAAAGGGGAAAAGTAGTATATGGGAACAGTCGATATACGTGTTAAGGAATTTATTAAGATTAATTCTGTATTTGCACAATTGTTCGGTAAGGGAGTTTTTGGGGAAGGGTTCAGATAGACCCCGACAGCCTGTAAGCGCTTGATACGGTAAATAAGGAAACGATTAAGCTTGAGATGGGGCAGCTCAAAGATATTGAACGCCTGCGGGATGCACAAAAGGTATCCATGTTGTTTGACAATAAGATGGCATTCCAGGTTGTAATGGGAGTGGAAGGGCAGAATGGTGTCAATTATTTCATGCCAGTGCGCTGCAAGGAACTGGATGCTCTTACATACTCTATGCAGTGCAGAAGGATATCCCAGGATGCAAAGGCACACAGGAAATTAAAGAAATATGCGAATGGGATACCAAGAGGAACAAAGATTGTGCCGACAGCAACACTTGTGTTCTATTATGGAGATACTTCATGGGATGAACCAGTAAGCATCTATGATATGCTTGATATTTCAGACCATATGAAGGAATGGACGAAGAATATTATTGCTGATTACCAGATGCATTTAATAGACGCAAGGCATATGACAGATGAAGAAATTGATAAATTTGATGGTGACTTAAAGGCGTTTCTGATATTGATTCAGGAAAATTTTGATGAACAAAGACTAAAGCGTGCTGTTGTAAGACATAGGGAAAAATGGTATGCTATAAGTACAATCAAAAAAGATATATTGATTATTTAGATAATGTTTTCGATGAAGAACTGGCGGGAGGTATGTATATGGATGCAGTATAGGATCGTATTGCGGCAAGAGGGGAAGAAAAGGTTAACAAGCTTGCACTGTTACTTGCAAAGGAAGGCAGAATTGATGAGTTTATAAAATCGGCAGAAGATAAAATTTATTAAAAGCAGCCCTTCATTGAGTATGGATTAGAAGACGAATAACTGAACAAAAAATAATGATGAAATCTGATGTAAAGTATGGAATTGTCGTATTTTACATCAGATTTTTTGATGCTTGGAATTACTATTGGAAATGAAAAATAGGGATGCGCAATGAATGATACATACATAAATGAACTGATAAAAAATTTGGAACAGACAAAGGTTTATATTGAAACAAAAACAGAGCTTGCATATGACGTCGGAATGCAGGAACTGGTCGCGTGCTTTACAAGGCACAAACAGGAAAAATCACAGATATTTTTCATTGGTAATGGCGGCAGTTCGGCAATTGCAAGCCACATGACTGCCGACTTTATGAAGAATGGCGGCATGAGGACGTACAGCTTGTATGATAATGCGGTAACGACCTGCATGGGAAACGACTACGGATATGCGTATGTATTTTCCCGACCGCTTGCGTTCCTTGGACAGGAAAATGATTTGCTTGTTGCAATCAGCAGTTCCGGCAATTCGCAGAATATTGTAAACGCAATCCATGTGGCGCAGAAAAAAAGGATGGAAATCATTACGCTGACTGGCTTTCATCCGGATAACCAGTCAAAGCAGCTGGGGGATATCAACGTATATGTACCATCAGAAAAATATGGAATTGTGGAATCCATACATAATCTAATGCTGCAGCAGGCAGTGGACTTGATTATGGAGAGGGACGGTGTGTCGTTGTAAGATGGAATGTGGCTTGATGCGTGTAACAAGAAGCCGAAGACGGAATTGTTACACGCCGGAAAAATGGAGGAATGATAATGGTTTCATTAGTGACAGGCGGGTGTGGGTTTATCGGTTCCCATATGGTGGACAGGCTTCTGGCAGAGGGGCATGAAGTGAGGGTCATTGATAACTGGACAACAGGACGACCGGAAAACCTTGCGCACCAGAGTGATAATAAAAACCTTACAGTTTACCATATGGATATCAGAAATAAAGAAGAAATAGAGCCGGTATTTCAGGGGGTGGACTACATTTTCCACTTTGCGGCGCTGGCAGATATTGTGCCTTCCATACAGAGACCTTACGACTATTATTCATCCAATGTGCTTGGAACCTTCAACGTCGTGGAATGTGCCAGAAATGCCGGAATAAAAAAGCTAGTATATGCAGCATCGTCGTCCTGTTATGGTATTCCCGATGAGTATCCAACAAAAGAAACGGCACAAATCAGACCGCAGTATCCGTATGCCCTGACAAAACGGCTTGGTGAGGAAACGGTGCTCCACTGGGGACAGGTATATGGACTGCCGGTAGTGACGCTCAGACTATTTAATGTTTATGGTACGAGGTCAAGAACCTCTGGAACCTATGGGGCGGTGTTTGGCGTGTTCCTTGCACAGAAGCTTGCAGGGAAACCGTTTACCGTTGTAGGTGATGGGAATCAGACAAGGGATTTCACGTATGTCACGGATATTGCCGACGCATTTTACACGGCGGCAATGTCGGATGTAGTTCAGGATACATTTAATGTGGGAAGCGGCGGAACCTATTCGGTAAACAGGCTGTGTGAGCTGCTTGGCGGGGAAATCACGCACATTCCAAAGAGACCGGGAGAACCCGACTGTACTTTTGCTGATACCACAAAAATAGAGCAGATACTGGGATGGAAAGCGAAAGTCACTTTTGAGGAGGGCGTGCAGAAGGTGCTGGAAAATATTGACTACTGGCGGGAAGCGCCTGTATGGACACCAGACAGTATCACAGACGCGACGCAGGACTGGTTTAAGTACCTTGGAAATGGTACACTATCATAATCTGACAAAGGAACAGGCTTGAATTATGGGAAAAATAGTTGATAAGGCGAAATTCAGGGAAGAGATAAGACCGAAACTGAAAAAAGAAGGAAAGACCATCGCGCTCTGCCATGGTGTGTTTGACTTAGTGCATCCGGGACATATCATACATTTGCGGCAGGCAAAACAGATGGCGGATATCCTTGTCGTTTCCATCACGGCGGCAGAGTTTGTGCGGAAAGGACCGGGAAGACCATACTTTAATGACGAGATGCGTCTGAAGGTGCTCGAAGCGCTGGAATGCATCGATTATGTGATGCTTTCGGAAGGCTACACAGTGGACGATATTGTGGAAAATGTGGAGCCGGATTTCTATGTCAAGGGTGAGGAGTATGCGCGCGAAAGTGATGATGTCACGGGAAAAATAACTGCCGAGCGGGAGCTTGTGGAGCATCACGGCGGGAAAGTGGCATACACCACAGGGCAGGTATTCAGCTCTACCAGACTCATTAATACAGCATTAGCGGCGCTTCCTGATGACGTCGTGGTGTACATGCGGAATTTTATAGCAGAATATTCCATGACAGACATCAAAAAGTATGCCCAGAAGGCAGAAAAACTCAAGGTACTTGTTGTAGGCGATGTGATAATTGACAGATATACATACTGCGAAGTGCAGGGACTGATGAGCAAGGATACAGGGTATTCGTCGCGGCTGGATTATTCGGAGGAGTATCTTGGCGGGGCGGTGGCAGTTGCAAGGCACTTAAGCAGTTTTACAGAAAATGTGACACTCATGTCAATTGTAGGGAACGAGGAGGACATACGGCTCAAGTTTCTTGACGAGACTGCGGACAAAATGCGGTTAAAGCTTACATACAGCACCAATTTCCCGACAATTGTCAAGCACCGTTACCTCACAAGAAATGCGAAACGTGAAGAGTACAGGAAGATATTTTCTGTCAACAATATTCCCGATCCGGCAGTGTATGAGGAGGAGACAAGAGAGGAATTTTACAAAGGACTTGCAGAAAAAATAGATGAGTTTGATGTCGTGTTCCTCTGCGATTTCGGACATGGACTGATTGATGCAAAAGTAAAAGAACTCATACAGGAGAAGGCGAAGTTTCTCGTGCTGAACTGTCAGACGAATTCGACAAATTACGGATTGAATATTATCACGAAATACAGCAGGGCAGATGCGTTTACGCTGGACCAGAAAGAATTAAAACTCGCCTATCCGGCAAATATGGCGGATGAGAACACGGCATTGTCAGAGCTAAGCACGCATCTCGGGTGCGGGGGATGGCTCACAAGAGGCTCGGACGGGGCATATGGCATTGATGACGGGCAGCTTTATGCGTGTCCTGCATTTACCCTGACGGTTAAAGATACCGTGGGAGCCGGGGATGCGTTTTACTCGGTGGCGGGATTATACGCGGCAGCCGGAGCGCCGACAGAGCTCGGCACTTTTATGGGGAATATTGCAGGGGCGCTGGGCGCAAATATTGTGGGTAATAAAGAAGCAGTAGAAAAAGTCAACGTGCTCAAGTACGCCAGTACGCTGCTAAATATATAGGAGGCACAGATGGCAGAAAACATCAGAATGGACTCGCACAAGTTAATATACCATCCCGAAACTGTTTCGCGGTGGCTGAAGGGCGAGAATATTTACCCGATTGAGATCGAAATATCACCAAGCGGCACGTGTAACCACAGGTGCATATTCTGTGCGGTGGATTACATCGGATACCAGCCGGATTTCCTGAAAAAGGCGACAATCCTGCGCGATGTCAGCCATATGGCAAAAAACGGACTGCGGAGCGTCATCTGTTCTGGCGAGGGGGAGCCGCTGTTAAATAAGGACATGCCTGAAATTGCAAACGGCATTAAAGCCTGCGGCGTGGACGTGGCGATGAGTACAAACGGTGTTCTTTTTACAGCAGACAGGATAAAAGAATGTCTTGGCTCATTCAGCTGGGTACGGTACAGCATTGCCAGCATGGAGCAAAATTCCTACGATAAAATCCAGCGTGGCAAGGCAGGCGATTTGGAAAAGGTAAAAGAGAACCTAATCGAGGCAGTGCGTTTTAAAAGGGACAAAGGACTGGAGACGACACTTGGCGTCCAGTGCCTGCTGATGCCGGATAATGTGGGGCAGCTGCCTGATATGGCAGAAACGCTGCAAAAGATTGGCGTTGATTATCTTACCATAAAGCCATATTCCCAGCATCTGCACAGTAAGAACCGGTTTGAAATTGACTATGAGGAAATGCTTGATTTGGAAAAGCAGCTTAAGGAGTATGCAACAGACAAATTTGCCATTTATTTCAGGGCATCGGCAATGAAAAAAATGCATCATGACAAATGCTATAAACAGTGTTACGGACTGCCCTTTATGACACATATCGATGCAAAGGGAAACGTGTGGCCATGTGTGGCGCACATAGGGAATGCACAGTTGTGTTATGGGAATATCAATGAACAGCCCTTTGCACAGATTTGGGAGGGCACAAAAAGACAGGAAGTCATGGAACGGCTAAACCAGATGGACATCAACAAGGCGTGCAGGGAGGCATGCAGGCTGGACGAAATCAACAAGTATCTCGATGAGTTGAAACATCCGGGGCGGCATGTGAACTTTATATAGTAAACAACAAAAGTACGTGTCGTTTACTATAATTGATGCACACGACCGCATAAGGAAATTAGTCGCTTTACGACATGCGGTCGGCGCAAGTAAACACAAATATTATTTGCGTTTACTATACAAATGTGTTTTTGGAATAAAGTGGACTGTCAGGGCGAAAAACGAAAGTCATGAGGAAGGACGAAACAGGGGAGACGGAAAGATGGATACAAAGGCAACACCATACAGCAACTTAAAAATATTTGCACATGCGGAAAAGCTGAACCAGGTTCATAAGGGAGAGCGCATTGCACCAATCTATGTCAGGCTGAAACCGACGAACTATTGCAATCACCACTGTTATTACTGCTCCTATGCGGACAGTGAGCTGGGTCTGCGGGACATCGTGAACCGTCAGGACCAGATCCCATGGGAGAAAATGCAGGAGATTATCGGGGACTTCGCGGACATGGGCGTCAAAGCCGTAACGTTCAGCGGAGGCGGGGAACCGCTTGTTTACCCATATATCATAGAAACAATTGAGGGAATGAAAAAAGCTGGCGTTGAAACATCCATTATCACAAACGGACAGCTATTAAACGGTGACAGGGCAGAGGTGCTCAGGGATGCAAAGTGGGTCAGGATATCCTGTGATTCCGCGGATGCGGCGACCTATGCAAAAGTCCGGAAAATACCCGAAAGTGCTTTTGGCGAGGTGTGCGACAATATCGAAAACTTTGCGCGTATAAAAGAGAAAAGCTGTGAGCTGGGGATTAACTTCGTCATTAATGACGAGAATGCCGGTCAGGTTTATGACATGGCGGCACTTATGAAAAAGTTAGGCGCAAACCACATAAAATTCTCGGCAAGGATAACAAAAGATCTGTTTGCATACCATGCGCCATTTCAGGAAAAGGTTATCGCACAGCTGCACAGGGCGCAGACAGAATTGGAGGATGATACCTTTCAGGTAATCAATAAATACGAGGGCGACTTTGACACGGCGATGGTGTTTGCACGCCAGTACCATAAATGCTATATCAGCAATCTGGTAACCACGATTGCGGCAGACTGCAAGGTATATTTCTGCCACGATAAGGCATATGTGAGCAGCGGCATTGTCGGGGATTTGAAAGAGAAGTCCTTTCAGGAGCTGTGGTTTTCGGATGAAGTGGTCAGGCGGTATCAGGAATATGATGCGGCAAAAGAGTGCCGGCACCACTGCGTGTATGATGACAGGAATATCCTGCTAAATACCTTGTACGGTCTTGACGAAAATCAGATAAATTTCATTTAAATTGACAGGAGTGGAGAGGTGTAATGACAAATTTACAGCAGACAGCAAAGGATATCAGAAAGACAATTTATAAGATAGCCCATTATGCGGGCGGCGGTCATATGGGAGCCTCCTTCTCCATGGCGGATATTATCAGTGTGTTGTATTTTGACAATGTCTTAAGATACGATGCATCAAATCCGGAGTGGGCGGACAGGGATAAATTTATCCTGAGCAAGGGACACGCGTGCTATGCACTCTATGCTGTGCTGGCAAAGGCAGGATATTTCCCGGAGGAGGAGCTTTGGCACGTGGGAAAACCTGGGTCAAAGTTTGGAGGACATCCCAAGCTGCATGAGATTCCCGGAGTGGAGGCATCGACAGGCGCACTGGGACATGGGTTATCTTTTGCAATCGGAATAGCGTATGCCAATAAAGCGGATTGTAAGAACAGTCATGTGTATGTGGTGCTCGGAGACGGTGAGTGCCAGGAAGGCTCCATATGGGAGGGGGCGCTGTCGGCGCCCACACTGGAGCTGGATAATCTGACGGTCATCGTTGACCACAACAAACTACAGGCGATGGACGACTTGGAAAATATTGTACATATGAAGCCGTTTGCAGACAAATGGAAGGCATTTGGGTGGAATGTTGTGGAGATTGACGGACACAGCCATGCAGAAATTAAGGATGCGCTCCTCACAAGGCAGGCACAAAAACCGACATTGATAGTGGCAAATACCATCAAGGGAAAAGGTGTATCCTTTATGGAAAATGTCCCGATATGGCATTACAGGATGCCGAACGAAGAGGAACTTCCGGTATTGTTTGAGGATTTAGGGTTTACTGAGGAAGAGCAGAAGGAATTGCTAAATAAAGATTGAGGTTTGATAAATATTTGTACCTTGACAATTTCATATTTTACATTAAAAAGCAAACAAATATTCCGAACAAATTTTCTGAAAATCTTGGCAATTTTTTGGTTGGTGATATACTGTTAGGAACTGTAAGATGAGTAGACCAAGGAGGTAAACAGTTTGTTAAAGATATTAGATGAAAAGATACTGCGCACTGGAGACGATATAGAAGAACAGTATAAAGACTGTAAGTATCTTACGATAATAGACAGTTATGATAAGATAGCAGATGATGATGGATATTTGTACTGTGTCAGTACGTCAGATGATTCATTTGATGAATTGAATAAGGAAAGAGAGCGCTTGGAGGATGAAGGCAGGATCTGTGTCCTCGGAGGAAGTTATAATAACGGAGGTGCAGTGGGTGTACAGTACGAGTATAAAGGACAATAGGTATCTGGTTCAATGCATTGCAATTTCAAACAAAATTCGCTTTATAGCAATAATTTTGAACCCCTAATGGCATAACACAACTGAATAAACATAATATGAATTGATGTAAAATATGAAATTGTCAAAGCAATTGGTATTTTGCATCTTTTTTCTTGCTTAAAATATATGGGAATTTTATGAAAGGTAAATGACATAATGAGGACAGCATATTTAGACACATTATATGAGCTTGCGCAAAATGACAAAAGGGTATATGCCCTGATTTCAGACAATGGGGCAATTGTATATGACAGGTACCGCAGGGATTTGCCGGAGCAATATTTAAACCTTGGAATTTCCGAGGCAAACATGATCGGGATGGCAGCAGGCATGGCAAGCTGTGGGAAAATACCGTTTGCCTACACAATCGGTGCATTTCTTGCATACCGTGCATTTGAATTTATAAGGAATGATGTATGCTTACAAAAACAGAATGTAAAAATAGTAGGAACCGGTGCAGGACAAGTATACAGTGCACTCGGACCGACACACCATTCCACGGAAGATCTGGGCGGACTGAGAGCACTTCCGAACCTGACGATCCTATGCCCTGCGAGTCCCATGGAGGTAAGAAAAGCGACCAAGGCAGCTTATGAACATGAAGGACCTGTCTACTTAAGACTTGGAACAAACAGGGAGCCTGAAATATATGAGAAAGATTATGCATTTCAGATTGGCAAAGCAGTCACTTTGCGGGATGGTAAGGACATAACCCTGATTGGGGCAGGAAGCATCCTCAAGGATGTCCTGGATGCAGCGGAACAGTTACAGGGTGAAGGAATCCATGCGAGGGTGATTGACATGCATACAATTAAGCCGCTGGATAAGGATACTGTCATTAAGGCAGTTGAAGAAACCGGGCGAATTGTAACCGTGGAAGACCATAATGTTATTGGGGGACTTGGGAGTGCGGTTGCGGAGGTTGTGGCGGAGTATGGGAAAGAAATAAAATTTAAGAGGCTTGGACTTTGCGATTTTTCAAAAGGTTATGGTACGTATAAGGAAGTTAAAAATAATAACGGAGTAGGCATCTGTTGTGTTTGCCAGTGTGTAAAAGAAACATTTGAATAGAGACAGGCGGTCAGGGTTGCGCGCGAAATGGGCGAATGTAAAATAGTAGCGGAGGGCAAGATGAATAGAATACTTGACTTTTATAGAGAACACGGAATATCACCAGTGCACCAGGACATATCGGATTTTAGTCATCATTGTGCACGGAGGGAAAAGCTTTATAGGCAGCTGGGGATGCCAACAGTTTTATTTCGTAAGGCGGACGTATTGGAAGTTGGGACAGGAGGGGGATATAACGCTGCGACATTGGCACAATGGGGCTGCAATTTGAGCATGGTGGAACCAAACGAGACAGCACAGAATGAAATTATGGAACTGTTTCGTGAAAGAAAGATTGAGGAATATGTGCTGTGTAAGGAGACAATTGAACGGCACAATGGGAAAGCATATGACATCGTAATTGCTGAAGGATTTTTGCCCACAATTGAAAACCGGATTGAGGTACTGGACAAATTAAAAAGTCTTGTAAAGGAAAGCGGAGTCCTTGTCATTACCTGTCAGGATGAGATGGGAATGTTTGTAGAGCGGATGAAACGGCTGGCAGGACATATGGCAGTGCAAAAGATACCCTTATATCAGGATAAGGTGGCAAAACTGGTGAAAATGTTTGAACCACAATTAAAATTTTGTCATGGCATGAGCAGACCGGCGGAGGACTGGGTTCAGGATCAGCTATTATGTGAGGATTTTAACTGTGAGGATGTCCTGAATTTAGAAAAAGCAATACGGAGTATGGATGACAAATGGGATGTGCTGGGGTGTTCTTCGCCGTGTTTCTTTTCCGATTATTCATGGTATAAGGATGTAGGATATGACTACAAAAAATCGTATTGTGAACAGTATGTTAGGAAATCATATAATCTTATTATTGCAGGGAGAGAGGAAATAGATACATCCAATATTGATGTATCCGCCGTGAGAAAGAGTGTAGAGAAAATCCGGGAGCTGGAAATTGCATATGAGAACCTGAAGCATAAAGAAGAAAAATATATCCATGAAATCATTTGCGAATTACAGAAATTATATGAACGCCTAAAAGTGGATGATAAGGAACTGGCAGCATTCCTGCGTGAAACGATGGAAGTCTTGACTTGCGAACCTGACAGGTTGGATTTGAATGAGTATCCGAATTTTTGTAAGTGCTTCGGACGCTCGCAGCAGTACATAAGCTTTGTAAAAAAACGGAATTATTGAGGAAATAAGAAAATGGGGAAATTATTTTTTGATGCGTTAAGCAAAAGGGAAAGTTGTTGCGGCAGAAGGTCATGATATTATAGGCAAACTTGGGAGAGCAGTGGTGGAGGTTGTAACGAAATATGGGAAAGAAGTAAATTTGCAAGTGTTTTGGACGTTCAACAGTATATGAGTTTCGTAAGAGAATTAAAAATATGAGGGAGAGTTTGATGTATATATTAGGAGTTTCAGCATTATATCATGATGCAGCTGCAGCATTAATTAAGGACGGAGAAATTATTGCGGCGGCACAGGAAGAACGTTTTACGAGAATAAAACATGATTCATCTATTCCTAAGTATGCAATAGCATATTGTTTACAGGAGAGCAGAATAAATGGACATGAATTGGATGCAGTAGTGTATTATGACAATCCTCTTTTGACAATGGGTAGATTTGTGCAAAATATACAGTATGTAGGAAACGATTGTAGAAGTTTATTGGATTTTTCATTAGAATCTTTAGTAAGCAAAAAGATGTGGATTCACCAAATATTGAAGCAAAGTTTAGGACAATTAGGAAAAGAGGATAAGTTGTTTGTGGCAGAACACCATATTTCGCACGCGGCATCTGCTTTTTTTCCCTCACCATACCGAAAGGCGGCAATTATTACTGTTGATGGAGTGGGAGAGTATGCAACGACAACAATAGGGTATGGTGAGAATAATCATATTAAAATTTTAAAAGAAATTGATTATCCCCATTCACTGGGGCTGTTATACAGTGCCTTTACATATTTCTGCGGATTTAAGGTAAATTCAGGAGATTATAAATTGATGGGATTAGCGCCCTATGGAAAACCAATTTATGTTCAGCTTATTAAAGAAAAATTAATTAGCATCAAATTGGATGGTTCTTTCCGCTTGAATATAGAATATTTTGACTACCAATATGGACGAGCTATGGTAAATGAAAAGTTTGCGCAGCTGTTTGGTGGAAAAAAAAGAGAACCGGAGTCAATAATTACACAAAGAGAAATGGATATAGCGGCTTCTGTGCAAAAGGTAATAGAGGATGTGATGATACTGCTTGCACAGCATGCAAAAAAAGTTGTAAGTGAGGATATTGAAAACTTGGTAATTGCTGGTGGTGTCGCGTTAAACTGTGTGGCAAATGGGGTTCTGTGTCGTAAAAAAATTTTTAAAAATATTTGGGTACAGCCTGCGGCTGGAGATGCTGGTGGTGCATTAGGTGCAGCGATGTTTTACTATTATCAGTATTGTGATGGAGAGAGAATTGTCGATGAGGTTAATGATAAGCAGAATGCATCATATCTTGGACCTGAATATTCTAATGAGTATATTGAAGCGTATTTAAAAGATAAAGGATATTCATATTATAAGCATGATGGATATGAAAAATTATATCAGAAAATAGCAGAATTGCTGGATCAGGGAAAGGTAATAGGTTTATTTGAAGGGCGAATGGAGTATGGACCAAGGGCTTTAGGTAATCGGAGTATTATTGGAGATCCCCGCTCATCTGAAATGCAGTCAAAACTAAATTTGAAAATAAAGTACAGAGAATCTTTCAGACCATTTGCTCCCTCTGTATTGGAAGAAAGGGCGAAAGAGTATTTTGAAATAGATTACAAGAGTCCTTATATGCTGTTTTGTGCGGACGTACAGGAGACAAGGAGAAAAGGATTTTGTCTGGAAAAAGAAATTGAATCGACAAATGAGAATTTACTACCTGTTGTAAGCAAGGCGCGGTCAGATATTCCCGCAGTGACACATGTAGATTATTCTGCTAGGATTCAGACAGTCAATGAGAGAGATAATCCAATTTATTATGGCATTATTAAGGCTTTTGAAAGGCTGACAGGTTGTGGTGTGATAATTAATACCTCATTTAATGTTCGAGGCGAGCCGATTGTCTGTACACCACAAGATGCATATCAGTGTTTTATGAGAACGGAAATGGATGTACTGGTGCTAGGAAACTATATTTTATATAAAGAAGAACAGATTCCCATGGAAAAAAGTGATAACTGGAGGAATGAGTATGAACTTGACTAGCGTGGAGGAATCAAGAAAACTGGAAAACCAGAAGAATATGGTTATTGATAATGAAAGAATGCGTATACAGCAATGGGCTGTCCTGAATGCAAATAAAAATATTTTTCAAGAGTATGCAGATGAATCAGAAGAAACTTATTGGAAATCAAGGGAGAAGGAAGATACATATATTATGATGTATGACTTCGAAACAGTGCCTGAGTTTGAAAAGTTATGCACTACATTTTTGCCGGGGATTCTTGACAAAGAAATTCAGCGCGTTATTTCTGTAGCTGTATTTAAGAATAGACCACAGCATACGGACGTAATAAAGCATACGAAGAAGAATGCAGAGGGGTTGCCCATGTATATATATGCATTCTGACGGCATATGTGTTTAATGATAATAAATAAAGGATGCGGATATGAATATTACAATAGAAGAGTTAAAGGACAGGAATACACAAATTTATATTTTTTATAAACGGGATTTAAGACATCAGGCACAAAAATTGTTTTTACAGTTTATAAGATGTGGAATCTGCATGAAGGGGTTTGTATCGGATGATAAAGGCGACAAAGATTTGTTTCTCTATAATAAAAGGATTGTAAATTTGGCAGATACAGATTGTGATGCCTGTGTCGTAACAGGAAGTAAACACTATAGTGAAAAATACAATATATATTATATTAATGAAAAGAATTTACTGGAATATGAAGATCAGAAAGGAGTAAATCCCACGATTGAAATGATAGAGAAGTGGGGCGGGGTAAATTCAATATGGACAATGAACAGACTGATGAATGGCAGGAAAATATTTATATATGGATATAATGATACTGCGAAATCGCTTGCTGCATATTTGCGTTTTCTGGATTTATCCTTTTGTGGATTTGTCTGGGATAAAGAGTATAGTATGCTGAAACCATCGGATTGTATTTATCCTGAAGAATTGCTGTATGAAGAAAAATTCTTTGTAATAATTGAAAGTGATAATCCACAAAAATGTATAAACAAGCTGTTGGAACTGGGGTTGGAATATGTACAGGATTTTTCGCTTTCACAGCCTTTTAATGATACATTGGCAGATTATAGAAAAACAGTGTTGGATGTAAATCTTGGACAAAGTTATAAAAGTAAAAATGGATATGCTGGATTTACGGTTCATGGTGAGGGTGACGGATTAAAAGTTGCGGTACTTGGCGGTTCAACAACGGACGGGATGCTTTATCCATATAAATCCTGGGCAGAGTTTTTATATGAAAAACTAATGGGGGATTATGATGTTACGGTTTACAATGGCGGAGTTAATGGATACAGTTCATCCCAGGAGTTAGTTAAGCTGATTCGAGACGTACTGTATCTGAATCCGGATATTATAATTGTGTATGATGGTTTTAATGATGGGAGACGGCTGGCAGGGGGGCGTTTTGCGTTTGATGAGTTAAACAGAATATTTCATTATGTGGCCAATCATTTGGATGAAAGATGGTATGCAGAAGGGTGGGGCATCGAACAACCCGATGATACAAATATAACATATGGGTTGGAACTGGATAATTGTGAAAAAAGGTTTGATGGATGGCTTTCAAATCACCAGCTTATGCATGTAATCTCAAAAAGCAGGGGTATAAAATATTATGGATTCCTGCAACCGATGCTTAGCAGCAAGAAAACCAGGACAAAGGAAGAGGAAAGCATATTAATATCCTCGCACCAATATTTACGACCGGATTTTGATGAAAACTTTAGGACAGAAATGCAGGAACGCAGTATAGAAAGTAAATATGGATATCTATATGACTTATCACACATTTTTGATCAGTACACTGGTATTTATAATGACGTATGCCATGTTAAAGAAAAAGGAAATGAAATAATAGCAGAAGAAATTTTAAAACGCATTATGTAAAAATGTGCATGGTAAGGAGTGTGTGAAGTGATGGAGGCGTTGTTCTTGGATGAGTTAGACAGGATATGGAAACAAGGCAGAAAAAAAATTATTATAATAGGTGAGGGAAAGATAGGAAAAATACTGAATGACTTTTTGTCGCTGGGTGGAAAGAACTATCCAGTAGCAGCATTTCTTGTGGATGACGGATATAGAAAACAGAAATCGTATCGGAATCTGCCTGTATATGAGATGACAGAATTTCTGCAAAGAGAGAACACGGAAGACTATATTTTTTTGAATACAGTTACAAGCAGGGAGGGCAGAAAATATAAGGAGGAGCTGATTCGAAAAGGTATTAAGGATATTTTGGATTTTAATGATGCAGATATGGCAATGGAAATGGCATCAGCGTATTGGCTGAAATATTTCGAAAGCAAGGGCATAGAAACATCAAATGAAATACTGGAAGTGGGGAAGTTTACTTTACCCAATCCTTTCCTGAATACAGCTGCAAAAGATGTCCGGTATGCCTTTTTGACAGATGTAAGGGATCTTATTGTTCCGATATGGCTGGGGGATTTTGAAAACTGTGAAGATGGACCATATGAAACAGAACACGTCAAAATAAGTAAGGGGGATATTGTGCTCGATTGTGGTGCGAATATTGGCATCAGCACTGCCAATGCAATAGCCCGTGACTGTGAAAAAGTCTATTCAATAGAGCCAGTTATAAATGATTCCCTCCTGAACAGCCAGAAACTCTTTGGGGAAAAAATGTCGCTGCATTTATTGGCGCTTAGCAATTATAATGGCACTGCGGATATATATATCAATCCGGATGCATGCAATGACAATTCGATTTATTATATCCAGAATACACTTAAAGAAAAAAGAACAGTGGATGTTACTACAGTAGATGATTTCTGTAGGACTGAAGGAATTACGAAAGTTGATTACATAAAGTTTTATATTGATGACATGGAGTGCAGGATGCTGTTAGGTGCAAAAGAAACCATAATCCAACATTCCCCAAAGATAGCAATTTTCCCTTCACTGCCGCATAATGTCAAAGACCTGAAAGAAAGACTCGAAACCATTATTAAGAGTTACAATGAAAATTATACTATTGAATATGCATGGAATAAAATGTTTGCATATATAAGTGCAGTATAAATACTGTATGCATCAATGAGAAACAAATGGGTAAAAAAGGAGATAAAGAGGATGATACCATATGGAAAACATTGCATTGAACAGGATGACATAGATGCTGTTGTTGCTGCCCTTCAGGAGGATTATATAGCCACGGGACCGGGAATAGGAAAATTTGAGGAGGAGTTTGCGGGATATGTCGGTGCAAAATATGCAGTTGCGGTTTCCAGTGGCACTGCGGCGTTACATGCATGCTGTTTTGCGATAGGTATAAAAAGCGAGGATGAGGTGATAACAACACCACTTACGTTTGCAGCGTCAGCAAATTGTGTACTGTATTGCGGCGGCACTCCGGTTTTTGCAGATATAGATGAGAGAACATATAACATTGATCCTGTAGAGATAGAGAAGAAAATTACACCGAAAACAAAAGCAGTCATTCCTGTCCATTTTACAGGACAACCCTGTGATATGGATGCGATACACCGTATTGCAGACAAATATGGACTATGGATAATAGAGGATGCAGCACATGCAAGCGGGGCAGATTATTTTGGTAAGAAAATAGGCTCGCTGTCAGATATGACTATATTCAGTTTTCATCCAGTGAAGCATATGACGACTTGCGAAGGCGGAATGATAACAACAAACAGTGTGGAATTATACAGAAAATTAAAGGGATTTAGGGCATATTGTCTGACGAAGGATCCTGAGCAGTTAATAGATAAAGAAGATGGACCATGGCATTATGAAATACAGGGACTGGGATATAATTATAGGATTTCAGATGTGATGTGTGCACTTGGAAGAAGTCAGTTAAAAAAATTGGACAGATTTGTGGAAAGAAGGAAGGAAGTAGCTGCCAGATATAATGAGGAGCTAAAAGATGTGAAGGGTATCATTCTTCCATATCAGAAAGATGGATGTAACAGCAGCTGGCATTTATATACAATACAGATAGAAAATGGAAGAAGGCGGGAAGTTTATACTAAAATGAAAGAAGCGGGTATCGGGGTGGATGTACATTATCTTCCGGTATACAAACATCCGTACTACCAGGAAAACGGCTATATGGATACATGCTGTCCGAACGCAGAAAGAGTATACAGCCGGATTTTGAGTATACCAATATTTTACAAGTTGTCTTATGAACAACAGACATATGTGATTGAGACAATCAGAAATATTATTGAGGACGTAAATGGTACGGGTGGGGAGAACAGATAATGGCATATATAGATTTTGTATCAGAAGTACATAAAGCAACGAAACGCGATTATGTAGGGCGTGTAACAAGCGCCAACAAGGCAGAGTGTGCAGTGATTGCCAAACAGTATGGATATGATTACTGGGATGGTGACCGTAAATATGGTTATGGCGGTTACCATTATGATGGCAGATGGCGGAGTGTTGCAGAGAAAATGGCAGAACATTATCATTTGAAAGCTGGGCAGAAAGTGCTTGATGTCGGATGCGGCATGGCACACTTACTGTATGAATTTACGCAGGTTGTTCCCGGGCTGGAAGTCCGGGGAATAGATATATCAGAGTATGCCCTTGCACACGCAAAAGAAGAGGTGAGAGACAGGCTGCAGTTTGGAAAGGCACAGGATATACCTTTTCCTGACAACGAATTTGATTTGGTGATTTCCCTGACAACATTGCATAACCTGAAAATTTTTGATTTGAAAAAAGCAGTCCATGAAATAGAGCGGGTAAGTAAAGGTGATAGTTATATCATGGTGGAGTCTTTTCGAAATGATGAGGAAGAAGTCAATATGCTGTACTGGCAGCTTACGTGTGCAAGTTATTACTCTGTGGAGGAATGGGAATGGCTGTATAAGGAGTGGGGGTACATGGGCGATTACAGTTTCATTTTCTTTGAATAAAATTTTGTGTTTCTAAAGTATATGGGTAAAAAATGAAAAATAAGAAAACAACAAAACAAGAGAATGTAATTTTTTGGAAGGAAGAAAAATTAGTAATATCACCTAAAACATTAAAAGAAATGAAGTTTAATGCGCTGCACAATGGAACGAATAAATTTCGCTATTGTTTTCATGAGGGTGAAAATTCAGCCATACATGAAATGTTATTTACAAATACAAGGGAGTCTTATTTTAGACCACATTGCCATGACGACGATGAATTACAAATTGTGATATCAGGAAAAATGTATGTAATTTATTTTGATGATAAGGGAAATATTATAGAAAAATTTAAGGCATCCAAAAAGAAAAATAATATATACCGAATTAATAAAGGGCAGTGGCATATGAACCTTCCAATATCTAAGACAATCACTATATTTGAAGTAAAGCCGGGACCGTTTGAACAAGGCAGTAACCATTATCCGGACTGGGCTCCGGATGGCATGGATAAGAAAGTGGCTAGAAAGTTTTTGACAAAAATCAGAAGGAGAATGTATGAGGAAACAACTTGATAAAGGCAGGAAAATTGTTTTGTACGGTGCAGGGCAGAAGAGCCATGGCGTATATAACGCATTATGTATGAGTGGTTTCAAGATTGTATACTGTGTGGTTTCAAATAATTGTGTAGAAGAGTCCGACTTTGAGGATGTAAAAGTATATTCATTTTCCCAAAAAAAGAATGAGATAGTTCAATTTGGATATCAGCTTGTAATAGCCTGTGCACAAAAATCTGAAGAAGATATAGCAGAAAATATTGAAAGAAACGGAATAAAGGAGTATTGGAAAACAAATGAAATGCCGTGGAGTGTTGATTTTGAATGTTATAGAAATCTTGATTTATTAGGATATATGAATATTATTAGGAAGAAATATTATTCAAATGTAGATGAGTATGGGTCAGATGAGGCTGTTAGGGGCTATATAGAAGATAATATTCATCGCAAAATGAATAAAAAGAAGATTATGTTTTTGCTGACGAATGCCGCACCACGAGCATATAAGGTTATAGATGCATTACACCGTAAAGGATATGATGTTGAACTGATTATCTGGGCAAATGCCATGTATTTGACGCCGGAAAAATATAAAGAATTTTCAGCTATTTCCAATTGGTGCAAATTATCTATTGATGCGGAAGAAGTGATGCTGTATTGTGCAGCAACAGATGCAGGAATATTGCATATTTTTTCGGATGCAAATTCGGATATTGAATTGCCGCAGATTTTAATTCATTGTAAAGAAATTTTTCCTAAGATTGTATTTGACGAGTATGATGTTATGACTGAAATGCGCAGAAATATACCTAAGAGAACGATTGATGCAGAGAAATATTGTTTGCAAAATGCAGATGGACTATGCAGTAGGTATAGGTGCATGGAATATTTGGAGAAAAAAGGTTATGAAATATGTAAGCAGAGAATCTACTTTGTAGATTGTTGCAATGATTTTACAAATTATGAATCATCACGGAAATCAGAAGATGATGAGCTACAGTTAGTTTTTGCAGGAACATTATTTTCAGGTAAAGAATATGCAACTACAAAGGATGGCAGATTTTTGGAGTTAGGGGCATTGTGTGGCTCAAACAAGGTGCATCTGCACTTATATCCGGTATCATATGATGAGACGAAACTGCAAGAGTATATTGTTATGGAAAGAACAAATCCTTACTTTCACTTACATCATCCCATATCAGCGCTTGATCTTGCACAGGAACTTAGCCAGTATGATTATGGGGTGACAAGCGCGCAAAGTGATATATTAGAATATGCAGAAAATATAGGAAGTTGGACGCGCGAAGGAATTGTTTACTGCTGGGCAAATAAACTGTATGACTACATAGATGCAGGGCTTCCGATTGTTACTACAGTGCCGGTCGAGCAGACAAAAATACTTGAAAAAGACGGTGTGCTTTTAAGAATGTTTGATGAAGAAATCAATTTTGATGAATTGCGCAAAAGGAGAAATGAATTAAAAAAGCGGGTGATTGACGTGCGGGAAAAGTATAGGATTTCCAATCAGCTGCCGGCATTAATAGAATTTTATAATGGTCTGTAGAAGGGTAGCTTCGTATGAATAAACCACAGATATCGGTTATTGTTCCGGTTTATAAAAAAGAATTATATGTTGAAAATTGCATTAAGAGTATTTTGAATCAGTCTTTTAAGGATTTTGAAATAATCTGCGTAGATGACCATTCACCGGATAGATGCGGAGAGATATTGAAACGATTAGCAGATGGGGATTCACGGTTACATATTATTACGAATGCTGTTAATAAAGGTGCAGGGATTAGCAGAAATATCGGTATGCAGAGAGCTATGGGAAAATATGTGTTGTTTCTTGACGCGGATGATTTTTATGAATCAGGATTTATGGAAAATGCATACAGATATTGTGAAATGAGGAAACTAGACATTTTAATTTATGATTACTGGACATATAACAATTACTCAGAAGAAAGAGTGGAGCGTCATATGCCAATGGTATTTCAGCAAATGCTGGGGAATAAGAATTATTTTTCGGATGAAGAGAAGCACAGATTTTTGTTTCAAATTTGCACTGCAAGTTCATGGATAAAAATGTACAATAGGCAGTTTATTGTTGATAGTGACATAACTTTTCAAGATATAAGCAGTGCAAACGATATTCTCTTTAACCAGTTGGCAGGAGCATGTGCCAAAAGAATTGGCTATGTAAACTGTTGTTGGATGAATTACAGATTTGGGATGTCAGGACAAATAACAAATATGATGGCAACAGAACATGCGTTAAATGATGTAAAGGCTGGTATTGCTTTAAAAAATGAGATGGAAATAAGAGGTCTATATGAAACGAATAAGCGTAGTTTTCATACATGGATATATACAACAATCGTATCTGATATGGCGACTATGAATCCGGATACATGGGATATGGATTATTTAAGGATTAAAGAGGGCATAAAAACAATTATTGGGAATTGTCAGGATTCTTTTTTGGTGCCTTATTATGATTACTGGTACAAAGATTTGATGAATCTTACCAGTTACAATGAGATGATAGGTGAAAATATAAGCAATGAATTTTTGTACATATTTGAGTATGAAAAAGAAAAAGTAATGCAGATAAAAAAATACGCAGATGAATTGGGTTATAAGATTGCATTGTGGGGATATGGAAAAAATGGAAAGAAGTTTTATCAGGCATGCGAAAAATATAATTTTTCTATAGATTATATTATTGATAAAAGCTTTAAGAATGAAAGGACTTTGCCACCCGATATTTTGAAAAATGAAAAATGTATTGTCTTAGTGACAAGTGCATCACTGGCTGTAGATATTTTAAAACAATCAAGGCAATTAAGTAAATATAATAAGGTTATTGATCTGCAGTCCTACTTATCTTATGGAATTGATTTTGAAAGGTGTGTATTTTAGGGGGAGATGCAATGTGGGAAAGAAAATTGTAATATATGGAATGGGACAACATGGAGTACAAATTGCTAATGTGATTATTGAACGGCAAAAAGAGCTTGATATAGATGTACTTGGATTATGTGATAAGAAGAATCAGAATAATATTGGAAGGAATACCTTATTTCCGCACGAGCTGGAAAGAATAGATTATGATTTTATTGTTATAACTTCAAAAAAATGGTATACAGATATAAAAAATGACCTTAGCAACAAATACAATATTAAACCCGAAAAAATGATGTTATATAGCAGTCTGGAACATCTCTTTGATGGGAGTCAGTTCTATTGTAATATATGTGGAAGTGCTACAAATATATTTTTGTCGGCGGGCATGAAAGATGGCATTTTTAAAGCAAAGAATATTACAGGGGGGGGGTATAGAAGTAAATGTGTATGTCCCATCTGCGGGAGTTCTGACAGAAGCAGATGGCTGGAATATGTCTTGGAAACAGAAACTAATGTGATGGAAGGAAATAATACAATATTGCATTTTGCTCCGGAAGTGGAGATTGAAAAGAAAATAAAAGAAAAAAATGCCAATTATTATACGGCAGATATAGTTGAGGGCAGGGCAGACACAATAGAGGATATCACTTGCATTTCATATGAGGATAATACATTTGATTATATCATTTGCAATCATGTAATGGAGCACATAGAGAACGAGGCAAAAGCATTTCATGAGTTGAAAAGATGTATAAAAAATAGCGGAAGCATCATTTTTTCTGTACCAATATGCTGGGATGAACCGACTTATGAGGACAAAACAATCATTTTACCAGCGGAAAGATTGAAAAATTATGGACAGGAAGACCATGTTCGGTTATATGGATATGATTTAGAACAAAAAATGATAAATTATGGATTCAAGGTAAGAAAAGTTGCTGTCAACCAGCAAAAATATGAGGAACTTGAGAAACTTAGCTTGATATTTAATGATACCATATGGATTTTAGGAAAAGAAACTTAGAAGTTGACGTATAGGAGTTTTAAGAATGAGAGTATTGGTTGTTGGAGATATTTATTCAATTCATATATACAATTTTATTCATGAAACATTGTTACAACTTGAAATTGATGAGATTGTAGTCTGGGGGACAGGCTTTCGGATTGAATTTAAAGAAGAATATGATGTATTTTATAAAAAAAATAATATTAGAATTGTTCAAAGAGAATTGGATGGTGCGAACAAATTTGATAGTTTAATGAAAGGATATGAGAAGGTAAAAGAGTATGGCATGTTTGACGTGTGCCATTTACATTATTTAGGTTATCCAGTAGTAACAGTTGGGCTGCTGATTAAAAATTTTTGTAAAAAAATAATCGCCAATTACTGGGGAAGCGACTGGCTTAGGGCAAATGACACACGGAAACGGTATCAGAAATACATGTTGGAATTATCGGATTATATTGTAGCAGATTCCTTACAGATATGCGAGCAATTGAAAGATTATTACAACAATAGATTGCAGGAAAAAATCCAATATATAAGATTTAAGACACCAGTTATAAGCATTATGCAGACAGCAAAGATAGATGAAGGCATAAAGAAAGCATTTATGGAGAAATATCATATTTCAGCTGGCAGGAAAATTGTTACTTGTGGCTATAGCGCCTCGAAGGCACATAATCATGAAAGAATCATAAAAGCAATAAAGGAACTTTCAAAAGGGAATAAAGAAAAATTGTTTATAATTGTCCCAATGACATATGATGGAAAATACAAGGAATATGTGGACGAAATTAAACAGGCAATAAAGGAAAGTGCGGCACAGGGAGTGGTAATAACCAATTATCTTGATTTTAAAGAGGTTGCATTGCTGAGGCTTGTTACAGATATTTTTATAAATGTAGAACCGACGGATGCCTACAGTTCTACCATGATTGAATATGCATACTGCAATAAAATAACAATTATTGGAAAATGGCTTGACTATTCCCAATTGGAAAAGCAGGGTGCCTATTTTGAAAAAATAGACGGAATTGAAGAGCTAACGGGTACCTTGGAAAACGTATTAAATAATTTTGAAGAAGTGCAGAAACTGTTTTCACGAAATAAGGCAGCTTCAGAGAAATTTCAGGAGGATAGTGCCGGAAATGAGCGATGGCGGAAACTTTATTATGAGGGTTCTATGTGTTCGAAACAAAATACGTTATTTGACAATATGGGAGAAAGAATAGAGAGCTGGATTAGGAAAAATAACTATCAGAATGTCGGAATATATGGTGCGGGCATCCTTGGAGGACTTGCATATCAAAAACTGGCTGAAGTTATAGGTGATAAGCAAATCTGTCTGTTTGATAAAAATGTAAACCAAATTAATTGGTATCCTGGCACAATATTAAAACCGGATCTGTTGGGAGAAAAGGAATTAAGCGTAGTCATCATGACTCCTGGAGGCTGCATGGATGAGCTGAAAGCCACATACGGCAATAAAGTATCTTCCGAGATTATAACGTATGTTGAATGGCTGGCGGAATTGGAGAATATGTAAAGTACTGTAGATTTATGGAGGAAAGGAATAATAAGATGGGACGAAGATTTGTTTTTATCAGACCTAAAAGTATTCATCAATGGGAGGCTTTGGGGGTTGGATATTTGGCTTCGTATTCCTATAAATATGGGGGGTATTCAAGGGAAGATTATGCATTCTTCGATGGCCGTTTTGATTCTGATGACATAATTGTGGAAGGGTGCAGGGAAGCGCAGGTCATTGGTTTTTCATTAACTTCTTTTTCTGTAGATGCCGCACTGGAATTGTTAGGAAAAATAAAAGTTGTCAATGATATGGCAAAAATCGTATGGGGCGGTTATGCCGTAAATGGTTTTTCGGAGGAAAAATTGTTAGAAAAGTGGGGCGGTAAGGTGGACTACTTTTTGCAGGGACCAGGTGAGGAATCATGGATGGAGGTAATTTCCGGTAAGGCGAAGAAGCGCGTAATTCGAAAACAGATTATGGCAAACCTTGATGCTATTCCCTTTCCCGATAGAGAATTAATCAAAATAGACAGGCATTTTGAAAAGTTAAAAAACATGGGTGAAATACGAAAAACATCTATGGAGCTGCAAAGAAGTGTATGTCCGTTTGATTGCATATTTTGTGCGGGAAGCAGCTTTGCAAAGCCAAACAAGAGAACGCGTACAGCACAGAATATTGTGGATGAAATGATAGAACTGCGTGACAGATGGGGAATGGATGAAAATAGTATGGTGCTTACGTGTGACGCGGAGGTGTTTTTAACGCCTGATATGTATGAAATGGCAGAACTGAAGATTAAAAATGAGGTTCGGTTCAAATATGGGATGAATGTTGTTGCCTCGATGATTTTGAGACCAGAAGAAAGACGGACGCTTGAAAAGATGCAGGAATCAGGTCTGACAGAGGTATGGATGGGAGTAGAGGCGGGACCTTCTCTAATGAAAGAAACCGGAAAACCAATTACACCCGAAAAAGTAAAAGAAGCATTTCGGATTACAAAAGAAATGGGATTGATAAGGAAGGGGTATTTTATACTTGGTTTTACACCGAATGAGACAGAAGACACAATAAAAGAAAGGATTTCATTTATCGAAGAAATAGATCCGGATGAGGTAGGTTTCACGATCTATATTCCTGTACCAGGAAGCCGTGATTACAAGGATGAAATTCATTCCGCAATTAATTATGCTGCATCTGATGAATATCAGAATACATTTACAAGTACAAATACGTTGTCAAATGCAGATTTACACTATTGGCAGGATTATTTGGTAAAATATTTCAGAGATAAAGCGGCATGGCGGCAGAATCCGGATAAAAACAAATCATTGCAAAAACCGGGACGTTCAGGATATTAAGGGGAAGGAGCAAAATGCCATATGAAGAAAGTTTTGGTTACCGGTGCGGATGGTTTTATAGGCAGTCATCTTACGGAAGCATTGCTGGAATGCGGTTATGATGTTAAGGCATTTGTTTTATATAATTCATTTAACAGCTGGGGATGGTTAGATTCCTTGCCTGAAGAGAAGTTATCACAAATAGAAGTTTTTAGTGGAGATGTGCGGGACCCAAATGGGGTAAATGAAGCGCTTGAAAATGTGGATGGTGTTTTTCATCTTGCGGCGCTAATTGCAATTCCGTTCAGCTATTATTCACCGGATTCCTATGTGGATACCAATATAAAAGGGACATTAAATATACTACAGGCCGCACGCAGGCATAATATTGAACGTGTAATTGTTACATCTACTTCAGAAGTATATGGTACGGCAAAATATGTGCCAATAGATGAAGAACATCCATTTCAGGGACAATCACCATATTCGGCGACAAAAATAGGTGCGGATCGGCTTGCGGAATCATTTTATCGCAGCTTCAATTTACCAGTAACAATAGTAAGACCATTTAATACATATGGACCGAGGCAGTCAGCCAGAGCGGTGATTCCAACAATTATTACACAGCTTTTGGCAGGATATGAGCAGATAAAACTTGGTTCTCTGACTCCGACAAGGGATTTTAACTATGTAAAGGATACAGTAAGCGGATTTATAAAGATAGCCGAACAAGAACATACAATAGGTGAAGAGATTAATATTGCAACACAGAAGGAAGTTTCAATAGGCGAATTGGCGGAAGAGTTAATCCGACAGATTAATCCGGATGCGCAGATCGTGTGTGATGAAGTCAGGATGCGTCCTGAAAAAAGTGAGGTGAGTCGTTTACTGGGATGTAATGAAAAAATAAGGAAGCTGACAGGATGGGAGCCAAAGTATACATTGGAACAGGGACTGGCTGAAACGATTGAGTTCCTAAAAACGCATATGGATGCATATAAGGCAGATAGATATAATTTATAAGACGATAAGTACGGATTGGAGAAAACGATGCAAAAAAAGGCTGTTATTATGGCGGGCGGACTAGGAACCAGGTTAAAACCATTTACAGATGCCATTCCGAAACCCTTATTGCCTATCGGTGAGAAGGCAATACTGGAGGTGCAGATTGAACGATTGGCACAGTGCGGATTTGACGAAGTGATATTGGCAACCAATTATAAAAGTAATTATATTGAGAATTTTATAGGTGATGGTTCACGTTATGACATCAAAGTGACAATCAGCAAAGAGGCGAAGCGTCTCGGAACAGCAGGACCGTTAAAATTACTGGAGGCGCAGTTATCATCAGCCCCATTCCTTGTTATGAATGGAGATATTCTGACATTGCTGGACATGAAAAAAATGTATGATATTTCATGTAAAAAATCTTCGTTATTTGTTGCAGGGATTAAACAGATTGTGATGCCCTATGATTTTGGAAATATCAGCTTCGATGATGAGTTTATTACAAAAATAGAAGAAAAGCCCAATATCATTACTTATGCCCTTGCTGGCGTATATATTCTAAAACCGGAAATACTTCAGTATATTCCAAAGGATACCTACTATGGTATAGATATGCTGTTACAGTATATGCTGGAAAATAAACTGCCAATTGCAAAATATGACATTGAAGAATACTGGATTGACATTGGCAGAATGGATGATTATGAAAAAGCACGGGAAGATTATAAAAAAATAGGAAAGAGTGACGCATAACGTGGTTAGTGTAATTGTTCCAGTTTACAATATAGAAAATGAAATTGAAAGATGTATCGCGAGTATTATAGAACAAACATACAAGGATCTGGAAATTATTCTCGTAGACGATGGTTCTACAGACGGGAGTCTGGAAATATGTCAAAAATATGCAGACAATGATAGGAGAGTAATAGTAGTACATAAAGAAAATGGCGGCTTGGTCAGTGCCAGAAAAGCAGGAATGCAACTTGCCAGTGGCGAGTATGTGGCACATATAGATGGTGATGACTGGGTGGAAAAAGATTACATACAATCAATGATAAATGCAACAGACTGCGGAACTGTGGATGTTGTGATAGCGGGATTTGTGATGGAATCCGTGAATGGGGAAGCTGAAAAGGCTACAAATGAGATACCAAACGGAGTATATACTGAGGAAAGCATAAAGCATTTTATATATCCGGTTATGTTGGAGAGGATTTTTCCAAGTAATTGTAGTAAATTATTTAAAAAGAGTCTTGCATATGAGCGGCAAATGTCAGTAAATGACTGTGTCGAATGTGACGAGGATACGGTGACGGTATATCCAATTTTACTAAATGCGAAAAAGATTAGCATCATAGATGTTTGTGAGTATCATTATGTCAGAAGGATGAATTCATTGAGTACATTTGGCACAGAAGCATCTGTCTATTTTGCGACGATGCGAAATGTGTATGATATTTTGAAAAAAGAATTTGTATTGCATGAAGAAAAAGAAATATTAATGTTACAGCTTGAGAGACTGATTTCTTCCAGGCTGACTGCTGGATTGAGCAGATATTATTCACTGTTTATACAGAAATATTTGTTTCCATATGAATTGGTCAGTCAGGGCAGCAGTGTGGTTCTGTATGGGGCTGGTACTGTTGGACGTGATTTTTACAGACAGATTGCCAAAAACCATTATTGTGATATTGTTTTATGGGTTGATTTGAATTATGAAATGATAAATATTCCATATGGAGATGTGAAAAATCCGGATATGATATTGCAGGAACAGTATGATTATATTGTTGTAGGTGTAAGCCGCAGAAATATGGCGCTGGATATCATAGGTCAATTAAAGGATATGGGAGTTTCGGCTAAAAAAATAATCTGGCAGGAAGACTGGATGATGGATTTGAATATAAGATTTGACTAATATTTACAAGATTAAGGGGACTAGGAACATGATAAAAGATACTGCTGTTTCATGCATTATTCCCATATATAATGCAGAGCCATATTTGAATGAGTTTTTTGACAGCCTGATGAATCAAACATTTCAAAATTTTGAAATTATATGTGTAGATGATGCTTCTACAGATTTGTCCATGTCAATCATATCAGAGTATCAAAAGCAAAGAGATATCGTCTTGATTGAGAATAAAACGAGATCAGGGGCAGCCTGTTCAAGAAATAAGGGGCTGGAGGCTGCTAGTGGTGATTATGTCATTTTTCTTGACTGTGATGATATTTTACATCCGGAAATGTTAGGCAGGATGTATGAATGCTGTAGAAAAAATGATGCTGACATAGGAATATGCTATTTGGAATGTTTTGTAGATAATAAGCGCATCCCCATAGCGCATATGGAAAAAACCAGGAAAATGATTCCTGGTTATCCTGTCATAGAGAATCCAGCTCGTTTGGAATCTATTTTCCAGATAATAATGCATTCCCCATGTGATAAAATGGTTCGTAGGAAATTGCTGTTGCAGAATGATATTACATTTCAGGATCTGCCATGTACAAATGACTTATTTTATTCTTATTCCAGCGTATTATGTTCTTGCAGGCTTGTGTTTATTGATAAGGTGCTTTATTTTATCAGGTATAAACGTGAAGAAAGCATCACGACAACATGGTTTAGGAAAAAAGACTTTATCTGTGAGGCATTGGATGCTGTTTTTGATTTTGCATTGGGGAAGGGAATTTATAAATTAGTACAAAAAAGCTTTATAGATAAGGCAATAAAAGATATTTATAATGGATTGGAACGTTTTTCTGAAGTCTACCTTGACGAGACAGTCAATAAGCTGAAAACGGTCTATCTTGAAAAGTGGGGAATCATGGAATGGTATAATGAGGGTAGGCTTTCGATGATCCAGATGAAAATAATAGATAATATTCTGCATTCAAGGAAAATGGCATCATATTGCAGCATACTATTATCCTGCTCGGATGAGAAAATAATAAAGCTTATCAGTGATTACAAAAATAATGGTATAAAAATTGTCTGGTGGGGCGCAGGAAAAATGGGATCGGAGTTCCTGACATATTTCAATGAATTGGGACTGTCAATTGATTATGTAATAGATAGTGATGTGTCTAAGCATGGGAAAGAAATAGCCGGCTATAGCATTCTGGGATGGGAGTCAGTGATAAAGGAGAACTGTGTGATTTGGATTACAGATGATTTGTGGTTTGATGATATCAACACAGCAACTGATGGATTCGGTGAAATTATTAATATTTTTTCCTATTTAGAACAACGAGTGGGTGAATAAGTGTATGATAAAAACATCAATAATTGTTCCGGTATACAATACAGCCGCATATCTGCGAGACTGTTTTGACAGTATTTTCAATCAGACCCAGAAAGATATAGAAGTAATAGCAATCAATGATGGTTCAACAGACAATAGTCTTGAGGTATTGGAAGAAATAAAGAGAGAACATCCTGATATGATAATCATTTCGCAGCAGAATAAGAAACAAGGTGCTGCAAGAAACAGGGGAATTGGGATTGCATCAGGGGAATATATTTACTTTATGGATTCTGATGACTGCCTTGCGGATATGGCTCTGGAAATATGTTATCAGTGTGCAAAAGAGTATAGTCTGGATGTTGTTATGTTTGATGCCTGTGCATTTGGAAATATAGAATATGATACAGGTTTTTATGACAGAACTTCAATTATAAAAGAGCGCAATAGTGTATTCAGTGGTGTGGAATTTGCAAATAAATATTTACAAGAAAGATTTGTCCCATCCCCTGGTCTTCTCTATTCGTCTGCAAGGTTTATAAGGGAGTATGAATTGAGGTTTCTGACAGGAATATATTATGAAGATAATGAGTTTTATTGCAGGGTGCTTTCGTCGGCAAGGCGCGTGATGTATATTCCAGAATTCCTGTTAAGGAGACGTTACAGGGAAAACTCAACAACAACATCATTATTTGATATCGAGCACGCAAATGATTTTCTTAAAATGATTAAGGCGGTAGATCAGGCGAATTACAAAAGTGACATGGAAACGGTTATGGACAAGATAAAATTAGATTTTGTCGCTGGGTTGTCAGACAGATGCAGAGAAAGTGAACTGTTTGTATATAGCGATTTTGCCAATGACTTTTTTGAAACAGCTTTAAAAATATGTGGAGAACAAATACAGGAGATAGTTTTATTTCAGAATATTCAAACACTGTATCAAATATGTGGTGACTTTCCGGAAACAATGGTTTCGTGCGAGATAAAACAGCAAATAATAGATAGAAAGAAAGAGATATTAAAAGAACTGTTTAAAGAAATTCCCATGGGGAATAAGGATGCATGCATAGGTATTTATGGAACCGGAGAAAATACAGGACGCTTTCTTGAAGAATATCAAAAAAATGTCGACTGTATAACCGCAAAAATAATATTTATTGATAGTAATGCGATATCAGGACAAAAGAAATACAGAAGCTGGGACATTTATAATGTGAATGATATCGGGAAGATGCCATTTGCTTGCATCGTAGTGGCATCTTCAAAATATGAGCAGGAAATGTGCAGGATAATATCTGAGAAATATGGAAGCAGATTTAAAGTGATACGATTAAAATCTGATTTGCGGTTTTGATGTAAAACTAGGGAAATATTGGAGGAAAGATTAGATGTACCTGACAGCAGATAAGGTAAAAGTATCAATTATAATACCTGTTCACAATTCTGAAAAATATTTAAGGGAATGCGTACAAAGCGCGCAGATGCAGGCAATGGGTGACCTGGAAATTCTCTGCATTGATGGAGGCAGCACGGATTTATCAGCTGAGATTATCAGTGAATTGCAAAAGGAAGATCAGAGAATAAAGTATATCAAAGATGCAAATACAAGTTATGGACATAAGCTGAATGTAGGGGTTCAAATGGCAAAAGGTGATTATGTTGCGATTCTTGAGTCTGATGATAAAATGTATTGCAGTATGATGGTGGAGTTGTACAATATTGCTGTTAAATTCAATGCGGATATAGTTGATGCGGATTATGATGCTATTTTTTTTCATGACGGAAAGGAATATAGGAATACAATACACAAGTATGGGACGCAACAAATTTATAATAAACTGATAGATAGTACGGATGTCACAAATAGAGAATTTCCGTCGTGTGGTATCTGGACAGGCATTTACAAAAAGGAATTTCTTATTGGGCAGAGGATACGGTTAAACGAATCAAAGGGAGCGTCTTTTCAGGACACGTCTTTTTTATTTTTGACAGGATTATTGGCAGATAAAGTGTACCATTTATGCAAACCTTTATATCAGTATAGAGTGGATAATAATGGAAGTTCTGTTAAGGATAACAATAAAATTCATGAAATTATCGGTGAGTGTGAGTTTCTCAGAAGAGAATTGATGGAACGCGGAATACAGGACGAAGAAACATGGAAAATGTATTATACAAGAAAATATAATGCTTTTTTTTGGAATTATAGTCGCTTATCATCAGAAGGAAGGGAAATTTTTCTGAAAAGCTATCTTAAGGAATTAAAAAATGACGCAGAGGCAGGAAATATTAACAGGAAAATGTTTGGGGAATATCTGTATGACCGGACTTTTCAGGTTATGGATAACAAAGACAAATTTATAAAAATGGTTCTGGCGCAGGATGCAAAAAGCTGGATAACCATGTTTTGCATTCTGCTGGATAAAATAAAAAATAGAAGTCTTGTTATATTTGGCGCGGGTCAAAGGGGAGAAGGTTTAATTCGGCTTATGCAATATAATCATATCAGCATTCAGGCGGTATGTGATAATGCAGAATGTCTTCAGGGTACAGTCAAATGCGGCATAAGTGTTAGGTCAGTAAAAAGTGTGGTAAGTAAATTCGGTGATGCAGTATACATTATTGCAAATAAAAATAATGCAATGGAAATGAAAGAACAGTTGATTAAAATGGGAATAGATAAGGCAGATATTGTTGTGCACGAGTAAAGAGGAGAAGGAAAATGCAGGAGATGGTTGAGAATATAGAGAGGGAGTTACCGAAAGGGCTGATTGCATGGTATTCTTTTGAACAGGGTGCAAAAGCCCTGTTTGTCAGGGGCGTCAGCGAGTGTGATATTCTTGCGGAATATATGCAGGCGTGTGGTATGCAGGTTGACGAGAAATGTGTTGAAGAATTAATGTCGGGCTGTTATGCAGAAAGCAGTGCAGGATACGATTATATAGTCATTGCAGGAGGAGTAGAGAAGTGTAGTGAACCGATTACATTGCTTAAAGTGCTAAGGGGATTATTAAATAAAAGTGGAAAGTTGTTCATTGGTGCAGATAACCGACTTGGAATACGGTATTTTTGCGGTGACAGGGACAGGTTTACGGAGCGTAATTTTGACAGTATAGAAAATTATGTGAGGGCAGGGAATGTGGAAGGCAATATTGGAAAAGGACGTGTATACTCAAAGGCTGAATTGATTCAGATGTTTGAACAATCAGGATTTCATCACTATAAATTTTATTCAACGCTTCCAGGCTTTACACATCCGCAGATGATTATATCAGAGGATTATTTGCCACAGGAGGAACTTGAGACAAGAATTTATCCGGAATACAACTATCCGGACAGTGTATTTATGGAGGAACAGGATCTTTACAATGGACTAATTCAAAATGGATTGTTTCATACAATGGCAGATGGATTTTTGATAGAATGTGCAGTGGATGGAAAATTGTCAGAGGTCAGGCAGATTACGAATTCTCTTGAGAGAGGGAAAAACAATGCATTCTGCACAATAGTCAGGGAAGACAAGGTAGAAAAAAGAGCAGTATATGAAGAAGGAAAGGACAGATTACAGTCGATTATCGCCAACAATGCAGATTTAAAAAGACATGGCATTACTGTACTTGAGACCAGTCTGCAGGGTGACAGTCTCATAACGCCATATGTCAGGACTGAAAATGCAACAGCATATTTTCGGAGGCTGCTTGTAAATGATAAAGAAATGTTTTTCAAAGAACTGGACAGGTTCTGGCAGTTAATACAACAGTCTTCGGAACATGTGCCTTATGAGGACATTGACTGGGAGAAGTTTGAACCTGACTGGCAGAGAAGAAAACCTGATGATCCCAACAAAGACAAGTGGAGAAAAATAGCATTTGGGAAAGATGAAGAAAGAGAGGAACTTGGCGTAATCTTAAGAAAAGGGTATATTGATATGGCATCAATAAACTGCTTTGTTATAGATGGCAGATTTGTTTTTTTTGACCAGGAATTTGTTGTTGAAAATCTTCCGGCAGCGGCACTGATGCTCAGAACCATAAAGTTTATCTATAAGCAGGGCAGTAAACTCGAAAAAATTCTTCCAATGAAATTGGTTTTGGAAAGGTATCATATATACAGATATTTCGAAATGTTTGAAAGGTTTGAGCAGGTATTTTTTGGTTCGATATTAAAGCATAAGGAATTAACGCTTTTTTATAAAGCTAGGCGTTCGGACAGTAGCATTGTCAATTCAAACAGACAGAGAATGAACTATTCGGAACATGAGTATCAAAGGCTGTTCAGAAATATTTTTGAAGGAACAGAAGGGAAAAAGCTGTACCTGTTTGGTTCTGGAAACTTTGCAAAGCTGTTTCTGTCCAGATTTGGAGATGATTATGATATCGCAGGAATCTTTGATAATAATCCGGCGAAATGGGGCAGCAGACTTGCTGGAATACCTATCATGTCATCCGAAGAAATAAAAAAACTGAGGATAGGTACATATAAGATAATAATCTGTATCAAAAACTGTACATCTGTTATAAGGCAGATGCAGGATTTGTGCATACGTGATTATGGAGTGTTTGACACAAATATAGATTACCCTAGAAAGCAATTAATGATTTCATCGCCGGAGGAGGAAAATGATGTACCAAAGAAATACCACGTAGGTTATGTCGCGGGGGTTTTCGATGTGTTTCATATAGGGCATCTCAACTTGCTGCGCAGGGCGAAAGAACAGTGTGATTATCTGATTGTGGGCGTAGTAAGTGACGAAAGTGTCATAAAGGGTAAAAAGACAGTGCCTTATATACCATTTGATGAAAGGCTGGAGATAGTGCGCGCCTGCCGGTATGTGGATGAAGCTGTAAGAATACCGGAGGATTATGGCAATACTGAGGAAGCATATATGCGGTATAAATTTGACGTGCAGTTTTCGGGCAGTGATTATGAGAATGATCCTGGATGGTTATCTAAAAAAATATTTTTGGAGCAGCATGGAGCGGAGCTGGTATTTTTTCCATATACAGAGAAAATCAGCTCAACGAAGATTAAGGGGCATCTACGTGGTGAAGAGGTATGATGTGCATTTTTTGTGAGAGTTGTTCAGAAGCTGATTGTTTTGAACAGCGGATGAAATGATATGGTTTCGTATTCAGTATGGCAAAAGAAGTTTACCCTTGACAATTTCATGCTTTACATTGAATTGAAAAAAATGCATAATGAAATTAGCCGTATTTTTGAAATGAGAATGTTGAATATGTTTATTGCGGAGGAGGCTCTTGGCAGTGATGCATTTTTGCGTGGCCTGATGCCTGTAACAGGAAGCCGAAGGCTGAATTGTTACTTTGGTGCTGGGAAGTTTAGGTGAGCAGTTTATCATAGAGCTTAAAATCTGGTATGGAAATGAGTACAATGAACGGGGTGAGAAAGTATGGATTTCAATCATATACAGCTTAAAAAAGAAATAAAACATAGCTCCTCGAAAAGAGCTTCTTCATATGATGATAAAAGACCGGAAGAGGCAGTGCATTACTGGGACAGACTGTCTTTTCATAATATGAATGACAGGCATGAGTTTTATTCGGATGACCGTACTGAAATATCATCACGCTCTAAAATCATACAGTGTGCTCCTCGGGACCGGAAAAAAGAAGAGTGGAAACAGGGCCGGGGAAAGTTAAACTGGAAACATGGAAGAAAGAATGGATTTGATATGAAACATCAAGTGTTTGAAGAAGATACAGATGTTGAAGATTTGCCAGATGAAAAAGTTGCACTGCGCCCGATTGTTTCAGACATTTTGCGCGAAAAAAAATTTGATGAAACACATTATGTAGATCCGGCCGTATTGCTTGAAACATTTTATTGGGATACGGCATCTTCGGATGACTGTGGCTTGCGGGATTATATTAGGAAAATCTGTACAGAATTGGATTTTGAAAAAGATTATGCAATAGTTTATAAGATTTTTGAAGAAAAAGGTAAGAAAATTATAGAGGATTGCCCTGGGATAAGGGAATGCGTCACGGAGACGGGAAATTGCGGAGGAGTGGCAAATTTTTTGTTTGGGGAAAATACAAGTACATATGAAGATGATTTTAACAAGTTTATGCAGGAATTGAGGGAAGAGGTTCCGGAAGACAAGGTAAAATTGATTAAGGTGCAGGCAAATATAGGCCATGTATTTACGTTAATATGCTACAGACAGGGTGACGGAACAGTAGTAGAATTGATACAAGCATGGCAGGGAAAATATTCAGTGAAAAAGTCTTTAAATGATGCTGGGGTGAAAAATATTTATTCCAGCAGTGAGTTGGCAGATATGTTTGATGTCATGCACACTGATATGACAAATGAAACCGGAAGAAGATTTTATGACCAGGTATTTTTGGAAGCAGATTTAAAACAAGGAATAAATAAATTTGAAATAACGCATTTGGATGTTAAAACGTTAAATGATCCACCTGAGCAGTATGCAGAACAGATAGCACCCAAAGAATTGCAAAGTTAAGGAAGCCCTGAGAATGATTGCCATGTGAGTATAATTTATAAAAGCTGTTCATTTTGGACAGCTTTTGTGTTATGATGAAACCAATATGATAAATAACAGCCAACCATATACCAGAGAGGTGAGGCAGGAGGAAGATACTTTGAACATAATTTGTACACCAGCGGGCATTGCTGGCAGGGAAAACCCGCGTCAGGGAGTGATGGATATTGCGGCTGCCGGATTCGGTGACATTTTACTTGATTTGTCTCTATATTGTGCCTGCACAGAACTAGAGAATATCGGAAAAGAAAATTTAAACAAAGAGAAGGATAGTTTACTTAAAATTTCAGAGCACCCCGAAAAAATGCATGAAATAATACAGACGCTGTTGGCGCAATGCAAGAAGAATGGCATAACGATGTCAGTAGCATATGCGCCGTATCTGATGCGGAATACAAAACGCATGAATACCCATGAAATTATGACACAATTGTCAGAAAAAAGCATTCATGCAGCGGCACAAAGCGGCTGCAGGTATATTGTGATTAGACCCTTATTTGCCGGCATACCGGAAAAGGATTTGTGGGAAGCCAACCGCGAATATTATCTGAAACTGGCAGATACGGCAAAGGCAAACGACATGGTGATTCTGCTTGAGAACCAGTGCAAGGACAAAAACGGACATCTCATCCGCGGTATCTGTTCAGATCCGCATGAAGCAGCAGGGTGGATTGACACGCTGAACAGGGAAGCGGGCGCGGAGCGGTTCGGGTTTTGCATGGATGCTGGCGTATGCAGCATCTGCGGTCAGAACATGTATGATTTCATTCTGACAATGGGGGACAGGCTAAAGGCTGTCATTCTGCGCGACGGTGACGGAAGCCATGAAAGCGCCCTGTTGCCGTTTACCTGCGCAGCTCAGGGACGGTCACAGACAGACTGGCTCAACCTCATTCGCGGGCTGCGTGAAACCTTTTTTGACGGTCAGCTGATACTGAATATCAAAGACACTGCGACAGCATTTTCGCCGATTTTGCGCCCCGGACTTCTGACAATGGCAAAGACGGTGGCGGATTATTTCAAGTGGCAGATTGGGATGGAACAGGTTTTAAGGGAGTATCCGTCGCGTGTCCTTTTCGGCGCCGGAAATATGTGCCGCAATTATATGAAATGTTATGGGGAAAAATATCCACCGCGATACACCTGCGACAATAACAGGGCGCTGTGGGGAGAGGATTTCTGTGGTCTTGAGGTGAGAAATCCAGAGTGCCTCAAGGATCTGGACAAGGACTGCGCGGTCATTATCTGTAATGTCTATTACAAGGAAATCGAGGCGCAGCTTCGGCAGATGAATATCGAAAATCCGATAGAGTATTTTAACGACGAGTATATGCCGTCGTTTTACTTTGACAGGATAAAGCGCGATGCGTGGAATGGGGGAGAGGGATGAAAATAGGTGTACAGACCCAGAATATAGTTGATGACACAAATCCGTCAGCGGGATTTCAGACGCTTTCTGATATCGGGTTTTCCTGTGCGGATTTCAGCCTGAACAGCTACCTCAAAAATACTTCTATTTATGCGTCGGATTTGAATAATTTTTTCAGTCAGCCGGTATCTGCGCTCGAGCATTTTTTTGCGCCGCATAAGCTGGCAGCCACAAAGGCGGGGATAACCGTCAACCAGATGCATATGCCATACCCCATCTATGTTCCAAAGGGCTGCAGCCGGATCAATGAATACCTGCAAAAAGAAGTGGCGCCCAAAAGCATGGAAATTTGTCATTATTTCGACTGCCCATTTATTGTGGTTCATGGATTGAAGCTGGCGTATTATCTGGGGACGGAGCAGGCAGAATGGGAGCAGACAGAGCAGTTTATTGACACAATTGCCCCCATGGCAAAGGAAATGAACATCACGATATGCATTGAAAATCTATATGACAGTGTGGCAGGGCACCTGGTCGAGGGACCATGCTGCGATGCGCACAAGGCAGTGGAGCGCATAGACCGCATCAATGAAAAATACCATGCGGAGGTGCTCGGTTTCTGTTTTGACACTGGGCACGCAAACCTTGCCGGAATAGACTTCGAGCAGTTTATCACCACGCTTGGTTATCGGCTGAAGGTGCTCCATATTCATGACAACGACGGAATAGACGACCTGCACCAGATACCTTTTACATTTACAAGGACAAGGGAAAATAAGTCTTCTACGGACTGGGATGGCTTTATACAGGGACTTCGGAATATTCATTTTGACAGGACGCTTAGTTTTGAGACCGCGCCCGTCTTAAATGCATTTCCCGGACAGCTGAAGCAGGATGCACTGTCGCTGATCCTTAAAATTGGAAAGTATTTTTCCGGCGCTGTGTGTATGGGCGAAGGAATTTGAAGGAACATGGGGAGAAAAAATGATGGATGAGAGAATGCTGACGTTTATCCACTCTTTTGACAGTGATAAACCGTCCTATCTGAATCAGTTGGAGAAATATTCAATGGAGACAAATGTGCCGATTATCAGGCCGCAGATGCAGAGCCTGCTTCGGCTGCTTATAACATGGGGACGACCAATGCACATTCTGGAAGTGGGAACGGCGATTGGTTTTTCGGCATTGCTGATGAGCGAGTACGCGCCTAAGGGGTGCCATATTACGACAATTGAAAAATATGAAAAACGTATCCCTGCTGCGAAGGAAAATTTTGAAAAGGCGGGAAAGTCAGACTGCATCACGCTTCTTGAGGGGGATGCCGCAGAACTTCTGCCGGCTTTAAAGGAAGACGGCATGTATGACCTGATTTTTATGGATGCGGCAAAAGGGCAGTATATCAATTTCCTGCCGGATATCCTGCGTCTCCTGTCACCAACCGGGCTGTTGGTGTCGGATAATATCCTGCAGGAGGGCGAGCTGATTGAGTCAAAGTATGCAGTAATCCGCAGGAACCGCACCATCCATAACAGGATGCGGGAATACCTGTACCAGCTGACGCACTGCGAGGAGCTGGAAACAACGATACTGCCTATTGCGGATGGGGTGACGCTCTCCGCAAAACGAAACGGTGAAACAAAAAAGTTGGAGGATTGCAATGAACAATAAAAGACAAGGAAAGCCGGAGCTTCTGGTTCCGGCAAGCAGCCTCGAGGTTTTAAAGACGGCTGTTGTATTTGGCGCGGATGCGGTCTATATCGGCGGAGAGACATTCGGCCTGCGCGCCAAGGCTAAGAACTTTTCCGGTGAGGAGATGGCGGAGGGAATCCGTTTTGCGCATGCGCATGGTGTAAAGGTATATGTGACGGCAAACATCCTCGCGCACAATGATGACCTTGAGGGTGCAAGAAAATATTTTGAGGAGCTAAAAGAGATACAGCCGGATGCGCTGATTATATCCGACCCCGGAATGTTCATGATTGCAAAAGAGGTCTGTCCCGAAATTGACATCCATATATCCACGCAGGCAAACAACACAAATTTCCAGACCTACCGCTTCTGGTGGCAGCAGGGCGCGAAACGTGTCGTGTCGGCGCGGGAGCTTTCGCTTGCGGAAATCCGCCAGATTCGGGACAACATACCAAAGGAGATGGAAATCGAGAGCTTTATTCACGGCGCAATGTGCATTTCCTATTCGGGCAGATGCCTGCTGTCCAATTACTTCACCGGGCGGGATGCCAATCAGGGGGCATGCACGCATCCCTGCCGCTGGAAGTATGCAGTCGTTGAGGAGACGCGACCCGGGGAGTATCTTCCGGTGTACGAGAATGAGCGCG
The DNA here is from genome assembly GCA_002490665.1 of Lachnospiraceae bacterium UBA7205. Classification (GTDB taxonomy): domain Bacteria; phylum Bacillota; class Clostridia; order Lachnospirales; family Lachnospiraceae; genus COE1. The sequence goes on along the minus strand of DKUL01000035.1, from coordinate 40,392 downwards.
GAACCTACATTTTTAACTCCAAGGATTTGTGCATGATTGAATACATTCCTGAGATTGTTGGAGCGGGAATCGACAGCCTGAAAATAGAGGGTCGCATGAAGACCGCGCTCTATGTGGCATGTGTGGCACGAACCTACAGAAAGGCGATTGACGACTTTTTTGTGTCCGAGGAGACATACCGCAAAAACATGGAATGGTACAGTGCCGAGATTGCCAAATGCACCTACCGCCAGTTCACGACGGGATTTTATTTCGGGAAACCGGATGAAAATACGCAGATTTACGACAGCAACACCTATGTCAATGAGTATGTTTACCTTGGCAGCGTGGAGTCGGTGGACGAGCGCGGCCTGGCAAAATTTGAGCAGAAAAACAAGTTCTGTGTGGGGGATACGATTGAGCTAATGAAGCCGGACGGCCGCAATATCCGCACAAGGGTGCTTGCCATGTACAATGAGGACAAAGAGGCAGTCGAGAACTGCCCGCACTCGCGGCAGGTTTTGTATGTGGCGCTGGCAGACAGGCCGGAGACGTATGATTTGATGCGTGTGGAGGCTGCAAAATAATTTAACAAAAATCAGGCTTTTTTGAAAGTGATATCTATGCAAAGTGTAAAAAAACGGAAAAAGCGTCCAAAAATTTCAAGAAAGCCTTGATTTTTTACCTGAGATATATTATTGTATAAAAAGTAAAAGAAATAAGGCACAATTTTATGAAATGCAATAATGTAATGATTCAAAACAATATATCATGATAGTGCGAACGAAGATGTTCCAAAAAAGAAGTATCTCTTTTTTTGGAACTTTTTTACTTATGTGCACAAGCGTTATATTGCACGAAATATGCGTTATGCACGACCACAATAACGAGCGGGGTATCATGATTTATAGAAAGTGAGGAAATCAATATGAGCGAAACATTAAATGTGGAAAAAATTTTCGGAGAGAAAGTCTTTACCATCGAAAAGATGAAAGAGCGGCTTACCAGAAAGGTGTTTCTGGAAGTAAAGCGGGTAATGGACCATGGCGGCGAGCTTTCCATGACGACAGCCGATGTCGTTGCAAAGGCGATGAAGGACTGGGCGGTTGAAAACGGCGCAACACACTACACACACTGGTTCCAGCCGCTTACGGGAATCACGGCGGAGAAGCACGATTCTTTTGTGTCCCATCCTGACGCGGAGGGCAAAATGCTGATGGAGTTCTCGGGCAAGGAGCTGATTAAGGGTGAGCCGGATGCTTCCTCATTTCCGTCAGGCGGACTCCGTGCCACGTTTGAGGCGCGGGGGTATACGGCATGGGACATTACATCTCCTGCCTTTCTCAAGGAATCCGGATGCGGTGTCACGCTCTGCATTCCGACGGCATTCTGCTCATACACCGGTGAGGCGCTTGACAAGAAAACGCCGCTTCTGCGCTCTATGGAGGCACTGAGTGAGCAGGCGCTGCGTATCGTAAAGCTGTTTGGCAACAAGGGAGCGACAAAGGTTACGGCTTCCGTGGGACCGGAGCAGGAATATTTCCTGGTAGACAAGGATTTATATATGCAGAGGAAGGACTTGATGTTTGCGGGACGCACGCTGTTCGGCGCACCGGCCCCGAAGGGACAGGAGATGGAAGACCATTACTTTGGCGTCATCAAGGAGCGTGTCGGCGCGTACATGAAGGATTTGAACGAGGAATTGTGGAAGCTGGGCGTTACGGCAAAGACACAGCACAACGAGGTTGCGCCGGCACAGCATGAGCTTGCCCCGATTTATGAGACGGCAAACATTGCGGTTGACCACAACCAGCTTGTGATGGAGGCGATGAAGCGGGTTGCCTACAAGCATGATTTGAGATGCCTGCTTCACGAGAAGCCGTATGCGGGCGTGAATGGCTCCGGCAAGCACAACAACTGGTCCATCACGACAGACAACGGCGAGAATCTGCTTGACCCGGGCGACACGCCAAACAAAAATATCCAGTTCCTGCTGGTGCTTGCCTGCATTATGAAGGCAGTGGATACCCATGCGGATTTGCTCCGCCAGTCCGCTTCTGACGTGGGAAATGACCACAGACTTGGTGCGAACGAGGCACCGCCTGCAATTATTTCCATTTTCCTTGGCGACCAGCTTGAGGATGTTGTGCGGCAGCTTGTGGAGACGGGCGATGCGGCAAAGGTAAAGCAGGGCGGAAAGCTTGAGACGGGCGTATCGACGCTTCCCGACTTTGAGAAGGATGCGACGGACAGGAACAGGACATCACCGTTTGCCTTCACGGGAAACAAGTTTGAGTTCCGTATGGTTGGTTCTGCGGACTCGATTGCCAGCCCGAACACGACACTGAACGCCATCGTTGCGGAGGCATTCTGCGAGGCGGCTGACAGGCTTGAGCAGGCAGCGGATTTTGATTTGGAAGTGCATGACATCATCAAGGAATACATGACAAAGCACCAGCGAATCGTATTTAATGGAGACGGTTATTCCGACGAGTGGGTTGCGGAGGCAGAGCGCCGCGGACTTCCCAATATCAAGTCCATGATTGAGGCGGCATCCACCATCACGACAGACAAGGCGGTTGCCCTGTTTGAGAAGTTTGGCATCTTTACAAGGGTTGAGCTGGAGTCCCGCGAGGAGATTATCTATGAGACATATGCAAAAACCATCAACATTGAGGCGCTTACCATGATTGACATGGCAGGCAAGGATATTATTCCGGCGGTTGCCTCCTATGCCGGCGAGCTGGCAAATTCGGTAATTGCCATCAAGGAGGCCGGGACCACGGCAGCAGCGCAGATGGAGATGCTTGAGGAGGTAGACGGACTTCTGGCAGAGGCTAAGAAAGCGCTCAATACGCTGAAGGAAGTGGAGGCTGGCGCTTCCGGGATTTCCGATGCGAAGAAGCTGGCATTCTACTATAAAGATACTGTAAAGGTGGCAATGGATGCACTGCGCGCGCCGATTGATAAGCTTGAGATGATTGTGGACAGCACGATCTGGCCGGTTCCTACATATGGGGATTTGATGTTCGAGGTATGATATAAGTATCGCAAATGCTTTTGGCTTTAACGATAAAATCGAGTAGGGGAGGTTCTCCTACTCGATTTTTATATTTAGAGGTTATCATACTATCGCGCATTGTGACTTGTTGAAATGACACAGTCGTGATAGTATTGGAATATGGAGCAAATAAAAATATGAAAGGAGACTGACATGGGGGAATCGAAAATTCTGCTGGAGGAGTGGTCGCCTGTCTGTAACATACAGGCATTTGTGGAGCGGACGGACACGAGCTGTTACTTTTATCTGTGGGTGAAGCCCGGAATGGAGGATGCCGTGGTAAAGAGCTGCTGGATTTGCAATGTGTCCGTGGCGCCCGGGGAGCTGGACGTGGAGTCGATGCGGCGGGGAATCGCGCCAGCGATGCCGGAGCAGTATGTGCTGCATGATGCCGGCGGGATGGAGCTTGATGCTGACAAGCTGAAAATCGTGTGGTTTGAGGAGGGAAATGCGGCGGCACTGCTGTCGGAGGAGGAGCTTCTCTGTGTGATTCCCTGCTGGAGCGGGTATCAGGGATTTCACGGTTATTCCAGGTATGCGGACGGCATGGCGCCCTGCGCATGGGGACTGGAAGACGCGCTTGAGACAATTGGTCCGCGTGTGGCGCGCAGCCAGACATTCTGGGACTGGTTTGAGTATGAGCCGGAGTACTGGAAAATTACGCAGAAGACGCATATGGATGTCCTTGAGGATTTTTTTGGCCCATGCCAGAATTATTATGCGATTGACAATGAGGAATTTCCGCCCAAGGCGCTGGTTCGGGGTACCCGGGATGGTGTGGTTTATGGGATTACGGCGGGCGTCAGCCTGATTCCCATGCCCGGCATTGAGCTGTATGATTCGCAGGATTATCGCACAGACCGGCGGATGGAGCTTGGCTTTGCGGCAGTAAAGCAACACGAGGGCTTGTGCAATCAGATGTTCTCGTATCTGGCTGCGGCGTCAGCGTACCCATGGCAGGAGGAGACTTTTTTTGCACATGGGCACACGGTTCCGTACAACCGCATTGAGGGCTTTGCGGCGGTGCTGTTTGTCAATCCCCGCATGGTGCCGGGGCTTGAAATGCCGGATTACAAGCCCTGCATGGAGGATCCGGTCAATCTATTGTGGGTGGTACCAATCACGGAGGAGGAGTACCAGTTTGCCATGGAGCATGATATCGGCGAGACGCTGGGGCATGTCAGGGGGGCGCTTGCAAAGGTACATATTTTTGACGGAAAACCGAAGTTTTCGGTGCGCGCGTGATAATACGGATACTGGATGTCTTTATATGCAGGCGCTTTTGTCCGGGCGTTGACAGAGCGCCTGCATTATGTTATCCTACATTTAGACAAATGTCTAAAACATCCTTTCCTTTCGATTAGACATTTGTCTAAAATAAAAAAAAGAGAGTGAGGTGCATATCATGAAAAAAATACCGGACGCGGAGCTGGAACTGATGATGGTAATCTGGGATGCGGAGCAGCCGGTTTCCCGGATGGATATCGAGATGAGAATGCAAAACGGCAGGGACGTTGTGCCGAGCACAATCCTGTCGCTGCTTTCACGGCTGGAAAAGAGGGGATTCCTGCGCAAGGAAAAACAAGGCAACATCAACTATTACAATGCGCTGGTGGAGAAATCAGCGTATCTGAAGGAGGAAGGGCAGCGCGTTCTGGACAAGATGTTTGGCAGCTCGCTCAAAAATTTTGTCACGGCACTGTATGACGGAAAAGGGCTGGATGACAGGGAGATTGCCGAACTGCAGGCGTTTATCGACGAGCAGGCAGGAACGGAGAGGGATAAATAGGGATGGAGGTGATTTTGTGGAAACACATCTGGTTTATCTGCTCGGCACGCTGCTGGCTGTCGATGTAATTGTCCTGACAGCCTGGGCAGTCCCCTTCATGGCTGGAATCAAAATCGGTTACAGGTGGCGCAAAATCCTCTGGATGATTCTGGCTGTGCGGCTGCTGGTTCCGGTACGGCTGCTTCTGGGAGAAATTTACGGGCAGCAGCCATCGCATTTTTTACAGGTTCATCTGCCCATGTCTGATGAAACAATGCGGGTTAATGGGGACGAAGAAAAACTGGATTCCATGGGGAGTGCTGTGGGACAGGATGCAGGGAGAAATGTGAATGAAAATGTGATACAAGGGAATGCAGAAAAAACTGAAGTCAGTCCGGAAGAAAACGCAGCATACGCACAGGAAACAGGGAATGTCCCAAATGGCACAGAAGTTTCTCGGACAGTCGTAAAGACAGGCGCCAGCACGGTGACACGAATTTGGACAGGTTTTCTCCAAAAGCTGTACCGTGCAAAATGGCTGCTGCTCGCGCTCTGGATTTCGGGCGCCCTGATAAGGACAGAATACCATGTCATAGGCTTTTTGAACGTAAGGGAGCGTCTCAGGCTAAATTCCCGGCACTGTACAGAGCAGCGCCTGTGCGCGCGGCTTGCGGCAGTCTGCGAGGAGTACGGCATCCGGTCAGTGCCGCCCATACGTATCTGTGACAATCTTGGCTCCCCGATGTTGCTGGGGTACAGGCACACCCTGCTACTGATGCCGGACATTCCATACACGGAGGCAGAGCTTGACATGATTTTCCGCCATGAGATGCAGCACCTGAAAAATGGTGATTTGTGGTACAAGCTCCTGATGATGTTTGTGTGTGATTTGTACTGGTTGAATCCGGGAATGTGGCTGATGGAGAAGCTGGCGTACCAGGATGTGGAGTGTGTCTGCGACACACAGGTGATGTGCCGGCTGACGGCAGCGCAGAGAAAGGTGTACGGAACGGTCGTGCTCAGCCATATGGCAAAAAAACGCGTGCGCGATATCGTGTATGGCACTTCTATTTTTACAGGAAAAAGGGCAGCAAGACGAAGGATTCAAAATATGTTTGCGGCAAAAAACAGGTGGGGATATCTTGTCATGGGCGCGCTGGTTTTCGGTGCCATGGCGGGAAGCAGCATGTGGGTGCTTTCCGGTCAGGGGAATACCGGAAAAGACGGAAGGGGCACCGTGCAGTCAGAAAAACCGTCCGCACAGCCGCAGGAAAGCATGGCAGGGCATGCGCAGCCGGAGAAGGAACTGCCCACATTTTACGTTGATGATATGGATGTCGTTTTCGTGAAAGACCCATTTGATCTGACAGATTACTATATCACCAATAGAGTGATTGTCGATAACCGCTATTTTATAGATGAAAATAAGGTTCTGTGGGGATATGGGAAAAACGAATACGGACAGCTGGGAATGGAGGATGTGAGCGTAGAAAATTTTTATCTGGAACCGGTTAAAATCGCGGAGCATGTAGTGACCGTGGACTGTTCCGGGAACGGATATTTCTGTGTTTATCTTACGGAGGACGGCAGTCTGTATGGTCTTGGCTCAAATATGCTGGGGCTGCTCGGCGCAGAGCAGGACGGCGAAATCCTTTATTACAAGCCAGTTACAGAGCCTGCACTGCTGATGGAAAATGTGGCATATGCCCGCGCGGGCAGGGAATGCATTGCCGCCCTTGACCGGGATGGGAATGTGTGGTGGTGGGGACAGTTCTGCGGCACCTACCACACAACAATATGTGATGACAATGACTATCAAAAAGGGGTGGAGGATGACAGGAATCCGGCGAAGATGCTCTATGTCCGCCCGAGGAAAATACTGGAAAACTGTATCTATGCAACGACAGGCAGCATGACGGGCGCCGCCATCAGTGCGGATGGAAGCCTCTATACATGGGGACGGAATCTTTTCGGGGAGTGCGGGACGCCTGTTACAAGCGATGATTTTGTACGCATGCCGAAAAAAGTACTTGAGGATGTCAGGATGGTGTGGGTGGAAAAAATCGCAGGGAACAGCTCCTTGCAGGAAATACCCAGAATGGGAAGGTACGACACAAGCTATCACTTTAATCTGTTTGCCCGGCTCACAGACGGAACCATGGTAGGCGTGGGAAAAGACCTTGGGGACAAGGAAAAGGAAATCCAGGTCACAGGCGACCTGGTGCAGACAAGCACGGGCATGTATTCCGATACCTTTGTGCCGATTGCGCTCGAAGAATATGATGAACGGCGGCTCAGGGAACGATTAAACGGACTTGCATGGGGGATGGAGGCATCGCGTGTGCGGGAATTTTTGACAAAAAGCAGAATACGGTATTTTGAGGTATATGAAGAGTACAGCAATACGGAAGGCCACACGCCGACATGGGAAAACTATGTCATTGTGGCGGAGAATAACCGCTATCGTCTCGAATTTGACGAGAAGGGTGGTCTGGACGAGATTTCCATACAGGAAGGGGGCGGAAGCCGCAACAACCGTTTTACGGTGGGAATGAGCATGGAGGAGGTCCGGTCGCAGTTTGCAGGCGATTTTACATACGAGGCGCGTGAGTGGAACGGCATTTACTGGGCAAATGAGCTGCTTGACGGTAACCGTTATGGGTTTGTGTTTGCCGATGGTGCGCTGGATAGGGTGTATGAAAAGGCAGGGTGAACCATAAAGATATGTAGCCAGTGTCCGTGATGCAAAAATGATGCAATCATTTCATATACTTTTGTTGAAAAAGATGCGAAAGGAGGAACTGGCAGTGTGGAAAAGACGATACGCAGCCTTGGCTGCGGCAGCAGGATGTGTTATGGCGGGCTGCGGCATGCAGGGCGGAGAAATGGTTCCGCGTGAGACGGCAAAGGAAACAGTAATGGAAACGGCAGATGCAGAAAGCGCCGTAAAAGAGTATGGGATATTCAATTATGATTATACAGGATATCAGGACGAATGCGTCGGATGGGGGGAATATGAGAGCTTTGTCGGACAGGATTATGACAGGGATGGCATGGTGGACAGGGTATATAAGGAGTACAGGGAAGACGCCGATGCCAATTTCTACCGCATTGAGTTTGGAAATGGGGATGTGATTGCGATGGACTGCGGTGTCTCTGGCACTGCATTTCTCGATATCAAGTCTGCTGACATCAACGGCGACGGAAATATTGAAATAGTTCTTTCGTTTTTGTATGGGGCAAGCACGGACATGCGCGGGGCTGGCGGCATGGCGGTGTACGAGAAGCAGGGTGATGGTTATAAAAAAGCAGTCCTGCCATTCCGCGAAAAGGATGCGGATTGCAGCCAGAGCGTTTCGGTGCGGTATCAGACTGTCCGCGACGGACTGATTCAGGTATCCGTGGAGGACGGATGGTATGAAACGGTGCTTCCGATTCCTACAGTACAGTGGGATTCTCTGGCGTATGATAGATATTATGGCGATGCAGTGGAGGACTGTGTCGTGTGGGACAACTATCTTCTGGAAATGGATGGCGATACACAGCTTGTATGTAAGGTGCATCTGTTTGACAAATGGTCGGACTGTGGTCTGTTTGCAGTGCTTGGATACAAGGATGGCAGATATGTCATTGACAGGTGGATGCGCACCAACGAGGAGTTTTCGGAGGAGCCGGTTGGCGAGGACAGCTGTTGGGGATTGACGGATTATCTGCTGTGCAGCCGCATCATGGAGACGGGCGGGCAGCTGGTCAGCGTCGGGTTATGGCTTGGCAGTGGAACATATGGGAGCGAGGAGGAATTTGTGCCGGGGATGGGTGTCTATGAGGAAAATTTCAGGGGAGAATATTACCTCCGCGTGGTGGACAGAGAAGGTCACATTTTGTCCGAACGCAGTCTTGCGCAGGACTTTGATGTCGGCAGTAACATGAATTTTCCCGGTGCGTTTGAGCTTGTCGAGAGGGATTACAACAAGGATGCCTGCCCGGATTTTACAATAGGGGCTGCCGCGTCCTCTTCGATGAATGTCTATGCCCTGTACACACTGTGGGAGGATGGAACGATTGGACTTTTGTGCCGGGATATTCCAAATGACAGCCCTGGGGAGTTTTCCGTGGAATTGGAGAGCGGAACCGGGACATCTTTTTCCGTGCATGTCTGGAACAATGCCATCGGGGAGGAAGAGCAGATGTTTTATGAATGGGATGCATCACAGAACTGCTATAAAAATCTGTAATGGTGTTGACAAAAAAAGCCAGACAGATATAATTAAATAAAAGTGATTTCGCTTATATGCGTAGTCCCATGCAGAGAAAATATGCTGACGAAGCCGTGCATGGGGTGTGCTTTTCTGCACCGGAGGGAGACAAACCTGCGGTTTAATGATTCATAATAATTATACAAGGAGGCACTATGAAAACAAACAAATACGCGGGAACGCGGACAGAGAAAAATCTTGAGGCGGCATTTGCCGGGGAGTCACAGGCAAGGAACAAGTATACTTACTTTGCTTCTGTTGCAAAGAAGGAGGGCATGGAGCAGATTTCATCACTGTTTCTCAAAACTGCCGACAATGAGAAGGAACATGCAAAAATGTGGTTCAAGGAATTGAACGGCATCGGAACCACCCAGGAAAATCTCGGCGCGGCGGCTGACGGGGAAAACCACGAGTGGACGGACATGTATGAGGAGTTTGCAAGGACAGCCGAGGCGGAGGGCTTTGTGGAGCTGGCTGCAAAATTCCGCATGGTCGGGGCAATCGAGAAGCATCATGAGGAGCGTTACCGTGCCCTCCTGAAAAATATAGAGACGGCATCCGTGTTCGAGAAAAGCGAAGTCAAGGTATGGGAGTGCCGCAACTGCGGACATATTGTTGTGGGGACAAAGGCACCAGAAATCTGTCCGGTGTGCAGCCATCCGCAGAGTTATTTTGAGATTAGTGCAGAGAACTATTAACAGTTTAATATGCCGCTTTGCGGCTGACGCGATACTCACGGCAAATATTATTTGGCGTGAGTATCATTGTTATACACACGGGCGTCCAAATGAAATATGTCAGCAAGCTGACGGATGCCCTGCTTGATTGGAAAGGATTATGCATTATGAAAATCAGGAAAAGAGCTTTCGATACAGCACTTAGCTCCGTTTCCCGACTCGCGGAAATGGAGTATGCGCCGCAGAATCAGGAGCTGAATGACATTCATCGGCGGTTGGTGAAGGGGCGCAGGGAATTTGAGCAGGCTGCGACAAAGACGATGGACGCCGTCATCCGCATGAGCGCCATGGACTTGACGCTTGAGACCAACGCTGCCGCCATTGAACAGATTAATGCCTCGATGGGTGCGGCAGTTGACGGAATCAGCGGGTCGGCGGCTTCCACGGCAGGAATCGCATCCGAGGTTTCAAGGGCGCATGAAAATCTGACGTCCACCATCATTGAAGTTTCCGACGAATCAGGCAGGATTATGCAGGATATCCGCAGCTGTGAAAGCGAGCTGACTTCGATATCGGGAATGTCCTCTTCGGCGATATCCACTGCACGGGAAATGAAGGCAGACATTGGCGGATTGATTGAGACAGTCCGCAGCATGACAGAAGCCATTGCCGCAATCAGCTCCATCTCTGCCCAGACAAATCTCCTTGCACTGAATGCCTCCATAGAGGCTGCGCGCGCCGGCGAGGCAGGCAGGGGATTCTCGGTCGTCGCAGAGGAAATCCGCAGCCTTGCAGAGGAGGCAAAATCGCTGACAGGGCGCATGGGGACTTTTGTATCTGAAATTCAGGAGGCTTCCCGCAAAAGTTCTGACAGCGTGGACACTACGGTTGCCGAGCTGGAACATATCAATGACAATATCCAGAATGTATGGAAGATTACCGGGCAGAATCGCAAGGGCATGGATCACATCGCAGATTCCGTCTCCTCCCTGGCAGCCGTCAGCGAGGAAATCAGCAGCTCCATGCATGAGCTGGACAACCAGATGCAGAACATCAACGAGGAGTGCCAGGATTTGCGGGGCAACATGGATTCCCTGGCGGTTTCGAGCCACTCGATTGCCGAGCTTGCAGCACCATCAAAAATGATTGAAAAGCATCTGGAGGAATCGACCCAGATTATGGGTGCCATGGTACAGGATGCATTTTACATGCTCGATAACAAAGTGCTCCTCAATTGCCTGAACAGCGCAGTTGACGCGCACCGTAACTGGCTGAACACCCTGGGGGAAATGGCGCGGACAAATACATTAAAGGTCTTGCAGACAGACTGTACAAAGTGCGGCCTTGGCCATTTTTATTATGCCTTTCAGCCAGTGCATCCGCAGATTACAAAGATCTGGAATGGTCTTGAGGCAAAGCACAAGACCTTCCACTCCTATGGGACGGAAATGATTCGTGCCATCCAGTCCGGGCATTGTGAGGAGCTGCAGCCTATTTATAAGAAGGCAGAGGACAGTTCCAGGGAATTAATCGCCGATTTCCAGTCAATGATCCGCATCATTGAAGCGTTGTCAAAAGACGGCGTTCGGATTTTTGAAAAGGAGGCTGCCGTACATAATTAAGATTGCTTATGAAAAAAATATTAGTGGTGGAGGATGACCGTCTGCTGAACAGGACGCTGGTATATAACCTGTCCGGGGAAGGATATGCAGTCACACCGGTTTTCAATGCGCGGATAGCTGCAGAAACCCTGAACCAGTCTGCGTTTGACCTGGTTTTGCTGGACATCAACCTGCCGGACGGAAACGGATATGACCTGTGCAGGCTGGTAAAATCCGAAAATCCTGACACGATTGTCATTTTTCTGACGGCAAACGACCAGGAGGGCGACCAGATAAGGGGCTATGAGGCAGGGGCGGTGGACTACATCATGAAGCCCTTTTCAATCAGCGCCCTGCAAAGGAAAATCAGCGCCATGTTTGCCATGCTGGCGCGCTATAAACCGTCGCACGACATCTATGACGATGGGCGGCTGTTCCTTGACTTTTCAGAGCAGGCGGCATCGCTGGGCGGCAATCCGCTGACCCTGACGGCGATGGAGTTTAAAATGCTGAACCTGTTCCGGCAAAATGCGCGTGTGGTGCTTACAAGGCAGCAGCTTTTGGAAAAACTGTGGGATGTGGACGGAAATTTTGTGGATGAGCATACGCTGACAACCGCCGTCAGCCGCCTGCGCGGGAAGATCGAGACCGAAGGCGACGCTTATATTAAGACGGTTTATGGGATGGGATATCAGTGGATGGGGAGCGGACGAGCGTGGAAGTGATGAGGCGCTGAAATAAAAAGGAGAAGAGAGAAATCTTTTCTCCTTTTTTTGCACACGGACATTTCTGTAACATTTTCATTTTATGATATAGGTAATCCATATACCGGTGTGCCGCAGGCGGTGCCTTGGCATGGGCGTTTTGTGACACACCCTGGAATAGAGCTGTTTTGAAAGGAGAATGGGAATGAATGTACTACAGACAATGGATTTGAAAAAGTATTATGGTGCCGAGCCGAACATCACGCGCGCGCTGGACGGCGTGAGTTTTTCGGTGGAGCAGGGCGAGTTTGTGGCGGTGGTGGGAACGTCGGGCAGCGGCAAGTCCACGCTGCTTCATATGATGGGCGGCCTGGATACGCCGACGTCAGGCAGCGTGCTCGTGCGCGGGGAGGAGCTTGCGCGGAAAAATGACGAGCAACTGACGATTTTCCGCCGGCGCAATATCGGTTTCATCTTTCAGAATTATAATCTTGTGCCGATTTTGAATGTGTATGAAAACATTGTGCTTCCTGTGGAGCTTGACGGAAATACGCCGGACAGGAAGTTTATGGGCGAGATTGTGCATCTGCTTGCACTGGAGGATAAGCTTAAAAATATGCCGAATAATCTCTCTGGCGGGCAGCAGCAGCGTGTGGCAATTGCGCGTGCGCTGATGACAAAGCCGGCGATTGTCCTCGCCGACGAACCGACCGGAAACCTGGACAGCAGGACGAGCGCCGACGTGCTGGGGCTGCTGAAACGCACGAGTGCGGAGTTTGACCAGACAATCGTGATGATAACACACAACAATGAGATTGCGCAGCTTGCCGACCGGATTGTGCGCATAGAGGACGGCAGAATCGTGAATGCGGGAGGTGTAAAGGCATGACCTGCCCATTTGCAAACAACACGGAAAAAATTGAATGGAAACTGGCAAGGCGCAGCCTGGCAGCAGACCGCCGGCGCAATCTGGTTGCGGTCTTTACCATCGCGCTGGCAGTCTGCCTGATGGGGCTTTGCGCGTTTCTGTACACGGCGCAGACACAGCGCACCATCGCACAGATTCGGGGGCAGTACCAGTCCGGATGCACCGGGCTTTCCTATGAGGGAATTGAGCAGCTTGTAGCGACGGGAAAATTAGAGCGATGGGGATATGAGAGTCCCTCTCACGACATCCGCTATATGGACGCCAACCTAATCATACGGTTTCGTGATGCCGGAATGCTCGAGCTGATGCGGGTGGAACCCATTACAGGTAAGTATCCTGCGGAGGAAAATGAGATATGTGTGGAGCGTGCATTTTTGCAGTACTTTCAACTGCCTGAGGAGCCTGGGCAGATTCTCCGGCTTGATCTGGGGAGCGGGGAGCAGGTATACTCCGTTTCTGCTATTCTGGAAAAAGAAAATACGAGCCGTACATTTGATGTCTATATTTCGGAGTCATTGGCACTCGCACAGGGCGGGGAAACACCCTTTGACATCCGGTTCCGGTTCAGGGGAGACAATACCAGACAGCCAGAGCAGCTGCGCGCCGACATTGAGGCTTTTTATGAGGAGATGGGCATACCGGAGCAGGATCGTTTTTTCAGCTCCAACTATTTTGATATGACAGAGCTGTATCTGGGAAGTGACCAGCCGGTTTATGGTGTGGCACTGCTGGTTGCACTTGTCTGTGCGGTTGTAATTTATAATATTTTCTACATTTCAGTGATGGGGAAGCTGCGAGAGTACGGACGGCTGAAGGTGATTGGCACGACGCCGCGCCAGCTGCGCAGTATGGTGCGGCGTGAGCGGAAGACACTCATGTGCGTGGGCATTCCGGCGGGCATTCTGGCGGCGGCAGTGCTTAGCGTGCTGCTGAATCCCGGTTACTGGGACTGGGCAAAAAATATGTGGTACACTGTCTTTATTGTTGCTGTGACGGTTCTGATGGTGGTCATCGCAACACATAAGCCGCTGCAGCTTGCAGGACGCGTTTCTGCGATTGAGGCAGTGCGCGGCAATGCATATCAGGCGGTGTCCGGAACCACACGCACGCTGCACCGGCATCTTTCTGTGTTCCGGCTTGCCAGCATGAATTTCACGAGGGAGCGCAGAAAGACATTCCTGACACTGGCTTCGCTGGGAATGACGGGCATTTTGACGGCGTGCATCGCGTCCTATGCAAATTCTGTGAAAGCGGAGGAAATGGCGCGCGGCACTTTTGGGGATGGCGGAGACTATGTGGTGGAGATTTACAATCCGGATTGTCTCATGGCGGCACAGCGGGAAGGGATGCTGGGCGCGGACACGCGCAAACAGATTCTTGCACTGCCGGATATGGACTTTATCACGTCATGGTCGATGGTCTTCTGTACCGTTGCACAGTCTCCTCGTCCGGATTCATGGTATGCGGTTGGGGGATTCACGAAAGAGCAGCTTTCCTGTTATCAGGAGCAGGGGTTGGTGAAAGACGGTGTGACGGACTATGACACCCTCCTTGAAAACAATGGGATTCTGGTTACACGCGACAGTGATAACCTCATGAAGAAACTGCATCACATGGATTTATCCGTGGGTGATATTGTCACGCTGCAAAGCACGGAGGGCATTTCCAGGGATTATACGGTGATGGGTATTGTGGATTACATGAAGGGAATTGGAACGTATAAGGAGTTTGTCCTGCCGGAAGAGGAACTGCACCAATTATATCCGGGCATCGAGGATTTTACGTCGTACATCAATATACATGCAAGACGGACTTCGGATGGGCAGCGCCAGGCGCTGTATGCACTGTTGGATGATCCGGTTATGGAGCTTTCCACATTGGAAGACGCGATTGCATTGACAAAGGATAACCTGGGCGAAATGATTCTGATGCTGTACGGCATGGCTGCGTTCATCGGGCTGTTTGCGCTGATTAACCTGATGAATACGCTGATGACGAATCTGCTGGCGCGCCAGCAGGAGTTTGGCATCCTGCAGTCGGTGGGCATGACGAGCCGCCAGCTTTCCCATATGATTTCAGCAGAGTGTTTCTGCTATGTCGGAAGCACGATACTGCTTACGTTTTCCGCTGGCGGGCTTTGCGGTTTTGCCGCAGTCAGGGTTTTTGACCAGCTTGGGCTGTTCGGAAAACTGACATACCACTATCCGGCTGTGCCGCTGCTTATTTTTGCAGCTGCGCTTATGGTGGTCTACGGCGTGTTCTCGCTGACGGCAGTGCGCTATATGCAGAGACAGTCCCTTGTGGAGCGGATTAAGGTGGTTGAATAAAGGAGCACTGTTTTTTATACGAAGATGCAGTGGTGCAACGTACATGAAATATTAATGTCTGGTCGGAATTTGTCATTTGCGGAACAATAGTGGAATTTATTTTAATTATGCGTAAAATTGAAATAATTGGTTGACATAGTCTGACAATTCGATTAAAATATAGTTATGTAAAGTGGATGTTGTACCAGGGGAGTATCAAATATTTTCTGGTGTTCATCATAGTTATAATAAACCGAGGAATGTTTGACGTTTATTATGACCAGTGCACAGACCCGCCTATGCAGTCTGGCTGTATTGCGGGATGCGCGGGCAAATGCAAATAATGGATTGATTGTTTTACACAAGGAGGTATTGTATGGAAATCAGAAATTTGGCAACGGAAATCAGAATGGCAAATGAAGCGTATGCTGCAAAGACTAAAGTGAAAGAAGATAAACTGGCAACAGGGCAGAAAATGACAGAGCAGCCGGCAGAGGCAGCATCTTTGGAGCTCACTGCAAGGGGAACTGTCACGGAGGCAACGCTTGAAAATATGAATGCGGCAGCAAGTCTGGCGGCAGATGTCGCAAGGGCAGATGAGATGATTTGGGAAGCAAACCGCCGGATTCTTGAGGGGGCGGATGACTCTGTGCTTGCGCAGGCAAACCAGCAGACCGCGGTCGTGTCAAAGCTTTTGGATTAAACTTGATTTAAAGTAAAGGGAAGCCGGAAAAGACTGTTAAGGAGGACGAGGGCATGGCAAAAGTGCCGGTTTCGGTGTGCATTATTGCAAAAAACGAGGAAAAATATATAGAGGAATGTCTCAAAAGACTTATTCCATACGGTTTTGAAATTGTTGTGGCAGATACGGGTTCCACGGATGCAACAAAGGAAATTGCCAGGCGGTACGCCGATAAGGTACTTGAATTCGAGTGGACAGATGATTTTAGCGCGGCAAGAAATTTTTGTGCGGAAAATGCTTCCAATAACTGGATTTTATCATTAGACTGTGACGAGTTTGTAAATTCGGTGGATGTGGCATCCATGCGCATAATGATGCAGAAATATCCGCGTCATATCGGAACAATCCGTCTGAAAAACCTTGTATTGAAAGAAAACGGTGAAAAGGGTTATGGAACGGACGACGTAACAAGGCTTTATAACAGGAACTTTTATTGTTACGATTTTCCCATTCATGAACAGGTGTGTCCAAGGGATATGGATAAGCGGGACGAAATGGCCCAGTGCTTTCTGGTACCTATGGAAGTTATCCACT
The DNA here is from genome assembly GCA_002490665.1 of Lachnospiraceae bacterium UBA7205. Classification (GTDB taxonomy): domain Bacteria; phylum Bacillota; class Clostridia; order Lachnospirales; family Lachnospiraceae; genus COE1. The sequence goes on along the minus strand of DKUL01000035.1, from coordinate 23,836 downwards.
ATGGCTATGCGCTTCCGAAGGAGGAGATGCAGAAGAAACAACTGCGTAACCTTGAACTGCTGTATCATAACCTGGAGAAGAACCCGGATGATTTGTATACGCTTTTTCAGATTGGGCAGTCAGAGTTTATTATTGGAAATTATGAGAAGTCAGTCCAGTTTTATGAAAGGGCTGTTTTGCAGAATCCGACAACGGAATTTTTCTTTGTGCACATTCTGATAACCTCTCTTGCGAAAGCCTATGTCATGGTCGGAAGGGAAGCAGATGCGCTGGATCTGATGAACCGCTATGCAGAACGGTGCAAGAGTGCAAGATATACCTTTACCCATGCGGGCATACTTCTGGATAATAACCAGCCGCTAAAAGCACTCCTTTTGTATATCAAGACAACGATGATGGAGGATGCAGATACGCTCGGTGAGAATCTAATGTATTGCTATGAGCATATTATCAGACTGTATACAGATATGGGCGATATGAAGATGGCAGAACTTTTCAAAGATAAGTATGAGGCATGCAGGAAAGAGCGTGAGCGCGTGATTGGAAAAACAGAATAAGATAAAGGAAAAGCAGGTATCAGTTACCTGCTTTTCCTTTATCCGGAACGAACATATATACCTGCCGCTGTGACTGCGGGACCTCGCTGATTGCCTTGTCAAGTTCAAGGGATTCCTTGTAGCTGTTCAGGCGGCTGATAATACCGGGATTGTTGATATCCTCCTTGTTGATGACCTTGCGGATATAGTAGTATGTTAAAATCTGCAAATCCTCCATATGATGGTACATTGGATGGGCATCGACCTCCTGACAGAGCTCCATGATACCGTCAAGCTGCTCGTGAAGAGGCTCTATCGCTAGGGAAACCTGATCCAGCGTGCATATCAGACGTTCTTTGCATGAGGTAATGCCGCTCACCTCGTCAACATCAGGACGGTTTTGCTCTGACAGGCGTGACAGCTCGGCATCACATTGCTCGATTCCCTCCAGAAACCTGAACATTTTGCGGTATGCATTGCACAACGTTTTTAATAAATTTTCATATATCTGACGATACTCCATAAATATCCCCCATTCTTGTCGGTGCGTGCAAATCATAATGATTACATAATTACACTACATAAGTTATATCGTCAGAATATTCTGAAAACTTAACAGAAATCCTTCTGTTCTTTTTGAAATTCTCCATTTCGCAGTTCTTCCACTCTCCGAAGCACAGCCGGCTGCATTGCATATAGAAACAGCTGAAGGCTTGGCTCGTAATTTTTGATAAGGTGCATGTCTTCACGCGAGGAGAGCATCTTATAATTTTTGTCTATATAAATGACGTTTTCGCTGTAATCAAGCGGGAAATTGAAATCCTTGATGCCTAAAATGGAGTCACACCGGATAATTGTGACTGCTTCAGTGCATGGCAGCTGCATAAATACAATGTCGGGATTAATCTGGCGTATCACTTGTTCGAGAAACGGGTCATCGTCCTCCATGTACACTGCTTCCTGCTCCTCAAAAAAGCTTACAAAGCCGAGACCGGTTTCGTCATTGTCAAGGATGCGGTTGTCAGCAGCCTTTCCGCGCACCCCGCTGATGGCATCAAGCAGCGCCGCAATATCGGATTGTGCCATATTATGCGCATTGCCCATCTTGTGTAGGTAGAAATCTTCAAATATGGAACGGAGCAGGACGATACTCATCCGCATGCAGTCTTCCGGCTTGGTGTATTTCATAAAAAAGTGCATACCATTGCGGGTCATATAGTAATTAACTTTTGTGTTGTCACATCGGTGCATGGGATTTGCGGAGTGGTAAAATCTGGCATCGCCAAGAGCCACGACTTCAAAACCGGACTGCTTAATCCGGTAGCCCCATTCTGTGTCATCCCAGTAGAGAAAGTTTTCGGTTGGCATCAGTCCTGCCTTCTCAATGGCTTTGGCGCGAACCATCATACAGCTGCCACTGATGGCATCACAATATACAAGATTGGGGATGTTTTCGCTGTCAGGCGTGTCTGCATACAGCATGGAAGCCTTAAAATGCCTGAAATCGACAGACATTCCAAAATGCTGTATGTAATGCGGCATATGGCTGTGAAATATTTTACCGCCCACAAGCCCTGCAGAGGGAGTGGCGGCCATAAAGTCAAACATTGTTTTCAGCGCATCGGGGTCGGCTGTGACCTCTTCCCCCATGCAGCATATGTATGGGAATCCTTCCGACAAGGCTTGTTCAATGCCGAGATTTAGTCCGCCGCAGCTTCCGAGGTCGGAATCGGAGCGTGTAAAAGATATCCTGTCCCCATACGCCTTTGTGATAACCGATGCGGAATCGTCATCAGATGCATTGTCTACCACAAAGATTTTCAGCGTGTCGCCTATGACAAAGTGATGTGAGGAGAGCACGGACCGGATGCAGTCTGTGGTACGGTCTCCCTTGTTATGATTGCAGATAACGACTGCAAGCCTTTCCTGATTTTCCATAATGATATCCATACCTTTCCCATGGTGTGTTTGATAAATCCTATTATAACACAAATTTATCTTAATGCACACAAAAATAATGGAGCGATTACAAATGTTCTAATTTTTTTATAAATAAGATAAATTAATGGTTGAGAAGTTATGTGAATTCAGATATACTAGTTGTGAAAAGATTTTGCCATGCAGTATTATAATTAGGAAGACAGAGGGGGCAACAGTATGAAATTCAGTCTGTGTATGATTGTTAAGAATGAATCTGCGGTGCTTGCAAACTGCCTTGATTCACTGAAGGATGTCATGGATGAGATTATCATTGTGGACACTGGCTCCACCGATAATACCAAGGAAATAGCGGAGCAATATACGCCGTATGTATATGATTTTGAATGGAAGGATGACTTTGCGGCGGCAAGGAATTTTGCATTTTCCAAGGCGACTGGCGACTATATTTACTCGGCGGATGCCGACGAGGTGCTCGACCGTGAAAACCAGAATAAGCTCAAGAACTTAAAGCGTGCCATGATGCCCGAGGTGGAAATTGTGCAGATGATTTACGTGACGGAGCAGATTAACCATCCGACAGAGAATTTTGCGCGGGACATGCGGCCGAAGCTCTTCAAAAGACTGCGCGAGTTTACGTGGATTGAGCCGATTCATGAGACAATTAATATCAACCCGGTTGTCTTTGACAGTGACATTGAGATTCGGCACTGTCCGCAGGGGAACCACAGCAGCAGGGACTTTGAAGTGTTTGAGAAGACGATAGAGGAAAAAGGAACACTCTCCGACCGCCTGATGGGAATGTATATCCGGGAACTGTACAAGGCTGGCACGGAGAAGGATCTTGAAAAAGCGGAATCGTTTTTTGAGAAAGCCCTTGTGGAGAAAAGGGAAGCGGGCAAGGAGCTGCTGTGCAGGCAGATTATAGCCGTCCTTTTAAAAATATACAGGCTTTCGGACAATCCGGTAAGTATGCTGAAAACTGCGCTGAGCGAGGAGGCAACGATACCGTCAGCGGAGATGTGTATGGAGCTGGGATACTTCTTTATGAAAAAGGAGGATTTTGAGGAGGCTTCGGAATGGTTCCGCAGGGCAGGATTTGACTGTGAGAGCGACATTGACGTCGCAAGCAGCGGGACATCCGCATACATGGCGCTCTCGCTGTGTTTTCGAAAGCTTGCCAAATCGCCAAAGCTCCGGGCGCTTCCACAGAAGGAATATGAGACGGAGCACGCAAAGCTGCTTGAGAAGGCAGCCAATTTTGAACAGATTGCAAGGGACTGGAAGCCGGCGGAGCCGTCCCTGAATATTAACTGACAGGAGGATAAAGGATTATGAGGTATGATTATTTGGTGGTCGGCGCGGGGCTTTTTGGCGCTGTGTTTGCCAGTGAAATGAAAAACGTGGGAAAGAAATGTCTTGTTATAGACAAAAGAAACCATATTGCAGGAAACATTTACACGGAGCAGGTGAAGGGTATCCACGTCCATCAGTATGGGGCACATATTTTTCACACATCAGACAGGAAAATATGGCAGTATGTGAACAATCTGGCGGAGTTCAACAATTACGTGAACTCCCCGGTGGCAGTTTACAAGGACGAGCTGTACAATCTTCCTTTTAATATGAATACGTTCGCGAAAATGTGGAACATCAAAACGCCGAAGGAGGCGGCACAGCGCATCCAGTCCCAGATAGCAGACCTGAACATTGCTAATCCCGCAAATCTTGAGGAGCAGGCGCTCTCGCTGGTGGGAACGGACATCTATGAAAAGCTTGTAAAAGGCTACACGGAGAAACAGTGGGGCAGGGACTGCCGGGAACTGCCGGCGTTCATCATTAAGCGTCTTCCGGTGCGGTTTACGTTTGACAACAATTATTTTAACGATGCGTATCAGGGGATTCCCAAGGGCGGCTACACAGCCATGGTTGAGAAGCTGCTTGAGGGTATTGATGTTAAGCTGGAAACAGATTTTGCGGAATATGCCAGAAAAGAAAATGACACATATGTCACAAAAGATGGGCAGCATCTGTTTGACAAGGTATTGTACACAGGAATGATAGATGCGTTTTTTGACTATTGTGAGGGGGCGCTGGAATACCGTTCCCTGAATTTCGAGACAGAGCTTCTGGAGGGGGAGGAAAATTACCAGGGGAATGCAGTCGTCAACTACACGGAGCGCGAGGTGCCGTTTACACGCATTATCGAGCATAAGCACTTTGAGTTCGGCAGTCAGCCGGATACCGTGATTACAAGGGAATATCCCAAGGAGTGGAAGCGCGGCGACGAGCCGTATTATCCGGTAAACGACGAGAAAAATGCGGCACTCTATAAAAAGTATGAAGCGTTTGCCCATGCGGAGAAAAACGTGCTTTTCGGCGGGCGACTGGGACAGTACAAATACTATGACATGGACAAGGTGATTGCGGCGGCGCTGGAAATGGCAGAAAGTGAAAAGTGTGGAAAGAAGTTCTAAGGTGTCAAAGAACGCCACCTAAGAACTTCTAAGTTTCACACAGAAGAACGCAAGGGCAGCGTTCTTCACGAATGGTGGGTGCCAGTGATGCTGGCGCTCATCTTTTTTATGTCCAGGTGCTGAATAGCATTCCTGTGTAGATGCTTGTCATATACGGATTCGGATAGCTTGCATTGGGGTTCGGGTAAGCGCATATGCGCCGGTCAATGTACTCCATAGGGTCAAGGGAGATGGCATTGAGCTTCCGCAGAATCTGCGAGCCAAATCCTTTGATGGCGTCGGCGTCCGCGACATCATCCAGTTTTTTGTAGTCAAGCGTGGCATCTTCATTGATGCTGATGCCGTATTTTTCAAGGTTGTAGCTGTGAAGCCCCAGAAACTTGTGGAGGTCCTTTGACAGAAGCCGGGTAAGCGGCTCGTCAGACTGGTCATTAATGACACCATTCATAAAATGGTTGTAGCCTTCCACAAATGTTTCTATATTATTGGAGAGCGACTCCGCATCAGGATAGAGGCCTATTTTGACACTTGCAGTCTTTCCGGCATTGGCTGCCGCCGCCCGCGCCGTGATGTTGTCGGCAACATTTTTTCCCGCCTCGGTATTTTCGGGGTGCAGCGTCACATGGTAGGCGCCGTAGACGTTGAAGCTGTTCGAATAGGAAGACTCCTCGTTCCCATTGATGCTGTACACGGCGTTGGTCGCCTCCTTGATTGTCTTGTTCAGTCCCAGATAATCGACAATACCGTCCGTGTAGCTTGTATTTTCATCCGTGATGGTAAAGTGCCGGTTGCTCTGTATCGGCAGTCCGTACGCGTTTGAGGTAATTTCCAGCGCGGACAGACCGCGCGATTCGACAACCTTTGCCGAGACACCGATATCGGAATTGTTGATAAGGCGGGCAAGCTTTTTCTGCAGCTCGCTGTTTGTCTCCCCCTCGCTGACATTAAACTGTAGTTCATAGTGCAGCTTGTTTGTCAGGATGTCGAAGGAGTAACTGTCCGGCGCGAGCGCGACGGGCTGGTTTGCCTTCATGTATTTGCTGGTGTTGATCTGCGGTGTCGCAAAATTCTCGATTTCCAGCACAAAATCAGACGGAACATCGTCGTCTGCATCCTCGGATTCATATTCCACGCTTGCGAGCAGTTCATTGTCGCTGTAGGCGGACTTCATGGAGAACAGGTCATCGTCGTCTCCGCTGAGCGAATCAATGGTCTGCCGCAGGTCGTTGGCGCTCTCCTTTAAGTGTATCGCATAAGCGACGGAACGCGGTGAGGGTTCCGTGAGATAGAGCGGTGCGAAACGGTTTTTCCACTGAATGGCACTATAGATGTCCCTCAGCTCGGTTGCATTATGTGTGGCATGACGAAGGCTGCGTTTGCTGTTCTTGTAATTTCTGGAGCCATGGTTATCGTCGCTGCCGCGGTATGTGGTTAAATATTGGTCATAAATTGGCAATGTAGTCAAAGAAACTGGCATACTTGTGTCCTCCCCTCTGTAATCTATATTATATAGTAAACACAGATGTCCTCCGACTGTTTACTATATACAATTTGATAGATAAAGGATAGTTACCATAATATATTCGAAAAACGGCTGTTTATTGCCTTATGTGAACTTGTTTTTGGTGTTCGAATTGAATATAAAAATGGAAAAATTCCTTTATTTTAGACAAATATACAATTTAAAACGTGTGAATATTCTGACAATATTATGTATATCTGTTTATTATCTTAAATTTACCATGAATTGTATGAAAAATCAAGTGGTCTTGTCAGAAAAAAATTAGGAAATACGGAAAAAATGTTGACGCAGTATTTTCGGTGTGATATAGTGGATAGGCAAGATGCACATTAGGTCTTTTTTTTATGCAATTCGGTTCTGCCTGTAGAGGGACATCCTGTGAGGGCAGTCCCGGAGCGGTATGAAAGGATCCGTGCCATCCTGCACATGATTAGGACAATATACATTTAGAACGCTAGCGGAGGTGGAATGATGCGTACAAAGATTACATTGGCATGTACAGAGTGCAAACAGCGTAATTACAATACTACAAAGGAGAAAAAGACTCATCCGGACAGAATGGAAATTAAGAAGTATTGTAAATTCTGCAGGACTCATACACTGCACAAGGAAACAAAATAATCAATCGAAAGAATTAGGAGGCACACTATGGCAGATTCAGCTAAGTCGGAAGCAAAGAAAGAAAGCTTCTGGAAGGGTGTAAAAACAGAGTTCAAAAAGATTGCCTGGCCTGACAGGAAAGAAACCGTTAAGCAGTCAGTGGCGGTTCTTTGCGTTTCGGTTGTATTAGGACTTATTATTACTTTTTTGGATACGCTTATCCAGTTTGGTATTAACTTCTTGACAAGTATCGGAATCTAATAGAACAGGTAAAAGAGGATAACGAATATGGAAGAAAAGAAGAAGGCAGTAGCCAAAAAGCTGATTACTCCCAATATGCAGGAGTGGCTTCCGGTATCGCCCAGGATGCCGGAGAAACCGCACGAGACAGAGGAAGCGCAGACGGATGAAACAGTGCTGGAAGAAGCATTTGAACCAGAACCGACGCCGGAAGCTGAAGAGACTGCTGAGGAGGAGACAGTTCCTGTTCCAGAGCCAGTCGAGGAGGAGCCCCACAGCAGAGTGGCACTCAGCGACAACAAGAGCGGGCTTGGCATGGGCTGGTATGTAGTCCATACCTATTCCGGATATGAGAATAAGGTCAAAGCCAACATCGAGAAGGCAATTGAAAACAGACACCTGGAGAATGAAATCCTTGAAGTCAGGGTTCCGCTGCAGGATGTCATGGAGCTGAAAAACGGAGTCGAAAAGACATCGCAGAAAAAGATGTTTCCAGGATATGTGCTCCTTCATATGGATGCGGACAACAACGATGCATGGTATGTCGTGAGAAATACAAGGGGTGTTACCGGGTTTGTGGGACCGGGAAGCAAACCGGTGCCGCTCACGGAGGCAGAACTCAAGGCGCTTGATTTTGGGATGGACACCAGCATTGAGTTCGCAGAAGGTGATGTGATAAGCGTTACCGCGGGTGTATGGAAAGATACGGTTGGAACCATTCAGAAGATTGATGCGGCGAGACAGACCGCGACGATTAACGTTGAGATGTTTGGCCGCGAGACACCGGTCGAGATTCATTTTAGTGACATTAAAAAGATGTGGGATTAAAATAGATATTGACAAGGTGATTTGGTTGTAATAAAATGTTTAGCGGACATATTTCCGTGTGGGAGGGTCATCCGCCCAGACTACCACAAAACAGTCTTTATATTAGGAAGGACTGAGAATAAATTAGGAGGTGCCTAAAATGGCAAAGAAAGTAGAAGGATATATTAAATTACAAATTCCTGCCGCAAAAGCAACACCGGCTCCGCCGGTTGGACCAGCTCTTGGACAGCATGGTGTAAACATCGTTGAGTTTACAAAACAGTTTAACGCCAGAACAGCAGACCAGGAGGGTATGATTATACCTGTCGTGATTACAGTATATGCGGACAGAAGCTTCAGCTTCATCACAAAGACTCCGCCTGCAGCAGTTTTATTAAAGAAGGCATGCAACCTGAAAACAGCTTCGGCAGCACCGAACAAGACGAAGGTTGCCAAGATTTCAAAGGCAAAGATTCAGGAGATTGCAGAGCTAAAGATGCCTGACTTAAATGCGGCAAGCCTTGAGGCAGCCATGAGCATGATAGCAGGTACGGCAAGATCTATGGGCATTACAGTAGAGGATTAAGCGGAGGTAAAAAAGAATGAAGCATGGTAAGAAATATAATGAATCCGCGAAGCTGGTTGATCGCGCGACATTTTATGAGATTGAAGATGCTGTAGCGCTGGCTAAGAAGTCCGCTACCGCAAAGTTTGATGAGACAGTTGAAGTCCATATCAGGACAGGATGTGACGGACGTCATGCAGAACAGCAGATACGTGGTGCCGTTGTGCTTCCGAACGGAACAGGTAAGACTGTCAGGGTTCTGGTATTTGCCAAAGGGGATAAGATTGCGGAGGCTGAGGCAGCCGGCGCGGATTATGTTGGCGGAGACGAGCTGATTCCGAAGATTCAGAATGATGGATGGCTGGATTTCGATGTTGTAGTAGCTACACCGGACATGATGGGTGTTGTTGGTCGTCTTGGTAAGGTTTTGGGACCGAAAGGCTTGATGCCGAACCCGAAGGCCGGAACAGTAACGATGGACGTGACAAAGGCTATCAACGATATCAAGGCTGGTAAGATTGAATACAGGCTTGACAAGACAAACATCATTCACTGCCCGATTGGAAAGGTATCTTTCACAGAGGAGCAGCTGACACAGAATCTGAACGCCCTGTTAGAGGCGATTGTGAAGGCAAGACCTTCAAACCTGAAGGGACAGTACTTAAGGAGCATCACACTGTCATCTACAATGGGGCCTGGCGTAAAGGTTAGTGTTGCTAAGTTCTAATCAAAATAATAATAGATAAGACGGGACCTCGTTTTGGATAAAAGCGGGGTCTTTTCGCATATATGCGTGCACGCAGAAGGCAGGAGGTGGATGTTTGGCAGGGAAGGAAAACAGGGACAAAAGAAATAAAAGAAAGGTAAGAAAAGGACGAAAAAAAGGAGTAAGCGGGCAATTGCGGATATTTGTCGCCTCGCTCTCCGCAGTGCTTATGGTGGGAGGCACCGTGATGGTCGGATACGCTGCTTTTGTGGCAGCACAGAGTGCGAAAAGCATGCAGGGAAACAACCATGAAAAGCTTGACTTGGGCTGGCTGTTTGCGCAGCATGATACAGTGGAGCAGGCGGGGGATGACGGGGCAGAAGAAAATACCATTTCTGAGAATTCGGGTGAAGACCAGGCACTGGGTGTGTCCGACGAGATACTTGCAGAGAACGAAAGGCTGTATCAGGAAGCGGTGGCAAAAGGGCAAAATGTACGGATTGTGGAGTGCGCTGATGGCGGGCGTGTCTCACTTCTTTTTGCAGGGGACATCCTGCTGGATGATGAGTATGCCATGATGTTCCGCTATCGTGCCAGGGGAAGTGACATTTATGATACTTTTTCCGGCGCCCTGCTGGAACGGATGCGGACTGCGGACGTATTTATGCTGAATAATGAATTCCCTTTTTCCACAAGAGGCACCCCGACAGAAGGCAAACAGTTTACTTTCCGCGCAAATCCCGCCAATGTGGAACTGCTGGGGCAGATTGGCGTGGATGTGGTGTCACTTGCAAACAACCATGCATATGATTATGGAGAGGATGCGCTCCTTGATACGTTCACGACGCTTGAAAACGCCGGAATTCCCTATGTTGGAGCCGGAAGAAATATTGAGGAGGCGAAAAAGCCGCTCTATCTGATTGCGAACGGTATGAAGATAGGCATTGTGAGCGCGACACAGATTGAGAGGAATGCAGTCCCGGATACAAAAGAGGCGACATCCGCCAATGCAGGCGTATTAAGGTGCATGGATCCGTCGGCGCTTCTGGAAGTCATTGCGGAGGCAAAGGCAGACTGCGATTTTGTCATTTTATATATACACTGGGGAACGGAGAGCCAGGAGGAGACGGACTGGCTGCAGGACAAACAGGCGCCGATATATGCACAGGCCGGCGTGGATCTCATTATAGGCGACCACCCGCACTGCCTGCAGAAGCTTGATGTCGTGTCAGGCGTGCCGGTGGTGTACAGCCTCGGAAACTACTGGTTTAATTCCAAGACACAGGATACATGCCTTGTCGAAGTCGGAATCAATAAGGACGGAATACAGGATTTCAGGTTTATAGCATGCAGGCAGGAGGACTGCCGCACAAGGGAGCTGGAAGGAGCTGACAGGGATGGGGTGCTCAATTACATGAGAGGGCTTTCACCCAAGGTACAGATTGACAGTGAAGGGTTCGTCACATTCCATGGGGAATAAAATCTTTGGAATGAAATCTTTAAAAAGGGGATTGACAAGGATGGGCGGGCTGTGATATGGTATTAAAGGTTGTAAAACCATGCCGAAGACAGTAGGTGCAGGTCATGGATGATGTGACTTGCGTAAGCGTAACGCCTACCGAGGAAAAGAGTTTTGTAATGACTGTTTAGACCTCTCGGCTTATGCGTCCGCATAGGAATGGGAGGTTTTGTGTTTATAAACTCCTATCGGCAGGACGTGGGAAACCAGGTCCATAAAATCTATAAGGAGGTAAAGAAATGGCAAAGATTGAATTAAAACAGCCTATCGTTGAGGAGATTTCTGCTCTTATCAAGGATGCTGCCACAGTTGTAATCGTAAGCTATAGCGGAATCACTGTTGCACAGGACACACAGCTGCGCAGACAGCTTCGCGAGGCCGGTGTCAGCTACAAGGTATACAAGAACACACTGATGACACGTGCCTTTAAGGGTTCGGCGTTTGAAGGCCTGACAGACAGTCTCAAGGGTACAAATGCGATTGCGGTATGTAAGGATGATGCGACAGCTCCGGCAAGAATTATCAGCAAGTTTGCTAAGGAGTGTCCGGCACTTGTGATGAAGGCAGGTGTTGTGGAAGGCGTCGTTTACGATGAAAAGGGAATGGCAGCTATCGCAAGCATTCCTTCAAGAGACGAGCTTATTTCCAAGTTCCTTGGAAGCATCCAGTCCCCGATTACAAACTTCGCACGTGTGCTTAACCAGATTGCTGAAAAGGGCGGTCCAGACGCATGCGAGCCGGCACCTAAGGCTGACGAGTCAGCAGAGGCTCCCGCAGAAGAGACGGCAGAAGCACCCGCAGCAGAGTAACTGGCTGGAAGAAATGTAGAAACGAACAAATTTATTTATGGAGGAAGACAATCATGGCAAAGTTAACAACAGCAGAGTTTATTGAAGCAATCAAAGAGCTTACGGTTTTAGAGTTAAATGATTTAGTAAAAGCATGTGAAGAGGAGTTCGGCGTATCCGCAGCAGCAGGCGTAGTCGTTGCAGCAGCTGAAGGCGCAGGCGCAGCAGTTGAGGAGAAGGATGAGTTTGATGTAGAGCTTACAGAGGTAGGCCCGAATAAGGTTAAGGTTATCAAGGTTGTTCGTGAAGCAACAGGTCTTGGCCTGAAGGAAGCTAAGGACTTGGTTGATAACGCTCCTAAGGTACTTAAGGAAGCAGCAGCTAAGGCTGAGGCTGAGGAAATTAAGACAAAGCTTGAGGCAGAAGGTGCAAAGGTTACACTCAAGTAATTTAGACCAGATGACTATGAGGGTCGGGATTTATTCCCGGCCTTTTCACTTTTTTTGTTTTGTCCGCGAAAAAGGAAATATTGAAAATTTTCATTGACTTTAAATTTGACTTGTGGTAGTATGTAGGGTGCACTATTATGAAAAATTGTGCCTGCACGTAACTGCCTGTGAAGTGGGCAGTTTCCTGCAAATAAGGCTCAATGAAATATAGATGTATATAAATAAGAACGGGGTGAAATGTCATGGAAAAAAACAGAATACGTCCAGTGGTCTCCGGTAAGACGATGCGTATGAGCTATCAGAGACAAGAAGAGGTTCTGAATATGCCGAATCTTATCGAAGTTCAGAAGGATTCCTACAAATGGTTTCTGGAAGAAGGCTTTCGGGAAGCATTAGCGGATATCTCTCCAATTACCGACTACAGCGGGCGATTAAGTCTGGAATTTGTAGATTACGTATTAGCGGAGGACGAAATCAAGCATACAATCGAGGAGTGCAAGGAAAGAGATTTAACATACGAAGCTCCTGTAAAAATCAAGGTTCGTCTTCACAACAAAGAGAAAGAAGAAATCACAGAACATGAGATTTTTATGGGTAATTTCCCTCTGATGACAGAAACGGGTACCTTTGTTATCAACGGCGCTGAGCGAGTAATTGTCAGCCAGCTGGTACGTTCCCCTGGTATCTACTATGGCATTACCCACGATAAGATTGGTAAGAGACTGTTTTCTTGTACGGTTATCCCGAATCGTGGTGCATGGCTTGAGTATGAGACTGATTCCAATGACGTTTTCTACGTTCGTGTAGATAGAACAAGAAAAGTACCGATTACGGTGCTTATTCGTGCATTAGGCGTAGGTACAAATGAAGAAATCCTTGAACTGTTTGGCGATGAACCGAAGATTCACGCCAGCTTTACGAAGGATACATCCGAAAATTACCAGGAAGGCTTAAAGGAGCTGTACAGCAAAATCCGTCCTGGTGAGCCGTTTAGTTTGGACAGTGCAGAGAACCTCGTGACGGCAATGTTTTTTGACCCGAGAAGATATGACCTTGCCAAGGTGGGCAGATATAAGTTCAACAAAAAGCTTTTCTTAAAGAACAGAATCAGGAACCAGATTCTTGCGGAGGATGTGGTTGACCCGTTCAGCGGCGAGATTCTTGGACAGAAGGGTGAGAAGGTCACTGCGGAGATGGCGGACGCGATTCAGAATGCGGCAGTTCCGTTTGTGTGGATTCAGACAGAGGAGCGGCTGGTAAAGGTGCTTTCCAACATGATGGTCGACATAACGAATTTTGTTGACTGCGAACCCAGAAGTCTCGGTATTACGGAACATGTTTATTTTCCTGTCCTCCGTCAGATACTTGAGGAATACTCGGAAAATCCGGAGGAGCTGGCAGATGCGATTACCAGAAATGTACATGAGCTGATACCCAAACATATTACAAAAGAAGATATCCTGGCTTCCATAAACTATAACATGCATCTTGAGTATGGGCTTGGAAACAGCGATGATATTGACCACTTGGGAAACAGGCGCATCAGGGCTGTCGGCGAGCTGCTGCAGAACCAGTACCGCATTGGTCTTTCGAGAATGGAGCGCGTGGTGCGTGAGCGAATGACGACACATGACACGGATGACGTGTCCCCGCAGGCGCTTATCAATATCAAACCTGTACAGGCTGCCATCAAAGAGTTCTTTGGCTCCTCACAGCTGTCCCAGTTTATGGACCAGAACAATCCGCTTGGCGAGCTGACACACAAGAGGCGTCTTTCCGCGTTGGGACCTGGTGGACTTTCCAGAGACCGTGCCGGATTTGAGGTCCGAGACGTACATTATTCACATTATGGCAGGATGTGTCCGATTGAGACACCTGAAGGACCCAACATTGGACTGATTAACTCCCTTGCATCCTATGCAAGGATTAACGAATATGGATTTATAGAGGCTCCTTACCGAAAGATAGACAAGACAGACCCGAAGAATCCGCGTGTCACAAACGAGGTTGTGTACATGACGGCAGATGAGGAGGACAATTACCATGTAGCACAGGCGAATGAGCAGCTTGACGAGAATGGCTATTTTGTGCGCAATTCCGTATCTGGACGCTATCTTGACGAGACACAGGAATATCCCAAGGCAATGTTTGATTATATGGACGTGTCGCCTAAGATGGTATTTTCCGTTGCGACGGCATTGATTCCCTTTTTGCAGAATGATGATGCCAACCGTGCCCTGATGGGATCCAACATGCAGCGCCAGGCAGTTCCGCTCTTGTTTACGGAAGCGCCGGTGGTAGGTACTGGTATTGAGGTGAAGGCTGCCGTTGACTCCGGTGTGTGCGTGGTGGCGAAGAAGCCCGGTACAATCACCTATGTATCGTCAAAGCTTATCCGCATGACTTATGATGATGGGGAGAAGGCAGAATTCAGGCTGCATAAATTTGAGCGGAGCAACCAGTCAAACTGTTATAACCAGAAGCCGATTGTATTTAAGGGGGACCATGTGGAAGCCGGTCAGGTGATTGCGGATGGTGCATCCACAAGCGGCGGAGAGCTTGGTCTTGGAAAGAATCCGCTGATCGGATTCATGACATGGGAAGGCTACAATTACGAGGATGCTGTCCTGTTGAGCGAACGGCTTGTGATGGAGGATGTCTATACGTCCATCCATATAGAAGAATACGAGACGGACGCGCGTGACACAAAGCTTGGACCCGAGGAAATCACAAGGGATGTGCCGGGTGTCGGTGATGACGCACTTAAGGATTTGGATGACAGGGGTATTATCCGCATTGGCGCCGAGGTTCGCGCCGGAGACATTCTGGTTGGTAAGGTTACGCCAAAGGGTGAGACCGAGCTGACTGCGGAGGAGCGGCTTTTAAGGGCGATTTTTGGTGAGAAGGCAAGAGAAGTGCGTGACACGTCCCTCAAAGTGCCCCATGGTGAGTACGGAGTTGTCGTGGACGCAAAAGTATTTTCGCGGGCGAACGGAGACACGGAGCTTGCGCCCGGTGTCAACCAGACCGTGCGTATTTACATTGCGCAGAAGCGAAAGATTTCCGTCGGCGACAAGATGGCTGGACGTCATGGTAACAAGGGTGTTGTTTCCCGCGTGCTTCCGGTGGAGGATATGCCATATCTGCCAAACGGACGCCCGCTGGATATTGTATTGAACCCATTGGGCGTGCCTTCGCGTATGAATATCGGACAGGTGCTTGAGATTCATCTTTCCCTTGCTGCCAAGGCGCTTGGATTCAATGTATCCACACCTGTATTTGACGGTGCCAACGAGTTGGACATCATGGATACGCTCGACCTTGCAAATGACTATGTAAATCTTGAATGGGAAGAATTTGAGGCAAAACATAAAGAAGAACTGCTCCCGGAGGTTATGGAATACCTTTCAGAGAACAGGGAACACAGAAATCTGTGGAAAGGCGTGCCAATTTCCAGAGACGGAAAGGTAAGGCTCCGCGACGGCAGGACGGGTGAGTATTTTGACAGCCCTGTCACAATCGGGCACATGCATTACCTGAAACTCCATCATCTGGTGGACGACAAGATTCATGCGCGTTCAACGGGACCGTATGGTATGGTTACCCAGCAGCCACTCGGCGGAAAGGCGCAGTTCGGCGGACAGCGTTTCGGAGAGATGGAAGTTTGGGCGTTGGAGGCTTACGGGGCATCGCACACACTGCAGGAGATTCTGACGGTAAAATCCGACGATGTTGTCGGACGAGTGAAGACATATGAAGCAATCATTAAGGGCGAAAACATTCCTGAGCCGGGAATTCCTGAGTCATTCAAGGTACTGCTCAAGGAACTTCAGTCACTTGGCCTTGATGTAAAGGTATATGATGAGGATCAGAATGAGGTCGAGCTTAAGGAGTCGGTTGACTACACGGAAACTGATTTCCGCGTTGAGATGGAAGGCGACCGCAAGTATGACAACACGGAGAATCTCGAGGGCTACCAGCAGAAGGAGTTTGATGCGGAGAGCGGAGATTTAGTTGACGCCGAGGATGATTTTGAGGAAGATGATTTTTCTGAAGATGATTTTGATGGTGATGATGACAGCTTTGAAGATGATTTTGAATAATAAAGTCTGGAAGGAGTGCCAAGATGTCTGAAATTAAAAATGAACAGAGCCAGTCAATCTCTTTTGACGCAATCAAAATTGGTCTGGCTTCTCCTGAAAAAATCAGGGAATGGTCAAAGGGCGAGGTAACAAAACCGGAAACCATCAACTACAGGACATTAAAACCTGAACGGGATGGTCTGTACTGTGAAAAGATTTTCGGACCCAGCAAGGACTGGGAGTGCCATTGCGGCAAGTACAAGAAAATACGATATAAAGGTGTCATATGTGACCGCTGCGGCGTTGAGGTGACAAAGTCGAGCGTGCGCAGGGAGCGTATGGGACATATAGAGCTTGCAGCCCCCGTGTCACATATCTGGTATTTTAAAGGCATACCAAGCCGTATGGGACTGATTCTTGACCTGACGCCAAGAGTGCTTGAAAAAGTGTTGTACTTTGCATCCTATATTGTACTGGACCCGAAGGAAACAGATTTGGATTACAAACAGGTTCTTTCCGAGAAAGAATATCAGGACAATGTGGAGAAATGGGGCAAAAACACGTTTCGCGTAGGCATGGGTGCTGAGGCAATCAAAGAGCTCCTCGAGGCGATTGACCTTGAGAAAGACTGTGAGGAGCTTTCGGCAGAGCTGAAAAATGAGAGCACCAAGGGACAGAAAAGGGCAAAGATTGTTAAGCGGCTGGAAGTAGTAGAATCATTCCGCGCATCCGGAAACAGACCGGAGTGGATGATCATGGATGCAATCCCTGTCCTTCCGCCTGATTTAAGACCGATGGTTCAGCTTGACGGTGGCAGGTTTGCGACGTCTGACCTGAATGATTTGTACCGCAGGATTATCAATAGGAATAACCGTCTCAAGAGACTGCTTGAGCTTGGGGCGCCGGATATTATCGTCCGCAATGAAAAGCGTATGCTTCAGGAAGCGGTCGATGCGCTGATAGACAACGGAAGACGTGGACGGCCTGTCACGGGACCTGGAAACAGGGCACTGAAATCATTGTCTGACATGTTAAAGGGCAAGGGCGGCCGTTTCCGCCAGAATCTGCTTGGTAAGCGAGTGGACTACTCTGGCCGTTCGGTTATCGTTGTGGGACCCGAATTAAAGATTTACCAGTGCGGCCTGCCCAAGGAGATGGCGATTGAGCTTTTCAAGCCTTTTGTTATGAAGGAGCTTGTATCCAGGCAGATTTCACAGAATATCAAGCATGCGAAGAAGCTTGTGGAAAAGCTCGACCAGTCTGTGTGGGATGTGCTTGAGGAGGTAATCAAGGAGCACCCCGTTATGCTCAACCGTGCGCCGACACTGCACCGTCTTGGTATTCAGGCGTTTGAGCCAATCCTTGTGGAAGGCAAGGCAATTAAGCTTCATCCGCTGGTATGTACGGCATTTAACGCCGACTTTGACGGAGACCAGATGGCGGTACATCTTCCGCTGTCAGTGGAAGCACAGGCAGAGTGCAGATTTTTGCTTCTTTCGCCCAACAACCTGCTGAAGCCTTCTGACGGAGGTCCGGTTGCCGTTCCTTCGCAGGATATGGTTCTTGGTATCTACTATCTGACACAGGAGAGACCGGGGGCGCTTGGCGAGGGCAAATATTTTAAGAATATCAACGAGGCAATCCTTGCTTATGAAAATAAAGCATGTACGCTGCATTCGAGAATCAAGGTAAGGGTGACGAAGGCAATGCCTGACGGAGAGGTCGTTTCCGGTACAGTGGAGTCGACGCTCGGACGTTTTATCTTTAACGAGATTCTTCCGCAGGATCTGGAGTTTGTGGACAGGAGTAAGCCTGAGAACTGGCTTCTTCCGGAGGTTGATTTCCATGTCGGAAAGAAAGGCTTAAAGCAGATTCTGGAAAAGGTTATCAATATCCATGGTGCCACAAAGACAGCCGAGGTGCTTGACAGCATCAAGGCGATGGGATATAAGTATTCGACACGCGCAGCCATGACCGTTTCGATTTCGGATATGACTGTGCCTGCTGAAAAGGCTCAGATGCTGGAGGAAGCACAGAAGACGGTTGACCGTATTACAATGAACTTCCGGCGCGGACTGATGACAGACGAGGAGCGCTACAAGGCGGTTGTAGAGACCTGGAAAGAAACGGATGACGCGCTCACGGATAAGCTTATCGGCGGTCTTGACAAGTATAATAATATCTTCATGATGGCAGACTCCGGTGCCCGTGGTTCCAACCAGCAGATTAAGCAGCTTGCGGGCATGCGTGGACTGATGGCAGATACGACAGGACGTACAATCGAGCTGCCCATCAAGTCAAACTTCCGTGAGGGACTTGACGTACTGGAGTATTTCATGTCGGCGCACGGTGCACGAAAAGGTATGTCCGATACCGCGCTTCGTACAGCTGACTCCGGTTACCTGACACGCCGAATGGTTGATGTCTGCCAGGAACTGATTATCCGTGAAGTAGACTGCTGTGAGGGCAGGGATATCATACCGGGAATGGAAGTTGCCGCATTTATGGATGGCAAGGAGACCATTGAAGGTTTAAAGGATCGAATTACAGGCAGATACTCCTGCGAGGATATCAAGGACAGGGACGGAAATGTCCTTGTGAAGAAGAACCACATGATTACACCGAGCAGGGCTGCGAAGATTCTCAGCAAGGGAGTCAATGAAAAAGGCGAACCTGTTGAGAAAGTGAAGATTCGTAATATACTTTGCTGCAAATCCCATATTGGTATTTGTGCGAAGTGCTATGGCGCCAATATGGCAACTGGCGAGGCGGTTCAGATTGGTGAGGCAGTTGGTATTATTGCAGCCCAGTCTATCGGCGAGCCGGGTACACAGCTTACAATGAGAACATTCCACAGTGGCGGTGTTGCCGGCGACGATATCACGCAGGGTCTTCCCCGTGTCGAGGAGCTTTTTGAGGCAAGAAAGCCCAAGGGACTTGCAATTATCGCTGAATTTGGCGGTACGGCAACGATAAAGGATACCAAGAAGAAGCGCGAGATTATCGTTTCCGATGGTGTGAACGAAAAGACATACCTGATTCCGTATGGATCACGTATTAAGATTGCGGATGGTGCGGAGCTTGAGGCGGGAGATGAGCTGACAGAGGGCAGCATCAATCCGCATGACCTTCTGGAAATCAAGAAGATTGATGCGGTTCAGAATTACCTTCTCCGTGAGGTTCAGAGAGTGTACCGTCTGCAGGGTGTTGACATTGCGGATAAGCATATCGAGGTTATTGTGCGCCAGATGCTGAAAAAGAAACGCATCGAGACAAGCGGTGATACAGAGTTCCTGCCAGGCACGCTTGTGGATGGCATCGAACTTGAGGATATCAATGAACAGCTGATTGCAGAAGGCAAACAGCCGGCGGAATATAAGGATGTCATCCTTGGTATTACGAAGGCAGCGCTTGCCACGAGCTCATTCCTTTCTGCGGCTTCATTCCAGGAGACGACAAAGGTCCTCACCGAGGCAGCGATTAAGGGAAAGATTGACCCATTGATTGGACTGAAGGAGAATGTTATTATCGGTAAGCTGATTCCGGCAGGTACAGGACTGAGACGTTACAGAAATGTAAAACTCAACACAGATATAGAGCTTGAATCCACACTTGATTTTGACGAGGAGATTGATTTTGAAACAGAGGATGAAGTGGAGGAAATCAGCAGCCCCGATACACCGGATATGGCAGTGGTAGGCGAACCGGCGGTTGTGACGGAATAATATAGTTTTCATAAAAATAGTCTGTACGTTATGGTGCAGACTATTTTCGTGTATATGGGAAGCGGCAGGAAAATTGCAGAAAAACGGACATTATTACAGGCAGAATGTATAAATGATGCAAAATCATCAAATTAATAAAAATATTGAAAAAGTAATTGACATTCCGTTTTTATAAAAGTATAATAATCTAGCATGCGTGTAAAAATACGGCATGCACTGTGCCCAATTGTTTTGGCATTTAGTTAAAAATACAGGAGGTGAAAAGGAATGCCAACATTTAACCAATTAGTAAGAAAAGGACGTCAGGAAACAGTTAAGAAGTCTACTGCACCGGCACTTCAGAGAGGATACAACTCTTTGAGAAAGAAAGCGACTGACACATCGGCTCCCCAGAAGAGAGGCGTATGTACAGCAGTTAAGACTGCAACACCTAAGAAGCCTAACTCAGCTCTTAGAAAGATTGCCAGAGTTCGTCTTTCAAACGGCATGGAAGTTACAAGCTACATTCCGGGTGAAGGCCACAACTTACAGGAGCATAGTGTTGTTCTTATCAGAGGCGGACGTGTTAAGGACTTGCCTGGTACAAGATACCACATCATCAGGGGTACGCTTGATACAGCAGGAGTTGCTAACAGAAAGCAGGCTCGCTCTAAGTATGGAGCTAAGAGACCAAAAGCAGGCAAGTAATTATTTGCCATGTACCACAAAAAACTAATTAGTGTTGGGATTCTGATTTAATACCGTATTAAAATAGAAAACCGCGCGAACACAAAGTTTTATTAATGTGAGTACCGTTGATTTAATCAAGTAGTGGAAAATCCACTACAAAAGTGGATAACACTATTAATAATTAAGGAGGGAAGAACCGTGCCACGTAAAGGACATATTCAAAAAAGAGATGTTTTAGCAGATCCTATTTACGGTAACAAGGTGGTTACGAAGCTTATCAATAACGTAATGTTAGATGGTAAGAAGGGTGTAGCCCAGAAAATCGTATACGGAGCATTTGCCAGAGTAGAAGAAAAAGGACAGAAGCCTGCATTGGATATATTTGAGGAGGCAATGAACAACATCATGCCGATGCTTGAATGTAAGGCAAGGCGTATCGGTGGTGCCACATACCAGGTGCCTCTCGAGGTAAAGCCGGAGCGTCGTCAGACATTAGGTCTTCGCTGGTTGGTACTTTTTGCGCGCAAGAGAGGCGAGAAGACCATGGAAGAAAGACTTGCGAATGAGATTCTTGATGCATCCAACAATACAGGCGCTGCAGTAAAAAGAAAAGAAGATATGCACAAGATGGCAGAGGCAAACAAGGCTTTTGCACATTATCGTTTCTAATTATTTAAGGAGGAAGAACTTTGGCTGGAAGAGAATATCCTTTAGAGAGAACCAGAAACATTGGTATTATGGCTCATATTGATGCCGGTAAGACAACTCTTACAGAGCGTATCTTATATTATACTGGTGTTAACTATAAGATTGGTGATACACATGAAGGTACTGCAACCATGGACTGGATGGAGCAGGAGCAGGAAAGAGGTATCACGATTACATCAGCCGCCACAACATGCCACTGGACACATCAGGAGAATGCGAAGGTTCAGGATGGTGCTTTGGAGCACCGTATCAATATTATTGATACACCAGGACACGTTGACTTCACTGTCGAGGTGGAACGTTCCCTTCGTGTACTTGATGGTGCCGTAGGTGTTTTCTGTGCAAAGGGTGGTGTTGAGCCACAGTCAGAAAATGTATGGCGTCAGGCTGATACGTATAATGTACCCAGAATGGCATTTATCAACAAGATGGATATTCTGGGCGCGAATTTCTACGGAGCTGTAGAACAGATTCGCACAAGATTAGGAAAAAATGCAATCATTCTTGAACTGCCTATCGGTAAGGAAGATGATTTCAAGGGTATCATCGATCTGATGGAAATGAAAGCCTACTTCTACAATGATGATAAGGGCGAGGATATCACCATCGGTGATATTCCGGAAGATATGGCTGATGATGCAGAGCTTTACCATGGTGAGATGGTTGAGAAAATCTGCGAGCTGGATGATGATCTGACAATGATGTATCTTGAGGGCGAGGAGCCTTCTGTAGACCAGCTGAAGGCTGCACTCAGAAAGGGAACCTGCGAGTGTACGGCAGTTCCGGTTTGCTGTGGTTCTGCATATAGAAATAAGGGCGTGCAGAAACTTCTTGATGCGATTCTTGATTATATGCCGGCTCCTACAGATATCCCTGCAATTAAGGGAACGGACCTGGAAGGCAATGAAGTTGAGAGACATTCTTCAGATGACGAACCGTTCTCGGCGCTTGCATTTAAGATTATGGCAGACCCGTTTGTCGGTAAGCTTGCATTTTTCAGAGTGTATTCCGGAACAATGAATTCCGGTTCCTATGTATTAAATGCGACAAAGGACAAGAAAGAACGTGTCGGACGTATTCTTCAGATGCATGCAAACAAGAGGCAGGAGCTGGACAAGGTTTATTCCGGTGACATTGCTGCGGCAGTTGGATTTAAGTTTACAACGACAGGTGATACAATCTGTGACGAGCAGCATCCCGTAATTCTTGAGTCCATGGAATTCCCGGAGCCTGTTATTGAGCTTGCCATCGAACCGAAGACAAAAGCAGGACAGGGCAAGATGGGTGAGGCACTTGCGAAACTTGCAGAGGAAGATCCTACATTCCGCGCCCACACAAATCAGGAGACAGGTCAGACAATTATTGCAGGTATGGGCGAGCTTCATCTTGAAATTATTGTTGACAGACTTCTCCGTGAGTTTAAGGTAGAAGCGAATGTCGGTGCGCCTCAGGTTGCTTACAAGGAGGCAATCACAAAAGAGGTCGAAATTGATTCTAAGTATGCGAAGCAGTCAGGTGGACGTGGACAGTACGGTCACTGTAAAGTGCGGTTTGCACCAATGGATGCAAATGGCGAAGAGCTCTTCAAGTTTGAATCATCTGTTGTCGGTGGTGCGATTCCGAAGGAATACATTCCGGCAGTCGGCGAAGGTATTGAGGAGGCAACGAAGGCAGGTATCCTTGGCGGATTCCCTGTAGTCGGTGTATACGCGAATGTATACGATGGTTCATACCACGAAGTCGATTCTTCCGAGATGGCATTCCATATCGCAGGTTCGCTTGCATTCAAGGAAGCTATGCAGAAGGCAGCACCGGTACTTCTTGAGCCGATTATGAAGGTTGAGGTAACAATGCCTGAGGAGTATATGGGTGACGTTATCGGTGACATCAATTCGCGTCGTGGACGTATTGAGGGTATGGATGACCTTGGCGGTGGAAAGATTGTCAGAGGCTATGTTCCCCTCGCTGAAATGTTTGGTTATTCTACAGACTTGCGCTCCAGGACACAGGGACGTGGAAACTATTCCATGTTCTTTGAAAAGTATGAACAGGTTCCAAAGCAGGTACAGGAAAAGGTACTTGCCGCAAAAGCAAAATAATGGCTTTTATGCAAATAATGCTTGAAAATTCCAACTTTTTTTACTATAATGAAAACAGTTGGGTTAAGTTTTATGAAAAATGAAACTGGTATAATTAATAATATCTATTTTAAGGAGGACTTTTAAAATGGCAAAGGCTAAATTTGAAAGAAGTAAACCCCATTGTAACATTGGTACGATTGGACACGTTGACCATGGTAAGACAACTTTAACAGCTGCTATCACAAAGGTATTGGCAGAGAGAGTTGCTGGTAATGTAGCTACAGATTTTGAGAATATTGATAAGGCTCCGGAAGAGAGAGAGCGTGGTATCACAATCAATACAGCACACGTTGAGTATGAGACGGACAAGAGACACTATGCACACGTTGACTGTCCGGGACATGCTGACTATGTAAAGAACATG
>DKUL01000036.1:121377-127596 GCA_002490665.1 Lachnospiraceae bacterium UBA7205 | reverse complement strand
TCAAGGCTGCTGTTAGTCTTTAACGCCGCTTCGAAAAAGGAGCGTATGAAATCCACCATCTGCTGATAAAAGCCGCGCAGATAGGCATTCTCAAGCGGGACATCGTACTCGTCTATCAGGATAATTGCCTTTTTTCCATAATACATTTCCAGACACTTTGATAAAAATTGCAGTGAACCACAATAGTCATCTAAAGAACCTTTTTCCCACATAATTCGCTCATACTTACTTTTACTCTCTCCAGACAACTTATCAAGCACATAACTATGCCGTTCATATTCCATTGCAATCTGCCACGCTATCTGTGTACACGCGCTCTCAAACGTCGGGCGTTTTCCCGCCTTTAATGTCATATTGATGACAGGATACTGCCCCATATGCGACAGATACTGTTCGCCTGCCTGCATGATATTCAACCCCTCAAAAAGGGCAGTGTTATCAATCCTTGCACCATCCTTGCCCCGCATATCCTCAAAGAAATATTGCAGCATACTCATGCTTAGTGTCTTACCAAACCGCCTTGGTCTGGTAAAAAGATTGACATCTCCTTTCATATCCAGCAAATCCCTCATAAGATTTGTCTTATCTATAAAATAATACCCTCTTGTCACAAGCTTTTCAAAATCATCCACCCCGACAGGCAGCGGTTTTCTGTAAAATCCCATAGCCATTCTCCTCCCGAAAAATAATTGCTACCTCTAGTATACCGTCAATCCGCCGCATTATCAACCATTCATCAGCCGAAATACAGATTCCGCATTGACTCTCGTTACTGTTCACTCCGTTCCAGTAACGGGCAAAAATCCATGCAAAAATTGCAAAACGAACTTCGTTCGTCGCGCAAATGGATTTTTGCTTTCAGGCTGTGCGTTTTCTCACGGAATGCGCAGTTCAGCGCATTCCTGACCTGTGAACAGTAATTGACTCTCCGTTACAATTCACACCGCCCGAAAACACCGCTACTTCTTCCCCAATATCTGCTCCATCCTCTGCCGCAAGTCCTCACGCACTTCTTCCGCCAACAGCCCCTCCAGGTACCCAGCCATCTTGGGAAGAAGCTCCTGCAGCGCCTGCCCCGATTGTTCTGTCCATCCCTCAAGCGCGGACAGCGCCATATGTCTGTTGCTTACCACCGGCGACTTTAACGCCGGGCGAATCAGCTTTTCACCCACATTGACCCTGTTGCGCAGCTCCTGTAGAATCAGTGTCAACGCGCGGTGCGCTTCAAATGCGTCCCCCAAGCCAAGCTCTTCACCAGCCCCTGTCGCAATGCGCTCCACATCCAGCCTGTCATACGCCAGGTCTATGATTTCCTCCACCTTATAGCCATCTGCCACCAGGCGCGACGCAATCCATGCATTGTTCACAAAATCCTCCGTAACAGCCCGGAATGCATATTCCTGGTAGTCCATGCCAAGCCGTCTTGCCACCTCAAATGCCTCTTTGCGCTCCAAGGCAGACCGCATCGTCTCCTGCACCTGCCCTGACTGCAAAAAATCCGTCAGCTCCACATACAGTCCCGAAGGAGATTCCTGATTTGTCTGCTCCATGTACTCCTTCAGGTCAATCAGCGTTGTATAATCCTGTGCTTCCAGATCTGTCCGCGCCTTTGCGGCTGTCAGGAAAGCCCGCATCACTTCCTCTGGGTCTTCCAGCGCGGAAATCCCTGTAACCGGACCTTCATCCAGCATTGCGTCGAGAATATCCGCAAGGCCGCGGTATATTTCCAAATCAAGCGCCGGATGCCGAATCCGCTCCAGATAATGTACTTTCCCAAAACAGTCCATCCCCGAATATGCCGGAACAACATCATTATGGACACCATTTCGCACCAGCCACTCCTCGATATCCTCCGAGTCCGCCTCAATCATACGGACAATATGCACGCGCCCCCAGCCCTCAACCTTTTGCAGAATGTCAAACAGCTCCCTGTTGGGGTTCTCCCAGCAGCGCATCAGAAACGCCGCGTACAGGGTAAGCTCATCCGATAGCGCAAGCAGCCGGACTGCAGACTTGAGCCGCTCCTGTCCCTCCCAGTCAATCAGCTCAAGCAAAGACATGCCAAATTTCACAGCCTCCACCTTTATGCCCTCCATCATCAGCCGGACTGCAAAGTCAATGACATTCCCAACCGTCAGCCTGTCCTTGTTCTCTATCACATATTCCTGAAACAAGTCGATGAATCCCAGCACATGATACTTCGCCGCAAACGTCTCCACGCTGCAAAATGCCTCGTCCGTCCTGCCCTCCGACGCAGACTCAATCGCATTTACGAGAATTGTATATCCCTCAGAATCCTCCGACTCTGTCCCCGCCGTGTGGTAAAAAAGAATTCCGTCCATTGCCCCCGGCGCAAATTTTAACTGACCGTCCGCCGCATCATCTGGCAGCCTGAAGTTTTCAGAAAGGTATCCCTCTGCCGTCACTGCGCCTCGTATCATTTCATAAATTGAATTTCCCATAAAAATTCCCCTTTCCGTATTTTTCCTGTTCCATAAGTTCATCCTACCCTATTGCAAAAGGCTTGTAAACTACTTTATGGTATAAACTCCGCACGACAGCTCCTGTAAAAAACTCTGTGAATATCCGTCCAAAAACGACTTGAAAAATTTCATGCGCTCGACTATAATGCAGGAGATATAAAGTATTTTCTGAAAGGACTGTTACACAATGAACCCATCTGAGAACAAACCAAAGCATTTTATCAAAAAAGCAATCCAGCAGGAAACCGTGCTCTGTGCCGCCTTCGTGCTCGCCGCAGTCTCCTCGCTGATTATCCCGCCGGACAGTGCCTACCGCAGCTACATCGACTGGAACACACTGCTGCTGCTTTTTGCCCTGATGGCTGTCATGGCTGGTTTCCAGAAACTCGGCATTTTTAAGGCTGTCGGCAAAAAACTGCTGTCCAGGACAAGGAACACAAGACAGCTCTTTATGGTGCTGGTATTCCTGCCCTTTTTCTTCAGTATGCTGATTACAAATGACGTGGCACTCATTACCTTTGTGCCGTTTGCCGTCATCGTACTGCGCCTTTCACGGCAGGAAAAACAGATTGTCCCCCTCGTCATCCTACAGACACTCGCAGCCAACCTCGGCAGTATGCTGACCCCGATGGGCAACCCACAGAACCTGTACCTCTATGCAAAGTCCGGCATCAGCCTGCCTGCCTTTTTACAGCTGATGCTTCCCTACACGATTGCATCCGGCCTATGCCTGCTGACCGCAATCCTTCTTATGAAAAAGGAGTCCCTGGATGCCTTGGATTTGACCGCAGGCTCTTTTTCGGACGTCTCCGGACAGCAGGAAAATGCCATCCCAAGGCTGATATGCTTCGGCATTGGCTTTCTCCTCTGCCTGCTCTGTGTCGCCAAGCTCCTTGCGCCTGCCGCCGCTGCTGTTATCCTCCTTGTCTATCTGTTTTTCACCGACAGGGCACTGCTAAAAAAGATTGACTACTCCCTCCTTGGCACGTTTGTCTGCTTTTTTATCTTTATCGGAAATATGGGACGCATCGAGCGTTTTTGCGCGCTGCTGGAGCGGCTGCTCACAGGACACGAACGCATTGTGGCAGTCCTTTCCAGCCAGATTATCAGCAATGTCCCCGCGGCACTGCTCCTCTCCGGTTTTACGGACAAGTACACATCACTCATTGTCGGCACCAACCTCGGCGGACTTGGCACGCTGATTGCCTCCATGGCAAGCCTGATTTCCTACAAGCAGATTGCCCGCGAATATCCCGCGCAAAAGGGAACATATTTCGGCATGTTCACACTCGCAAACATTATCATGCTGGCAGTACTGCTGCCATTATCTGTATTTCTCTCCAAATCATAGAACATTTTTCCTATTTTGTCATATTTTATAAATAAGTCATCAACTTATACTGAGCGGTCAGTCCTTTCGACCGCCAGTATAACATTTGCTAAAATATATGGAGATTCATTATGACAAAATACGATATATCAATCCTAGGCGGCGACCGGCGCACCGCGTGCATGGCTCCCATTTTCGTGGAAAAAGGATACCGTGTCATATGCTTTCGCACCGTCCCCATCTCCTGTGCCCCATCCATAAAGGCAAAAATCAGCTTTACGGACTCGCTGCGCGATGCCCTCGATGCCGCGCCAGTGCTGATTTGCGGTATTCCGTTTGCAAAATCCGACTGCCTCTACTGTGAGGGCGATGCCTCCGGCCTTAATCTCGCGGAGATTCAGCGCAGCATCCACAAGCACCAGAAAATATTTGCAGGTGTCATCCCGGAAGACTTCCGACGCACCTGCGAGGAGCGGGAAATCAGCTGCTATGACTTCATGCGCGATGAGCCCATGACCCTGTACAATGCCGTCTCCACGGCGGAAGGCGCCATTCTGGAGGCACTGCTGCACAAGGACACCAACATCCATATGAGCAATACTCTGGTGCTGGGCTATGGCAGATGTGGCAAGATTCTCGCCGACCGCCTGTGCGGACTGCACGCCTGTGTCACCGTCTGCTCCAATGACGCCAACGAGCTTGCCCTCGCCTGCGCGCTTGGCTTTGAGACGCTGCACCTGTCAAATCTGTGGCGCAAAATCTGCTGTTTCGAGTACATTTTCAACACGATTCCCGCGCCTGTCCTAAACCGCAGGTGTCTGGAAAAAGTATCCCCGAACGCAGTCATCATCGACATCGCCTCCAACAAATCCGGAGCCGACTATGAAACTGCCCAAAAACTAAACGTCAACATCCACTTCTGTCCGGGACTCCCCGGAAAATACGCCGGAGAAAGCTGCGCAAAATACCTGACGGACTACGTGATCAATCGAATATAGCATGGAGGTTTGAATGATATGGACATCAAAGGAAAAAAAATCGGCATCGCACTGACCGGCTCCTTTTGTACCTTTGAAAAAATGTTTACGGAACTACAGAAACTTAAAGACGCGGGCGCCGACATCTACCCCATCATGTCAGACGCCTCGCAGACCATCGAAAGCCGCTTTGGAAAACCTGACACTTATGTCACAAAAGTAAAGGAAATCACCGGAAAGGAGCCAATCATCTCCATCCCTGGCGCGGAACCCATCGGTCCCAAAGCCTACCTCGACGCGCTGGCAATCCTTCCCTGCACCGGAAATACTGCCGCAAAGCTCGCAAACGGCATCACCGACACCCCGGTACTCATGGCGGCAAAGGCACATATGCGCAACAACAAGCCCCTTGTCATTTCCATCTCGACCAACGACGGACTTGGCATGAACCTGAAAAACATCGGGCTGCTGTGCAACAGCAAAAACATCTATTTCGTGCCATTTGGTCAGGATAATTACAGGACAAAGCCAAACTCACTGGTAGCGCACGTCGAGCTGCTGATACCGACTTTGGAAATGGCGCTTGAACACAGACAGTACCAGCCAATCCTCAAGGATTACCTCTGATTCAATAAAAATCAAAACAGAAAGGACTTACATAAAATGTGTGGAATCGCAGGCTTTAGCAGCTTTCATACCAACTATAAGGAGGAATCCGCAAGATGGTTCTCCATCCTGCAGACGATGAATACCTGCCAGCATCACCGGGGTCCTGACGAAAACGGACTGTATCTGTCAAGGAACTGCGGGCTTTCCCACACACGCCTGTCCATTCTGGACCTTGCGTGCGGGAAGCAGCCCATGGCAAGACAGCTCGGAAACCAGCGTGCAGTCATCGCCTACAACGGTGAGATTTACAACATGAAAAGCCTCCGCCGCGAGCTGGAGCAGGAAGGCATTGTCTTTCAGACAACCTGCGATACAGAAGTAATCCTGATGGGATATCTCCTCCATGGAACTTCCTATGTGACACGCCTAAACGGCATCTTTGCCTTTGCCATATTTGACGAAACAAGACAGCGGTTATACCTGTTTCGCGACAGACTCGGGGTAAAACCCTTGTTTTATACCCTTTTTCGCAACACCCTCATCTTTTCCTCAGAGCTGAAGGGAATCCTGTGCTATCCTGAATTTAAGGCACAGGCAGACCGCGACGGGCTCTGTGAGATTTTCGGTCTTGGCCCTGCAAAGACCTACGGAAAGGGTGTTTTCAAAAACATAGATGAGCTGCTGCCGGGACATTACCTGGAATATTACGGCTCCGACTTTTCCACAGCATGTTACTGGAAGCTTGAGAGCCATCCACACGAGGAGGACTGGCAACAGACAGTCGAGAAAACCCGCTATCTGGTCACAGACGCCATCAAAA
>DKUL01000036.1:0-121078 GCA_002490665.1 Lachnospiraceae bacterium UBA7205 | reverse complement strand
CTCCTTTGACTTCAAGGACAACGACAAAAATTTCCGGGCAAACGCATTCCAGCCCTCCCAGGACAGACCCTGGGTAGACAAAATGATTGCCTACTGCCAAACCAGCCACCAGTACCTCGAATGCGCCAACGCCGATTTGTATGACTACCTGTTTGAGGCGGTGGATGCCAGGGACCTGCCATGCATGGCGGATGTCGAGGCGTCAATGCTCTACTTCTGCAAGCGGGTCGCCGCCAGTCATAAGGTGACACTGACTGGTGAGTGCGCGGATGAAATTTTCGGCGGCTATCCGTGGTTCCACAAAAAAGAATGCTTTGACGCCGACTGCTTCCCATGGTCGATGGACTTCTCACCGCGCACCATGCTCTTAAAGGACAATGTGCTTGCACTGCTGCCACTAGAGGAATACGCACATGCCGCATATGCAAAAACGATATCCGAAGTCCCTGTACTGGACGGGGAAAATAAAGAGGAAAAACGCAGGAGGGAAATCTCCTATCTGAATATTAAGTGGTTTATGCAGACACTTCTCGACCGCATGGACCGCACAAGCATGCACGCGGGACTGGAGGCGCGCGTTCCGTTTGCCGACCACCGCATCGTGGAATATCTCTGGAATGTACCCTGGTCGATGAAATGCAAGGACGGTGTCGTCAAGGGGCTGCTGCGCGCCGCCGCGGACGGACTGCTTCCGGGCGAAGTCCTGTACCGGCGCAAAAGCCCCTACCCAAAGACCTACGACCCTGCCTATGAGAACCTGCTGCGCACCGCGATTGTCGAGACGCTTTCCGACACGCGCGCACCGCTGCGGGAGCTGATTGACATGGGCAAGGTGCTCGACTATATCAGCCAGCCCTCCGATTACGGCAGACCCTTCTATGGGCAGCTGATGGCTGGCCCCCAGCTGCTCGCCTATCTTTTGCAGGTGAATTACTGGCTGAAAAAATATGATGTGGAGCTGCTGCTCTAGGTCACAAAACAAAAAGGCTGCCGGAAAATAGGAAAATCCTATTCCCCGGCAGACCATCCTGTCCGGAGTCAGGTGGGCAAATCCCCATCACCACACCGCGGAAATATCACACTGAACCGTGTCCCCAGCCCCTCTCGGCTTACAATGTCATAATACCCATGGTGTTTATCCACAATCCACTTGGCGATGGACAGCCCAAGCCCCGTGCCGCCCGTCTTGCTGTTCCGCACCGAATCCGCCCTGTAAAAGCGGTCAAACGCATGTGCCACATCCTCCTGTGACATACCGATTCCGTTGTCCTGTATCCCATAGAACGGTGAGCCGTCCTTCCATACGCCCACGCGTATCAGAATCTCCTCGCCCGTTTTCGTATACTTTGCCGCATTGTCAATCAGGATTCTTGCAGACTGTTTCATCATATCGCAGTCCCCATACACCCTGGCATACCCGCATTCCTCAAAACGGTACCGGTGGTTCTCATCAATCATCAGCGACTCCTCATAGACCTCCCGCATAATGCTGTTCAAATCCTGCATTTTCATGTCCAGGCTCTGCCTGTTGGAGTCCCCCCTTGCAAGAAACAAAAGCTGCTCCACAAGCTTCTGCATATGGTTGGATTCATTTTTGATTGCCTCGATGGACTCCTCAAGGATTGCCGTGTCCTCCTTCCCCCAGCGGTCAAGCATGTTGACATATCCCTGTATGACAGCAATCGGGGTGCGCAGCTCGTGCGAGGCATCCGACACAAACTGCGCCTGCTGCCTGTAGGAAGCCCGGATGCGTCCCAGCAGGTCGTTCAGTGCCGTCTCGATGCCCTGAAGCTCCTTGTCGTGCATATGGATTCCCTTATCCATGGAATCCACCTTAAGGTTGGAAATGGCATCCTCAAGGTTATGGTACTTCGATTCGTCAAATGCAATATTGCTCAGCTGCTGCGCCCTGACCGCAATCTGGTTCAGCGGGCGCAGCTCCTTGCGCACTTCCCTTGTCCCCATAAATACCATCGCAATCAGGTCGGTCAGCTCAGACAGCAAGACCAAAACCGCCCCATAGTAAAAAAGAACAAGCCATATGCCTATCGGTACCTCATACAGCTGCTCATCATATATCGTGCTTACCGTGTACGTCACATCCCGCAGGGCGTCGCCAAATGAAAAGTCCCTGACATAGGCAAAAGAAAACCTGCCTGTCATCTGCATATCCATCCCAACAAGAAACACTGCCGCCGCAACAAGAAACAGCAGCACATCCAGGAAAAAGTACGAAAGCATCAGGTGCCCGATATAATTCCAGTTAATCTTTCTTGCGATGGAGGTCACGCGCATTGACTCCGACGATCTGGCTTTATTTTGCGCAGAATGATTTATCTTTTCCACATAAACTTTTTTCTTTCCCTTTTCAATTTTCATCTTTGATACAATACCCCACCCCTCGAACAGTCTGAATAATCTTTACCTGATACACGTCATCAAGCTTGCTTCTTAGATACCGCACATACACATCAATGATATTGGTCTCTCCCATATAGTCATAGCCGCATACCTTTTCCAGAAGCGTGTCCCTGGAAATCACGATGTTCTTGTTCTCAAGAAGCACCTTCAGAAGCTCAAACTCCCTGTGCGTAAGCTCCACCTGCTGACCGTCATAATACACCTCATACCGCTTCACATCCATGCTGAGCTTTCCGACGCCGAGCTGGCTCCTGTCCGTGTTCACCGTGCCGCCGCGTTTCTTGAGCACCAGCCTGATGCGGGCAAGCAGCTCCTCTATGGCAAAAGGCTTTGTCATATAATCGTCCGCGCCGCCGTCCAGTCCGGCAACCTTATCCATGACCTCATCCCTTGCCGTCAGCATTATGACAGGAATGTCAGAATTTTTGCGCAGGCGCCGGAGCACCTCAAATCCGTTTAACTCCGGAAGCATCACATCGAGCACGACCAGATCCGCCTTGCCGCCCTGCGCCTTCTCAAGCCCTTCCCTGCCATTTTCCGCTTTCATGACCTCATAGCCCTCATGCAGAAGCTCAAGCTCCAAAAAGCGCCCTATCTTTTCCTCATCCTCAACGATTAACACCGTCACTGCCATAACTGCCTCCTTTTATCTGCATCATCCGCCGGAATCTCCCCTGCACCTGTCTCTGTGGCAGATGTTCCGGCGTACACAAACAGACCGGCTGTCCCAGAGAACTGTCGGTCTGTACATCATATTACTTGTCTTCTTCCTCGGATGCCGCGCTGGTGAACTCATTTTTGATGTTCTCCACAGTCTCTGCCGCACCGTCCATCGCCTTGTTGATGTCGATGTCAACGCTTCTGATGTCCGGTCCCACAAAATGATACCGCATGTTAAAGAACAATCCGACAACCAGCAGCGGAACCACAACCCAGAACGCAAAGAACAAAAGTACTACCAGCAGTGTGATTGGCACCCTGAATATCTCGCGGTTTTCCCGCTCCACACAAAAGCTGTTGTTGTTTGCCTTGTTAATCCACTTCAAACACCAGTCCCCAAAACTCTTCAGGTTGTCCGAGAAGCTTGATTTGCATTCCTTGTCCTCGATGTCAATCTTAACCTTTTCTGCCTGGGTCGTGTAGCTTGACTGCTCCGGGCCGTGAACCTTGCCGCTCTGCTCCAGGTAAATCATCGCGTCAAGGATGTCCCAGTTGCTGTTCTCCAGTGCCTGCTTTGCCTCCTCATAAGATACGTTTGCATGCTCCCTTAATTTTTCCACTTTTTCAAAATTATCCATTTCTTTTTCTCCTTTTTGATTATTACTTTCTTTGTTTTCAGCTGATGATGATATCATAAACAATCAAAATTAAACCAAAATGTTGAAAAGATTAAAAACTGATTAAGCTATTATTATATTATCTAAAAAAACTATATAAATCAAGTGTGTGATGGACTTTATCCGGCAACCTGTGTTATGATGAATCAAGCCGGGGAATGACCCTTCCCCCAGCATGGAGGATTGTTATGAAATTTTATCTTGCCCCGATGGAGGGGATTACGACCTATATTTACAGGAATGCCTACAACCATTACTTCGGCGGCATTGACAAGTATTTTACGCCATTTATTGCCAGCAAAAAAATGAACCGCCGCGAGCGAAACGAGATTCTGCCGGCGCATAACCAGTCCCTGACCGTCGTTCCGCAGATACTGGCAAACCGTTCCGAAGAGTTTCTGGAAATCGCAGAAAAGATTGCGGAGTATGGTTACGGCACAGTGAACCTAAACCTCGGATGTCCTTCCGGCACTGTCACCGCCAGAAAGCGCGGCGCTGGTTTCCTGGGCGTTCCTGACGAACTCGACCGTTTTCTGTATGAAATCTATGAACGGTCACCGATTAAAATTTCCATCAAGACCAGAATCGGCATTTCATCCGTTGACGAGTGGGAACGCATCCTTGACATTTACCGGAAATATCCGGTCGAGGAACTGATTATCCACCCCCGCCTGCAAAAGGAACTCTACAAATTCACGCCGCACATGGAGACTTACCTTACTGCCGTCTCCAAGCTGCCAGCGATTCCGCTTTGTTACAATGGGGACATCACATCAAGAGAAAAATATAAGGTTCTTCTGGACACTGCCCCGGAGACGGAACGTGTCATGATAGGGCGTGGAATTTTAAAGAATCCGCTGCTGGCTGCACAGCTAAAGGCAGCAGAAGGCACCAAGCCGCCGACTTTAGACAAAGAAACATTAAAGGCCTTCCATGATGAACTGTTTGAGGGCTATGCCGCGCAGATGGCAGGCGAAACACCCACATTGTTCAAAATGAAAGACCTTTGGACTTACCTCAGCGAAAGCTTTGCGGCATCTGACAGACACCTCAAAAAGATACGCAAGGCATCCGGTTATACAGAATATAAAACTGCCGTAAACAGCCTGTTCCGCGAATGTGAGCTCCTTAGCTGACAGAAGACACACAGTTGTACATCAGCATGGCGATGGTCATGGGTCCCACACCGCCCGGAACCGGTGTGATGGCGCTTGTGTGCGGCGCCGCCTTTTCAAAATCGACATCGCCACAGAGCTTATTGTCCGCATCCCTGTGGATTCCCACATCAATGACGACAGCGCCTTCTTTTATATAGGAATCGTCAATAAACTTTGGCTTTCCGACTGCCACCACCAGAATATCTGCCTGCCTTGTGATTTCCCTGATATTCTGCGTGCGCGAATGGCAGACCGTGACCGTGCCGTTCTCCCGCAGCAATAACAGTGCCATCGGCTTGCCCACAATATTGCTGCGTCCGATGACAACGCAGTTTTTTCCGGCAATCTCAACTCCCGAACGTTTCAAAAGCTGGATAATCCCCAGCGGCGTGCAGGAAACATATCCCTTGCTGCCGACGCAGAGCGCACCGACATTCTTCTCGTGGAATCCATCCACGTCCTTTTCCGGCGCGATTGTCTGAATCACTTTCCCCTCGTCAATCTGTTCCGGAAGCGGAAGCTGGACAAGAATCCCATTGACCTTGTCGTCCGCATTGAGCTTCTGCACCAGCTCCAGAAGCTCCTGCTGGGTCGTCTCCTCAGGAAGCTCATAAGAAAGCGACTCGATTCCGATATACGCACATGCCTTTTTCTTGTTGCCGACATACACGCTTGATGCCGGGTCGTTTCCTACCTGAATCACCGCAAGGCAGACGTTTTTGCCCTGTTCCTTTAAAACAGCCACCTGTGCTTTCAGCTCCTCTTTTATTTCCTGTGAAATTTTCTTTCCGTCTATAATCTGATACATTGGATACCTCTCCTTCGTCTTATATTTTCCTTACCATCACTTATCGCGCACAAAACGCCTCTGTCCCTTTTCACCGCTCTTTTCCAGCATATAGCCCTGTATATTTTCGCGCAGCTTCTCACGCTGCTGCCGTTCAATCGCCAGATGAATGTCCTTCTCACACTTTTCACAGTAACGCCCGCTGCGGATTTCCTTACCACAGCCCTCGCAGCGCAGAAAGGATTTCGTTCCCTCGACAATCTCAAAGCGCGACTCCTTTAGCATTTCCCGGATTGCCACTTTGCTCACGCCCGTATTTTTCTCAATGTCCACCGCCGACGCGCCCGGGTTTTTCTCAATATAATTGCGTGTTTTCCCATAATTGTCAAAGTCCTTTCCCCTGCACTTTTCGCAGCGGTACTCACCCAGCCCCCTGTAAACCAACACGCCGCCACAGCTTTTACAGACGGTCGGCACATCATAAATCTGTGCATACTGGAATATTTTTGTATCCATACAGCATCCCCCTCTTCCTGTGATACAACAAGCTGCCCATTCCGCCCCATACCGGCTATAATATAATGCACATGACCACTCAGTATAAAGTCATGCACACAGCCGCATAAGGAAATATGCTACTTTGGGTAATTATACCATATTATCCATCAATTTACTACAACATTTCGTCCAAAAGCCAATACAAAACAATTCATCTATATCCGCGTCAGCGTACGCTTGCACGCCCGCACATTCTATGCTATGATAAAAGGCAGCTCAAAGGATTCGAAAGGGGAGAATACACTTATGTTCTGGAATGCCTCTGGCGGCTCTGTCCGCATTGAAGATACCGACATGGACTATGTGACGTTTGGCACGGGGAACACCCCCCTGGTCATGATTCCCGGGCTTGGCGACGGGCTGACGACCGTGAAGGGCATGGCTGCCGCAATGGCATTCTCCTACAGAATGTACGCCAGGGATTACAAAGTCTATATTTTCAGCCGGAAAAATAACCTGGAAAAATATCAGGAATGGAACACACAATATTCTACAAGGAAAATGGCAGAAGACCTCGCCTTTGCCTTAAAGACGCTCGACATCGAGCGTGCAGACATCCTTGGTGTCTCCCAGGGAGGCATGATTGCACAGTATCTGGCAATCGACCACCCGGCGCTTGTCGACAGGCTCGTGCTGGCTGTCACGCTGTCCAGACAGAATGCGACTGTACAGATGGTCATTTCGGACTGGATTGATTTTGCCAGACAAGGGGATTACAGGGCGCTGATGATTGAT
The DNA here is from genome assembly GCA_002490665.1 of Lachnospiraceae bacterium UBA7205. Classification (GTDB taxonomy): domain Bacteria; phylum Bacillota; class Clostridia; order Lachnospirales; family Lachnospiraceae; genus COE1. Next base: position 114,083 of record DKUL01000036.1, on the reverse strand, counting down.
ATTGCCGAAAAATCGTACTCTGAAGCATATCTCAAAAAATACCGCCGTCTCTACCCAGTGCTCTGTAAAATAGGAAAGCCAAAAGATTTCGGGCGCTTTCTCACACAGGCTGGCGCCTGCGCAAGTCATGATGCATACGATTTGCTAGACCGTATTTCATGCCCTACGCTGGTCATTGGCGGCAGCTGCGACAAAATTGTCGGCGCGGACGCCTCGGCTGAGCTTGCCGGCAAAATCAAGGACAGCGAGCTATATCTCTATGAAGGGCTTGGCCACGCTGCCTACGAGGAAGCACACGATTTTAACCGCCGGGTCATGAATTTTTTCGGGCGGGATAGATAAGAGAAACCGACAGTATGTGCCTATGGCAGCTCCGCCACCATGGCAACCGCCTGCTCAATGATATGCTGAAACGCCTCCATCAGCACACCCTTTTTGCTGTCATCGATATCCATCCTGTCCATGATGTCACCGTAAATTCCCGCCGTGGACGTAAGCGAGTCCTGAACCGTCCTGACATACGCACGGTTCTGTTCAACGGCATTGTCAATCGCATCCCGAACCGCAGACGTGCCCGAAGCGCGCTCCTTGATGTCATCAAAATACCTTCCGGTCTCCTCCATGCTCCTGATACTGCCAAGTATCGCCTCGTCAGATGCCTGTATAAACTTGTTCAGTTCGCTGCTTTTCTGCTCGACCTCCGCAATGCACGCGTGGATGCCCTCAACCATATCCTGGCTCATCTTTGCAAGCTTGCCGACCTCCTCCGCAACCACCGCAAAACCTTTTCCCTGCTCACCTGCCCTTGCCGCCTCAATGCTTGCATTCAGCGACAGAAGGTCCGTCTGGTCTGCAACCTCGCTGATGCCTGACAGGCTGTTGCGGATTTTGTCCAGCGCCTCCTGAAGCTGTCCGAAGGTCGCCGTCATGTTCTTGAAATTCTCCTTTACCGAGCTGGCGCCCTGACGCAGACACTCCATCTGGCGCTGCGCATCCGCCACCGACTGGTCAATCTCCGTCTCCACATCATTGAACCTGTCCGCTGCCGCCGTGATTTCCTGAAATCCATCATCCATTGCGTTTATGTCGTCCCGCAGACCAATAATGTCACTTTGCAGTCCTGCCAGCTGTTCATTCGCATACCGCATTTTCTGCGTTGTCTGAAAAACATCGCCTGCCAGCTCATCCACCACCTGACAGGCGCTTGTCAGCGCATAATCCAGCGGATGTTTGTCAAACTGCGGCTCCTTTTGCGGCACTACAACCGCCGCTGCCCTTTTTTCTGCTGTTTTATTTCCAAATAATCCCAACACGTTTTTTCCTCCTAATAAACATTTCCGTAACAGAATGCCATGCAAAACCAACTGTCACACATTCCTCACCACTACTCGAATGCAAGGCAGCACATCGTCTGGTTGACAAACTGCGTATTGTAGTGCTCACCCACGCCGACCATGCCCGCATGTGAGAAATTGCGGCACATCTCGGCAAGATAACTGTCCCAATAATGCTCGTCGTTAAACATGATATACCGAAACAGGCAGTTGACAGAGAGTACGGCCGAGGCGCCGCCCAAATCCTTCCGAATCCTTGCGATGGTATCCTGAACCACCTCCCTGTAATCTCCCATACTCAGTATGATCAGGAAGTCCATCTTGTTCGCAGGGCGGAACGTCGTAATGCTGCCGTCCGCCTCGACTCCCTTGATGGAGACAATGTATGTATCAGAATCGCAGACATGCCCAAACGGATTTTTAAATGTCTGCGTGGTAATTTTGTCCCTGCTGATTCCCAGTTCGGAAGTGTAGACCTTCTCGGCAGATACATTTTCCAATGTACGGATTTTATAGGACTTTGGATCTGCATCCGTCACCATAAACTGCTTTTCCGTTCCCTGCGGATGAACGTAGATATTTTCCTTATAGGACTTAATTCTCCCTTTCAGGTTTTTAAATAGAAAAAACGCACATGCATCCTGATAAATTTTTCCGTTGCATGCAACCGCAGACGAATTGCTCGTACCGCCCGCAAGGTCGTAGCCCGCGCGGCAGAGATAGTTTGACAGCGTCGTGACGGCGCGGACATCGGCACCCGCCGAGCAGATGTCAAAGCATGCCGTCCTTCCCCGCTCGCCGCCGACTGCCTTGACGGCATTTTCAAGACGCCTGATATACTTGATGGGCATGACAGACGCCTGCTCCAGGACATCCGCCACAACCTTAACATCATCCTTCATCGCGGTCACAGTGATGCCTGCGTCAAAAAACTGTTTGTCTATGTATGCCTGTCCAACACCGCCTATAGACGGAATGCCGGGAAATTTCTTTTCGATTTCCATTGCAGCGTGCTCAAGCATCTCCTCACCCGCAACAGAAAAAAACAGTGCGGCAGGCTCCCTGATGCCGCTTAACGCCTCTGCCACATCCCCCTTCTTGCTGCTGCCAAATGTAAATTTCATAATCCGTGCCCTCCATATCTTACAACATTGTTTCAGTCCATCCTCTTCGACCGCCAGTATCACATTTTACTGATTACGCACAACATCCGCACAATCAGACTACTATAATCATAACATATGGAGCCTGTTTTTCCTACTATTTTTTGTATATAATGTATAAAAAAGAGACATAACACTAGCAGATATTTACCCTGAAATATATTTTTATGCCATCTCCAATTCAATATATGGCGGACGGCAAACAGAACAAATATCCCAGTCCCTGCGACATTAACGATACCACCGTCACAAGGGAACGGTCTCTCTGGGAGAGCTTTTCCTCCCTGCTCCACACCTCTCCAAATAACGCTGTCAATAATCGCCCTGTCCTGCCCTGCGGCAGTGTCGTATTTCAGTCGCGCATAACTGTCCTCCTGCAAACGCCTAGAGGTTTCACCGAGGAGCCTTGCAAGTCTGCCCCCCGCCAACGCACTGTACGGTGTCATGGCGATATTGTCCTCCCGGCAGAGCTTTGTTTACAGCGCCGCATAATCCCCAGCTCTCATATACATGAAGAATATCAAGGGGAATCTTGTAATGTGTGCCTGCTCAAGCGTCTGATTCTTTAATGGATTTTTACCTGTTACTGGAACGGAGTGAACGGTAACCCTCCTTGAAAAATGAAAAATCTCGTGGTAAAATATTTTTGCAATATAGTAGAAATATGGAAAATACCGTCATCAAATGGGAAAAATAAGGTATTTTCCAATCACAGGGGGAATCTTATGAAATTTCTGGCAAATCGCAAACTCGCCACACGCATCAGCATTCTCACCACCATCATTACCTTTTCGGGACTGCTGCTGCTCTGGTTCATCGTGTCCGGGCGCGTCGCCGCCATGGTCGAAAACAATATCACCAACCAGATGACCGACGCCGTGGAATCGCGGGCATCCATTATCAATGACTATGTGACTTCCGCAGAGGAATATATGACTGCCTTCGCACTTGGCAGCGAAGTGCATGCGCTCCTTGCGCATCCCAAAGATCCCGCACTGCTGTCAAAGGCGCAGCAGTACACCGAGGACTTTGCCGCCGTCAAGGGAATTTTTGAGGGTCTGTATATCGCCACACCCTCCACCTATGTGCTGACACACACTTCCCAGCAGGCAATCGGCATGACCACACGAAGCGGCGACTCACTGGAAGAATTTCACAATACCATCCTGGCACAGCCGCAGCTGACCAATCTGGGCATCATGAAGTCCCCGGGCACCGGAAGCATGATACTCTCCATGTACTATCCTATTTTTGACGGTCAGGAATGCATCGGATATGTAGGGGCAGGCGTTTTTGCCAGCCAACTGATGAATGCCCTGCTCGACCTGAACATCGAGGGGCTTCCAAGCAGCGAGTATGTATTTTTAAACGTAGAAACCGGTACATACCTGTACCATGAGAACGAAACATTCTTAAACACCCAGACAACCGACAAAGGCTACCAGGAAATCCTGCGCCGCATCAAGGCGGACGGCAGCACCCAGGCTGGCGCATACTCCTATGCGGACGAAAACGGAATCGAGCAGATTGTTGTCTATAAATATCTGAAGGATCGCAACTGGGTCTTTATGGTGCGCGATGACGCGGCGGAGGTTTACCGCGAGGTGGAGACAGTGCGCACCTCCGTGGGCATTTTGTGTGCCAGCGTCGGCGCGGTCATCGTCCTCGTGACCCTGATGATACTGTTTCGGGAGGGCAGGGAGCTGATGGTGATGGAACACGCAATCCAGCGTCTCGGCAAACTGGAACTCTCCGCTGACCAGGAGCTGACCCCCTTCTATGGCAGAAAGGACGAGATTGGCTTAATTGCACAGACAATCCACCACGTCTGCGACTGCCTGCGCAAGACCATCGACGACATTGGCAGAATCCTTGGCGAGATGGCAGACGGCAACATTGCCGTCGACGTGACAAAGAACGAGTCGTATTATATTGGCGATTTCCGCGTCCTTGCCGAGAGCCTCAAAAGCATCCGCACCCATCTTACCGATGTCATGCGGGATATTATACAGATTGCAAAAAAAGTAAACAACGGCGCAAACCAGGTGTCGGCAGGGGCGCAGTCACTGTCCCATGGCACTGCGCAGCAGAAAGAATCCATTACCGGGCTTGTGTCAAATATCACGGATATCACAAAGCAGATTCAAAACAGCACCGTGCGCTGCAGCAATGCAAGCGAGCTTGTCTCGCGCGCAACAGGATATGCCGCCGAGGCAGACACCAAAATGGAGCAGCTCATCCTTGCCACCAGAAACCTTGACCAGTCCTCGGCAAAAATCAGCAGCATCACGAAAACCATTGAGGACATTGCCTTCCAGACAAATATCCTTGCGCTCAACGCCTCCATTGAGGCTTCCCGCGCAGGCGAAGCCGGAAAGGGCTTTGCCGTCGTGTCCGACGAGGTGCGCAGCCTTGCTGCCAAGTCAGCAGACGCGGCAAAGGACACCAGCGCACTGATTGGTCATTCCATCCATGACATCAAGACCGGCACCGAATCCACAAACCTTGCCATCTCCGCAATGCAGGTAATCAACGAATGTATCCAGTCCATCAAAATACAGATGGATGAAATTGCACTTGCCAGCGTACAGCAGTCGGAGATGATTGTCTCCGTGGAAAACAGGATTAAGGAGGTCTCCAGGGTCATTCAGGCAAACTCTGATGCCGCCGAAGAGAGCGCCGGCATCTCCAATGCGCTGTCGGAACAGTCCCAGACATTGAACCGCCTGATTAGCCAGTTCCGCATCCAGTAACGGTTCAAACCATGCCAAGGACAGAGCAAGGCTGCGCCTGCCCTGTCCTTTATGTGCAGCCCATGCACAATGCGTATAATGCATGAAAGTATGCCGCAGAAGCGGCGCACGTCAGACTGCAAACATCAAAAACAAAACAACCCACGCTTTCCTGATATTTTTGCTAACAACAAGGTAGGATGCCCCTAGCGCAATCCCCCAAAGGATTCCTGTCAGCCCCATCAGCAGGCTGCCTTTTGTCAGGGCGTGCCCAAGCCCCCATGTCAGCCCGCATATAATGCCGCCGTAAGGAATGTTCTCATGCCCCAGCCACACCTCAAAGGATTTCTGCGCAAACACAATAATCAGCAGAAACAGTACGGTTTCAAAGGCATAGTAGAGATACTGGAACACAAACTTCACCACGCCGAGATGCTGCCATTCCCGGATGCATTTTACCCCGCCCCAGTCAAGACACTGTATGGCAATTGCTGCCGCTACCATCAAAAAAGCTGCTGCCCACTGCCATGTCCGCATGGTCCCACACACTGCAAAAATGTCAAAATCATAGTTTTTCTTTGCCGAGCGCACAATCCAGAACGCGATGCATCCCCATGTCGCACAGGTCAGAATCCAGTGCGCGATACTCTGTCCATCCGACCAGTCCGATGCCTGTGCCCCATACAGAAGCGGTTCCAGGAAAAACGCATAGAGAATCTCCATGCCAAGACCGCCAAACGCGGTAAGTCCCAGTCCAAACATATCCCATCCTAATTTCTTATTTCTTGTTTTCATCCCTTACATCTTCCTTTATCTGCTTCAACAACTGATTCGCCTTTTGTACCTCCATGTACAGCGAGATATAATACACCAGTGCAGCAATCCCATAGGGAACCGTAAACGACCGGAACATATCCATATATGCATTGGGATGCAGCTGTGTAAAGTGCCCCGATACCCATGTAAACAGCATGACTGCCATAATCAGAACCGCATACTGCAAAACTGCCACCAGAAGCAGCGGAAGCTGGGACAGTCTGTAATGCTGGGACAAAACCAGCGTCCCCAGAAAAGAAAGCAGCAGCATTGTCAGCGAATTCGCCTGGTCATTGCCGTACTTCCCCTGTGTTACTGCCTCGATCAGGATTTTGCCCACGGACATGATGGTATAAATCACGCACACTGTCGGCAGAAAATTCTTCTTATCAATGAGTTTCATTTTTTCCCTCCCCCGCATTTTTGAGACATTCCATAAACATTTTCTTGTACGCCCTGTTTAACACCAGCTCCTCCCCATTCTCCATCATCAGATGCATCCGCATATTTATATCCGGTTTAATCCAGTCGATTCTGTGGAGGTTCACCACCAGCGATTTTCCAATCTGCACAAAACCGCACGGACTGTATTTCTCCAAAAAGAGCCTCAGATTATACTCAATCTGGTAAACCTCATTGTCAAGATAGGCAAAACAATGACGATCCACAATTTCAAGATAATAGATGTCGCGCAGAAAAATGCGCCTGACTGCCTGTTCCTTGCGTCCCACAATCGCCTGCCCTGTCTCGAGAAATGCCATCAGCCCCATAATTTCGGCATCCTGTTCCCGGTAATAGACGTCCACCCTGTTTTCCGGCAGCGCCGAATCCTTGTAATAATTGACTCTCATACTTGATGTCCTCCCTATAAAAACAGTATAGCAATCCCTTTCTTTTTTGCAATAGACGCGTGCGTGACCTGCACTTTGAACTGCTTATCGTGCACCGGGGCACTGCATTTTATCAATAAGCTTTTCCCATGCACAAAAAAACGGATCAGGCGGTTCCTGCTCCGTTTTTTTATTGGTTTTATTTCTTTTTCAGTACCAGATGCTGTGGCAGACCGTTTACCATAAACGGCTGGTAGTCTCCCTGAATCAGCGGTTCGATATAATTGATAAACTCATCCGTCACATAGTTTCCTTCCTTGTTGACCCAGCTTCTGGGAACAAGCTTTTCGTTGTTTGCAATGCGGTGTACGTCATAGATGCCGGCAGCGCTCATATATGGGTCATCCGACACACGGTCAATCACGACCATCTTTCCGGTGTCTCCCTCGTCGGCAGCCTTCACCGCGGCGCCGCCTACCATAAACGCCTCATTCACATCGACACGCGACGCCATGTGGGATGCGCTTCTTTGCAGGGTGGAGAACTCGATGCTGCGTGTCTTGCAGCCAATCTCCGCGCCAAGGAATCCTGCAAGGTACGCGGCTGTTCCCTGAAGCTGCTTGTGGCCGAATGCGTCCACATAATCCGCACCGCCCGACAGTTCACAGACGTATCTGCCGTCGGAAAGCTTAATTCCCTCTGACACTGCAATGACGATGGACTCCTTCTTTTTCAGCAGCTCCTGCACCTTCTTCAGGAACTTGTCAATGTCAAACGGAAGCTCCGGCAGATAAATCAAATCCGGCCCGTCGCACTCCTCCGTCTTTGCAAGCGCCGTCGCGCCCGTAAGCCATCCTGCGTTGCGTCCCATGACCTCAATGACCGTAATCATCTCCTTGTGGTAGGTCAGTCCCAGCGCATCGCGGATAACCTCCTTTGTGGATGCAGCAATATATTTTGCCGCACTGCCAAAGCCCGGCGTATGGTCCGTGAGCGCCAGGTCATTGTCAATCGTCTTTGGAACGCCGAGGAACTTCTGCGCATGGCCTTTGATAATCGCATAGTCGGACAATTTCTTAATCGTGTCCATGGAGTCGTTTCCGCCGATATAGATAAACGTCTCAATGTCGAGTTTGTCAAGAATATTGAAAATCTTGTCATAAATATCCGGATTCTCATGTATTTCCGGCAGTTTGTAGCGGCATGAGCCCAAAAATGCAGACGGTGTCCGCTTTAACAGCTCAATGTCCATATCCGAGTGAATCTGTGTCGACAAATCCACATACTGTTCATCCAGAAATCCCTGAATTCCGTGAAGCATACCGTACACCTTGTGGAATCCCCTCTCCTTGGCAGTCTTATACACGCCTGCCAGGCTGGAATTGATTACCGATGTGGGTCCTCCCGACTGTCCTACTATGATGTTTCGTTTCTTCTCCATTTCTTGTCCTCCTTATACGGTTCTATTTTATTGGCGCTTTCTGCGTCTGATTTTACGAAAGGATTTTCTAACAAGTTGCACCGCCTACCACTGTTTTTTTCAAGACGCTCTCGCGGTCGATTTTACTATTGAGCAGCTTATCCTGCACGTATTCAAAGCCGAGACGGTCTATCGTGTCCGCAAACCGCTCCCCGGAAAGTCCCTCGTCACGGAAGAATAAAATCGCGCGCTCTGTCATCTCGACCACCTCGTCCTCGGAGGTGAAAATCTTGTCGAGCATATGTCCCTGCGCCACCTTCTTCCCCCAGCGTCCTCCGATGTATATCCTGTATCCCGAAACAGACTCATTCACGGCGCCAAACGGACATTTTCCGACACATCTGCCACAGTGGTTGCATGCATCGGCATCAATTCGTATCTTTCCATCCTCCATCTGTGCCACATGGAGCGGACAGCCCTTTTCAACCTGACACACCTTACATCCGCGGCACTTTGACAAATCAATTTCCGGAACACGCTGCCCGACAATGCCAAGGTCATTCAAATCCGGTTTCACGCAGTTATTCGGACAGCCGCCGACTGCAATCTTAAACTTGTGCGGAAGTGCGACATCCCCATAGCCCTTATAGTACAAATCGTGCAGCTTCTGTGACAGTGCAAAGGTATCTATCAGTCCGTACTGGCAGGTCGTTCCCTTGCATGAGACAACCGGGCGCACCTTGGAACCCGTACCGCCTGTTTCCAGTCCCGCCTCCGCCAGGAATTCTCGCAAATCATCAATGCTGTCATATGGCACGCCCTGAATTTCCAGTGTCAGACGCGTCGTCATCGTAACCTCGCCTGATCCGAACCGCTGTGCCGCCTCGGCAATCTTTTTCTGTTCATCCGCAGTAATTTTGCCGTTTCTGGTAATGACACGCACATTGAAAATATCGTCATACCGCTTATCCTGCAGGCAGCCAAGTCCCTTCACGCGCTTGATGTCCTCGGGCGAAAGCTTCTTCCCATCGCGCGGCACCTTCACCTCATTGAATGTGACACCGCCCTCCAGGACAAGCGTGTTCGTATACCCGAGCGCTTTCAGACGGTTTTGTAAAAAGTAGCCCCGCTTTCCCTTTGCACACACGAGCAGCAGCTTTGCGTCCTTATCCAGTCCGTCTATCGGCTCGGTCACTTTGGAAAGTTCTATCCAGCGCGCGTTTGGAATTGCCGGGGCAGGCTGTACGTCGAGGACGGTATAGCCCTTTGCCGCACCGGAAGCATATTCTGCCGGACTCATGCTGTCAAACACACCGTCCAGTTTATTTTCCAGTATGTAGCATGCCGTGACAAACGGATGGATTGCCGTCGAAAATGGCGGCGCATAGGCAAAGTCCATCGTGTCGAAATCGTCCAGTTTCATATTCTGGTAGATTCCTGTCACTGCAATGTCCACCATTTTGTCCACCGCGCCTGCACCCAGTACCTGGATGCCGAGAATCCTGCGGCTTTTGGCATCTGCCGTAAGCTTGATGATAAAGGAAGACGCATCCGGATAATAATGTGCCTTGTCATCAAGGACACAGACCACGGATACTGCCTCGTACCCTGCCGCCACCGCCTGTTCCTGCGTAAGCCCTGTCCTTCCTCCGTTCAATCCTGGCAGCAGCCGCACGACACCCGTTCCAAGACATCCGCCATATCCGTTTCCGGCGCCATACAGCTTCTTTGCCATCGCACGCGCGGCAAGATTTGCCGTGGAGCCCATCGCAGACCACTGCGGATTCTCCGTGATGGCATTTTTTACCATGGCACAGTCGCCCGCTGCATAAATATCGGGGATGTTTGTCTGCATATCCCTGTCTACGATAATTGTCCCCTTAAACATCTCAATTCCGGATTCATTCAAAAATGCAGTTGCCGGGCGCACACCGATTGCAAGAATGACAAGGTCTGCCGGCAAAATGCCGCCATCCGTGGAAACGCTCTCGACATGCTCGTTCCCATTGATTCCTTTCAGGCTGACCGATGTCAGCACGCGCATTCCGCTTGCCTTGAGCCGGCGTCTGGCATATCCTGCCATATCCGCGTCAAATGCGTTTGGCATAATCTGTGCCGCCGCGTCAATCACTGTCACTTCCATATTCATCGCCGCAAGGTTTTCCGCCACTTCAAGCCCGATAAATCCCGCACCGCACACGACTGCTTTCCGGCAGTTATTTTTTTCGACGTATTCGCGGATTTGCACGGCATCGTCCGGCGTGCGCACGCAGAACGCACCCGAGAGCCCTACGCCCTCTACCGGCGGAACAAAAGGCACTGCGCCAGTCGCGATAATCAGCTTATCATATGTCTCTGTAAAAGTACTGCCGTCCGCACGGCGGATGGATACCTGTTTCTTTGCGCTGTCAACACCGACCGCCTCACAGCCCGTCTGCACCTGTGCGCCCGTCAGTCCCGCATACTTTGCCGGTGAATTTACGATAAGCCCCTCCCGCGTCGGAATGTCGCCACCGATATAATACGGCAGTCCGCAGCCTGCATACGAAATATCCTGGCCTTTCGTAAAAATGGTCACCTGTGCCTGCCGGTCGAGCCGTTTTAATTTCGCCGCAGCCTTGGTTCCGGCGGCCACGCCGCCTAAAATAACATACTTCATTCAATGTCCTCCTTGTGTACAGAGCATTTCCCGGATTTAGAACCTGTTCACAGCTTTACGCACAAAAAAACCGGAAATATACTCTAAATGTCAAATACTCAGACCCATTTATATAATAGTATAGTGCAGCCTGTCGGTTTTTACAATCTTTTTCTCGCTGTTTTTGTTTAAAAAAACGAGCAGGGAATGACCATCTCCACTACTCGCGCGCCGGGCGTCCGTCAGCTTGCTGACATATTTCATCTGGATGCCAATGTGCATAAAACAGGCAGGAGATTGTTCTTTCCCCTGCCTGTCAAAAGGTTTAATATTCTTCCTCTATCTTTTCCTCAATATCGTCCACCGGCTTCTCAAGTCCCTCGATGGTGATATTGTTCTTTTCCGCATAATCCCACAATGCCGCATGTATTGCCTCTTCCGCAAGCAGGGAGCAGTGCACCTTTACAGGCGGCAGCCCGTCAAGCGCGTCCATCACTGCCTTGTTCGTCACTTCGAGCGCCTGCCGGATGCTTTTCCCCTTCACAAGCTCTGTCGCCATGCTGCTAGTCGCAACTGCCGCACCGCATCCAAATGTCTTGAATTTGACATCCCTTATGATGCCATCGCCGTCAATGTCAAGGTACATCCGCATGATGTCCCCGCATTTTGCATTTCCGACTGTCCCTACCCCGCTGGGGTTTTCTATCTCACCCACATTCCGCGGATTGTTAAAATGGTCCATGACCTTTTCACTGTACATCTGTCCTCATCCCTCCTGACTTTTACAAAAGTCTTCATATAACGGTGACATGGAGCGCAGGCGCCCCACAATTTTTTTCAGTTCCTCTACCGTGACGTCAATTTCCTCTTTCGTTGTTTCCCCTGACAGCGTAAGCCTCAGCGACCCATGTGCCGTCTCGTGCGGCAGTCCGATTGCAAGAAGCACATGCGACGGGTCAAGGGAACCGGACGTGCATGCCGACCCCGATGACGCACAGATTCCTTTCTGATCCAGCAGTATCAGCAGGGACTCCCCCTCTATAAAGCGGAAACAAAAGCTGGCATTTCCCGGAAGCCTGTCGGCAGGATGGCCATTCAGCCGGCTGTATGGTATTTCATCAAGGACTCTTTGAATCAGGTAGTCGCGAAGCGCCGCCTGCTTTTTCATGTTTTCTCCAAGGTCTGCCGCCGCAAGGCGCGCTGCGGCTCCCATCCCCACAATTCCCGGCGTGTTGTGCGTCCCTGCCCGGCGCGAGCGCTCCTGCGCACCGCCATGTACATAGGCGCCAATCCGCACGCCTTTTCTGATATAGAGAAATCCGATTCCCTTGGGTCCGTACAGCTTATGTCCGCTCCCGCTCAGCATGTCAATCCCAAGCGCGTCAACATCCAGCGGAATATGCCCATATGCCTGCACCGCATCCGTATGGAAAAGGATTCCGTTCCTTTTTGCGATTTCGCCAATCTCCTTAAGCGGCTGAATCGTGCCAATTTCATTGTTTGCCGCCATTACCGTTATCAGAACCGTGTCCTCCCGGACAGCTGCCGCAAGTTCATCCAGTTTTATTACGCCGTATTCGTCCACACCGACATACGTGACTTCATACCCCTGTTTTTCGAGGTACTGGCAGGTGTGCAGAACTGCATGGTGCTCTATGGCAGAAGTAATGATATGCCTTCCCTTCGCCCGGTATGTCTCTGCCGCCGCTTTTACCGCCCAGTTGTCCGACTCGCTTCCCCCCGCCGTAAAGTATATTTCATTGGGCTGCGCGCCAATCAGCCCTGCCACGTCCTTCCTCGCCTCGTCGACAGCCTTCATGGATTTTCCCGCAAACGTATAAATCGCGGACGGATTTGCATACTGTTCACAAAAATATGGTTTCATCGCCGCAAAGACCGCTTCCGAAACCTTCGTCGTTGCCGCATTGTCCAGATAAATCATCTATTTTTCCTCCCATATAAACACTATTTTCCCTATCTGATTACTATAGATAAAGGCAGAAAACAATTACAACATCAGCCAGATCATCCCCTATATCACATAGTGATCCGCCGACTTCTCACGCTCAATCTCTATCAGATCCTGTACCGTAGTCGTATCTATCACATTGTTTACAGCCTCGTAAATACGCTTATACACCTCAACCGTGGCGCATCTGCCCTGCCGCTCACATGGGAGCGCATTTTCCGTAAGGCACTCGACCGGCGCAAGAGAGCCTTCCGTCAGCCGGAGAATCATGCCGACAGTGTACTCCCCGGGCGGCTTTACAAGCTGGTATCCGCCCTGCGCACCGCGGGTACTCCTGACATACCCTGCCTTGTTCAGCACGGCAATAATCTGCTCCATATACTTTTCCGAAATGTCCTGTCTGGCTGCGATATCCTTCAGCTTGATTGTCTCCCCGATATGATTCGCAAGGTCCATCATAATTCGCAGGGCATAGCGCCCCTTTGTCGATATCGTCATAAAATGCCTCCCAATCCGTTTACAGCTCCTTACTATTACTTATATCATTTATTTCCTATAATGTCAATAGGAATAATAAATATAGGCAGATCCCTCCTGTCAGAACCGGAAGCACTATCGTAAGCGCTGACATCACCGCCCTGTTTCGTTTGTAGAACCGGTGGTTTTTCATATCCGTCATCGCCTGCAGACAGCCCTGCAGCGCGCACAGCCCTGTCACAATCACAAAAGCAAGAAAAACCGGATAGGCTGCCTTGTCTCCATCCTCCGCTTTGCCGTCAGGGTTCTTTGCCCCCACCCGCTCTATCTCAAAGCGGAACGTCGCCCCCGCCGCAAGTTCCCTGTCAAAGCACGCCTGCACTTTCTTTCTGAGCGCATCCCTGCCAACGCCAAGTTCCCCTATGGTGTCATTCTGCAAGACATAATCCATGTACCATTCCAGCGACATCTGTCGGAAAATCCGTTCAAACAGCACCTCGTTCACAATGGGAACCGCGACAGCATCCTCGTCCTGGTATACCGTAACGGACTGGTTTGCCCGCCGCCGCACCATGTTCTCTGCAAGGTTCTCGGGCAGGACATATCCGCACTCGGCATTTCCTCTCCTGACCGCATCCATCACCTGTTCCCTGTCCTCATACATGGTAAAGTGGATAAGCCCTTCATACGCTCCCAGCAGTTCCTGGTAATTTCCGGACGCATCGTACACAGCTGCCTCAATCTGCGTCACGGAGTTCTTTTCCGCACGGACAATCCCCGCAGACAATACCGCAAAAATTCCCACAAACAGCCAGATGCTCTTCTTACGCAGCATACGCCGCAGCAGCACCATGGCAACAGACGGCACAGAATTTCCTGCCCTGAAACGATGCCGCTTCAGTTTGGCAGATGTCCCATTCCATGCCCCTGTATGCATACCAAAAACTGTCAGCAAAAACAATGCCGTTCCCCATATCACAAGCCCCGCTGCCATATGGAAAAATGCTTTCGTCTCACCGGTGAAAAGCAGTGTAAATCCCTTTTTCAGAAACGAAGCCGGAAGCAGCTCCCCTATCTTCACAACAGCTTTCGGAAGAAGCACGGACGGTATCAGGCACCCTGACAGATACGCCTGGAGCAGCGCCAGAATTCCGCTCACCACAATCGCCGACTCCCGTTTTTCCACAACCTGATAAACCATCATGTGATAGACTGTCAGAAAAAGCGTCATCAGAACCAGGCTGGCAACGCCCGCAGGTGTCAGCTCGATGGACAACACCGCCCGAACCTGCGGTACCGCAAACAGCAGACCCGGAAGCAGCAGCACGACAAGCATCAGCAGGCTGCCCGCAAGGCAGCTGTCCGCAAGCTGCACCGTGTATGGTATGCCCAGCCGCCTGTCTGCCATCCGCTGCCACAGCTCGCTCCGCTTACAAAAGTCTCCCAGAAAAAGCCCCGCAAGCAGCGCATAGATTGTAAAAATCGCGCTTCCATAATACACCGCGTAGGTGTCGTTTTCCGTCAGTGACAGGCTTTTGGTCTGAAACAGCTCCTCCCTTGACGTGACCACGCCAAGGTTAAACCGGTTGATGTCGTCATACATTGCCTGCAAAAATCCACTGTCCACAGTAATGCTGTCCGCATCCGCGCCATGCCCTGCCATAAGCTCCCGCACCAGGGAGGAGGACGCATAAATCTCTGCCTGCGCAGTGCCAAGCATTCCCATCCCCGCCGCTGCGAGTTCCTCAAACAGCATCCCGCCGACTGCCTGAATCCCTCCGCCCGACAACGCACCCCCCTCCTGCCCTGCAAGATACAGCTTTGCCGGGGCATTCCTTCCAGAAAGAATTTCGTCCACGACATTTTCCGGAAGTACGATTAATGCGGACAGGCTGCCTTCCTCCAGAAGCCTTCTCCCCTCCTGCTCCCCGACAGCCTCCAGCACGCACAGACTCTGAATCGACTCCATGTCCTGCACATAGGAAACCGCAAGCTCCGTAAGCATATTGTCTGCTGCCGCATACCCGATACGCAGCTTTGGCTCCCCGCCTTTTGCATGATGCATAAGACCCGCACAAAAAGCAATGATACTGCCGGCTGCAAGGCATACAGCCGCCAATATCATTGCCCTCCTCAAAATGAAGGGCAGCATCACAGCCGCCCTTTTGTATTCCATTCGCAACCAAACTATTTTTTCTGACATATTTTTCACACTAATTACTGAAATGAATAAAGCGCTTTATAAAGTGCCCCCATAATATCCTCCCGGCTCATCTTAAGAATATCGATGGCATTCTCAGGCACATCGACCTTACTGTCCTCTGCCGGTTCCATTGAGACAACGCCCCGCATAAGCAGCAGCTCCTCATCATCTATGGTCAGTGCGGCATTGTCCACCCGGAACGTGTACTGCTCACCTTTTACAACATCCTCCAGGCTGCCGTCCGCAGTCAGGGACAGCGTCTCACCGGATGCCTCGATTGATATTGTCATGTCATACGTCTTGTCATCATAGCCCCAGTCATTGCCATAATAAAAGGTAATGTCATCCTCACTGCTGTCACTTTGCAGCCTTATTGTCAGATCCTCATTGTAAAAATCCTCCGTAACATAGGCAGTCCGTGAAATGCCAAGATAAAGGATTTCTCCACCCGCCTGCATATAGATGCCGCCCTCGATGGAGTCCAGCGTGCGCTCGTCGCCGCCAAAATCAATGTCCACCGCAATGGAATCCACATCCGTATACTGGCTTGACACCACGATATCCTCGGGTGTGGAGATATTGATGATACGCCCTTTCTTATCAAGGTAAAAGTTCAGCACCGGATCCTGTTCATACCGCATTCCAAAAATCTGCTCAATCGCAGTGTCAAACTCTTTTTTGTATTCGTCAAACCCGCTGCCGTACATCGTCCTATAGCGCTCCAGATAATCTGCGTAAAAATCGCTGGAAAGAATGTCGTTTTTGACGTTTTCAATGGACGCATTGATAACATCCTTGTCCGCAGTAACCTGTACACCGCCAAACTCTGCCAGGGCGCCGCCGTATGGGAACTCCCTTTTCTCCTTGATAAAGGTATACTTGAAAGCGCCCTGTGTGTCCTGGCTGTACTTTCTGATAATTTTGCCCAGCTCCGTCACATCCGCTGCATCTGTCCCCGCACTGTCAGTTTCGTAGTCAAAAAGTGCATAGGTGGTATCTTCCGGAAGCGTGGTGTCAAGCAGCTCGGACCATGCCGAATTGTTAAAATCCTTTCCAAGGTTGGTCACATCGAGGCTGTACACGTCCTCCTTAAAAAGAAGCGGGGAACTGATATACAGTGTATTATTGTCGGCAACAATGCTTCCAAGCTCCATGTCAAACCCGTATGTGCCAAAATTCACATCATACTTTCCCCGCTTGTTTTTGATATCTGAAATGGAATCAATCTCCAGGCTGACATTATCAAAGCTTCCCGAAGCACTCGGGTCGGTAAACGACAAATCAATATTGGTATGCATCGGCTTTTGGAACGTGAGCTTCTGCAATGCGTCAATATCAATTTCCTTGCTGATGGAACCCGAGTATGCCTCCATCTCCTTTGTCATGTTCAGCGTTCCCTTTGCAAGCTGCTGTTTTGCACCGCCGCCAAAAAGGGGCTTTGACAGCACAACCCCTGCTGCCACAGCCACCACGAGCACCGCTGCTACAGAAATGCCGACAATCAGCCCTGTTTTGCGTTTCTTCGGCTGGGCATATGGAACCGCCTGCTGCATCGTATAATTTGGCTGATATCCATTCATGGCATAATTGGGATTCATCGGCTGTCCGTTGTAATTCGGCTGATATCCGCCCGTCGCATTCCCATTCACAGGGTATCCGTTTGCCGGATTCCCGCCCATCGGCTGTCCATTGTAATTTGGCTGATATCCGTTTGGCTGACCGGAAGGCATCGGCTGTCCGCTGCCATTCCATGCACCCGGATCCTGCTGCGTTCCAGACAGCGGCTGACCATAAAATCCCTGCTGTCCGCCATTGAATGGCTGTCCGTCCGCCGGCTGATAGGACTGACCTGACTGCGGCTGTTCCGGTTTTGCCGGCTTCTCAAGCGAGACCGCTGCCATAGGCTCCGCTTCCTGCTCTGGTGCGGAAACAGGCTCCGCTTCCTGTGGCGCCTGTGCCTGCTCTGGCGCTGCTGCCGTTTCCTGTGACGGCTGCGGCGTGCCGTATACGGACGACTGTTCAGTCGACTCCGGCTGCGGCTCTGTGCCGTACGCCCCACCCCCATACAGGGAGCCGTTTGCGTTGTTTTCTAAATTGTTGTTTTCTTCCACTTCTCTACTCCTCATTCCTCATCTGTTTTATTAGCAGTTCCCCCCGCAAGGCTCTGTCTGTCTCCCTGCTCATTCCCCTGTTCAGGACAAAAATCCTGTCACACAAGTCCAAATCTATCTCATCATGCGTCGCGAGGAGAATCGTGCCTCCAAGCTCCTTATACATTGTAAGATATCTCCTGATATCCGCTTTTCCCGGCAGGTCAAGCGCGGCATCCGGCTCATCCAGCATGAGAACCGGCGGGTTTCCTGCCAGTGCACACCCTATACTGACGCGTTTTTTCATGCCCCCCGAAAGCTTTCCGGCCTTCATCCTGCACATTTCATCCACGCCAAGCTCATGCAGAAAGCCCTGCCGAAGCTCCTTTTGCAGCGAATCCGCATCCCGGTACCATAACCGCAGATTGTCCATCACGCTAAGCTCCGGTATCAGATTGCTCTCCTGCGGCACATATCCGACGTACTGCATAAAAAGCTGCCTGCCCTGGCGCCCTTCTGCTCGCCTTCCGTCAAAATAAACCTCTCCGCCATCCGGCCGTCTGAGCCCTGCAAGAATGTTCAGCAGCGTGGATTTTCCGCAGCCATTTGTCCCGACAATGCCGACGCACTGTCCCGCACCGGCTGCTATATTCACACCGGAAAGCACTTTTTTGCGTCCGTAGGAACACACAATATTTACTGCCAGCAACCGTTCCATATCATAACCCTTTTTCACACATCAGTTTGATAAAATCTGTTTTTCCAGATCGGCAAAATTCATCTGCGAATATGCCGTGTCAAGCTCCTTGTTGTTCCATGACGAACCGCTCTGTTTCCCCCCGAGCTTTGTCGGCTCGTTGTAACCATTCTTCAGTATGGTCAGCACATAACCGACCCTGTTCTCAACCTGTTTCTTTAACGTATAGGACAATATCTCTATCAGCTGGTCATGTGTCCGGTCATTGGCTTTTGCCGTCCGGAGAATATCCTTTGCCTCCTTGAGGCTGCAGTCCAGAATGTCTATAACCTCCTGCTCCTCCTCCGTCGCGACAACGGTCTCCCCGTTTTTCTCTATCGTCTCATACTCGACAACGGTGCGGTTCCTTTTTATCCGTTTTACCCGGAACCGGACGGCGCTGATGCCCTGCTGTCCGCTTGGCAGACGCTCATAAATCAGCTCGTACTCAAAAGAGATATCCGTATTTCCGTTAATCTCCTCATACGGCTTGTCCAGAATCTCACGCTTCACATTGCCGTTGGCATAGGACTCCGGTATCTTCATCATCCTCCTGAGTTCGTCAAACGCTATCACGAATACCCCGCCATTGAACGTTTCCTTGTCCTTTAACAGATAGTAAAGCCTTTTGGAGTATTTTTTTGTAAGATTAAGAGGATATTCGATACGATAGTATGCCCCCTGTTTTGCGGACATAATCATTTCCTTAACCTCAGGATGGAGGTCAAGCACAATTTTGCTCCTGCCCTCGTCCCCGCGCTTTTTCTGATACTTTATCTTGCTGAACCAGGGATAGTAAATATCCGTTCCCTCGTCCTCCTTCAGGCGGAAGCCAAGCCCCTCGAACTTCTTGACCGCCTTTTGCAGATAGCTGTATGCATTTGACTCGTCATGCAGATTATACAGATGCTTGACATCACCTATGTTAATCTCATAACGCGTATTTTCCTCCGTGTCATCTCCCTCGCCCACAATGCCAAGCAGGATATCAAGGATGTCATTCTGTCTCCTGTCAAGGTCATACCTCGCCTCAATAATGGTCTGTGGTCTGAAAGCGACTTCCGTACCGCCTCTTTTTTTCTTACGATTCATTCAATAACCTCTTTCGCAATGCAAACTCCTATATCTCATGGAACTTCTTAAATCGATACATATAATTTTTATGATAACGCAATTTCAAGGTTTACGCAAGTTCTTATTTTCAAAAATATCATACAAAAATATCATACTTACATCATTTTTCCGTAGCGCACCCTTTCATAGTCCCTGTGAAGCTGCTGCATCTGCTCATCGTCCCCCAGCCCTGCCTGCTCCTCAATTTCAGCGGGCGCCTCGTGCGGCGCAGGCATCTCCTTTCTGTGCCTGCGAATGGTCTTGCGGTATCTGCGCCTGATTTTTTCTGCTTCGCCCTCCGCGCCGCGCGCCCTGACGGGCATGATGGCCGCTGCCTTGTCCGGCTCCTCAAGCGCCTCAATCCTGTCGCCATTCTCGTCATGGCTGTCCCTAAAGTCCCGGAAAAGCTGGCGGATAAACTGTAAGATGCCGTAGACAAGCCCCAGGATACACACACTGCCGATTATCCAGAATATTCCGTTCATAAGCTTCGACGGTTCCGGAGCCGGTTCCCCGTCCATTATCAGCTCCATCATTCCCATGCCGCCCGAAGCCACTCCCTCAAATCCGGAACTGCTTTCGTACTCATAGGAAACAAAATCGACATCGTCAAACCAGTGCCGGATGTCCGTGTAGGGTCTCTGGCCTGCCAGCAGGGCGGACGGAAGAATGCATACCAGCAGAAACGCGCAGAAAAGCAAAAGCATGGAAAATCCCACACCGTACAGGCGCTTTCTGGGAATTCCCTTTGTCCGCTTATTCATTTCCAGATATGCATCCGTCGCGCGAAAATATGTACAGAATAACGCCAGGAAAAGATAAACCGCCGCACTGTAAAATGCCATGTCACACAAGGGCTTCCCATCCAGGCAAATACCAGACAGGTAAATCACGACAAAATACCAGACCAGCGGCAGCATGGGCGTGTCCAGGAATTCCTCCTCCTTCGGCGCAAACGGTTCGCTTGCCTTCCTGTGTGCGGACTCCTTCAACCTGCCCCGCAGCCGTTTCAGCGATATGGCAAACGTCTCGGCAGTCATCCCGATACAGTAGCAGACCACATACGCGCCGGAGGCATTTGACAGCCCTGCCGCAAACCAGATACCCGCCAGCATCCCCACGCATATAATGACATACACGGCAAGGCTTTTCACGCATTTTATCGCCCGCTCCGTGACAATTACCGGAATCGCCACCAGCAGGCATTTGAGATACAAAACACCTGCCCCTGCGGGGTCTTCCAGTCCTGCCACCGTGTACAGGAGCGGAATCATCAGCGCAAAGAACAGCGTGGCGTGGACATATCCTGCCACCCTCAGGACTCGGTTCCGTTTCATCCTCTCTCCACCTCCCTGACCACTACCCGTATCCGGTCACTGCCCCTGACATCATCGCTCTGAACCGCTTTTTCCCCGCGGCAGACAGGCATCACGACCAGCGCGTAATAGGTTCCGGCACATTCCCTGATGCGCTCCATAAGCGCCGCATTCAGGTTCTTTGTTATAAAAATAAGAAGCGTATCCTGCGAAAGCGGCTTCTGGGCAAATACGCCGGAAAAAAGCCCCCCGACCAGCTGCCCGAACGCTTCCGTCCCTTTCTCACAGCTGTATTCCGCAAGCATTCGTTCCAGACCGGTCAGAATGCCTTTGCTGTTGGATGGCATCACAACCTGTCCCTCTCCATTGTAGGCAAACCCGACCTCCGTGCCCTGGCGCAGCAGCTTTCTGACAATTGTTGCCGCCATGGCTATGCTCTCTTCCACCAGGTCTTCGCGTTTTAATATCCCGGTGTCCTCCACGTCCAGAAAAACCATTGCCTTGCGCGACTGAGCGGAATCATATGTGTTGACCATCAGCGCCCCCGTCCTGGCGCTTGCCTTCCAGTTAATGGTTTTCATCGGGTCGTCTGTCGTGTAGCCCCTGATTGTGCGGAACGCAAACGGGTCTTCATAAAGGTGCCTTGCACACTGAATCGTCCCCAGCATTTGTTCACACATGGACATAATTTCTGACACATCTGTCATTTTAGCATACACGTACAGCTCTGCCGGCGTCGTGATGCCCTTGCTGTAATATTTGTTGTAAAGCAGGGTATGGGCTGTAATTTCCGCATCGCTGACTGCATACTTTCCGCGCCGGGTGCACTTTACGGGAATTTCCCTCGTTATTTTCTGCCTTCCCAGGATGGCAAATACGTCCCGCTTATAAATATAATCGCTGACATTGGTATTCTCCGTGTTGGTAAAGTCAAGTTCCTTTCTGGTGCGAAACCGCACTTCAAGAACCGGAACCGGCATCCTTTTGCGGTTTTCAATCACCTCGTAAAGCTTCGTCTCCTGCCCCGCATAAACCGTG
This sequence comes from Lachnospiraceae bacterium UBA7205, assembly GCA_002490665.1. GTDB lineage: Bacteria > Bacillota > Clostridia > Lachnospirales > Lachnospiraceae > COE1. The sequence goes on along the minus strand of DKUL01000036.1, from coordinate 92,208 downwards.
CCGGACTCAAACCACAGCTTCACGGAAACATCCTTTGACCACCAGTGTTTAAAACAGAACCGCCATAGTATGCCTGCCATCATCACCCCAAGCAATAAAAATAGAATCATCTCTTCGACCAGTCCTCCGTTGGCAGCTCCACACTGTTTAAAATATTGGTAACAACGACTTTTTTCTGCGCCTCGTCAAACTCGCCAATCAGCCTGTGACACAGCACGCAGTGCGCAACCTCCTTGATATCCTCAGGCACCACATAATCCCTTCCCTGCACAAGCGCATACCCCTGCGATACGCGCAGAAAGGCGAGGGTTCCCCTAGGACTGACACCGACATTGCTTTTTCTGGTGTCCTGCACAAGCGCGACAATATAATCGCGCAGGTCATCATGCACATAAACCTGCCTGCACGCACGCTGCAATTCCCTGATATCCTCCGCACTGCACACCGCCTGGATTTCCGCAAGCGGCTCCGCGTTGATAAAACGGTCAACCATCTGGCGCTCTTCCTTCTTCGTCATATCCCCCATACGAATCTTCATGAGGAAGCGGTCAAGCTGTGCCTCGGGAAGCGGAAAACAGCCGATTGTCTCCACCGGATTCTGTGTTGCAATGACAAAAAACGGCGCCTCCAGCACCCGCGTCTCCCCATCCACGGTCACCTGGCCTTCCGCCATGCATTCCAGAAGGCTCGACTGGGTTCTCGGCGTCGCCCTGTTTATCTCGTCAGCCAGCAGGATGTTTGTAAACACAGGCCCCTTCTTAAATGTAAACGCCGCCTTCTCCTGGTTAAAAAATGACAGTCCTGTCACATCGCTTGGCAGCAAATCCGGCGTGAACTGTACCCTGTCAAAAGCACATCCCATCGACTTTGCAAGCGCCTTTGCAAGGACAGTCTTGCCCGTCCCGGGAACATCCTCCAGAAGGACATGCCCGCCTGCTGCCACAGCCGCGAGCAGAAGCCTTGTCACCTCGTTCTTTCCAATCATCACTTTCGATACGTTTTCCTCGATTTTTGCCAATATATTTTTTGATACCGCACTATCCATCTCCATCCAGCCTCCTGTTTCTTTCTTTCATTTCATTTTATCACAATCTGCCCGGTGCTGCCACTATGGAACTGTACAAAAATGACACTGGACAGGCATTTTTTTGCCTTTGCGCAAATATCCTTAAATAAGAACCTTTAGGATACCGTTTTATGAAAATCAGACTGAAAAAGGCAGCAATATTAATCGTACTCCTGGCTTTGGCTTTTCTGTTTGGCAGAGGAGTTGCTTATGTCAAATATGAGAAACTTGATCAGCTGGCGATTCCTGCCAGCGGAAGCGTGTCTACTGAGAACTGGGGGCTGGGCTTTGGCAAGGAAGGCAGCCAGCCTACTGGAAATGCCTCTTCGGAGGAATTGAAAAAACACAATGCATACTATGTCGGAAACAACACGGAAAAAGTTATCTACCTGACCTTTGATGCGGGTTATGAAAATGGGAATACCGAACCGATTCTGGACGCCCTGAAAAAGCACAATGTCCCGGCAACCTTTTTTGTGGTCGGACATTATCTTGAGTCTGCGCCGGAGCTTGTAAAGCGGATGGTGTCAGAAGGACACTTTGTCGGAAACCACACATACCACCATCTGGATATGTCCTCAATTTCCTCGCGGGAGTCCTTTGAAAAGGAAATGAAGGATGTCGAAAATAAATTCAGGGAAATTACCGGGGGAGAGCTGGCACGATTTTACCGCCCGCCGCAGGGCAAATACAATACCAAAAACCTGGAGATGGCAAAGGACATGGGGTACCATACCTTCTTCTGGAGCCTTGCCTATGTTGACTGGTACCAGGATAAACAGCCGACCCATGAGGAGGCATTCAAAAAGCTTGTCGGACGGATTCATCCCGGTGCCATTGTCCTTCTGCACAGCACCTCAAAAACCAATGGGGAAATACTGGATGAACTGCTGACAAAATGGGAGGAAATGGGCTATACGTTCCGGACACTTGAGGATTTTGCAGACAAAAACAAATAGGCGCCGTCTCCGGCGCCCTTTCTTATTGATTTTTCAGATCCTTGGCAAGCTCATAGATTGACTCAAATATTCCCCTGCACGTATCTACCTGGCTCACTGTTATATTTGAATTCTCAAGGCCCTCGTTCGATGATGCCGCAACCTCCTCGCTCGCAGCCGAAAGCTGTGAAATGTTGTCGTAAATACTGTTCGACAGTGTTCTTGTCTGCTCCATGCACGCCTTCACTTCGTCAATGTTGTTGGAGAGGAGCTCCACTTCACTTGATACCTGGCTGAATTTCTCCCGCGTCTCGGCAATCAGTTCATTTTGTTTCGTGACCGATTCAACGGCATTGGCAATGCTCTCATTGGCAAGCCTGGTATCCGCATTCAGATCCTGTATAATACGCGTAATGTTGTTGGATGCCTCCTTTGTATCCTCGGAGAGCTGCCTGATTTCATCCGCCACCACGGAAAAGCCCCTGCCAGCCTCCCCTGCCCTCGCGGCTTCTATGGAAGCGTTGAGCGCCAGCAGGTTTGTCTGGCTGGAGATACTAAGAATCGTATCCACAAAGCTCCCTACCTTCTGAACCTTTGTCGTCAGCTCCGTTATCACATCTTCCACGACCTTGCTGCTGCTGCTCACATTATCCGCCTGTCTGCCAAGCTCCTGCACGGACGACGCCCCGCTGTCAACCGTGCCGTTTACGCGCCGGGACGCCGCAATCATGGAATCCGTCGCCTCCCCTGCCTGGTCTGCCTGTGCGAGAATCTCACCGCAGATGGATGCTTCCTCCTGAATCGACTCCGCGGTGCTCTCTGTGCTTCCCGCGATATTTTCCATGGACGTATGGCTGTTCTTCAGGCTCTCGCCCAATGTATCGAACCGTTCCATCGCCTCTCCGAAATGCTTGATGATATTGTCCGCAACCGTAACCATGACGGCATTGCTTGCCTTCTGTTTCTTTGCCGCCTCCGTAATCTCTTCCATATTTTCCGCATTGAATTTCACCAGAATCTGTGCAATCCGAATGGATGCACATGCCACAAGAAAACTGACCAGTATATTCATAATCATCTCGGGACCGTTCGGGCCACTGATACTGTTCAGGTGCATAACCAGCCTGATTATGTTCGCGCCAACTATGACACCGTTTCCCCAGAACAACAGCCTGACACTCAGATACGCCATGCTGGCAAAAAGAATTGGGTATGCATAAATACTCGTGTTTTCAGACATGCCGACAACACGGAATACCATATATACAAGCGCCCCTGCCCCCATCATGCAGATACCGCAAAGCTTCGTGTCCTTCTTTGCCAGGAACACCACTAGCACCACAATCAGACCAGCCAGTGAGGCTCCCATCTCTACATAGGTATACCAGCTAGCCGTCCCTGCCAGCGCAGCCAGCCCCATCGCGGCAGCCAGATATCCTAAAATAATTAACATTACTGGAAACACAACCTTATTCGCACGCCGATATTGTTCTCTTGTCATTCTCTTTTCTCCTTTGTGTAAAACTGCTATTTTTTAGCATCAATAATGTGTCAATATCATTATAATCCAATCAATTTAATATGTACAGACAGAATTTATGTGAATAATGCACAAAATTTTCACATAAAAAGTACTTTATATGCTCGTTACGCATACATCATACATGACAAGCCGGTGGCATTTCTGCTTGATTCGTTTAGTCTTAATTAAATATTTTATTCAGTATATTTTTATCTTTTTCCCCTGTATTCCTAACCAGTCCATCCCGGCACCAATTTACTCCTTGACTTTTGTTTTAGCACTTACTATAATAGTGGCAATGCAAATTACCGAAAAGAAAGGGGCAGATTATTCGATGCTGTATTTTCGTTCTGTCGGTGAAGCCGAAGCTGTCTTTAAGGCGTTAAGCACGCCAATGCGTGTAAAAATTATGGAAATGATCTATGAAAATGACTCCCTCAGCATGAACGACCTTGCCGAAGCGCTTGGTCTTACCAACGGTGCCATATCCATGCATGTGGGAAAGCTGGAAGAAGCCGGGCTTGTCCGTATCAAGATAACTTCCGGCAAACGCGGAACCATGAAGATTGTACGCCCGCGGTACAGCAGGCTGATGATTGACCTGGCTCCGGTCAAGGAGGCACGGCGCTGCTATACCGATGATATCCGCGTCGGATATTATACCACATGCCACGGCACGCCGACCTGCGGGCTTGCAACGAGCAAGGAAATTATCGGCTCTTTTGATGACCCCAGGGTGTTTTCTTTTCCTGACCGTTTTCAGGCCGGAATCCTATGGTTTACCAGCGGCTATGTGGAGTACAACCTGCCAAACCACCTGCTTGCAGGACAGACCCTGACAGAGCTTCAGATTTCCTTCGAGATATCGTCAGAGTGCCCGAATACAAATGAGGATTATCCCTCCGACATCTACTTTTCCATCAATGGGAATGCGCTTGGCATGTGGATAAGCCCCGGCGATTATGGCAGCCGCAGCGGCTATGTGTCTCCGGCATGGTGGCCGGAAAACCTGAATCAGTACGGGCTGCTCAAAACGCTTATCATCAACAGCGAGGGCTGCTTCATGGACGGCACCAACAGGCTTTCCGACGTGACCATACAGGATCTGGGCATCGACTACAACAGCTATATCACATTTAAGATTGAGGTGCCCAAGGACACTGCAAACTGCGGCGGCTGCACGCTGTTTGGAGAGGATTTTGGCGACCACAACCAGGCAATCCGCATCAAGGCATACTATGACGAAGATACCAGTGAAATCTAATAAAAAAACTGCCGAAACGGCAGTTTTTTTATTAGATTTATGCAGTTATCACGCCAGTTACACCCAGTATAATGACGATGGCGCCCAGTATAATCCGATACCATCCAAAAATCTGAAAATCATGTCTCTTGATATAGTCCATCAAAAACCTGATGACAAACACCGAGACGAAGAATGACACAAGCATTCCGATAATCAGAATCCCGGCCTCCATCGCCGTAAAGGACAACCCGAATTTCACAAGCTTTAACAGACTCGCACCGAACATCACCGGTATGGCAAGAAAAAACGTAAACTCAGCCGCCACACTTCTTGAAACCCCGATGAGCAGTGCGCCTACAATCGTTGCACCCGAGCGCGATGTTCCCGGAAATACTGCCGCTATCAGCTGGAATACCCCAATCAGGAAGGCTGTCTGAAACGTGATGTCATCAAGTGTTTTCACTCTCGCCTTTTTTCCTTTGTTCCTGCGCTCCACAACAATAAATGCCACACCAAATATAATCAGTGCAAGCGCCACGGGCATCGCGTGGTAAAACAGCGCATCCAGCACATCGTCAAACAGTACCCCGACAATCGCCGCCGGAATGCATGCCACGACAATCTTTAACCACAGCATAATCTTAGCCATCTCAATCACCGGCTTGGATTTGTCCCGGAACTGAAACGGAAAAATCTTGTTCCAGAACAAAATCACAACTGCCAGAATGGCGCCAAGCTGGATAACGACCAGAAACATTTCCAAAAATTCCGGTGTGCAGTCAAGCCTGATAAATTCATCCAGAATAATCATGTGCCCCGTACTGCTGACAGGAAGCCACTCCGTGATTCCCTCAACGATACCAAACAGAATCGCCTTTAGAAGTTCTACCATAGTCCCTTATACTTTCCTTTCCAAAAATTCAGTCAGTTCCCCATAACATTTTTTTGCATCCCGATAGCCCAGCTGATACAATGCTTCCAGTTTTTCCCTGTCCTTCTCTATCCTGCCAATGTCATTCGCCCTCTGGGGACGGATGACAAATGCCCTGCCTGCTTTCTCCTCCTCATCGAGGAAACGCAGTGTCTCATTGTAGCGCACATACCGGTCTGCCGTCAGCGCATAGACCCTGGGATATTTCGCATATTTGAGACGAATCATGTTGAGCATTGCAGGTGAGGCCTGCTTACGGACATATCCCACTTCCTTTGTGAGTACAACGACATTCTTCCCATTTCCGTCCGCAATCGCCCTGCGGATGGGCACTGCGTCGGCAATGCCGCCATCGAGATAGTATTCCCCTCCGATTTTGACATTTCTGGAAACCAGCGGCAGGGATGCGGATGCACGCACGGCAATCGTGTCCTTGTGCATCTCCCGCATCGGCATATACTCCGGATCACCTGTACGGATATTCGTCACCACCGCATAGGCATTTCCCTCGTATTTTGCGGCAGCCTTGTAGTCATACGGATCCAGCTTATTGGGAATCTGGTTATAACACATGTCGGCATTGAACAGATCCCCTGTCGTCAGAAGACTGTGCAGGCTGCAATAATTCTTATCCTTCAGATAATTTAACGCCACCCTGTAAGCGCGCTTTTTCTGTCTTGAAATATAACTGCACAGGTGGCACGCCCCTGCCGAGACACCATAGCAGTTCTGAAAATATAAATCCTTCTCCATAAAATACTCGAGCACACCGGCAGTGTACATCCCCTTCATGCCGCCGCCCTCAAGCACCAGGCCACATTCAACCATAATTTCCTCCCCGCGCCTAAAAAACCGTAACAGTCCGGCTTCCGGCATCCTGTTACAGGCATCAGGCAAACACTCACTTCATGCCATATTCCTGCTCGACAAACCTGCGCAGTGCCGGCATCGCGCGGCGCACCTTTTCCGTCTCGATGCAGTATGCCATCCGGAAATATCCAGGACACCCGAACGTGTCACCCGGCACAAGCACCAAATCATAGCGCATCGCCTTCTGGCAAAATGCCACAGAATCCGCCTCGAGCGCCTTCGGGAAAATATAGAATGTCCCGCCCGGCTTCACAACCTCAAATCCAAGGCTTACAAGCGTATCATAGATAATCTTCATATTCGTCTCATAGACAGACAAATCTGAGGTAAGACCCAAAACCTCCGCCACTGCTATCTGTATGATGGAAGGCGGGCAGTTATGACCGATTCCCCTTGAAATCTGCGCACACATCGGGGAAATCAGCGCGCTGTCCGTGCACCCGGGATTTGCCGCGATATACCCGAGACGCTCCCCTGGTATGGAAAGCGACTTCGCAAACGAGTAGCATGAAAGGGAATTGTCATAGTATTTCGAGACATACGGCGCATCCACACCGTCAAAAAGAATGTCACGGTATGGCTCGTCCGAAATCAGGAAGATATCATGCCCATATTCTTTTTGTTTTTCCCCGAGCAGCCGTGCCAGCCTTTGAATCGTCTCTGTCGAATAAACCGTACCCGACGGATTGTTCGGCGTATTGATGAGCAGCGCCGTCGTCTTTGGGTTCAGCAGCTTTTCCAGCTCCTCGAAGTTGATTTGGAACTGCTGCGTGTCGGCAGGCACTACCTTCAGTACGGCGCCCGTCTGATTGACATAGTGATTATATTCCGGAAAATATGGCGCAAACGTGATAACCTCATCCCCGGGCTGTGTGACCGCCCGCACCGCGTGCGCCACGGCGCCTGCGGCGCCTGTCGTCATGAACAGATGCTCCGCCGTGTACTCCATACCATACGTCCGGTTCAGAAATTCCGCGAACTTCGCCCGCACGGACGGAATGCCCTGCGACTGGCTGTAGCCATGAAGCGCCATCGTGTCGCGTGTCTGCAAAAGTTCTACCATCTTATCCGTAAATGCCTGCGGCACTGCCACAGACGGATTGCCAAGACTGAAATCAAATACATTCTCGCTCCCGATTTCCTTTGCCCGTCCTGCTGCCCACTCCGACATCTGCCTGATGACCGACTTCGCACCAAGCATATCCTTATACTTCTGTGAAACCATCTTACTCCTCCATTCTGCCATGCACTGCCCTCAAGGAACTGCTCCTGAGCGCATATGAAAATTCGTCTTATTGCTGTTTCGTCAACTCATTGTATCACTATGAATGAGAAAATGCAATTTTTTCCTATTGATAAACGCCAAATCGGGATTGTTGCGTTACTTTTCACACCCACGCCAAAGTAGTGGGAATCACGCGCCAAAATGCTTGCCCTTTAGCATTTTGTGTGCAAAATCTGTTATAATTCACACCTCATTAACTTATAATCTGATAAAAACTGGCATAGGTGTGAATTGTAACATTGTTGCGCAATGCCTTTTCCTGTCCAGTACTGATGCAGGCAGAAATTTGAAAAAACTGTTGCTTTTTGATATACTGTGTGCTACGATGTATATGCAGGAGGTACAGTATATGAACATCGACGATTGGAAATCCCAGATTAAGCGGGGAACCCTTGAATTTTGTATTTTGCTGCTGATTCGGAAACAACCCACTTACGGATATGAACTAATCAGCACATTGGAAAACTACCCGATTATGGCAGCAAAGGAGAATACCATCTACCCGTTATTGCGGCGGCTGTTAAAGGAGGACTTTATCTCCTCGTCATGGCAGGAAAGCAGCGAAGGGCTGCCACCGCGAAAGTATTATACCATCACAGACAAGGGACTCGAGTACCTGTCCGCTATGTCTGCCGAATGGGACAACCTGATAAACACGATCAATGAAATGAAAGGAATATGATAAACATGGAAAAAACGTTAGACAACTATCTGGAAAAGATTGACAAATTTCTTAAGCCGATGGCGGTTTCCGAGCGCGTTGACATTGTAAAGGAAATACAGAGCGAGATGCTGGAGCTTCAGCAAAACGGCGTCTCTCCCGCGCAGATTATCGAGCGGCTCGGCAGTCCAAAAGAACTGGCAAAAGCCTACCTTGGCGAGACAATTTCAAAAAGCAGCGGTTTTGGCTGGCGCAAATTAAGCGCAGTCATTGCATTTTACAGCCTTGCGGGTTTTGGCGGCATGATAGTTCTGCCCTTTACCAGCATTTGCGGGATTACCTTTATGTTCACCGGCGTGCTATGCCCAATTATGGGAATCATTAAATTCGGGGCGCATCTTGCCGGTATCGAAATGCCGCAAGTCGGCATCGAAATTAATTCCTACACGGCAAGCGCTGCCGCCTTTCTGCCGATTTCATTCTTAATAGGCATTGTGCTGTTTGCCATCGGGTGGCTCTTCTGGAAGCTCACTATTTTTACGATTAAGGCCATGAGCATCGGAAAGAAAAAATTAGTATAATTTACCTGTTACCGGAATCGGAATACCCCTTGCAGACGTCTACCCATTCCACATATCCCGAATATGTTTCGAGCTCGGATATCGTCAGCTCAATTGCACTGTTGGAGCTGCCGCAGGCGGGAAACACGGTTTCAAAACGTTTCAGCGACACGTCAAGATACACTGGCACGCCCTCATTGACCGCAAACGGACATACGCCGCCCACGGCATGACCCACCAGCGCTTCTGCCTCGTCCGGCGAGAGCATCTTTGCCTTTGTGCCGAACTGTGCCTTGTATTTGGAATTGTCAATCTTGGCATCGCCGGCAGCCACCACCAGGACCGCGTGACCATCCACCATAAATGAGAGTGTCTTTGCTATGCGCTGTGGCTCGCAGTGCAGCGCTTCTGCCGCAAGCTCAACCGTGGCGCTGGACACCGCAAGCTCCTGAATTTTTTGTTCCATTCCATATTGTCTGAAATATGCTTTTACTCGTTCAATTGCCATTATTCTTCTCCTCAGCCGTTCCACCCGTTTGTTGCAAGCAGGGAACACGGTGCTTCCAGTGTGAGCCTGGTTCCCTCCACGGTCGTGACTTTTCCGCCTGCCTCCTCCACAATCAGAGAACCCGCCGCAAAATCCCATGGGCACAGGCGCAGCTCAAAAAACAGTTCTGCCCTGCCTGCTGCCACACTGCAAAGGTCGAGCGCTGCCGAACCGCTCCTGCGCACGTCGAGCGAGCGCTTAAAATAATCATATGCCAGCTCAAAGGATTTTTGGTTCAGTTCCTCATAGTAAGGCGCGGTGCCAAACAGTACCACGCCATTTTCCAGCGGTTCCGGCGAGACATGAATCGGCATGCCGTTCAGAAATGCTCCCTGTCCCCTGACCGCCGTAAACATTTCATCCAGATAGGGATTGTAGACAACCCCCATATACCGCTCCCCATCAAGGGCAAGCCCGACGGAAATCGCACTCATATGGTAGTCCTTGATAAAATTTGTCGTGCCGTCAATCGGATCCACAATAAAGGCGTAGCCCTTTGCAATGGATGCGTGGATGTCCTCCTCCTCGCCGACAAAAACTGCCTCCGGCAGGATTTCGAGCAGCCGCCTTTGCAGCTCCTGCTGTACTTTTTTGTCGTAGGCAGTGACAAAATTGGCATGCCCTGCCTTCTCGTCAATGCAGCTCCTGCCCCTGTCCGCATGGAGGATGATTTCGCCGCAAGTGCGAACCGCGTCCGTTATCTGATTCAATAATTCGTTTCGTGTTGTGTTTTCCATTTTGTTCTCTCCTACTTTTTACTGCGCCCGATACGCTTCACAGCGCCGTTCCCTTTTTCGGGACAAACAGCCGCGACATGTCCGCCTTTTCGAGCGTGAGAAGCTGCACCTTTTTGTCGATTCCGCCCGCGTAGCCTGTCAGGCTGCCATTTGTGCCGACAACCCTGTGGCATGGGATAATGATGGAAATCGGATTGTGGCTGACCGCACCGCCTACCGCGTGCGCCGATATTTTATCGATTCCGCGCTGACGCGCAAGCTCCGCCGCAATCGCACCGTAGGTCATCGTCTGCCCGAACGGAATTGCCAGCATGATTTCCCACACCTCCCTGCGAAAGGACGAGGACTGCTGCATGGACAACGGCGGCGTAAAATCCGGTTCCTGTCCGCCAAAATAAATGTCCAGCCACCGCACTGTCTCCCCGAAAACCGGAAGCGCCTTCTGCTCATGCTGCCCGGTAAGTGTGCTCCCGAAATACTTCTGACCGTCAAACCACAGACCTGTCAGGGATTCCCCATCGCTTGCAAGCAGAACCCTTCCAAGCGGGGACTCATAGTTTTGTGTGTACTGCATAGTAATCCTCCATTCCTGCCAAAATCTGCAAAACTGGGCGTGAGCGCAAGTTTTTATGCCCCTGCCCAAAACAATTCCTTGATAAAATCATTATGTGCCGGAACATCGTTTTTAAACCAGCCGTCTATCACATCTCGGAACATCATCTCCAACAAATAGTAACACAAACGCTGTCCCTTTTCCAGAAAAAAATCCTCTTTATTTATGAAAGTGCCCTGAAAAGCGCGAAAAGGTCTTTCATCCCCTGCTGGTAGTACAGGTGTTCAATGTTCGCCGTTGTTTCCGATGACGCTGCAATATAACTCTGAAACATCTCGCACTGTTCTGGTGTCAGGCAGCTTTCAAACTTATTTTTCGCATCACTTTCATGCAGTTTTGCCGCCTGGTATTCCTCGTCCTGCTCAAGAATTTCAGTCAGCCTGTCACCTACAAGATAATGTGTCAATGTCTCAAAAACTTCATTTTCCATATTCATATTCCTTTCTTCGTTTATACTTGGCGGTCAAAAAAACCGACCACCCAGATTTTTACAATGCAAATATGCCGTTTTGCGGCTGGCGAGACACTCGCGGCATATTTCATTTGCCGTAATTATCTCTATGGTTTTCACTATAGCATATTATGATAATATTCACAATGTCAATTTCCATATTGTCAATCTCCATCCTGTCTAACGTCGTTATGACAAGGCATAATAATATCAGGGGGTGATTTTTATGATAGACTATAGCCCAATGTGGAAATATATGGGCACCCATGGCATAAGCCAATATTATCTCATGAAACATGACATTGACAGCAAGACCATATTCAAGATGAAAAGAAATGAAAACATCACAATGATAACTTTAGAAAAATTATGCCATGCGATGAATTGTACGCCAAATGACATTGTTCAATTTATTGATTAGAACAACATTCCGTCAGCTCGAGCAAGACTACTGCCAGGGCTGACACATGAATGGCTGGCGGCCAGGGCGGATTTTTGTCTGCCAAATACACTCAATGTGCAAAAAAAGACCATTTTGCGAAAAATTAGCAGTCCAACTGGGTAAAATAAAATGTTACATTGGTTTATATGACTTATTTTATAGAAGGGAGAAACCATATGGGAAATCAATTGGCATGGAACAAGCGCTACAATATCGGAGTAGAAATCATTGACAACGAGCATAAAAAATTAATCAGCATTCTCAACAAACTGTTTGATTTAGGCATGCAGGAAGAGAAAAGACAGTGGGTTTGTCAGGAAGCCGTGAAATACTTTAAAGACCATGCACTTCAGCATTTTGCGGACGAGGAGGCTTACATGGCTTCGGTTTCATATGAGGGGCTTGAACTGCACCGGCGTATCCACGATAATTTCCGTGAAATCACGCTGCCTGCCCTTGAAAAGGAGATAGAACAGGCAGACTATTCGGAGGACGCCGTCAGCCATTTCCTCGGCGTATGTGCCGGATGGCTGCTCGGCCATACCTTGATAGAGGATCACGCGATTGTGCGGGGCGAACCCATAAAGCAGTGGGTAAACCTCCTGCCGGATGAGGAGCAGGCGGTAATGGGGCAGGCAATCGCCAACCAGCTGTATCAAATGTTTCAGTTAAACGCACGGCTAATCAGCAACTGCTATGGCGGTGAAAAGTTTGGCAGCGGAATATATTACCGTTTAATTTATTCCACAAAGGACAAAAAGAGGTGGGAATTTTTGCTCATCCTCGAGGAAAAACTGATTGTCAGCACGATTGGCAGCGTATTGAAAACAAAATCCGAGGCATTAAGCACCATGATGATGAATGCCGCAAGGTACATATCCAGGCAACTGGTAGAACACATCAGGGAGCATTTCCCCGGACTGGATAAGGCAGACATAAAGGAAGAACAGCTGCTGACCTACGACCAGTTTCAGAAAGTTTTTGAAAAACACAGTCCACAGTATAGCCTGCTATTTGACACGGGGGCAGGTTACTTTGCATTTTGCATGACCACCGCAGACATGGTTCCGGCTGAAGACGGCATCTCGATTATTACAGAAAATGCCATGTCGGCAGTCACACAGTATCTGAATCAGAGCAGGGCAGAAAAAGAAGCTGCCAGCCATAGAAAGAAAGTGCTGATTGTAGATGACTCGGCATTCATACTAAAGACAATGCAGAACGTGCTGTGCAACGACTACGAAGTGCTCACAGTGACATCCGGTATGGCTGCCATCAGAAGCATTACGCTCGACAGACCGGATTTGATTCTGCTGGATTACGAAATGCCTGTCTGCAAGGGAAACCAGGTTCTGGAAATGATTCGTTCGGAGGAGGATTTCGCGGATATTCCGGTTATCTTTCTGACCAGCAGGGTTGACAAGGAACGCATCCAAAAGGTGCTTGAACTCAAGCCTAACGGATATTTATCCAAGTCACTGTCTCCGGAAGCGGTAAAAAAAGAGGTTGACCACTTCTTTGAAAAACAGGGCTGACAAACGCCCATGTCATAATCAAAAAGACGCCATGTCAGGCGTCTTTTTCTGATGTCTTCCTCCGTGCAAAGAAGTGCTCCACTTCCTTTTTGATCGTTTCAGGCGGCAGTGATTTTGCCAGATACCCCTCTGGCCGGAGCGCAAGCGCCTTTTTAACACTCTCCCTGTCAACCCTGTTAGTCAAAAAAATGACAGGTGTGTCATTAAACTCCCTGTCGGAGCGAATCATTTCCAATACCTGTTTTCCGTCACAGACTGGCATCTCATAATCCAGCAGTATCAGGTCGGGTCTGTGAAACGCCATGTCCCTGATTGCGGACATTCCCGACCCTGCCGTGGTCAATTCATAATCACTGCCGAACAAATCCCGCATTGTCCGCAGCATAAAGTCCGAATCATCCACAATCAGCAGTCTCTTTTTCCGTTCTGGCGCCGTCTTTTTATCCTTATCATGATTCAGGTACTTCCTGACTTCCTCCATCGCGTTCTCTGTGATTGCATAAGCCCCGCCCTCACTCTGCATCTGGTCAGACGAAGCCACACAGTACGCAAAATACCCTTTTCCCGTATCGAACAGCATACTGAACTGCGGGCTCTGCTTCTCGTATACCATCTGGAACTGTTCATATGTCAGAATCTGTTCCTGCTTAATTTCAGACTGCCGCAAGGAAGGGAAACATCCCCTGACACGTTCCACAAACTGCCTTGCCACATAGCCAGCCGCGTGCATCAGCATTGCTTTTACCGCCTCGGACTTGATGTCCATGACGCTTCCTATCGTGGATGCAATAAATTTTTCCTCAAAAATCAGGAAAAATTCCCATCGTTTCTTTTCCCCGGAAACAGCAATCAGGCGGTAATAAATTCCCTCTCCGAATTTCTCTCCCCCATAACAGTCACTGAGCAGCCTCGGATCCACCTGGAACATGCTGTGCAGCAGGCTTGCAACGGTCTGTCCCATCACTGCCTGCTCCTCATCCGGCAGCAGATTTTCCCATTGTTTTATTTTTTCCCCGCTCACAATCGCGTGATCCTCTATCAGCGTATGTCCAATCAGCCAGCCTGCACACACACTTAAAAAATGGCTGACGGATTCCTCCGAGTAGTCTGTACGTTCCAGTTCCTTCTCAAGTGCCGGAAGTGTTCTCTCGCGGAAATTTGTGTGGATATGCCGGTGTGTCTGCAGCCCCTCATAATGAATGGAAGCCATGTACTCCTCCTCATCCGCAAAGTGCTGAATCGCATGTTCCTTAAAGTACTTGACTGCCTCCTGACAAACCCAGTGGCTTTTCTCCTCCTGATGTCCAAAATCAAACAGTTTACTGAGAATGCTGAATAGCTTTTTATGTTCTCTGTCAATGGTCTCCACCCCAATATTATACCGTTCATTCCATACCAGTTGCGCGCCCATATGCTTTTCTCCTTTGCCAACATACTGCTATTGAAATAACCATTCAAATAACCTCTTTCTATAGTTTATTCGTGATTCGGCTAAATTTTACATTTTTCTACATATTTTTTATGCGAATGATATTTTACATCTTCAGCCGTTGTAAAACTTTTATAAAGGTTATTGATTTTATCCAAACGATTCCACGAATCTGCCAAATATTATACCAGCCTATATCTGCTGCCCGATGCCCAAAAGAAATTAGCGGAAATAAAGCTTGATAAAACATACGTTTTGGCATATAATAAGATTAATTTTGGCACATATTATTGGCAATAGGTTTAAAATGCTGCATAAGGAACAGAATGGAGAAACACAATGTCAAAACCATATAATGATTATGTAGAATATTTGAATAAAACAATATGTATACCATCCGTCCAGTATTATCAAGCGATTGATATGTTTGCAGGATGCGGGGGATTATCTCTTGGTTTTGAATCTGCCGGAATCAAAACGATCGGTTATGAGATGGTTGGAGATTGCTGCGATACATACAAAAAAAATTTGGAATCAGAATGTAATCAAAAAGTAATAGATGAAAATACAGATTTTCCATATGCAGATATTATTATAGGAGGACCCCCTTGTCAGCCGTTTAGCCGCCGAGGAAAGCAAAAAGGAAAAAATGATGCTAGAAATGGATTTCCGGCATTTATAGAAGCTGTTCGGCGTGTACGACCTAAAATTTGGCTGTGTGAAAATGTGAAAGGTCTTCCAGAACAAAATGCAGAGTATTTTCAGTCGGTTGTAAAGCAATTTAAGGAATTAGGTTATAAGGTGGAATATCGTATTTTTCAATTAGTTCAGTATGATGTTCCGCAAAACAGGGAACGATTGGTAATCGTTGGGCATCAGGGTTGGTTTGATTTTCCTAAGCCGAATGATTATAAAATTACTGCAGGGGAAGCACTAGGCAGCATGGCGACAGAGATACCCGAAAATGCTGCTTTTTTGACACCATCCATGGATGAATATATAGCCAGGTATGAGGCAGCATCCAAGTGTAAGAATCCAAGGGATCTGCATCTTGATAGACCGGCACGGACATTGACATGCAGAAATCTTGCGGGTTCAACAAGTGATATGCATAGGATTAAACTTCCCGATGGGCGAAGAAGACGGATTACAGTTCGCGAAGCTGCGCGTCTACAGGGATTTCCGGATTGGTTTGAATTCATGGGTACAGAGGAAAGTCAGTTTACGCAGATAGGAAACGCCGTGCCGCCAATATTTGCTTATAAATTAGCAAAAGCAGTTATTCATTGTTTGGAGGGAGGGCATGATGGATTACAAAACGTTGCCAACAATTGATTATCGGACATTCAATAAAAAATCCGATAAAGTTCAGGAATTGATTCAACAATCACTGCAAATCATTGAAGCGCTTGGCGTTCCAATAGATGATTTGACGGAAAGGCAAAAAGAAAAAATGGCTATGGCATTTTTGGCGGTGGGAGATGTGAAAACATCGGCTGGCTGGAAAAAAATAAAAGATTCCAACTATGATTATTCGCTTACTACTCGTGAAATTATTGCCTATGAAAACCAATATTTTGAGGAAAATATCAGCAGCAGCTCATATGATGATATTAAGAGAAGAGACTTGTCCAGACTTCTTTTAGCTACGATAGTGGTCAATTCAAAACCGGGTTCTAATACAAGCAATCCGACAAGGGGGTATAAGATTAATAGCGAGTATTCACGGATTATTAAGAACTATGGACAGTCTGACTGGTTTACACAGGTAGAAGCATTTAACAAGATGCACCCCACATATCAAAAAAGGGTATCGACGAAAAGGGACATTCCTAAATTGGCTGTATATACGCCCGACGGCAGGGAAATACATTTAAGAGATGGGGAGCATAATGCAATTCAAAAGCAAATTATAGAGGAATTACTTCCGCGTTTTGGGTATGGGGCGATTCTTTTGTATTGCGGAGATTCAGATAATAAGTATGGATTGATACATGAAAAAGAAAAGTTGAAAGAAATTGGATTTTCAGATTTGACACAAAGCATCCTGCCAGATGTGGTTGCATATTCCCCTGAAAAAGACTGGATTTATCTTATAGAAGCATATCATACATCTAATCCGATTACGCCACAGAGGAAGTTGGAACTCCAGCAGGTATTGGGAGAAAATGCCAGGAAGGCTGTTTTTATTACCGCTTTTGAAAATAATTCTGTTTATCGAAATTGTCCAGAAGAATTGGCATGGGAAACAGAAGTTTGGATAGCTACGGAGCCGGATCATATGATACACAGGGATGGTTTTCGTTTTATGGGACCATATGGAGACAAAGCGTTTAATGACAGATTGGATGCGCATATTATGGCAATAAAAGGTGGAAATGAAAAAGAAGAGCCCATGTAATTTGCCGAGGAGGTCTTGCACATGATTGAAAAGAATATCCGCAGCATATTTTCAGAATATCCCGAAGTTCTTTATGGATTTACAGATATTGCGTACAGCGCATATGCAGACACTTATCAATCTGCCCTGGTATTTGCCGTTCCCTTCGGAGAACAGCTTACCATCGAAACTTATTCTGAGGAAATGTTTGAAAAAGGGATTCAGGATGCCAAAAAAATAGTCGAGAAAATCCAAATTCGGCTGAAAGAAATGCTTTGCAAAAATGAAATACCATATTATATCCCGCCGTTAGCACAAGACAACGAAATTGATTTGACTGCCCCCTTTTCCTTTAAGTTTGCCGCAGTCAATGCCGGATTAGGCTGGATTGGAAAAAATGACGTTGTTGTCACAAAAAAATATGGTCCAAGAGTCCGATTATCTGTAATTCTAATGAATGAACCATTTGTTTATGGTGAGAAGGTCTTACATAGTAACTGCCCTGAAGGCTGTAGAAAATGTGTCGACGCCTGCCCGCATAAAGCATTACATAACGTGCAGTGGAATAGCAGCTCATTGAGAAGTGACATCATAGACTACAGGCTATGCAATGAAAAAAGAAGTCTATATATCAAAACACATGGCAGAAAACATGCCTGTGGTCTCTGCATGGCTGCCTGCCCATTGGGAGAATTTTAAGCACATATTTTATCCTCAATTTATCGTTATCCACAAATTATGCACACGATGTGAACATGATTCATACATATCCACATGTTATCCACAATCGAGCAGGGCAGCCCATTATGCTGACGGATTAAATTCCTGTGACAATGGCGCAAAGTGATACCCCATCTCCTCCCATTTTGTCAGCAGCTCGTCCAGAATCTCGCCGTTTGTCCGGGATGTATTGTGGAGCAGCACAATTGCACCTGGATGAATGCGCGATGTGAGCTTGTCAAAAGCCGCGTCATGGCTTGGCTGGTTTTCCGTATCCCAGTCCACATAGGCAAGGCTCCAGAAAATCGTGCTGTACCCCAGCTGCTGTGCCATCCTGATATTTTCCGCATTCGCCTTTCCCTGTGGCGGGCGGTAATATGGTGCCAGCTTTGTGCCTGTAATCTCATAAAACGACTCCGCCACATCATCAAGTTCCTTCTCGAATGTGTCCAGGCTGGATATCGCAGACATGTCAGGATGGTGGTAGGTGTGGTTGCCAACCATATGCCCCTCCTCCACCATGCGCTTTACCAGGTCAGGCGCAGTCTCCAGAAAATGTCCTACCACAAAAAAGGTCGCCGGAACGTTATGTTTTTTGAGCGCATCCAGTATCGCCCCGGTATTGCCATTCTCGTATCCGCAGTCAAACGTGAGGTAAATGACCTTTTCACTGCCATCCCCGACAAAATAGGCGTCATACCACGCCAAATCCTCCGGCAGCGCATTTCCCACCGGCTGCGTGCCCGGCTCCCCAAACGAAAGTCCCCAGTCCTCAGAAGCAAGCTTCAGGGGAAATCCTTCGGGCTCTGGCTGCGTTGTCTCCGTTTCCTGGGTTTCGGTTTCCCCTGCCGGATTTTGCCGTACCGGATTTTCCTGAGTCTCTGTCCGGATTATGTCTGCAAATTCCAGCGTGACGGATGTCCTCTCCTCTGGTTCCGGCTCATTGTACGCGGCCTCCTGTGCGCGGGAGCCGCTGCACCCTGCAAGCAGCGCAACTGTCATGGCAGCGCCAAGCGTGCGGATTATCTTACCGCCTTTTTGCATCTTATCTTCTGTACATTTCATTTGTCACACCCCTGTTTTCATTCTTTTTCACAGCCCATTAATGACCATTGGTCAGCGCAGTTTATTTCCTTATGCGGCTGTGTGTATATTATAAAACAGGATTGTATCTAAATTGCATCATTTTTGCAGTGCATTTTTCAAATATTCGTACCGCAGGCGTTTTTCCTCCTTTGCAAAATGCGTTTCCCGGAACTGCTCCGGATTATCCTGATAGTCAAGGACCTCGTCGCCAAACTGCTCGCTGGTCAGGTCAAAGCAGCAGTCACCGACCACATTGTAGCAGTGATAGTTTCCATCCGGTCTGCGGATTCCATATACCCTGCCGCCGAAAATGTCCTGCGCCAGAAATGCCGTGATGGAACACTGCCCCAATGTCTTATTTTCAGGTGTCCATTCCCCGCGCATTCTCGGTGCGCAAGTGTCCGCACACCAGATTTCCGACAGGGCGTCATATAAATCAGCCGGCGTCCGAATTCCCGCGTACTGGTCTGTTACCGCCAGAACATCCGCCTGCTCCCATCCGTAAAAATTATATTTTTTCATCTGATACCTCGCTTCCCCTTCGTCCTGCAATCCATTTTCCGCCATCGTTCCTCCAACGCCCCAAAATACTAATCAAAAAATGTTTTCCAGTTTTCAGACTGATATGCCTCAAAACACATCTTTATCTGTTCCTCATTATTTTTTTCTGTTGCAAGGATAGGCAGCTCGTTCATCCCAAAGTAGTTGCTTGATATGGTTTCTATATTGGATTGAAATTCGCCCCCTATGACTGAACATAATACAAATATTTTGCACACCTTATAGGCATAGACAGGTAAATTATGCTTTTCCCTGTCCTGTACGGCAATAACCATATCAGCCGTCACATCTAAACCCGCTTCTTCTTTCACTTCTTTCATCACATTTTCTTTTACTGAAACATTAACGTCAACCCAGCCTCCAGGCAATGACCATGTTCCATTTTTCTCCTGCACAAGCAAAATTTTATCATGTTGAAAAACAGCAGCTCGACAGTCAATTTTAGGTGTTTGATACCCAATTTCGTTACAAAACAGATTTTTGACCTTATCCATTGAAATATCTGTTTTATAAGAAATCATTTCTGCTGCAATTTCTCTAATCCTTTCATAGCGTTCTTTGTCAAAAACGTCCTTTCCATAGAAAATTCCTGCCTGTGCCAGACTTTGTAATTCCACTGCCCATTGCAGCCATTTTTCATTTTTATCCATGTGTCCTCCTTGTCTATTCCCCATATGGCAAGAATAATTAAACAGCCTCTCAGAATGCGGGTATTTTTTCATGTATCCATTCTTCTAATGTGTCTTGTAAAGTGTGCAAAATTACATACTCTGTGTTGATAGTCCATTATGCTTTTTCGCTTTTCTCTGTAAAACAGCGAATCACTTTACACGGATTTCCAACAGCAACACAATTTGCGGGAATGGAACGGGTAACAACACTTCCTGCGCCAACCACACTGTTTTCCCCGATTGTTACGCCGGCTAAAATAATGCTACCCCCTCCAATCCATACATTGTCCTGTATTTCAATGGAACGGGCATACGTTCTGAAAAATGTTGTCCCAGTTTCTTCCCAGCCTGAAACGAAACGCTCCTGTGGTAAAACAGGATGGGCAGATGTATAAAACTGAACATTAGATGCTATCAATACCCGACTGCCAATCCGTATGGGCTTATTGTCCACAAATGTACAATTCATATTGATAATAACATCGTCACCAAGAAATATATTTTTCCCATAGTCACAATGAAGCGGGACATCAATGGCAACATTTCTCCCAACAGCTCCCAACAGTTCTTTCAAAATCTCATTTTTTCTTTTGGTATCATCATAATCCGTAAAATAGTATTCTCTTGTAAGCTTCCTTGCATTGGAAATAATATGCAAAGTCTCCTTATCTGCGGTTTCCAAAAAATCTTTGACTTCGTAAAACATGGCGTTCTCCTTAAAATGATATAACAAAATCTGTTTCATATATCATTATAACGCAGAATTTTTTAGGTATCTATTTTATTTCGGACATAATATATGACTATCCTGCCATTTCTTCCGATATTCTATGGGCGTACAGTTCTGGTATTCACGGAAAATCTTGCTAAAATAGCTGCTGTTTCCTAACCCGCAAGCATGTCCAATGTCTGTAATTGTGTCCTGTCCGTTTATGAGCATTTCACAGGCTTGCTGTAAACGGTAACTTTGGACATACTTTGTGGGCGTTGTATGCAAATAGCTTTGAAACAGCCTGAAGCACTCCCGTTCGCTTAAACATGCAACTGCGGCAAGTTCTGAAACCGCAATCTTATCCGCAAAATGTTCGTGTATGTAAATTAACATCTTCTTAAGTCTTTCGTCATTTTTATCATATTTTCCTTTCCCGTCAAAGGAAGCAGAAAACAGCTCAAAAAGCTTTAGCCATATTCGGGACAGGGCTTCCCTTATTTTTATCTCATATCCAATGTCATTCTCGCATAAAGTAAATGTCCGTTTTATCAATTCCAGTATATCTGCGTGTACAAAATTATCGGGGTGGAAAGCATATATTTCAATCTGGGGATTCGCCGTAATTGGCATAACATACTTTTTCTCAATTTTATTCCCATAGTTTCCAGAAATGAGAGCTGTGTCAAAAATATGCAGCCACTGTATATTTTTTTCTGTCCGGGAAACAGCCTTAGTCATGTGAAGGACATTTGAATTGATAAAGCCCCCAGAGCCTGCCGAAAAGGACAATTTCTTTTTCGGGGTGTAATATTCCAATGTGCCGCTTTTCATATAGAAAAGTTCTATTGCCTTATGCCAATGCCACGGCGCAGAACGCCCAACATATTTGTCAAGTTCTGCATTAGACGCAATATACGGAAATTCAGATTCAAAATCAGGCAGTAATTCTTCTTTGCTTCCCGCATGAAATTCAAGTTTATATACATTCTTCATACAAGATTCCTCTTTCACATGGTATCATTCAGTCTGTTATCAGATTCATTTTTTCACATCAGCAGATTTCTCACTTTTGAGGGAAAAAACTATACATAATACAGTATAGTTGATTCAATGAATTGTATCAATAGCATAAGGCAGCTCTATTAATTTCCTTTGGACGCCCATGTACATAAAAAACGGCATGGCACGCGCCACACCGTTTTTTATAAAACTTATATTTTTGTTTTATCCCTCAATCGGAATATATTTGCTTTCCTCGATGACAGGCTTTGCCTCTTTCTTGGGTACTGACACCTTCAGGATGCCGTCCTCAAACCTTGCCTTGATATCCTCCTGCTGGACATCCTCGCCCACATAAAAGCTCCTGCTGCAGGTTCCGTAATACCGCTCCCGACGGATGTATTTTCCGTTTTCATCCTTCTGGTCGTTATTCTGGCTGGTCTCCGCGTTGATGGTCAGATATCCGTTCTTGAGCTCCGCCTTCACATTTTCCTTCTTGCAGCCCGGCAGGTCGATGTCCAGCTCATAGCCGGTATCGCTTTCCTTGACATCCGTCCTCATAATGCCTGTGGTATTGTTGTAGCGGGAAGCCGTTCTCATCGGGCGGGCAAAATCCTCAAAGAAATCATCAAATAAACTTTCTCCAAAAATACTGTTCATAACATTTGCACTTGGTAATAACATAATACATTCCTCCTATACATATAAATTATTGTGTGGCAGCTTTTTTAAGCTGTTGTTTTATTTGTTATATATGTGTTATAACACAATTATTAGCACTCGTCAATGGGGAGTGCTAATAATTTTTCTAAACATTTTCTAAACTCCAGCTTTTATATCGTTTTCATCTGTCTTATGATATCCCCAGGCGCCATGAAATATACTTCTGGCTGAAAGGTGCATGACCGAATCCTGTTATTTGATAACAACCTTATATGTCACAATAGCATCCTTCTCATTTCCTGCCTTATCGGCATACCGGACGGCAAGCTTGATACCCCATGTCTTCGCATTTTTTGTGATTTCCTTCATCGCAGTCTGGCTGAGTGTTACCATGCCCATTTCTTCGTCATATGTGACATTTAAATCGTCCCTGTAATTTGCCAGTGTCACATCCTGAATCGCTATGTTTTCACCTGACAGCTCCGCGGCAATCGCAAATGTCAGCATGCCGTTTCCTGCGTCCCTGTACAGCGTGTTCCCATATTCGGATAAGACAGCAACCCTGGGCCTGCCCTGTGTCACTTTCACGACCTGTTCGGCTGCCTTGACCTCATACTGATGTCCAAACGCCGTCTCCATCAAAAATACCGGTGTTACCTTATAGCTGCCCTTTGTCGAGTAATTCCATGTTTCTTCTTCCATTCCGTTCTGTCTTGCCCTTACGCGCAGCTGTCCGGTCTCTGCATCATACTCCGACTCAAACAGATAAGCGTCCGCCCCTGTAATCCATCCGTCTATAATGTCTCCCGCCAGGTTGGAAATCTTCGGTGTATACGCGATATAGGTCTGGCTGCGCCGCAGCACGTCGATACTGCCTTTCTTGCTAACCTTGATGCATTTATCTGTTGAGAAGTCCTTGACATCGACTTTGAGCGTCGTCGAGGCTCCGTTTGCCCAGCCATCCTTGTGCGCTGTCAATGTAAATGGATAACTTCCCTCCGAAAGTGTCTTTAGTTCCTCCTTTGACAGGTTCAGCCTTACGCCGATTCTGCCTTCCCCTCTGTCATCAAGTGCAATCACATGGTTCAGCATATCCTTTGCGCCGTCAAAGGTCACATATCCGTCAAACGGCGTTGCGCGCCCTGCAAGCGCAAGTGTAAGCTCTGCGGACTGATGGATGCCGGAAGCTTCGTTTTTATTTAATGTCAGTTTTGCACTGCTTAGTTTCAGCTTCGGCTGATTGACATCCACTTTCATGCTGTAGGATACACTGACCGGTTTCGTCCATTCACTGCTTTCCACGCTTAGTGTAATCTTGTCTGTTCCCTTTGCGTAGTTGTCGTTCTGCCCATTATGGAGCGTAAAACGAATCCCTGCATCCTCCTCCAGTACGACATCATAGGCATTCTTGTTCAGTGAAACCGGATTGGTAATTTCATTGTTGTTGTATTTTATGGATGTCAGTTTCACAGGTTTTCCTGTCGCCTTGTCTGACAATGTGAGAACGGAATCGTCAAAACCTGCCCTCGGGTAAAGGGTATCTGTCTTTGCGGAGGGCACCAGCGCGGGCGCCTTGTTCTCAACCGCTATTTTCAATTCCTTTTCCACGTCAAAGCTTGCTCCTGTGCTGTCCGTTACCGTGTACAGCACCCTGGCTTTTGGCTGGAATGCGTTTTGCTTCCCCTCCTTCAACGTAATTTTGTAGACGTTTCTGCCGTCTGCCGGAACAATGTCGAAATCGGAAGACGCATCTGACCTGACCTTGGAGACATTGGCATTTCCTACGCCCACTGTCAGGGTTCCGGCATGGCTGTCCGCAGTATTTTTATAAAATGCATTGACCTTTTTCGTCTGTTTTATCGTAACCTTTGGCAGCTTATCCACTATCTTTACCTTGACGGTCTTCTCGGCTGTAAAGCTGTCCCTGCCATCGTCACTGGTGCACTTTATCCTGACTTTTGCCTGCGCCGTTCCCTTTAAGTTTGTATTTTTTAGCGCCAGGCGCCCGTTTGCAAATGTAAAATCGCTTCCGTCAACGGTCACCGCATTTTCCCCATCGGCATGGTAGCCGTCCGCATAGGCAATCGTGAGCAACGCGCTCTTATCGGTGCCTGCCTTGTTGATGGTCACCTGCGACTGGACAATCTGCGGCATTTTATCCGGAATGGATACTTCAATATTCCAGCTGCTCTTAATCTCATCATTTGCCGTCACGGTGAGCTGTGCCTTGCCATAATTCTTTATGGTGTATGCAATCTGGCTGCTGCCGTCCGGTTTTACCTGAAGGACGGATGGGTCAGAGCTCTTTGCGGTAAGCGTGTATGCCTTATTCTCGGCGTTGTCCGTCGAAAACGCTATCACGCCTGCTGCTTTTGCATCCCTGTCAAGCCGGATCCACTGGTTGTATTCCTGCAAAACACCGTCAACAGCGACCTTCATCGCCCCGAAATCCATGACCGGCTTGTTGGTGACATTTATGGTAATGCTGTCCTTTGCAAGAACCTTGTTTGTCTGTTTATTCACGATGGAAACGGTAATGTTTTTCTTTCCGGCGGGTGTATTTGCCGTAAACCACTGTGCATTTGTGCCATCTACGCCGGAAGCCGCACTTAATATTCCGGCAGGGGTAGCGCTCCACCGAATGTCTATTTTGTTCCTGTACTTATCATTCTGCGCAATGTCATACGTGTAGTCTCCGTTTTCGACATGCGGATACACATCCAGCAGGATGCGTTTGTCTTTTGTCAGCGCCGCCGGGATATCCTCATACTCGGACGCAAAAATCTCTGCGCCTGCAATGGAAATCATCCTGACGCCTACCATTGCCTCCATTGTCTTCTTGTCGGCATTTCTGGTGTAAACGGCGGCAAAGAGGTGCCACTCCATATCCGCGTACGGCGCAAGGCTTGTGCCGGGATCCTTCCACCGCCACTCACCGTTGTCATCTTTTGGAAACCCGACATCGGCAAGGCTTGTGTCAAAGTTGGTCACCGCATAGGGTTCCGGCCATTTTTCATCCTCAATGACAATGGGTTCCTCGACGGTTACCTCGCACTCCGCATAAATTCCTTCCTTGTATTCTGCCCTTATCGTCGCTTTTCCTGCGCCGACTGCCTTGATCTCGCCCCCGCATCTGCCGCTGCTGTCTCTGACCAGTGTCACAACCTTATTGTCGGATGTTGTCCATTTGAGGCTGGACTGGTCCATGTCAATTGTCGCGTTTGCCGGATAGTATTTTACCTCAAGATATTCCAGTGCTTCCCAGTCTGCATTCTTAGGAGGCGCTTCCATCGTGAGGCTCTTCCGGTCGAACCGAATCTTTGTGACTGGAATGACACGCTCTGCCATATACACCCTGTAGGCTTTCTGGTACTCCTCGCCGCCAAGAGTGTAGGTCACGGAAAAATGTACATATCCTTCGTTGCCGTCCACCTGTTTTAGTTTGTCTCCGTCTATGGTTGCAATGTCTGTGTTATGGGACTGCCATACCGGATTCTGCGCTCCCTCCGGAAGCGCCGGCAGCTGGAACTCCTTCTCTGCCATATCTGACAGATACTCCATTTTAGTCACCCAGAATTCCCTGCCCGGTATCCACTCTCGCACGTTGTTAAAATACAGGCTGTAATTCTTGTTATACGGCGGATTTCCATACCCGTCTCCCCACTCTTCATTTGTCATGTAGCAGGCTGACACGCGGTTGTCCGGTGCATTTGTCTCCTTATCCAGCACAAACAGGTCGGTCGCCTTGTCACCGCCGAAATCTTCTGGTTTTCCAAGCGCCGCCTCAAGTGCAGTTCCGGTAACTGCCTGCGGGTCGCAATAATAGCTGAATGACACGTCATCCGCACTGTAGGGTCGGTTGTCCGCCAGCTGTATGGTGATGCCCTTATTTTTTTCCGTTTTCAGCGTCACATTCGCATCTATGTCCTTAACTGCCTCTGTCGGATTGACAAATGACCAGATAAAGTCGTCCTGCAAATAATAGTAGCCAAACTCCGCATATTCCATATATTTATGCAGGTTATCCCACTCCTGCTTTTCCCAGTTGAGCGGAAGGCGGTTCTTATCCGTGCCCTGGCAGCCGCAGAAGCTAAAGGACAGTCTCCGGTCAGGCGTATCGTCGAGTATCCGCCTCGCGTAATTGTAAAGGTCTTTGTCTATGATATCCGGGATGCCGTCCACGCGCTTCTGCTGTATTGTCACTGAGCGGAAGCTTCTTCCCTTGCTCCTGTAATATGCCACGATTTCCTCAAGCTGCGCCGGCGTGAACCGCTCCTGGTCATAAAGCCTGTTGAATGACGATATCAGGATGTCATCCTCCGTCACATCCCCGAGATAGCGGTCCCTTCCCACGCTGTATGTCCTGCCGCCCCTGATTCTGCTGACATCATACGGTGAAATCCAGAAAATGTTGGTATTTCGGTCTACCCTGCTGATGCCATATACGTCCTGTTCCCCATCCGCCTGAAATACAAGGTCGCATTCCGCTTCCCCGAACAATTTTATCAGGACGGCGCTGTCAGGGTCTTTCGTCATTTCTTTCCCGACACCAAACGTGACGCGCTCGGCTTTCAGTACCGGACTTGAAATGGTCAGGCTTACATTGTCGCCGGAAATGTCCATTACGGCGTTGGCTGTCTGGTCACCCTCCTGCTCCTCCTGTGGATTCATAAGCCCCCATTCCATGCGCGAACCTGTCTCTGCGTTGACGAATACAAAGAACAATCTTCGTTCCTCGTTGTCCTCTTTCGACTTTAAATACTGGTACAGCACGTCCGCTGCCGCTTTTGAAATGACATTGCTGTCATTTTTACAGGGCTGTTCAAGAAAGATTTCATCAAACCGTTCACTGCCCCAGCCGCTTAATATCTGCTGGATTTCCTCTGCGGTGAGCGCCTCTTCCTTTCCCGCGGCGCGGTAGTTGATGTTCAGTCCGGCGTATATCTTTGTGTCGTCCGCCTCGTCCGTCCATGTATAACAGTCTCCCCTGTAAACACTTTTTCCTGCCTTGTACTCCTTTCCGGCTTCCAGTTCTTCTATGCCGATGCCAAGCCATACGTTGTCCGCATCATATCCATAATAACCGTCTATGATTTTTCCTGTGTCATCATGGAATGCAATCCCATTTTCTTCAGCGTCCAACACCTTTTTAATGCTTGCCACTGTACTGCCGTCGCGCTCTTCATTTCTTGTAAAGCCAACCTCGGTGCGATCTGCCTCAAATTCCGGTTTCTTTGTCACCTTTATGGCAACTGTGTCCTCTGTGACAATTAATTCTGCCGAGACAGTCTGGTCTTCCTGGTCTGCCTTTGGATTGACAATCCGCCATTCGGTAGCTGCTTCGTTTGACTCATCTATAAAGACAAATATTACGCGTCTATCTTCCGCTTCGGTCTCCGGATCCAGATATTTGCAGGCTTCCATCACGGCTTCTCCTGGAATGAAGTTTTCTTTTCCTTCTGCCGGCTGTTCAATCCGGATTTCGTCAAACTTTTCTCCTTCCGGACGGCGGCTTAATATTTCCCTGATGGTATCCACATCCAGATTTTCTACGCCTGCGCCGCCGTAATTGATGTTCAGCCCGGTATGCT
Source organism: Lachnospiraceae bacterium UBA7205 (assembly GCA_002490665.1). Lineage (GTDB taxonomy): Bacteria > Bacillota > Clostridia > Lachnospirales > Lachnospiraceae > COE1. The sequence goes on along the minus strand of DKUL01000036.1, from coordinate 63,992 downwards.
CTCCGCTATCATCTGTCCAGGTCCATATATCGCCCGCGTATTCATATCGTTCCACGGTGTATGATACGCCTTCCGTCATTTCGCTGGCTGCATCGATATCAAGCCACACACATTCATCATTGCTGCCATACCATGCCCATACGTCCTCTTCCCTGTTGTCACTCTTCCTAAGGATAAGCTGACCCTCGTCTGTTCCCAGAATATCAATAATGGCGGATGCTTCCGTGCCATCCCTTTTCTCCATGGAAAAGCTAAGCTCCGCTTTTTCAGCCCTAAAATCCGGCTTTTTCCGTATTGTCACGCTGATTTTGCCATCTGCAATAGTCATATCCGCCGCAACAGTCTGATCGCTGTCCTGCATCTCCTGCGGATTCCAGAGCTTCCACTCTTTGCAGTCGCCGTTTTCTTCCATAAAACCAAACCGCAGCCTGCAGTCTTTGGTATCGGTATTCAGATACGGATAAAGCATATCTGCCATATCTTTATAAATTACATTGGATTCACCTGAAGGCTGTATGATATAAATCTCATCATAGATCTTTCCCTTATGATACGTTTCTAATATCTTCCGGACTTCTTCGGTCGTTAATCCCCCGTCCTTTTCCATGTCCAGATAATTAATATCAAGCCCTGTGCGCCCATTTTCGTCATCTGTCCAGATATCTCCCTTATAAGAAAATTTTTTCAAGGTATACTCCGTTTCCGGAGTCAGGCGCTTTATATCCTCAAAACCAAATCCTGCCTCTTTTACGTTCTCACCGGTCCAGTACTCACCCTGAATGCCCTCTATCTCGCCAGTGCCTTCGTATGCTGCAAGCTTTATGTATGTATCGCCGAATGCCACGGCCAGCATCTGATACTTTTCCGTATTGTTTGTATAGGTGTCTAAGCCCACTTTTTCAGCCGGAAAGGATGTATTTGCAAAACGTATCACTGCACCGGCTCCTGCGTCCGATTGTAATTCAAGTTTTGTGACCTCTATATTGACATCCTGTTCTGCCACCTCCGGGTTTTTAAAAGACCACCTTAATTCAAGTGTTTCCTCCTTCCCATAAAAAAAGTTTGCGTAAAATATCTCCTTTCTGCCCCCAAATTGTGCAACGGCATTCCAGAGCGATTGTGATATCGCTTTATGATCTGTAATGACATTATACTCGATTTTAATGGAATCAAACTTATCCGTGTCCTCTGCATGCACTGTTAGAATATCCTCAATCGCAGCATCGTCAAAGGACTTCTGTGCGTCAGCATCACCAGTCTCGGCATTATTATAAAACTCCTCAAAATCGCTTTCACATATGATTAATTCTCGCCATCCATTTTCATACGTTTCCGCTGTTCCTGTATACGCTTCACCGTCCTCGCCATTTATGCGCAGTTCTTCATCCGTCAATGGTTCCTCGACTTCTTCTTCGGACTCAGTCGCAGATACCTCCGAAACATTTTCTTCCAAAGCACTTTCCTGGGAGATGCCCTCTTCCTGTGTCAAAGAATTTTTCTCCCCCTCGGACGACGGCTCTTCCTGCGTACCTTCCTCCGTCTCCACGGCTTTTTCTTCGGAAGACTGCACTTCCTCCTCCGTCGTACCCACGGCAGATACGTTTGTGTCGTCTTCTTTCTCCTCCTCCTGTGCATGTGTCTCTGTATCAATGTCCCCTACGCCTGTATTTTCCACCGCATATCCGGTAAAGGATATCCCTTCAAAAGTCGAAAACACAAGCACGACTGATAACAATACTGCAATTATCCGCCGCAATTGCTTTTTGGTCTGTCTCATAGCGCCCCACTCCTTTCGCAATGCCCATGTGCATTATGGTACTTTTGGTTAACAAATGCTCATATAATTATACTCTTTATATTTGTGCATTTGGTACGCAGTTTGCGGAATAATTACATTTATTTCATTATTTTGCACAAAAAAAAGCCGTTAACTCTTCCATTAACGACTTTCCACATTCAAAATAAATCACTATGCGTTCCTGTTCTGGTCAGATACAATATGATGCTTTCATCATCAATCTCATATACAAGCAGCCAATCGGGCGTAACGTGACATTCCCTTAAACCAGCATAATCACCAGAAAGGACATGATCCCTATTTCTCGCAGGCAGCTCCTCACCATTTGCCAGCTTTTTAATAACATCTGTCAAAAGAGAGATGTCATATCCTCTTTTCTGCACCTTCTTCAAATCTTTCTGAAACTTTGAAGTGGGCTTTACTGTATATTTCATTTCAGCAATTCCTCCATCATTTCATCAATGTCCGTATATGACTTTCCGAATTCCGGATGCTGCTTCATCTGTTTTACTTCCTCCATTGCCTCCAAAGTTTCTGCATTTACTGATTCCCTTGAAAGCATAAAAGGAATACGTTGTTCCCGCACTGCCTGTTTTACAAACACCGTAAATGCAGATGTCATATTGAGTCCTAAATCAGCAAATAACTCTTCTGCCTGCGCCTTCAACTCTTCATCTATCCTCATTGTTATATTCGTAGTTGCCATATGCCCCACCCTTTCACCATCTCAACGCATCCTTAGGAACTGTAGAAAAATAACTGACGCATCTTGACTTGGCTATTTCTCCGATTATGCATGTCAAAAAGCCTCGCCGTAGCCCGCTACGACTGCGTTTTTTGACAATTGCTTTAGCAATTTAACCTCGAAGAAATATCCTGCGCAATCTGCATCACTTATTTTCCTACAATTCCTTAACTTCTATTCGAAGTATAGTGCATACTCCATACATTGTCAATACATCATTTGTGCTTTAGAGCGTGTTTGAAAAATGCTTTCTGTCAGATGGGCGTCACAATTTGTGGGAGATTTGTGCCAAATGAAGGAGTCGTAGCGGGCTACGTCGACTGAATTTGACGCAAATATCACGCAAAGCGGGGCGTGCAGATGATGGGAATGATTTTTCAAACACGCCCTATCCCGAAACATTCACCACAAAAGGCGGTTCCGGCATGATTTCATCCAATAGCTTCTTCTGGACATAATTGATGTGAAAGGTTTTCAGCTCCGGCATTTCCTCCAAAAAAGATAAATCGTTCACGCCTGAGTTCCTGATTCCGAAAAAGCTTAAATGATTCTGCGAAGGAATCTCAACTTTTGTTATGGGATTCTCACCGATATCCAAATGTGTGATATCCGGCATATTTTCCAAACCATCAAGATTTTTGAGTTTATTGCCCCACACATCCAGATACTTCAATTTGTTCAAACGCCTAAACACTTGTAAACTTGCAATGTTACTGCTGTAAATCGTCATCTGTTCCATGCTTTCCATCCGCCCTATCACTGTAATTCCATCGGAAGACACCCCCATTATCTCCAGCTTCCTGAGCGGAAGTTCCCCAAGCGGGGCATAATCCTCGGGAACAAGTCCAAACATGCTGAGTTCGCTGACATTCATGCCCCTGAGCTGCTCCAGGGTCGAAAGCCGCGTATAGCTGATATCAAGAATCCGCAGCCCCTCCTTGTCCGCAAGCGCGCCGATATCGTCCACCTGCGTCTCCGCAATGTAAAGACATGTCAGCGATTTGCTGTTTTGCAGCGGACTGATGTCGCTGATATCATTGCAGCACAGTGACACGATTTCCAAATCCAGGTCTTCCAAGGGGGAAATATCCGTTATCGCCTGCCTGTCAAGCACGAGGATTTTAAGGTTCGGCATCTTTTTCAGCAGGGAAATATCCCGGATCGTACCCATCCCTTCTATGGTCTGATAGTCTATCCGGTGCTCCTTCATATAATGTGTATGCTGCCCATAATCAGAAAGAACCGCATCGCCACAAACAAGAAGCTGTTCGACACCGGCAAGCTCTGACAGGTAAATGGTTTCGCCCTGCTTTTTTCCCAGCTCCTGCCGCACTGCTGTCTCAAGGAGCCTGTCTTCGAATATGGCTTCCGGATGCATCAGCAGCTTTACCTTCTCCACTGCAAAACCAATGCAGATCAGGAGCGCTGCTGCCACCAGAACCGCTTCTGCCGCCCTGCGGATTTTATAATGGCTCTGCTTATCCTGCAGCAGCCTGTCAAGCTGCGTCTCAATCTCAGACATATCCTGATACCGCTCGCCGGGACTAAATGCCGTACACTTCAGAATTATTTTCCGCACCCTCGCCAGAAGTGTAGTATCTTCCTCCAGCCGCATACTGCCCGTCAGCATATAATTCATCAGAATCCCAAACGCATAAATGTCCGTCCGCTCATCCGTCTGGCTATAGCCAAACTGCTCCGGTGCGGCAACTGCCCTTGTCCCCACAACCACCGTATCCTGCTGCTTGTCATCCTCATACTGCCTTGCCGTCCCCATGTCAATCAGGTAGCATTCCCCCTTTGCCGTCATGACGATATTCTGCGGTTTCAAATCCCTGTGGATGACCGGCGGATTCTCCTCGTGAAGCATTTTCAGCATACCAGCAAGCTTCTTTAATATGACGAGCGCTTCCTTCTGTGAAAATGCCCCACGCCTTTCGACAATATCCCAGATGGTTGAGCCATCTATATACTCCCTGAATAAAAAGCCGTTCCCCTCCTGTTCATAGTAGGATATGTAACACGGCAAAAAGGAAAAATTCCTGTCCCTGAAAAATACTGCCTCCTCTCGCAAAAAAGCCAGATATTCGCCCTGTGCACACTTTAGCACCAACTTCCGGCCGTCCTCTTTTCGCCTCACCAGATATGTCTGTTTTTTGTCCGCATCCTGATAACAGGATATCACCTCATAGTCTGCCTGTACCGCGTCAGGCAGGCTGCCCCCGGTTAAGCCTTCCCGCACTTCTGCAATTGTTCTGCCCATTTAACCCCCTATTCCCTTTATCTTTACAGTAATGGCTCTTCATCCATGTCCTGCAATATGATGTTCGTCTCATCCAGTTTCATTTTCCTGCGGATACAGTACAGGATAGCCGAATCCCTCTTTTTTTTTGGATAGAGCGTTCCCTTCTGCGCAATCGCAAGCATGCGCTGCACCGTCTCCACGTCAAGCTGCATGGCAAGCCCAATGCGGATAATAATATCGCGTCCCGGAATTCGCTGCCCACTGATAAACTGATATGCATAGGTCCTGCTAAGGCAGGCTTCCTTAATCAGCCTGGAACTGTCAAATGATTTTTCCTGCATCAGCTCTGTCAGATATTCGCCAAAAGAAATCTGCATGTCCGTCGTAAATGCAATGTCCCTAAAATTTTCAGGCGATGCCTCAAGCATGCCCATAAGTTTGTCTGTCGTCATAACCAGCCCTGTCCTGCCTTTCCCATCCAATGCGCCCAATCATTTGTTTCTCAATATCATAATACCATACGAAAACCTATATTACTATCGCTATCACAAAAATATTATTGGATGCCTGTAGCAGCTGTTGCTGTCCAGCCGTCAGCAAAAGCAGATTCAGCCTTCGGCTTCCTGTTACAAGCATCAAACCACGCAAAATTCGCTTGACAAATGTGTCTAACGGCATTAGACTATAATTGTCTAATATTATTAGACAAAATAATATGGCAGGCAAACTGCCTCACAAAATATGCAATACGATTCTTGCGCACAATATTTTCTACAAAAAAACAGCAAAAAAGGCGGAATGAAAAATGGATGAAAACAAACTGGGCGTCATGGAAGGGCGCTTCGCGGAACTTATCTGGGCATCGGCGCCCATCAGCACAGGGAATCTGGTAAAGGCATGCCAGGATGCCTTTGGCTGGAAGCGCACGACAACCTACACGATGTTAAAGCGTCTCTGCCAGCGCGGCATTTTCCAAAATGACAATGGCACAGTCGTTGTGCTGATGCCAAAGGCGGACTTTCACAGGCGGCAGAGCGAGCAGTTTGTCGCGGACACGTTCGGCGGCTCCCTGCCCGCTTTCATCGCTGCCTTTACCAGGGGAAAGACCTTAAGCGACAAGGAGGCTGACGAAATCCAGCGTCTCATCGACAACAGCCGCCAGAAGAACAAGGAGGGATGACAATGCTTCTCGAAGAACTCTTTGCCGAAGTGCTGCGCCTGAGCTTCTATGGGACAATCGGGTGCGGCGTGGTACTTATCTGCATACTCATCAATTATGCCCGGGCGCCGCGATGGATTTCCATGGCACTCTGGGGGCTGGTGGCACTGCGTCTGGTCGTGCCGTTTTCCATTTCCTCCACAGTGAGCCTGTTTCAGCTAGGCAATGTCGCCAAGCTCTCAAACCGGATTGAAACAACACTGGAATGGGAAAATTCAGACCGCAGCTGTCAGACCGCACTGGAAGGCACCATGGAATACGAGCAGGCTGTCGCTTTGGGAAGCACCGTTTCTGTCGGCGCTGACGGAAACAGACGAACATATTATTATGCGCGCGAAAACGGCAGAATCGAACCAGCACAAGCCCCCTACGCCCCATTTCTGTCTGTCGGCGCACGCGTGTGGATTTTCGGGATGGCTGTACTATGGCTCTGGGCTGCGCTCTCCTATGTCCGCCTCAAATACCGCCTGCGGTTCTCCATGCGGCTTTGCAAGGGTGTGTACGAGACAGACGCCGTCGCATCCCCCTGCGTGGTGGGCATCCTGATGCCGCGTATTTACCTGACTCCCGCGCTGACCACACAGCAAAAAGAACACATCCTGCTGCATGAGCAGATGCATATCCGCTACCTGGATCCTGTCTGGAAGCTGGTTTCCTTTGCAGTTGTCAGCATACACTGGTTCAATCCTTTCCTGTGGTTTCTATACAAAGTCTTTCAGGGCGAACTGGAAAAGACGTGCGACGAACGCGTGCTTGCGCGGCTCGGGGAGGACAAAAAAGCGGATTACAGCGAATCCCTGCTGGCGCTGGCAGCATCCAAAGACTGGCATCAGAAACGGCATTTCCCGACCCCGGTGTCCTTTGGCGAAAATAGCATCAAGAGCAGAATCCGACGGATTCTCGCCTACAGAAAACCGATTGCCGCCGTATCGGTACTGGTGGCACTAATCTCCGTCGCAGGCTGCGGCATATTTCTCACCACCCCCGCGCGTCCGGCAGAAAATACACCACCCGACAATACCGCAGACAGCCAGTATGCCGCACAGCCGTCAGCCGACAGCACAGTCACATCAGATGTATCACAACAAAACAGCCCTGACGCGCCATCAGAGCCAGCCGGTATTCCAGAGGAGACCGAAACCAATACAGATGCAGAGCCAGGACCCGATTTAACAGCGGTTTACGAGGAAATTTCTGACAATGGTGTCACTTATCAGGCGAGATGGGACGGCATTTACCGTATCACTCAAAAAGGCGAGGAGGAACAGCTCTATCCCATTTTTCCCGGCACAAAACCACAGATGCAGATTTTTGAAAATAAATTGTATTTCCGGACGGATAAATCCTATGTGGATGGTGCACTCGACTGGGCAGACAACGCAGTCCGGTGGATTAACCTATCCTCCTACCTCAATACAGGCGACCTCCCGATGGTGCGGGAAAATGCACTTATTTCAGATTTTCATGTCCATGAGGGATTGATAACGATTTATTACAGCTATCCTGATGCCATTGACACCACGATGCTGTATACGGACAAAGACATAGCTTTCAATCAGAAAAACATCACGCAGTTGTCGGAATCCGAACAGCAGCAGTTCGGACTTGGCGTCACACAGTCCATCCTGCAAAACACTGGCACGCTGTTCAATGTCTCCAACAGGGTACGCGGGCAGAATCTCGCCTATCTGGATTTGGACAGTGACGGCACTGCGGAAAAAATAACACTCTCCCCTTCCGATTATCCCGATGCCGTGCAATACTACCACGATGATGACCCACTGGCATACTATCATCTGCAAATCGGCAGCGCAGCGCTGGAAGGATATGGCTACAACGTGTCGAATATCCTATGGGCGCTCAGCCTTGACGGAAAAAATATCCTGCTGGCGCTCTACGAGGATGGTCCAAGCGCCGACCCATACACACATTTTTTCCGGTACCAGAATGGGAAAATCACTGAAATCGGAGGCTTTGAGGACGACATCCGCCTGTGCGACATTTCCCCAGACGGCATTATCACGACCGCAATTTGGAAAGAAATCGTACAGACCGACTGGATTACCGTGCGCTGGCAGATTGGTCAGGGCGGAATGCTCGAAGAAATCCCGCAGGACGTATATGATTTCAGGCAGGGGAACTGGGTGCAGTTGTTTGATGAACTCCCCCTGCATCCTGCCATCGGAGCGAGCGATACCTTTACCGTAAAGCCACAGAATGTCAGATTCCTGCAGACCTCCGCCGACTGGAACTGGATATTCCTGGAAACAGCGGACGGTCAGCAGGGCTGGGTGCACCTGGATAATTTCGAGGTCGTGGAACTGCGAAAAAACGTGCTGGACGTGTTTGACGGGCTTTATATGGCTGGATAGTGTAAGGAACTATTCAAAAATAACTTGTACATCTTGACTTGTCTATTTCTGAACAGTTCCTAAGGGCTGCCACAAAAGGCAGCCCTTTTCAATGAAATAGTATCTGCTCCACAAGCTCTTTATGCGGATGCTTTTCGTCTGCCTGATACACCATGACACCATGTATATCGGCGCTTCTGTCCATAAATGCCGGAAACAGGAATCCGCACTCTGGCTCCCCTGCCTCATAGTCGTCAAGCAGCGGGCCAAACGTGCATATGATAAACTTGTAAACCTCCTCGGATTCCCACAGGCTTTCCTTGTCCTTTGCCTTAATCGGAATATCATAGCTCCCATATAAAATGCGCACTGCATATGGTTTTGCCGAATCGTACCTTTCCCCGATAAAATCGTAAAACAAGTCAAGCAGTGCATCATTTTTTAGCTCACAGTCCCTGAGTCCCATCAGCATCTGCCACGTGTGACCTGCCTTTTCGTCCTCCTTGGTAAAAGGATGGTATTTAAGGTTCCTGTTTGTCTCTGAGAATGGTACTGTCTTGGCAAGCCTTAGGTTGGCGTCAATGTCCTTCTGCGGAAGCTTCAGAAAATGGCGGTTGAATGTGCCGTCAACAAATCCCTCCTCATCAAAATACGCCCCCGCAATCCGCGAGAAACAGTTGCGCTTTGGCGTCATGCGCCTCGTCAGCTCCAGCATGTCGTCCCTGTTGATTTCGTTCATTTACCCTTTTCTCCTTACTTCATCACCACACCAATCGAACTTTTGAAGCTACACATTACGGATGGCCTGGCGTTATTTTATCATACTTCTCTATCTTGCACTGATGCCGTCTCTCCCCCACTGGCGCATCTTTATCATAGTTGATTCCGACCAAAAGAATCTCACTGCCATATCCGCTGACAGCCTCTGGATAGCGTCTGTTACGAATCTGCTCTATGGCACTGTCCGCTGACTGATTCCATTTCAGTTCAACAACCAAAATCGGAAACACAGAATCCCTTTTTGGAAGATAAATCATATCCGCATAACCAGAACCCGACGGCAATTCCTCAAACATCACATACTCATCACCATAACTGAAATAAGCACGTTTAATCACGCTCCGAAGTGCCTGTTCATTGTTGTAATGAAGTGGGGATTCCTCCTCGTGGATTCTTTCTATTTGTCGTGCGACCGCTTCCTCGTTTCCGTGGACAGTATCCGCAATCAGTTGCTCGCTCTCCCGCACCCGCCGGATGGTATCATCCCGTTTTACCTGCCGGACTGCTTTTGCAAATTCCATGCGTATCTCCTCATTGGGAATGTGGGCTTTCTGCGTCGTCTCATCATACGTCAGATACCCCAGATGAATCAACAGTGTCAGCACATCATCCCTGTCCCAAAACGTCACCAAATCATTTGCAAAGCCGTTCGTGTCCACCTTTGTCTCCACACCGCCAATCAATTCTACCACTGTCTTACCCAATCCGTCAAAGTCAAGATTGATATACCCCATCAGACTCTCCGCCGCGGAAGTCTGTGTCCAGTAAGAATCAAAATCATCATTGTGAATTGCTTCCATAACTGAATTAGGATTATAGACGGACGCAATCGTTCGAAATGCATACCCATCATACCATCGTTTCATCTTGTCAAAATCACTGCCATAATTCTGGCAGAGCATTCTGACTTCATCCTCCGTAAATCCCACATACTTTCCAAACTGTCTGGGCTTAATCATTGTGAATTCCTTGAAATCCGATATGGCTGACTGGGAACCATCCTTTTTAACAGGCAAAATGCCAGTCATGTAAACTGCTGCAAATATTTTATCCGTCATCGCACTATTCTTAAATAAGGATCGCAAAAATTCTAGGTATTTTCTCTGAAAATCCGGATGTCCCTTTGTCTCCCTGATGGGTGCATCCCACTCATCAATTATCATAATAAACTTATTACCAACAGTTTCCACCGCATTTGCCAATGTCGCAGCGAATCCCTCAACGACATTCACATCCGGATATTGTTCTGTCAGCTCACGAATGACATTCCTTTTCATATAAGCTACAATGTCCACACCCGAAGTCTCGCCTATCACCTCCGTTATATCCAGATAAATTACATCATATCGATTCAGATACCGCCGGTACTGCGCATCGCTTGCAATCTCCAAATCATCAAAAAGACCTTCCGAATCACAAGTCCTGTCATAATAGGCACACAACATTTTGGCTGCAAACGATTTCCCAAAACGGCGCGGTCTGCTGATACAGGTCAGACGGCGCGGTGTGTCAATTGTCTGATTAATCAATCCTATCAATCCGGTTTTATCCACGTAAATATCATTCCTGACTACAGCAAAACCGCTGTTGCCGGGATTTAAGTAACTTCCCATTCAGTATTACACTCCTTTTGCCACTTGTTATACTCACATTGAATTTTTAACAATCTGTCCTCCATCAGATTTGCAGCTTTTCCAACATCTAAATTCCTGTGTCATGTCTAAAAGGTTTATGATTTTATCCTCTTAAAATTTGCATATTTTAAGCATAGCATATCTGACAGAGCGTGGCAATAAAATACAACATTGAATATTTTTCTTAGTATTTTAAAAATACCTTCCGATTTTGTCTGTATCATAACCGCCTCACTCTGATAGTTGCCAAAACGCTTGTAAAAAATCTTTCCGATACCATTCAACGTTTATCTCATAAATCAGACAGGTCATTTTTTATTCAAGCAGATTCAGCCTGCCGACAAAACTATGATAAATCTCAATTTCCTGCCGCCTTAAATTCCCATGCATCCGCCGACGGTTCCATTGGGTGGCTTTGTCATCCAGCAATAGGATATAATTTACATACATCATGCAAATCGAGGTGTCGCCCCATTAAAAAAATTGTTGACAATATTTATTAATGGGCGTATCATCAATAACAATTATTAGAACATTACGAAAGGAATTAGAGCGTGTTTGAAAAATGCTTTCCGTCAGATGTGCGTCACAATTTGTGGGAGATTTGCACCAAATGAAGGGCGCATAGCGGGCTATGTAACTTGAGCACCATCAGATGATAGAAATATTGTTTGATGGTGCTTTTATTCGCAGCCCCATGCAGAGGAAGCATGCCGCAGAAGCGGTGCATGGGGCGCGCGGCGAGTATATTCACAAGGAGGAAGAGGATATGAAATTAATGTTAGCTAAGAATCATGATGCACAACAGGTATATGCACTTGTACAGGAGACTATCAAGACGGTCTATCCAAAGTACTACCTGAAAGAGATTATGGATATGTTTTGTGAATTTCATAGTCTGAATAATATTTTAAGGGACATTGAAACAGGAAACACATACATTTTAAGGGAGAATGAGGAAATAATCGGCACTGGAACAAAGAATGAAAACCATATTACCAGAGTTTATGTTTTGCCGGGGTATCAGAAAAAAGGTTACGGAACTTTTATCATGAAGCAGCTGGAAGAAATAATCAGGGAAAAATATGATTGCGTTGATATCGATGCTTCACTGCCAGCTTGCAGATTATATTCTAATTTAGGTTACCAGACCGTAGACCATGGAATCTGGGAATGCAAAAATGGTGTAATACAGGTTTATGAAATTATGAAAAAGCAGTTGACAAAGAAACCAGTAGACCAGCTAATCATACGACCATATAAGCCAAAAGATGCGGAAGCGATAGTAAGCTGGATTAAAGATGAAAGGGCTCTGCGTAAATGGAGTTCCGACAGATATGGTGCGTATCCTATAACGGCAGAGGATATTAATTATAAATACCTGAAATGCAATGGCGATTGTGAGGAACCGGATAACTTTTATCCCATAACAGCTGCTGATGCAAACGGTCCGGTTGGTCATTTGATTATGCGCTATACAGATAAGGCAAAGACAATAATCCGTTTGGGATTTATTATCGTTGATGACAGTAAGCGTGGCATGGGCTACGGAAAACGAATGATACAGATGGCGATGCGATATGCCTTTGATATGCTGAAAGCAGAAAAAATTACTTTGGGCGTTTTTGACAACAATCCCTCGGCATACTATTGCTACAAAGCAGCTGGATTTAATGAAATTCCCATGAAAAAAGATATCATCCTTGAAATATTGGGAGAAAAATGGAAATGTATAGAATTGGAGGCAAACAGAGAATGAATTACCCGGAAAACCATTGCGCAACTCTAAATGCATTTCATAAGGGGGCATGGTCATACCCCCCTGCACCTTCTCAGCCATCCGCCTTTCAGATAGTAAACAATAAAAAACACCGATGTCACCGACCACGTCAGCGGGTAGCTGAACGCCACGGTTGAGACCTCCGGCCGCAGCGGCACCACTGCCAGGTTCCAGACGACGCGCAGCACGCAGATGCCGACACAGGTCATGAGCATCGGCGGGACGGCATCGCCGCACCCGCGCGTCGTGCCGCCGAGGATTTCAATGCAGATGTATGTGATATAGCTGGGCGAAATCACCCGCATCATCCCAAGCCCAATCGAGACCACGCCGGGGTCGTCGGTAAACAGACCAAAAAAGACGCGCCCGCCCGCAAGCACAATGACGCTCAGAAGCACGCTCGTAAATGCCGCCATGCCCAGACAGATACGCACACTCTTTTTAATGCGGTCGTACTTGCCCGCGCCAAAATTCTGCCCCGCAAAGGTCGTAATTGACACGCCGTACGCGCCCATAATCATCCAGAAAATACCGTCCACTTTTCCGTATGCCGTCCATGCCGCAATCGTGTCCGTCCCAAACGCATTGATGCTCGACTGGATGATGAGGTTCGACGCCGAGTACATGGTGGACTGAATCCCCGCCGGCAGTCCGATACGGATGATGTTGTGCAGCAGCACTGGCGAAAAACGGATTTCCCGGACAAAAAGCCGGTAGGAATCCTGCGTCCGCATCAGCGCCGCCAGCACCATCAGCGCGCTGACGACCTGCGACAGCGCAGTCGCCACTGCCACGCCGACCACACCCATTTTCAGAACAGTCACAAAAAGAATGTCCAGCACGATATTGACAAAACAGGACAGAATCAAAAAATAGAGCGGGCGCTTCGAATCCCCCACTGCGCGCAGAATACCCGAACCCATGTTGTAGACAAGCGAGGGAATGACACCCAGAAAATAAACGCGCATATACACAACGGAGAGCGAGAGAACCTCGTCCGGCGTATTCATCGCCCTGAGCGCTGCGCCCGAAAAAAGAATCCCCAGCGCCATAATCACGGCGCCGCCCGCGATGGATAGCGCCATGGCGGTGTGCACGGTTTTCTTCACATCCTCCTCTTTCTCTGCACCATAATACTGTGCAATAATCACGGTCGCACCAGAGGAAAGCCCCGTAAAAAAACCAATCAGCAGATTAATCAGCGTCGCCGCAGGCCCGCCCACTGCCGCCAGCGCCTCCTTTCCGACAAACTTTCCCACAATCACGGCATCCGTCGTGTTGTAGAGCTGCTGGAAAAAGGTGCCAAACAAAATCGGAAAAAAGAAAAAAAGGAGCTGTTTCCAGATAACTCCCTCCGTAATCTGATTGGAAATGTGACGACTTCCTGTTTTCATAAGTACCTCCAGATTCCGGTGAAAGCGGTTTTATGGCAACCCCTTTCACCAGAAAAAACAATAATGATCTACTCTGTAAACGAAACACTTTCCAGAATCGCGTCAAACATCGGATTGGCATCATCACCAAAATCCTCATGGATATAAAACTCAAAAGTGACAAGTGTGTCACCTTTCTGTACTGCGACAAGCGTGTCATTGAACACACTTCCGCTGTTGTCTTCCATCTTCCCGACAGCCTTCAGTGCCGGCAGTCCGCCGACTTCCGTCTCGCTGATGTCATAACCATTTTCCGCAAAATACTCCCTGTCAAGCTGTAAATCGTTGTAAGAGTCAATATACATCAAAGACATATCCCAGATGTTATCCTCCTCATAACGGGAGCAGAGCATCAGGGACAGCTCCTCACTTTCTGAAATGTCCTCCACGTACCACAAATACGGATACGAAAGGGTCATCCCCAGCGCTTCAATCGTGTGCTGCTCCATCACAGGCATCGGAATCTCCGGCTCCATCTTCATCGCGGCGTCAAGCTCCTCCTGCGTGATGGAAATACTAGGTTCCGTTCCTGTATCCGCAAGAATCTTCTGCGCCACAACACGCGTGAGCGGTGCAAGCACGGAAAAATGGTCGGCATCTTCCATGACATAGCAATGGATATTTTCATTCTTGGAGGTGCGCTCGATTTTCTTCAGGTTCGCGGAATTTCCGTCACTTCCTTCTATTAAAAAGGTGGGTGATTTCACGCTGTCCAGCCAGTAAATCGGGGAGCGCATCTTATACTCCTCCTTGTTGTCCGTGTCAAACGTGAACTGGCTGTTGTTGTGGTACTCAATCTTGTCCACCGCGCCAAATGCAAACACGGCGCGGAACTTGTCCGTGTACTCCGAAGCGAGCAGCGCGCGGGTTCCGCCAGTACTGTGCCCGCCCAGGTAAATGCGGTCAGGATCCACATAGGGCAGCGACGCCGCATACTCATACGCCGATGCGATATCGTCCACCTCGCCAAAAAGTGTCTCATAATTGCCGGGATTTCCGCAGCCGCCGCGGAATGACGGGTACATCATCAGCACGCCCGCCTGCCAGAACGCAGAGCCTGTCTGGTCATTGTCCCACTCTGGATAGCACCATGGGAAATCGTCAATGCCATTTCCCCAGCCGCCCACTACCCAGATAATCAGCGGGTGCTTCTGTCCATCGCCGGGGTCACTTGACACATATGCCGCCAAATCCCCAACCTTGGAAGGGTACTTTATTAAATCAAAAGAACGCTCGGGAGGCGCCGGAATCTCATCGTCATCGCTTTCCTCCTTCGCAAGCGTTGTCTGGAACGCGTCATGCGCCTCGGCAAAGCTCTGCGCACTGGCACCCCCTTTTCCTGTCTCGTCCAGCATGGTCACTGCCGACTTAACCGCGGAACAGGATGTGGTCAGGCACATCACTGCCGTCAGTATAACCGCCAGAACCTTGTTTTTAATATTTCGTTTCATAAAATCATTCGCTCCTTTCTATCTTATCGCGTATTTCCTGCATCTGGTAATCAAGCGCCTCAATCGAATCCGCACACGCCTTCAGCTGCCGCTCAATCTCCTCCGTGTTGTTGATATTTTTCTTGTATTTCAGCTTGTGTTCCAGACTGCCCCAGAAATCCATCGCAATCGTGCGAAACTGTACTTCTGCCGTCATGTACTTCTTCTCGTCAGGCAGAAAAACAGGCACGCTCAAAATCAGGTGCAGGCTCCGGTAGCCGTTGGTCTTCGGCTGCTTGATATAATCCTTTTCCTTCAGCAATATAATGTCATCCTGCTTGAGCAGCAGCTCCGCCAGGCGATAAATATCATCCGGAAAAGAACAGATGACCCGCAGTCCGGCGACATCCGTGATATACTTCTCAATATTCTCAACCGTGACCGGACAGTCCTTGCGCACCAGCTTTTTGTAAATGCTCTCCGGTTTTTTCAGGCGGCTCTTAATCGACTCGAACGGATTTCTCTTGTACTGTTCGGAAAACATGGCATTGAGCACCTTGAGCCTTGTCTCCACCTCCATGATTGCCGCACGGTACTCCATCATCAGCCTGTTAAAAGACTCTGCCGTGCTGAGCTGTTCTGCCTGTATCCTGATAATCTGCTCCTGCCTGCGCAATGTCTCGGACTGCCTTTCTATCTTGCGTTCGAGCTGGTTCTTGCAGTTAAACAGCTCGATTGTATTTTTCACCCTGTTCTTGACGATGGAGTCCACAAACGGTCTGTGTATAAAATCCGAGACGCCCAGTTCAAAGCATTTATTTTCCGCCTCAACAGCATGCTCGCTGCTGATAATAAGCACCGGAATACTGTCCATCCATCCCTGCGCCCGCATCCGTTCAATCACCGCAAAGCCATCCCCGCGCGGCATATGTAAATCCAGCAGAAGCGCCGAAATCTCGTCGTGCAGCGCATGCAGCTTCCCCATCGCCTGCTCGCCGTTTTCCGCCGTCTCCACGACATAATCAACTTCCAGAAACTCCCTCAGTAATTCGCGGTTTATCTCCGCGTCGTCCACTACCAATATCTTTTGCATTTTCTACTAATTCCTATCCTCTAAATTCTTCCCTGTGCCGCTCAAAAAATTCATAAAAATACCGCACATTCCCAAGCTCCGTCCACTCTGCCTCCTCAAGCTCCCTGGTGTCGAGATTGTAAATCCTTGCCTGCAGCGTGCCGAGCATAAACGGCGAGTGCGTGGAAATGATAAACTGGCATCCCAGGAAACGCGCCATCTGATTGAGCTTTTCCGCCAGTGCGGTCTGGTTTTCGGGCGAGAGCGACACCTCCGGCTCGTCCAGCAAATACAGCGCGTCCGGCTCAATATAATCATCCAGCATTTGCAGCGTCGTCTCACCGTTTGAGTACTTTTCCTGTGCAAACTTCAAATTTTCGAGCTGCTGCTGCGCCATGCGGGAATTTCGAAACTGCTCCCGCTGTTCCCGTGGCATCCCCCGCCGGACATGCTCATAGATATAACCGTCACACAGTATCTGCTCCTGCTGTATTTTCTTAATTTCATATAAAATATCCTCGCTCTTAATGTACCTGCTTTTCTCAGGCAGCTTTCTGAGCGTTCTTCCGTCCTCGCACTCCCCAAGCGTATAACTGCACTCGTCCACAAACCGTGAAAAATAAGCCACCCTGCCAAATTGATTGCTCGTGGCATACTCCTGCCCGGCTAATTGCAGCTTATTTGCCATAATGTTGAGCATGGTCGATTTTCCCGACGCGTTGTTTCCATACAAGATGGTTACCGGCGTATTAAAGAAAAGAACGTTCTCGCCCTTTCCGGCAAATACATTGTAAGGATAAATGTAAGGACTGTTGACCGTCTCGCAAGAAAATGAAAAACTACTTAAATAAATGATACTGTTCACCTGACTTTCAGCTAAAAATGAATACCAATTCACACATACCTATAGTTTATCATTTTCAGAAAATACTTTCCACAACTCTTTTTCCAAGTGATATTGAAATTTTCTGATATTTTTTGTACACTATATGAAACGGCACAAATGTATAACCTCCCTGCGAACACGCAGGGACACTGGAAGGGAGATTTTACTATGAAAAAGGCAATCAGCCAGTCCTTACTTACCGCAATCCTGAATGGCGTATCCATTTTATCACTTTTTTATCTGGCGTTTTCCCTGTATTCCTACAGAAATGTAAACACCGAGCTCAACGCAGCATACGCCGAACGGTTCAACCTGACCTACAATGCCAACCGCTTTATGAACGGTTCCGCCTACCTGACAAACGAGGTGCGGGCATTTGCCGCTACCGGGCTCCAGGAACATTTTGACAATTACTGGAACGAGGTGGACAATCTGAAAAACCGCGATAAGGGCGTCGCGGCAATGCAGGAAATCGGCATCACCTCCGCAGAACAGAAAATGATTGATGACATGTACGCCATTTCCAACCAGCTTGTCCCGCTTGAGGACGAGGCGATGAAAAATGTGCGGGACGGCAAGCGGGCAGTCGCGCTCGATTATGTATACGGAGACGAATACAGTTCGTCCATTGCACAGATTAATGCGCTCAAGGAACAGTTTTTATCCGACCTGGACACGCGCACGGCAGAACAGGTCGACAGCCTGCTCGCTGAAACCAACCGCATCCGGATACATATGATTATCGCGCTGTCCGTTGTCGGCATCATGCAGCTGTGCAATATGTTCCTCGTGCGGTTCAAGGTACTGCGCCCCATTGTAACAATCGAAAAACAGATGCTGGAAATTTCCCACGGAAATCTTTCCGCGGACTTTGCACTGTCCCCTGACACCTCGGAAATCGGGATGCTCGTGGGTTCCATCCATGAAACCAAGCGCGAGCTGAAAAAATATATCAGCGACATCAACATGACGCTCGCACAGATGGCGCAGGGAAACATGAACCTGACCATCGGCAGCGATTACCGCGGCGAATTCCAGCCCATCCAGCGCGCGATGGCACAGATTCTGGACTCCTTTAACCGGGCGCTCTACCAGATTAACAAATCCACCGAAAAGGTATCGGAGGAGTCCGCCAAGATGTCGTCCAACGCCCAGAGCCTGTCGGACGGCGCCACAGAACAGGCAGCCGCCGTCGAGGAGCTTTCCGCGAGCATCACGGAAATTTCAAAGCAGGTAAACAGCACTTCAGCCGACGCGGACAATGCCAACAAGGCATCCGAGGAGGCAATGAAACACCTTTCCCTGTGCAATGAAAAGATGGAAGCGCTCCGCGCCGCAATCGAGGAGATTTCCGATTCCTCCCGTCAGATTGGCGGCATCACAAAGACAATCGAGGACATCTCCCTACAGACAAATATCCTTGCACTGAACGCGTCCGTGGAGGCCGCGCGCGCAGGTGAGGCCGGAAAGGGTTTTGCCGTTGTTGCCGGCGAGGTTCAGAGCCTTGCAAACAAGAGCACGGAGTCCGCGAAAAACATTTCGCTGTTGATTGAAAAATCCATCAAGCAGGTACAAAGCGGCGCTTCCCTGTCCGTTGAAACAATGAATGCACTTATGGAAGTAATTTCCAGCGGCGAGCAGTCGGCAGCAATGATTGAGCGGATTGCCTCCTCCGCAATGCAACAGGCAGAGTCGCTCGAGCAGGTGACTGTCGGCATGAACCAGATTTCCGACGTCGTCCAGAACAATGCCTCAACCGCGGAGGATACCGCCTCCTCGGCACAGGAGCTGCGCCACAGCGCCGAGGAGCTGAAGGATTCCGTACATAGATTCCACCTGCGTACTACTCTTTAATGTACATTCTTGCCTCATAAGGGCGCAGATTCGTCATTTGGTCTGCGTCCTTATAATTGCTTATCAGCAGGCGCATCGACGCGCCAGGCTGTTCCAGCGCACACGGCACGGTCTCCCCATAAAAATTGCAGACCACCAGAAGCTGCCGAGATGCGTTCGTCCTCGTGTATGCAAACAGGTTCTCATCTTCTGCCAGAAGAAGTTCGAACACGCCATCCGTAAACACGTCATACTCCTTGCGCAGATGAATCAGTTTTTTATAGCAGCCAAAAATGGAATCCTCATCTGCAATCTGCCCTGCGGCATTGATTTGCGTATAGTTCGGGTTGACCTTCAGCCACGGCTCACCGTCTGAAAATCCCGCGTTTTTACTGTTATTCCACTGCATCGGCGTCCGTGCATTGTCGCGGCTTTTTGCATGGATGGAACGCATAATGTCACTTTCTTTATATCCCTTTTCCAGACGCTCCCGATACAGATTCAGCGTCTCAATGTCCCTGTAGTCCGCCATATCATACTGCACATTTGTCATGCCAAGTTCTTCGCCCTGATAAATGTACGGTGTTCCCTGTAATCCATGGAGCAGGATTGCCAGCATCTTTGCCGACTCAACGCGGTACTCCTTGTCATTTCCCCAGCGTGAGACAATGCGCGGCAGGTCATGGTTATTCCAGAACAGGCTGTTCCAGCCTTTATTGCAGAGCTGTGTCTGCCAGCGCGCAAACACCTCTTTCAGCTTCATAAACGGCAGCGGCGCCAAATCCCATTTTTCTTTTCCAGCTATCTGGTCCAAGCAGATGTGTTCAAACTGGAATACCATGGACAGCTCACTGTTGTCGGGATTGCTGTATAATTTCGCAAGCTCCGGCGTCGCGCCCCACGCCTCGCCGACTGTCACCAGGTCGGCTTTCTGGAATGTCTCCCTGCTCAGCTCCCGAAGGTACTCATGGAGCCTTGGTCCATTATTCGTTATCTGCCTGTCCGGCTCCTTTGCAATCTGGTCGATCACATCCAGCCGGAAACCACCTACGCCTTTTCCAATCCACCAGTTAATCATGTCATAGATTTCCCTGCGAAGCTTGGGGTTCTCCCAGTTCAAATCCGGCTGCCTGACGGAAAACTGGTGAAAATAGTACTGCTGTACTTCGGGAACCCACTCCCATGCGGAACCACCAAATGCCGCGCGCATACCGTTCGGCAGCTCGCCCTCCGTACCGTCGCGCCAGACATAATAGTCGTGATAGGGATTCTCCCTGCTTTTTTTCGCCTCCCGGAACCAGAAGTGTTCGTCCGAGGAATGATTCAGCACCAGATCCAGAATGATGCGGATATGATGCTTTCCCGCCTCCCGGATCAGCTCCTCCATGTCCGCGAGTGTGCCAAACATCGGGTCAATATCCTGATAGTCAGAAATATCATAACCATTGTCGTCCTGCGGGGATTTGCACACGGGGGAAAGCCAGACCGCATCAATCCCCAAATCCTCCAGATAATCGAGTTTTGAGATGATTCCCTGTAAGTCGCCTATGCCATCCCCATTGCTGTCCGCAAAGCTGCGGGGATAAATCTGGTAAATGACGGCACGCTGCCACCATTTTTCATTGTCTGTTTTGTTTGTTTCCATCTTTATTTTCCACCTTTCCATTTAATTCATTACTTCCGCCGAGGTATTTCCGTAACTCACTATTTTTAGTATACCGAAAGGTCTGTAAAATGCAAGCACTTCGCGTTACAAGAAAGAATTTATTAGATATTTTGTATAATTTCCCATGTTATTTCGCAATATTTTGTATGAAATACACATTTTTCTTTACCATAGTCTGCCACGGTGTTATAATAAAATTTGCAAAGAATGCAAATATAATTTGTTTCAGGCATCATTGGATGAGAAGGGAGCATGTACGAATGAAAAATCTGAGTGTAAAACTGAAAATGACAATTATTGGCATTATGGTTGTTGTCTTTATGCTGTTTAGTGTTAATTTTTCCGTGAGCAGTATGCGGGCAATTGACGAGCGCATCCTGCAGGAGGAGGAAGAAAACATCCGAAAGGATTACGATGATTCCATCAGGCAGCAGGTAGGACAGGTCATCTCGCTGCTCAAAACCTACCAGGCAGAGATTGAAGCCGGCATCTATACCAAGGAAGAGGGCATGAAGCTGGCGGCAGATAAGGTAAGGGAGTTGCGGTACGGCACGGACGGCTATTTCTGGGTAGACCAGTCTGACGGAACCAATGTCGTCCTGCTTGGAAATGATACAGAGGGTACCAACCGTCTGGGCACCGAGGACGTGACAGGCTTTAAGATGGTAAAAGATTTCATCGACGGAGCGGTTGCACAGGGAAGCTATTACAATGACTATCAATACCCCAAGGAAGGCGGGACGGAGCCAATGCCAAAACGCGCATACACTGAGTATTTCGAGCCGTTTGACTGGGTTGTCGGCACCGGAAATTACATTGACAACATTGACACACAGGTTGCCGCATCAAAAGAGACTGCACATGCATTTACCAACCAGAAAATATGGCTGTTCATAACAGCGTGCTGTGTGTTTGCCATCATTATCATATTCTTCCTCGTAGTAACCATCCTCAACATCACCATTCCGCTAAAACAGGTTGGCGATGTCCTAAACAGCATGTCGGGCGGCAATTTTTCAGTCAGGGTGAATGAGAAAACATTAAGGCGCCGGGACGATTTCGGCAGACTTTCAAATATTTTGGAAAAGATGCGTGTCAACATCGGCGGGCTGATTCATGATGTCAAGGATGAGACGACACTGACCACGGAGAGTGTCAACGGCATTTCGGAGAATATGGTAAACCTCAATACCAAGGTGGAAGACGTCTCCTCGACGACCACACAGCTCTCGGCATCCATGGACGTGACTGCCGCCACCGCCGGAAACATCAGTGAGATGACCAAGGAAATTGAGTACGCTGCAAGGAATATCGCGGAGCGTGCACAGGAGGGCGCAGGGCGCGCCGAGGTCATCCACAAAAAGGCTGTCGGCGCCAAGAGTTCCGCCGGCGAGAGCAAAAACAGCCTTGTCCAGCAGAAAAAAGCGATTGAGGTCAGCCTGCAGGATGCGCTCGCAAAGGTAAAGGTCGTCTCCGAGATTTCAACCCTCGCAGAGTCCATCATGGAAATCACCGCACAGACCAATCTGCTGTCCCTCAACGCCAGCATTGAGGCTGCCAGAGCCGGGGAAGCCGGAAAGGGCTTTGCAGTTGTTGCCGACGAAATCCGCAAGCTTGCCGAGCAGTCACAGAGCAGCACCGAGAACATCAAGAAAGTCACAGAGCAGGTCAACAATTCTGTCGGGACGCTCGCCATGGACGCGGAACAGCTGCTGACCTTTATAGACACACAGGTGATGGACAGCATCGGCATGTTTGAGACCATTGCCAACGACTACAACGAGGATGCTGGGGAGATTGATTCGCTTGTCACCGACTTCAGCGCGATTTCCGAAGAGCTTCTCGCATCCATCAACAATATCACCGACTCCCTGAATGGCATTGCGCAGGCGGCACAGGAAAGCGCACAGGGCACGGCAAACATCGCAGACCGCGTAATGGAAGTGGTGCAAATCTCCGATTCCGTCAACACGTCCCTCCAGGACGCAAACGGCATTGTGGGCAGACTGAGTGACGCGACCGGAAAGTTCCAATTATAATATGTTGTCAGGGGCTATGTTTCCATAGCCCCTGATTATATGCCTACTTGATTTTGCAAACAATTTCTACTGCGGTTTATCGCCATAAACCCGAATCGTGGGGTCCCCCTCCCCGTCTTCCACAACCGCCGTCAAGTCAGCGTCATTCATCCATGCAAGCTCCGCGCTGTCCGTTGTGACAACTGGTTTCCAGTCCGTCTCGCCCTGCTGGTTAACGATGTGAATCGTGCACCGCTTTCCGCTCCTGTCCAGTCCCTCTAGCGTGTACTCTGCCCTTATCTCCGCGGAGCCGTCCGCACAATGGCTCCGCACATCACATCCGCCCGGCAGTACAGTTCCCTGAAAATACGGCGTCTCACACCAGCCTGTAAAAAAGAGCCTGTCCTCGCGCGTCTCCCCCTCCGTCCGCGTTTCACAATGCGTCAGGATAATGCGGATGGTCAGGATTTCCTCCCGCCCGGACAGAAACTGGCGCACGGACGCAAACGCACTCTTGTATGTGCTTTCTGAGAAACCATGCCCCAAGTTCCGCACAAGCTGTAAATGGCACTGCCCCTCCCTGTAATTTTCCCTTGCCCGAACCGCATAGGAATAATTGACAATATCGTCCGAAAGCCCCTGCAAAATCAGGACAGGTCCCTCATAGGGTGCAAGCTCCAGATAGGCATCCATCTGTACAGCCTCCTCATGAAATGCCTTTCCCAGCCTGGTCTGTCCGCAGTCCAGTATGTCCGGAACATTGTCGGGCTGATAGCCAGAACCGCCCAGGCACCCACGCCTTGCATGGTCGGGAATGCAGAGTGCCGGAAATGCCATCACCAGCTTTTTAATTTCCGCTCCGCACCTTGCGGCTGCAAGCCCCGAAACAAAACCGCCCTGGCTTTCCCCCAGCAAAACCAGGTTTTCCGTATCCACATAAGCCTGCCCGACCGCAAAGTTTTTCACGGCAAGCAAGTCCTCCACCTCTGTCAAGACAGTCATTTTCGTGCTCTCCCCGTCACTTTTCAGCGCCTTCTCCTCAGACTCATTCCCGCCGCCGCAAAAACTGAAGCAGAATGCCACATAGCCAGTTTCCGCAAAGCTCCTGCACCAGTTCTCCATGCTTGTATAGTTGCACAGGAAACCGTGGCTGGCAATGACCGCCGGATAGTTCCGATTCTCATCAAATTGTTCCGGAAAATACTGCATCCCCCGAATTGTCAGACCGTCCCTGACACATGTAAACTGTTTTGCTGTTATCCCCATAAAAATCCCTTTCCTCCTGAATTTCATTTGATGATAACAGTATAACACAATTTTCCTGCGTATTCCCACCCTGAAAATATACATATCTACCTGTTTTTTTCAACAGTCCGTACATTTTGCAAAAAATTCCTCGATATCCTGCGCGGAGTATGCCAGTACCCTAAGGCACACTCCTTTTAGCGGCTTTGACACACCGGCTGTCATATTCTGACAAAATTCGCTGCAAAGCGCCACAAGCTGCTCCTCCTTCTTTTCCGTATCCTTTCCATAATAATAGAGCGTCCCCATGTGCGTATACCCGTCAAACAATACCATGTTTCCCATGTCCATCCGTCCGGGCTCCAGGATGCAGTTGTCTATCCAGACTGGTTTTCCGTCAAGGCGCACACAGACGCGGCTGTGATAATGACGGAACGAAAAGCGCTCCCCCATTCCCACACGCCCCGCCGTCACGATATCCGTGTAGAGCAGCCTGCTGCTTTCCCTGACATCAACGTCGATGGCATTGTCAAAGCTGCTTCCGGCAAAGGGAACCACCGCCTGCGGACAATAAAAAAGAGACGCATCCTCATCCAGGACAATGTACTGCGTCTTTTTTGCACTGCCGCCTCCCATGTCAAATAGTTTTGTGTAGGACTGTTCTGTTATCAGCGCATCCGCCCCTTTATGGCAGTGAATATGATACGCAAATGCATCGCCTTTCAGCACACCCGCTGATGCCATCATCAGGACAATTTTCTGCCTGCCGCCCGCCGTCCTTGGTGTTCCAAGCTTTAACGGACTGGTAAAATAGCTTTTTTGTATTCCAAATGGTCCGATTTCCAGAAAAAGCTGCGTTGCCGCCATCTGCTCATCCTCCGTCAAATCTTTATTTCATGCCCTCATAACAGGTCTTCCATCAGTACATTTTTCTTTATCCAGGCAATGACTGCATCCGCGCCGCCTTCTGACACAAGACTGGTAAACAGGAAATCTTTTCCCTTCCGCATCCTCTCCGAATCGTTTTTCATGACTTCAAGGCTTGCGCCCACCATCGGCGCCAGATCTGTCTTGTTGATGACAAGCAGGTCGGAGCGTGTCACGCCCGGTCCTCCTTTTCTGGGTATCTTTTCGCCCTGTGCCACATCGATTACATAGATTGTGGCATCCGCAAGGTCGGGGCTGAATGTTGCCGAGAGGTTGTCGCCGCCGCTTTCTATAAAGATAATCTCCGCATCCGGGAACTTATCCGCCATCTCCTCCACCGCCTCAAGGTTCATGCTGCAATCCTCCCGGATGGCAGTGTGCGGGCATCCGCCAGTCTCCACGCCGACAATCCGCTCCGGCGCGAGTGCGGAATTTTTTATCAGGAACTCCGCGTCCTCCTTTGTATAAATATCATTTGTCACGACACAGATGGAATATTCCTTTGACATTTTCCTTGTAATGCGCTCTATCAGTGCCGTCTTTCCGGAACCGACAGGTCCCCCTACGCCAATCTTTACATATGACATTTTTATAACCATGCTCCTTTCATAGCCTGCAAGTTTGGGCTGCAAAGCACAAACTTGTAACCGTATTATTATGAACTATACTGCCGCGAATACAGCCGCTCATGATTCATGCAGTGAATCTCGTATGCTGCTCCTGACGCCCCGATTTCACTGATATCTACCTGTACGGCGCTGTCGGCAAGCCCTTCCAGCTCCCTCATGCATTCAAACAATATCCGCTGACCGTCCAGCTGCCCCAGCGGCACAAGCTTCACCGCGTTATTGACAATTGCCGACAGGATGCTGTACCCATACATCACCAGCAGCATGTGCGGCTCAATCCTTACCTCCGCGCCATATATTCCAATTGCAACCGGATGGATGCCGTACGCCTGCCCTGCGGCAACCGCGGCGCTGTATCTTTCGAGCTGTCCCTGACAGTCGCCCATTGCCGCCCGCGCCTTGAGATACCGGATGCACATACGCATGGTTCCCATCCTGACCTCCCGCGCACCCTTGCAGGCGGCAGCGACATGGTCAAGCTCCAGAATATCCGGAGCGCTTTGAAAATGACGGTATGCCCACGCCGCAATGCCCAGGTCATTATAGGGAAATACCTGCATAAATCCCTCAAGATACTGTCTCAAATCCACACTGTCCTTCATGCGTCCGCTCGCCACATAATCCTCCAGTCCATTGGACAATGTAAATGCGCCCACCGGAAAAAAGGCATCCATTGACTGCAGCATATTTAAAAAACCCGCTGTCTGATTCATTCCTGCGCACTCCCTGTATGGCTATGTCCATGGCATACGGTAAAATGGGTAAAGCTGCCCTCCACCTTTTCAGGGCAAAATCCCATCTTGTCAAGGTAATGGAACGTCGGCGCATCATACGGTATGGTCACCCTGTTTTCCTCGATTTTCAGGGAAAGATGGCGGTTTCCCAGCTCAAAACAGAGCCGTCCCATCTCTGTCATGCCAGTTACCTCAACCACCGTAAGCTCACAGGGAGCGACTGCCGCGGCAATCACACGCTCCTCGTCCGCATAGAGCACATCCCCTTCGTGCAGATGTGCATGACTGTGTGAATGCGCATCAGAAGCGTCCAGACAGATGCCAATCTCCTCCCCGCTTTCCAGCGTCTTGCGCAGGCGCTTTTTTTCCAGCTCGAACCACTCAAGGTACACCTTTTCAACCTTCCGCGCCCCCGCCGGATACGCCGGAAGCCTTCCCAGTATCTCTTTTACAACCATATTCATCCTCCATTATATACGATTAAAACAGATAATACCGCTGCGCCAGCGGAAGCACCGCCGCGGCTTCGCAGGTAATCCGTTCCCCATTGACACGAACCTCATAATTTTCAGGATTGACCTCGATATCCGCAATCACGTCATTGACACGCATGTCCTTCTTCCCGATGCTGCGGCAGTTATGGACTGCGCATATCTGTCTTTGCAGGGACAGCCTGTCCTGAATGCCGTTGTCCAGGGCTGTTTTGGAGACAAATGTAATGCAGGTACTCTTTTGGGCAAGCCCATATGCGCCAAACATGTTCCGATACAGGACAGGCTGCGGCGTCGGGATGGATGCGTTGGCATCCCCCATTCTGGACGCCGTGATAACGCCGCCCTTGAGAATCATCTCCGGCTTGACGCCAAACAGTTCCGGCTTCCACAGCACGATATCCGCAAGCTTTCCAACCTCCACCGAGCCCACATAATCCGACACGCCGTGCGCAACTGCCGGATTTATCGTATACTTGGCAATATAACGCCTTACCCTGAAATTATCGTTGCGCGCGCTGTCCTCCGGCAGTGTCCCGCGCTGCCGCTTCATTTTATCCGCAGTCTGCCATGTGCGCGTGATGACCTCCCCCACGCGCCCCATTGCCTGTGAATCCGAGCTCATCATCGAAAAAATGCCCATATCGTGCAGGACATCCTCCGCGGCAATCGTCTCGGGGCGTATCCGCGAGTCTGCAAACGCGATGTCCTCCTCCACATTTTTATCCAGATGATGGCAGACCATCAGCATATCCAGATGCTCGTCAAGCGTATTGACCGTAAACGGCATCGTCGGATTTGTCGAGGATGGGAGGACATTTGGAAACGCTGCCGCGCGGATGATATCCGGTGCATGTCCGCCACCAGCTCCCTCCGTGTGATAGGTATGGATGGTTCTTCCCCGGAATGCCGCCAGCGTATCCTCCACAAAACCGGCTTCATTCAAGGTATCCGTATGAATCGCCGCCTGGATGTCATACTCATCGCATACGGTCAGGCAGTTGTCTATGGCTGCCGGTGTGGAACCCCAGTCCTCATGAAGCTTCATGCCGCAGGCGCCAGCCTCAGCCTGTTCGCGCAGCGTATCGGGATTGGATGCGTTTCCTTTGCCGAGAAATCCCAGATTCATGGGCAGGGCTTCCGCCGCCTCAAGCATCTTCCCGATGTGGAAGCGCCCCGGTGTACAGGTTGTCGCGTTCGTCCCGTCAGCCGGTCCCGTCCCGCCGCCAATCATGGTCGTGACACCGCTGTAAAGCGCCGTCTCTATCTGTGTGGGGCTGATGAAATGGATATGCGTGTCCATGCCGCCCGCCGTGAGAATCAGTCCCTCGCCTGCAATCACCTCGGTTCCTGCCCCGATCACCAGGTTTTCGTCCACACCATCCATCATGTCCGGGTTGCCCGCTTTGCCAATGCCGCAGATTTTTCCGTCCTTTATCCCCACATCCGCCTTGACAATGCCCCAGTAATCCACAATCACCGCACTGGTAATCACCGTATCGGGACAATTCCTGTCACGCACATTACACGACTGTCCCATACCGTCGCGCAGGGACTTGCCGCCGCCAAACTTTGCCTCATCGCCGTACACGGCATAATCCTTTTCGACCTCAATTACTAATGACGTGTCCGCAAGCCGGATGCGGTCACCTGTCGTCGCGCCGTACATGGCAGCGTATTTTTCCCTGCTAATCCTGCCCATCGGACACCACCCCCTTAAACCCTTTTTCCTGTGCGTTCCTTAACGCTGTTTCCCTGACCGCGGGGCTGTCCATGCTGCCTTCGACAAGTCCGTTCAGGCCATATCCCATGCGCGTGCCACCGACCGCAACGAGACAGACCCGCTTTGTCTCCCCGGGCTCAAAGCGCACCGCCGTGCCGGCAGGGATGTCAAGCCGCATGCCAAACGCCAGGTTCCTGTTGAAGGACAGCTCCTTGTTCACCTCAAAAAAGTGAAAGTGGGAACCAACCTGAACGGGTCTGTCCGCAGTGTTTGTGACCACAATCTGCGCCGTATCCTTTCCGGCATTCAGTTCAATCTCACCATGCTCCACCAGCACCTCGCCAGGAGCGCCGCATTTTATGACACTATTGTCATTTTCTGTCGTATTATTTGTGACACTGATGTCATTTTTGATAGGGTTATGGACTGTCACAAGCTTTGTCCCATCGGGAAATGTCGCCTCCACCTGTACCTCCTGTACCATTTCCGGTATTCCCTCCATGACATCCTGCGCTGTCAGCATCGCGGCGCCCATGCTCATCAGCTCCGCGACACTGTGCCCGTCACGCGCCAGCTCCAGCAGCTCCGAGCTGATGTATGCCACTGTCTCCGGATAATTGAGCTTCACGCCCCGCTGTTTTCTCTCTTTTGCCAGACTGCCCGCAGCATGCAGCAGCAGTTTCTCTGTCTCTCTTGGTGTCAGATGCATTACAGCCCTCTCCTCTCCCATTTGATGTTCATATAGTCAACAATCACGTCCACGCACCGTTCCCTGCCGACACGTGCACTGTTCAGCGTCATGTCATAGTTGACAGGATTTGTCCAGTAGCCGCCCTGTGTATAATACTTGTAATAATCCGCCCGGTACCTGTCCGTCTTTTCAATCAGCCTGTGCGCTTCCTGCTGCGTCACCCCAAGCTTGTCCATGATGGATTCCACGCACTGCGCGCGCGGCGCTTCTATGTAAATGCTGATGACATTGTCAAAATCCCGAAGCACATAGTCCGCACATTTTCCGATAATAATGCAGGACTGTGACGCTGCAAGCTGCCTGATAATTTCGCTCTGGATATTAAAAAGGTTGGCATCGGACACAAACTCTTTTGTATTTGGCTTGGCAACCGTCGTAAAGGGTACCTTGCGCAGATATCCAAGCACATATGCACTGTGCCTGAGCTTCTCGTTCCTCTCATGAAAAAGCGCCTCATTGATACCGCTGAAATCAGAAGCCATTTTCAAAATCTGGTCTTCATAGCATGGAATGCCAAGACGCTTTGCAAGCTTAGCACCAATCTCCTTGCCGCCGCTTCCAAATCCCCTTGCTATGGTTATAATATAATTCTTCATCCTACTCCTCCGTCTAATGAACCGACATGTTCCTATTCCATGAAAAACGGTATTTTCAGTTTGTCATAATCCGGGTAATCTCGTCGGCGGAAAGACTGCCAGTCTCCCCCTGCCGGATGATTTCCCCCTTTTCCATGATATAGATAAAATCAGAGATGCCAAGGACAAAGTCAAGGTACTGTTCCACGATGAGCACCGTAATGCCAAGCTCCCTGTTGACGCGCTTTACCGCCTCCCCGATGTCCTCTATCACGGACGGCTGAATCCCCTCTGTCGGCTCGTCAAGAATCAGTATTTTGGGCTTTAAGACCAGCGCCCTTGCAATCGCAAGCTGCTGCTGCTGTCCCCCGGACAAATCACCGCCGTTTCGTTTTGCAAATGGCGGCAGAATCGGGAAAAGGTCATAAATATAGTCGGGTACGCGCTCCCTGCTTCCCGCCGCCTTCAGCCCCAGCTCCAGGTTTTCCTGGACAGTCATCTGCGGAAAAATATCCCGCCCCTGCGGCACATAGCCGATTCCGAGCCTGACACGGTCATACGGCGCCATCTTTCTCATCTCCGTTCCGGCAAGTTCGATGCTCCCCTCCGGTGTCCTTACAAGTCCCATGATGCTCTTAAGCGTCGTACTCTTCCCCACGCCGTTTCTTCCAATCAGGCAGACCACCTTCTTGTCAGGCACATCAAGGTCAAGGCTTCTGATGACCCTGCTCTCACCGTAACATGCACTCATGTTCTTAATTGCCAGCATAGCGCTCACCTCCCCTGCCAAGATAGACTGCCTGGACGGTCTGGTCTGCCAGAACCTCGTCAACAGCCCCCTCCATCAGTACCTTTCCCTCATGGAGGACTGTCACCGTGTCCGCAATCTGCTTTACAAAATCCATGTCATGCTCCACGACGATAACCGTACAGTCCTTCTTAATCTCCTTTAACAGCTCGCCCGTGCGGAACGTTTCGGGCTTGCCCATTCCGGCTGCCGGCTCGTCAAGCATGATAATCTCCGGCTTCTGCACAAGCTGCATCGCAATCTCAAGCCACTGCTTTTCCCCATGTGCCAGGGAGCCTGCCCTGACATCCGCCCTGTCCGCAAGCCCGACCTTTCTTAAGACTTCCATAATTGCCATTTCATCCTTGTCAGAAAGTTTATAAAAAAGGCTTTCCCACACACGCTTATGCCCTTTTAGGGACAGTACCATATTTTCCATGACCGTCAGTGCCGTAAACACGGACGGTACCTGAAATTTACGCCCGATGCCCTCATTGACAATCTGGTATTCCTTCATGCCGGTCAGCCTGACCGCGTTTCTTCCCAGCGGATAGTAATGCACTGTCCCCGACGTCGGTTTTGTCCTGGCACAGATAATGTCAAGAAGCGTCGTTTTGCCGGCGCCGTTTGGCCCGATAAAAAAATGAATGCTGTTTCTTTTCACATTGATGTCCACATCGGTCAGCGCCTTAAATCCGTCAAAAATAACGGAAATATGTTTGATTTTCAGGACGTGTTCCCTGATATCCGTCATCTCAAGCCGCCTCCTTTTTCTCTTTTTCCGCCGCGGGCGCTGACTGGAGTCTTGCAAAAAGTGCCGGTATCTGTTCCTTTACAATGCCGACGATGCCGCCCTTGAAAAAGAGAATCGTGACACCAAAAATTGCACCGACAATGTACTGCCAGATGCCCGCAAGCGCACCGGAGCTTAGGTTATATTCACATAAGTTAATGAAAAATGCACCAATGACTGCACCGATGACCGTACCCCTGCCGCCCACTGCAACCCAGACCACCATCGTGATGGAATACGCAATTGTCATCTGCGACGGGGTTATGCTTCCGTTGAAATTGACAAACAGCGCACCGCCGATTCCCGCAAGCACTGCGGACAACGTATAGATAAAATTCTTGTACTGGTTCACACAATAACCCGAAAAAAAAGTCCTGTTCTCGCCGTCGCGTATTGCAATCAAAAGCTTTCCGAACTTGCTGTTTACCAGCCATGACGCAAGCAGATACACAAGCACGAGCGCCGCAAGCGCCACAAAGAACATTGCTGTCAGGTGTCCCCTGTTTGCCACTCCCCTTGTGCTTCCAAAGACAGACGTAAAATCCGTGATGCCGTTATTTCCGCCTGTGTATTTGGAATTTGCGATAAACAGGGAATATGCCGCCCAGGTAAGCGCCTGTGTGATAATGGAAAAATAAACGCCCTTAATGCGGCTTCTGAACACAAAATACCCAATCACCGCCGCCAGCACGCCCGGCACCAGTATAACCAGTAGCATCGCCAGCGGAAAGCTCAGAAACGGTTTCCAGAAAAACGGCAGCTTCGTAAGACCTCCTGTCTGCATAAAGTCCGTCAGCGCACCCCCGTTATCCCGCAGCCGCAGATACATCGCCATGGCATATCCGCCAAGACAGAAGTAAATGCCGTGCCCAAGGCTTAACATTCCTGTATAACCCCATATCAAATCCAGCGCAATGGCAACAATGGAATAGCACATGCATTTTCCCAGAAACTGTACCATTGAGGACGACCCGACCAGAAACGGACTGCACGCCAGCATCACTGCAATCACCGTGAAACAAATATGATTCCCCTTTAATCTTCTCATAATAATCCCCCATACCGCCTCTGGCGGCTCAAATAGATATGAAAAACGCTGTCCTTCGCGTTTTTCCTGTGTGAAACTTAATACTTCTTAGGCAGTGTCTTTTGCTGCCTTAGAAGTATTTTTCACACTAATCTCCATTCTTGATGCGCCCTTTACTCATCCAGGCTGCGGCTTCTGATTGTGAACAGTCCCCTGGGTCTGAACTGCAGGAATACAATAATCATGAAAAGCACAATCGCCCTTGCAATCGACGCACTCTGGTATGCCTCCACTATAATGCTGGAAAAACCGATAATCATGGCACCAAGTACCGTTCCCAGAAGGTTCCCAACACCGCCAAGCACAACCGTCATAAAGGAATACACGATGTAGCTCTGCCCCACTGTGGAGTCAACCGAACCCAGAAGCGCCACGGAACAGCCCGCCACTCCGGCAAGACCGGAGCCAAGTGCAAAAGTCAGGCAGTCCACTTTCTTCGTATTGATGCCCATGCACTGCGCCATGGCGCGGTTCTGCATGGTGGCGCGCATCTGCGCGCCAAAGGAAGATTTATTCATCAAGAACCATACCGCGCCAAGGCAGGCAGCCACCATACAGATAATAAAAATCCTGTTGTAGGAAAATGTACAGCCTCCGATTTGTATGCCGCTTTTTAAAAAATCAGGCGCATTGACATTGACACCCTGTGAGCCAAATATGCTTCTTGCAGCCTGCTGCAATATGAGGCTGATGCCCCATGTTGCAAGCAGACTGTCCATTTTCCTGCCGTATAGTCTCGTGACCAGCGTCCTTTCCATGATGCAGCCCAGGAGAAATGTAACGGCAAACGCAAACGGAATCGCCGCAATGTAGTAAAGGCTTCCGCTCCTGCCAAAGAGCGCCGCAAAAATCTGCTGCATGACATACGCCATGTATGCCCCGATCATCACAAACTCGCCGTGCGCCATGTTGATGATTCCCATCAGCCCAAAGGTGACGGATAATCCCAGCGCCACCAGAAGATAAATGGAGCCAAGGCTCAAACCATTAAACAAGGTATTTGCGATTTCTGCCATGTATACACACCTCCCCTTGTACTCACTCGAGCGGCTTGATTCCTGCCGATACTGCCCAGTCGTATGTCTCAAGATATGGATCCGGCTCCACCGGCGAATCTGTCGCGTAAACTTCATAAATCAGTCCGTCCTCGCCGACTGCGCCGATGCGTACCGGTTTTGCCAGATGATGGTTGCTTCCGGTTATCGTCACCGTTCCCTCCGGCGCCTTGTAGGAGATGTCGCCGGACTCTATCGCCGCAATCACTTTATCCACCTCGAAGCTTCCTGCCTTCTCACACGCCGCTTTCCACAGATAGACCGCATCGTAAGCCGCCTCTGCCGGGTCGGATGTCACCCTGGTGTCACCGTACGCTTTCTTGTATGCGGATACAAAGGCTTCGTTTTCCGGTGTATCTGTCGTCTGATAATAATTCCACGATACCATGTGACCCTTTAAAATATCGGCTCCGATGGTTGAAACCTCCTCCTCCGCAATCGAGAAGGACATGGTCATATAAGTATCGCTGGTATAATTTTTCTCCGCCATCTGCTTAAAGAAGGACACATTTCCTGTACCATTTAAGGTATTGACAATTACATCAGGCTGTGCCTCCTCGATTTTTGCTATAATGGCTGCAAAGTCGGTCTGTGTCATGTCCGCGTATTCCTCACCCACGACTTCAAGCCCTGCCGCCTTTACCTGTGCATTGATAATCATGTTTGCCGTGCGTGGAAATACATAATCGGAGCCTAACAGGAAAAATTTTGTATATCCCTGGTCAATCAGGTACTCAACCGCCGGCACAATCTGCTGGTTGGGCGCGGCGCCTGTGTATACAATGTTGCCAGATGCCTCCATTCCCTCATATTGAACCGGATAGAAAAGAAGCGCATCATAATCCTCAAAGATTGATTTGACTGCCTTTCTCGAAGAGGATGTCCAACAGCCAAACACGGTCGATATCCCATCCTGGTCAATCAGCTTTTCCGCCTTTGTGGCAAAGGTCGCGGGATCGGACGCGCCATCCTCCTCCTGGTATGCCACCTGGCAGCCAAGCACGCCGCCGGACGCATTAATTTCGGATATCGCAAGCTTCTCCGCATCAAGGACTGCCTGCTCCGAAATTGCCATGGAACCGGTCATGGAATGAAGGAGTCCCACCTTGATGGTTCCCTCAGCCTCCCCGCTTGTACTGCTGATGCTGGCACAGCCTGAAACGGTAACAGCCATCGCGACGGACGCCATGAGTGCCACTGCCTTTGCCAGCAGATTTCCTGTCATTGTTTTTCTTCTCATAATGTTCTCCTCACTTTCGTTTCCTCATTTGAAAGACTTCGTTCCCATATACCCATACAGACGACAAAAGGCGCCCTGCTTATGCAGAACGCCTTTGTTCAGTCAGTGAATATACCACCAGTCTACTCATTTTTCTTTTTTTGTCAATGCCAAACCGCAAAGATGCACAAAAAAACGTTATTCCAAATTGCCGCCATACTTATTTTTATGCATCCTGCCATATTATCCCACAACAAATCATGCAAATTTTTCTGCTACACAAACTTCCCCTTCTATGTTAATATAGTTTTAAAAATAAAAACTGAAAGGAATGCATCCAAAATGAAACTGTCAACACCAAAAAGAGCAATCCTCCAGTGCGCGTTCCTGCTCGCAGCCGCACTGATGATTGTATGCGGCATAAACCGCGGGGAACAGGAAACGGTCTGGAACAAGGCAGCCAATATCTGCCTGGAATGCATAGGATTGGGGTGACGGGCATGAACAACGCAGTCAGACGAAAACTGATACAGCTTGCCGCCTTTGGCTTTACCAACACCCATATTGGAAATTTTGCAGCCGGGAAGCTTTATACCGGCAAATGGAAGCAGTTCTGCAATCCCGGTCTCCACTGCTACTCGTGCCCTGCCGCCACGCTCGCCTGTCCTATTGGCGCCATGCAGGCAGTCGCCGGCTCCATGCAGTTTAATTTCAGCTTTTACGTGGTCGGGTTCCTGCTTGCAGTCGGTGTCCTGCTCGGCAGGTTTGTCTGCGGCTGGATTTGCCCGTTTGGTCTGGTTCAGGAGCTGTTTTACAAAATCCCGTCGCACAAATGCAAACTGCCGAAGCTGTTTACCTATGTCAAATACGGCATTCTGATACTGTTTGTGATTGTGCTGCCGGTCACTGCCACAAACTATATGGGTATGGGACAACCGGCATTCTGCCAATACATCTGCCCGTCCGGCACACTGTTTGGCGGCATTCCGATGACAGCCACACATCCGGAGCTTCGGACAACGACAGGGTTTCTGTTCGGGCTGAAAATGGGCATATTACTACTGACCATCATTGCATCCGTCTTTGTATTCCGTTTTTTCTGCAAGACGCTCTGCCCGCTGGGCGCCATCTACGGGCTGCTCAACAAGGTCAGCATCCATCACCTGGACGTGGACAAATCAGCCTGCATCCAGTGCGGCAAATGCGCCCGCACCTGCAAGATGGACGTAAATCCGGTCACATCCCCCCGTTCAGCCGAGTGCATCCGCTGCGGTGCCTGTGCAGCCGCCTGCCCGAAACAGGCAATCCGGCTCGGTTTTCGAAACGGTTCAAAAAAGGAGGAACATCATCATGAAAACACATAAATATGATTCAATGGCACTTTCCATTTTCATTGCCCTCACCCTAACCGGGTGCGGCGCGAAGACGCAGGAACAGCATCCTGGCACTCCCGCCCCCTCTGAAATCTCCGAAAGCGAACTGTCCACAGCCGATACCGCAGAGTATGTCCTTAGCTTCTCAACCACGGACATCAACGGAAACTCAGTGGATTCCTCAATCTTTTCAGAAAAGAAGCTTACCGTCGTCAATGTGTGGGGCACCTTCTGCGGACCGTGTATCAGGGAAATGCCCGAGCTTGCCGACTGGGCAAGGGAGATGGGGGATGACATACAGCTCATCGGCATTGTAAGTGACATCAACGGTGAGAATGACACACAGCACATTGAACTTGCCCAGACGATTGTCCAGACAGCCAGTGCCGAATATACCAACCTGATTCCCAACGACGATTTGGGCGAACTGATGTCGAGCATTATCGGCGTTCCGACCACCTTTTTTGTCGACCAGACAGGTGCCATTATCGGTGAGCCGATTATTGGCGCAAATGTAGCGGGATGTAAGGAGTTTGCGGAAAATTACCTGGATGGGCAGTGACCACGTGCACCGTCATCTGGTTTCAAAGCACCTTCCAATACGCAGCTTTTGAAATACCATATCTAAAACCAGACTCCCGACGAGCACTATCTTTCTGATAGATACGCGGGATTGCTGCATTCAAAAAGCCTGACATAAAGTAACCAGTTCCATACTTTACATCAGGCTTCGCTTCTGCACATATTTCGTTTTACAGTAACCTACACGACCGCCTCCACAATCGTTTTATCCCCAATCTGAATTTTTTTCACGCCTGTTTGCTTGTTCTTATTAAAATTAAAACTGAGCATATAGCCTTTATCCCTGCGGTAATCATCCAGATAATCCGTAAGCTGTCTCTCACCTCTTTCATTGTATTCATTCCCATGCCAGATTTTCAGCTCGACAATAAACTGCTCCCCACGGTAGTCAACAATGACATCCGTGCGCCGCTCATCCCTTGTCTGTGCCTCAATGTAATAATTTCCGGTTCCGTTGATGATGGGTTTCAGATATATCAGGAAAATTTTGCGTCCGTATTTCTCGATAAACTTTGCGTCTTTCTGACTGCATATTTCATTGAAATACTCGACAAATTTTTTCAGGACAAGCTCCATGTCGAGCATGTTATCCTTTATGAAACCAATCCTGTCGCTGCCGCCCTGGGCGTAAACGTCGCTGTGTATTGCTTCATGAGCCATAAACATATTTAAAAGGCACATTTCAAACATCCTGTTTGCAATTGCAACATGTCCGTTCTCGTCCTTCAGGTAGCCAAACATACTGCCCAGATTAATGGATTTTTCTTCCAGGCTGAACGGTATTTTCTTCCCACAATATATGATGTCCTCGACTATTTTATAAAGGTCTGCGTAGGTGTCAAGCTGCTTTGCCATGCTTTCAAACAATGGGGAACTATCCTTTAATATGATCTTTACGGCCTCTGCCACTCCGTCTTTTGTCCATGCAGTTTTCAAATCTTCAAATATGCCGTCTTCAACCAGGTCTTCATCAATGCATTTGCAGATTGACGATACAAGCACAGGATACCCTGATGTGTACTGATATATCTCTTCCGCAACTGTCTGTATATCCATTCCTGTATGTTTGTCGTTTTCATATTCATCCAGCATGGATGCTATCTGTTCGGCGGAAAAGCTCATGTCAATCTTAAATTTTGCGGCAATGTTCCATGGACTGTTGTATTGGTGTTCCGAATCGGGACGCAATTTTAATTTCAGGTTTTTTATGTCATAAACACCAGCGAGAATTACAGAATGAAAAATTGGCGTTTTATCGCGATTTAAATAATAACTCCTAAGCTGCGCAAGAAAATCGACAAATACTTGATTATTACTTGCACTGTCAACTTCGTCAATCATAAGCACAATTGGACGCGGACTGTTTTCACACAGAGCGCTTAACTCCACAAACAAGTTCTTTAAGCTGCTATCACCCTTTTTTATAAACTCATTCAATGCTTTCAATAACCCTTCGCTTCCTGATAATTTATTAATTTGAAATGCCTTTATAAGCACTTCTGTAAAAGAACGGACAAATGTCGGCTCGTCTGCAAATTCCTCTGTTCCAAGCTGCTGAAAATCAAGAGACAAAACAATATACTCATCTTTTAAATATTCTTCCAGCGCTCTAAGCGTCGTCGTCTTGCCAAACTGGCGTCCTCTGTTAATGACAAAATAACTGCCATCATCAATGTAATTTTTCTTAATCTGTTTTAATCTGCCATCAAGTTTTACCATGTAATGTCTCTGCGGATTGCAAGAACCTGTTATGTTAAACCTACGTTCCATCCCTTTTCCCTCCAGTGTCATATGCAGTATTTATACCCTAATTCTAACATTGAAGGGGAAGTATGTAAACAACTGAATTTTTCAAAGTTTACGCCTTTGTCCCGAACTGACATATCTTTATATCTCATTTTTTTAATCATATGTCCTTACAAATACACATCACCTTAATATATTCCTCAATCTTATCTCTCATAATCAACAATCCTCTATCTAACTCTTCGAGGGAAATAAGATGTGTAATAAACTGTTCCGGGAACAGTCTGCCATTTTTTAATCTTTCAAGCACATAATTCCAGTCATCATCAGATTCATGCATAAATGAGGAGTTCCAACTTCCCTTTATCATCAGCTGGTTCCGAAGTATTTTCCAGTAAGTGTCTTTTTCAAGCAGCATATCCGAAAACGGATTTCCTACAAGCTGAACTGTTCCATTTGGCGCAGTACAGCTCACTGCTGCCGACACCGTTTCATTTTTCCCGACACACTCAAAGAAAACCTGCACACCTTCACCATCGGTCTGTTCCATCAGCCAGTCCTGAAACGTTCCGTTATGATTGTCATAAAAACGTTCCGCGGATATTCCTGTCTTAACTGCCATGTCTTTTTGAAAAGCCTTATTGCCCGCCGCATATAAATTTTCATATCCGGCCTCCCTTAACAGCATCACCAAAAGCAGTCCGATTGTTCCAAGACCACATACAGCGATTGACATATCTTTCCTGCATCCGGACAAAAGGGCGCTCCTCATCGCATGGACTGCCACTGCCATCGGCTCCATCATCGCAGCCTGCTCATAGGTGACATTATCAGGCAGTTCGATAAGGTTCCACTCCGGAACCGCGACATACTCCGCAAAGCCGCCATCCCTGCGCGAGCCAAGATAACTGTAACCACGGCACAGTTCATAATGCCGTTTCTGGCATGCAGTACATTTTCTGCATGGAATAAGGGGAAAGATTCCGACGCGCTTTCCGAGCCACATCGCATCAGCTCCTTCCCCCACCTCTGTCACCCATCCGGAAAATTCATGTCCGGGTATCAACGGATGCACGTGGGCACCCGTCTTATAAATCCGGGGAATATCCGAGCCGCAGATGCCGACTGCCTTTACTCCGACAAGGACTTCGTTTTCTGCCGGCAGCGGTTTTTCCACTTTTTCACAATGTATGTTATTTACGCCATGTAACACCCATGCTTTCATTTGCGCTCCCACCTATAATCTTCCCTATGCTATACTTTCCATGAATTCTTCTGTTTCTGTATAATCTCTCTGAAACGCTCCAAGTCTTCTGCTGTCGTTATCTTGAAATTGCCCTCGTCACCCGGTATCATGACAATATCCATCCCTGCCATCACCGCAGGCTCCGTCGCTCCGTTTATTGCCAATATTTTATCAGGGCACAGCTTCCGGTTCGCTTCATAGTATGTCCCAATCCGAAATGCCTCCGGTGCCTGTCCCGCATAAATCTCACTCCGTTTCAGCAGCGAATCAATCCTCTTGCCGTCCATGCTCTTATAAACTGTATCCTTCATGGGAAGAACCGGAAGGACACCGTCATGGCCATCCGCCGCTGCGAGACAATCCGTCACCAGCTGCCACGAAAGCAGCGGTCTTGCCGCGTCGTGTATCAGGACAACGCCAGAATCATCCGTGTAGTTTCTAATGTCTTTCAGTCCGCTATATATGGAAAGCTGCCTGTTTTCACCCGGAGTTGAAAAACCACGAAATTTTCCTCCGTGGTCGTGTTTTTCAATACTATTTAAAATCAACTCCTGCCACTGTTCTGATGCCACAATTTGTATGCTGTCAATTTTTACATGGGCAGCCAGCGCTTCGATACAAAAAGAAATGACCGGTCTGTCATAAATTTCTATGTATTGCTTTGGGATATCCGCCCCAAGGCGTGTTCCTGTACCGCCTGATAAAATCAATGCCGCTGCCATCCTGACCATTCCTCCCATCCATATCTGCTGTATTTTATATACAATGTTACTAATGTATTCCTGTCACAACACCGTCACAGTAACTGTGTATCTCGCTTATGATTTCGCCATAAGGCCTGCCCTTCCCAAAAAGCAGCGTAGTGCCAAGCACAAAGCCGTCCATCCCCATCGGGGCAAACTTTAATATCTTGTCCGCGCTGCACGCACCGTCCCAGTACAGCTTGAACTGCATCTCCTCTTTCAAGGTCAGCAGCCTTTTTATCTTTTTCCCGACATAGGGCATGTACATCTGACCCGCATTGCCGGGATTTACCGTCATGACAAGGACCTTTTTGACAATACGCAGCATTTCGTAGACTGTCTCCACGCTTGTTCCAGGATTGATTGCTATACCGGGAATCATACCAGCGTCAATTATTTTCTGCAACGTCGTAGATGGATGGTACTCCGCCTCCGGATGGATATAAACTGTATCACCTTCCCGCAGGTTATTTAAAAACAGCTGCACGTTGTTATTAGGGTGTTCTATCATCAAATGTACATCAAGCGGCTTTTTTGTTGCACCGGCTATGTATTTCATGTCATTTAACGACATGGCAAAATTCGGCACATAGCGCCCATCCATGATATCAATATGAAACGAGTCTATTCCGCCTTCTTCCAGCTCCCTTATTTCTTTTTCCAGATTGCCATAACTAGCACACATCATTGATACTGTCAATTCAAATTCCATCTGTTGTTCTCCCTATAAAAGAATACCTCCAAAAAAGTCCAATGTATAATATCCTAGAATACCCATATTTTTGCATTCTTCATAAATCCGTCTCTGGTCGAAAATAGTAAGTTTGCTTTTTTATCCCCATTTCCCATAATTGCCCTGCTATTTCCTCACAGACTTCTATATTTAAAACTGCAATAAAAATTATGTCATATAAATCTTCCTCATGGACAAGCATCGGTACTGCTTCTACTTTTAACCCCTCGACATTATATTTCTGGCAGTCTCTGTCAACCCATACTGAAATGCAGTCAGACAAAAAAGCATTAATTGCCTGCCCAAATCCCCCTGCCCCATATAGGGCCACCCTTTTCCCACGAAATTGATCAAAATCAATTACTTCGAAAGGCATCTTTAATAATTTTGCATATAGAATATAATCACTCAACTGCCTTTTCATCAGGTCATAGATGCCCAATTTTCTAAAGCAAACCTTCAAATTATCTTCCAGGTGTTTTAACATCTCTCTTGAAACACCCTTCCATACCATCGAACCACTTCTTTTTTTATAATGATACAGGCAGATATTCATCACATATAAAGATTTAGCCTGGGGAATCATCTGATATGAAAAATCCGCATCTTCACCAAAGGTCACATCTTCACTTATCTCTATACTTGCGCGGTCAAAAAAAGATTTTTTTACAAACTTGCACACAAAATTAGGTAATATTCCAAAGTTAAAAAAAGAACCTGTATGTATCATATTAGATATGATATCTCTTCGGATATCATCTTCAAGGTAAATTCCTTCCCTGCATTTATTTAATCTATCAACCGATCCTGATTCCTGTTCCTCCACCAAACCAAACAAAATAATCTCAGCACTCGTTTCCTTCGCCTTACTGCTGAGAATTTCTACTTCCCGCACATCGATTTCGTCATCAGCATCCACAAAAACGAAATAATCGCCCACCGCCCATTCAATTCCGATTTTTCTTGCCTTGACCAGACCTTCGTTCTCTTTATGTATTACTTTAATCCGCTCATCGGCCTGCTGAAATTTTTCACACAGCATTCCACTTCCGTCAGTTGACCCATCATCAATTAAAATAATTTCTATATTTTTATATGTCTGGCCAATCACACTATTGACGCAGTTTTCTAAAAATGGCATTCCATTATAAATGGGAATTATTACTGATACTTTTATCTGATTATCTTTTTGCAATTTTTTCCATTCCTTCTATGATTGTCTGATATTTCCGTTGTGTTTTCTTTCTCTCTATCATACTTTTCTCATCCAGCCATCCTCCATTAAAATGATGAATAGAAAAAGTATTTTTATTAACACTTATCTTTCCGCTCATATAATCATAGGGGCAAAAAAAGTCAGATGAAAATATGGTAAACTGTTGAATGGTTTGGACTGTATTATTTGGTATAAATCCCATCTCTATCAGCGGCTGTGTTTCATAATACCCACATGTAGTCATATTTATCT
Source organism: Lachnospiraceae bacterium UBA7205 (assembly GCA_002490665.1). Classification (GTDB taxonomy): domain Bacteria; phylum Bacillota; class Clostridia; order Lachnospirales; family Lachnospiraceae; genus COE1. Next base: position 21,195 of record DKUL01000036.1, on the reverse strand, counting down.
CTCCATCTGCATCAATAAACACTTCGTTTTCCCTGAAATCTAACATTGCTTTTATTACCGGATTTCCGGCCATGCATCCACTGCACCCGCCCAGATTAATATTCCCCCACTTCTCCACTCCTGCAAATCCCGGCAAATACAGTAATTCATCCAGGCTTTTTAGCAATTCCACGTCTGTATCCAAATAGACCCCTCCATATTGGTACAACAGATCCAGCCGTGCTATATCTGGTACAAATCCCCATTTTTTCTGTTCATAAGCTTGTTTCATATACTTATTTTTACTAATATCATAATTACTCTCATCCCAACGTATAATTTCATAATCCGGACAATAGAAATGCCATGTTTCTATACACCGTTTCAGGTAATCCGGCATCGGATTCCCTGAAAACCAGCAATAATGTATCTTTGGGGGTATCATCTTTTCTCGTTCACTGCTCTGAAAAGAAATTTTTTCTGTTTTGGCCGCTGCCTGCTGTTCTAAAACGATGGGCCATATATACACCTCCGTCTCATGTAGCGCAGGTATATGATTTATCTTATCTACAACCGGCATAAAATTACTGTTGGTAATGATAACCGCCGCATTTCTACCGACACTCTCCAATTTTTCAGGCGCACATATCATAAACGATTTCTCACCAATTAAAATGCTTTTTCCCTGCTTCTTTTTATCGATATCAATATAGCAGTCCACATAATCCGTTAAATGCATTTCCTGTATGTATGACGGCATTATCGTCCTTCCAATCATCCCGGCACCATAGATGATAAGGAATTGATTTTTTTCTTTGATTCTTCCTGCAATTTCTTCTGCTGTTCCAAGTATATGAATCACTGTTTGTTTTCCCTCCGCACAAATCAGCCGGAAACCAGCATGTTTTGAAACATCAAATTAAAATCAGGATTTGAAATCATTTCCATCATTTTTTTAACCATAAATGCAAGTTCCGCGTCATCGTTATCCATATTTATAAAATCCGCCATAGAAAACTCTTTTTTCTTAATTATTTCAACACATACATACTGTTCGTCTAAGGAAATCTGCCGATCGGAATAATATACCTGAACTTCCGCTATATCTTTTAGCCTTTCCGAGACATTTATCATGACATCATAATTCCAGATAATAAAATCTCCTTTTTCATTATAGTCCATATTCCACTGATGGAGTCCCTGATACAAACCAACCAGCCCTTCCATTCTTCCATGATTCATATGAAGCATTCCTCCCGCTTTCAGGATACTCAAACACTCCACAATACTTCTGAACGGATCAATACAATGATCCAAGGCATTATTGATAATCACGACCTCAGCCATATTTTTATTTATAAATTTTGAGAGGAACTCAAACATACCAAACACAATCTCTCTACATGGCACACTGGCAAATTTTTGATTAATCACATTGTAAAAATATGCAAGCGGATCAATACCTGTCAGTTGGATAACCTTGCCGGACGCAAGTTCTGTCCCGAATCTCGGCGCCAAGCCACATCCGATATCATATACAAGAGCACCTTGTTTATCTTTCAAATAATCCTCCACTCTTTCTGTATTCTCTGTGAGCTCAGATGTAAACTTCCTGTTCTGCAATCTTTTTTCATAATCGTCCCTATTTCTGGCCTGTGGTTTTGCCACTATTTCCGTCCAGAATTCGACTTCGGACATAAGGTTGTTCAGCCAAGTTTCCGTTTGTTTCCTAAAATCAATGTCTTTTTTTTCATATGCTTTTACCGGCCGAAGCGTTTCAACGTTCTTTTTCACTAGATCAAAATACAGGTTCTTATACCACGACACCTTTACACTGTCCGGCAGATTCAGTTTCTCAATCTTATCCCTTATCTGAAAAAATACTGTTTCATCCGCCACGGCAACCAGTATTCTTCCCAAATTTTTTTCTGCCGCATCCATTAATTCTTCTTCGGTCAAAACAGCATACCCATTGACAGACTGTTTCCACTTTGATTTATCCGAATCACAATATCCCAGTATATTGTATTCTTTTTTCAATAATGAAATATAAAACTTAGATGTTCCAATATTTCCTGTTCCCCATACCACTATGTTTTCCATAATTTCTCCTTTTTCCAAAAGTGTAAGTAGTATCCATCATGCAACAAATGGAAGCTGTCTTTACCGTTTCTCCCATTTATTGTCTGCGGATGGTATTCTTTTTGGGAAACCGGCATTATATTTCTGTTTCCGTACCGTACGCAACGAAACTGAGCATTTCCCTGAAACCCAATTTTAAACTATCTGTAAAGCCTTCTGCCTGCAGAATGATTTCGACCTCTTTCTGAACCGCTTCCTTGGAAATTGCTATCACAGTTAAATATTCCTTATATTCATCCGATATTTCCTGCAGTTCCTGCACACTTACCCCACAGAGTTCAGATACATTATTCTGTTTAGAACTAACCACTATCAACATATGATTTCGCTCATATTCATATTTCATCATTAGCAGCCTTACAAACACTGAAGCTAGCATACCGGCACCGTATATGATTATTTTTTCCTGATTCCGAACCGCTTTCCCCAACCGCCTGTCCGGTCTTTCCAGCTCTATTTCTAATTGAGGCATCACATCATTTTTTAGCTTTTCCAACAAATACAGGTATGCTTCTTCCGTCCTTAGTTTCCCCAGATTATACACACACAGTGTCACTGCCATCTCCTGAAATGCTGTCTGAAACGTTCGCCACAGATTCCTGCTTTTCAAAAAATCCCGCAGCGCATATACTGCCAGCGCATATACATCCGGCGTATCGTCCACGCTTCCCTGCAGGCTCTGTGCGTTCCCTGTCCTGTAATACATCAGCTTATGATTCAGAATGCCAATTCGCTCTGCACAGGACAACGCCGCAAACGTAAAAAAAAGATCGTTGGCACGCTTGATTTTCTGAAATTGCAATTCGTTCTTTTCAATATGTTCTTTCAGAAACAACTTCCATGGCGAAGGGGATGTAAACTGATAGATACTGTCAGCGATTTGCGCCGCAGAGTGAATCCCCTCTCCAAAAAGCTCTGCTGAAAGCATCGACCATGATGCTGCATTTATTTCCCCGCTTGCCTCATCATATCTGTAAGCATCAAACACCAAAATTTCCGTATGTCCTTCTTCCGCCTTTTTGACTGTCTGCTCTAACATATCCTCGCAGAAGAAATCATCTGCATCCAGAAACAGCAGATATTTCCCCTTTGCCCATTTCATGCCAACATTTCTTGCCACACCTGCATATTGATTCTTCTGGGTCAAAACTAATATCCTGCCGTCTAACGCCTCATATCTGCGCAGTATTTCTAAAGAGTGGTCTTTAGATCCGTCATCCACACAGATGATCTCAAAGTCTGAATATGTCTGTCCAAGCAGACTATCAAGGCACTCTTCTATGTATTTCTCCGCATTGTATACTGGGATAATTACCGACACCATTATCATTTTTCTTTTCCTCGCCCTATAAGTCCCAGACCAGCCTCACATCACACACCTGCCCATTCGGACGGAATCGTCTCCGTCCGCCAACCTTTCGGGCAGACCACTATCTTATTTTTATTTGCATTCAAATACGCCGCCCAGTAACTGAATGTGCTGTTTGCAATGATATTATTTTTACAGTGTTTCATGATCGTTAGTTCTTCGTAGTCCGCAAATCCCCTATCACTAACAAAGTGCTTTTCCCCCCGGATCTCTATATTATCTTTCACCCATTCTATATCATCTGAAAAAATCAGATAAAACGGCGAGGCAATCTTTTCTCCCATATATGCGAAAGCCCTCTCATAATATCCCGAATTACTGATATCCCGATTCAGTTTCAAAAAGTCTCCTCTACGAATATGTACAGATACCGTGTTCTCCCTGGCAGGAATTTCCCTTAAATCGCACGGCAACTTTATTTTTTTTCTCAAAGAAAACTCATGCTGCAAGAGTGGTCTGATATCATCATAATATCTCAGATCAAAGAAATATCCCTGATAATAAGCCGGAAGGTTCATCCCACCCCGGAATACGGCATCATGAAGATTCTCGTTCTCAACCTTATACTGTCCAAACCATTGATATAGCTTTTCACAGCGCGAGAGTACATCCCCATTTGCTTCCGGAAGCACTGTCTTAAAATAAGACAAACCATACTCCCTGTGGGCAATCTTCCCTTTCAGTTGAGGATTTCTCCCTTTTGCAAACAGATCTTCATTATTAATAAAACGTGTGTCCAAATACACTCTGTGCCTGGTCATAATATTCCATTTTCTGGCAAATGCGTACTGGAACATCTGATTTCCCAGCCCGTCTGATATCCTTACCACATCCATGCTTTTTGCCACCATTTCTACAATTATACTTCATAAATAACATCTTCCAAGGAAATAATCGGACAGTCCATCTTTACCGTCAGAGTTTCCTTAATTTCATTAAAAAATGTAATGGCAGTCACCACCACAGCATCTACGTCTGCCAGCGAATCCTCCACAGACAAGACATTTATATCTGCATAGATAACGTCCGCCTTCTTGTCAATTCCGTAAGCCACGGTAATCCCCGTTCCCTTGAGCTCATCAATCAGGGTTTTTCCTGCATAACCCATGCCATAAACGGCAATCTTCCGATAGCTGTTCTTTTCAAAATATTCCGACACATTTTTTCCATCCTGCTTTACTTTCACCCACTGGTTCATCATCAGAAAGAGGGCTAGATGCTTGTCCGACATAGCATATGCTTTTTCCTTTTCTTCAAACATCATTTTTCCCACTGCACCGGCACCAGCCACCGCGCCAATTGCTGCCGATACAATTGAGATTACTGGTTTATTCACTAAAAATCCCTCCATTCATTTTTCTTCCAAGACTGCACCTTATTCTGTCATCCCATAAATGACATCTTCAATGGAAAAAATAGGACAAGACAGTTTTCTTTTAAGGTCTTTCTTAATTTCTTTAAAGCAGGCAAGCGGCGTGACAATTACCGCATCTACATCCGGCAGTTCATCAGTTGGCCTTAGCACCTTACAATAATGTACATATAATGAACCGGCATTTTTATCAATACCATATGATACTTCAATCCCTGTATCTTCCAACTCTCTATATAATGTTTCTCCCATTTGTGCCATTCCGTATATCGCAATCTTTTTTATACTTCTATCCGTAAAAAACTTTTCTGTTTGTTTTCCCATTTGTTTCAACTCAAACCATTGGTTCAACATTAAGAATAACGAAAAATACTTTTCCGCCTCACTCTTATATTTCACTACATAGTCCCGCATTTTTTTAATCCCCCAAAAAATGCAAACGATACTTATTGCTTTTCCTGGCTTTATGATTTTTTTACCCATTCCATATTCCCTCTCATTTCACTCTTTAAAGTATCATGAATATATTTCATTGGATGCCCAGTTGGCCGGACGCCTACGATTTTCTTAATGTATGCATTCTGCCTTTCAATCATCTTATTTAATTTTTTTTCTAATTGTTCATGTTTACCATGCAAATCAACCAAGCTCTCGCACATTTTTATTACATCCCTGTATAAACAAAAACCTTCTTCGTGCTGTTTAATCAGCTGGTAGTCCTGACATCCAACAATACAAAATACTGGTTTCTGCACAACTGCACTATCAAATAAAACAGTTGATGCGTCTGTTATTACAAACTCACATTTACAGAAAGCTTCCAATATATTTTCATATTTATTAACAATCTCAATATTTTCATTGTCACAATATTTATCATAAATTTCGTTTTCTAAACTTCCATCAATATTCGGATGGTTTTTAAAGATAATCTTATAGCCAGCATTTGGTAATTCCCCTAAAATAGTTGAACATGTATGAATATAATTTTTCAATGTGCTGACTCCCGGAAAAGGGTATGTAGGTGCAAATAAGATTTTAATGGGACTACTAATTGGCTTTTTTGTCAAATCACAATTCTTGTAGAATTGCTCGCCATATACATAATCGTAACAATAATAGCAATTTCCGCTAAAATCTTTTAACTCCACTTTATCCCTAATCTTGTGATTGGCAAAAAAGCGGATTGATATTATATCAGCGTCTGGTTCGTAAAATTTTCCATATAGTATTTCATTTGTCTCTATCCTCCAAAGTTTTGTTCCTGTATTTTTTGTGTTGGCATATACAAGCTGTGTCTGCCAAAAACTAGAGGTTCCCCAGGCTTCAATCAGTCTATATTTTTTATATGTAAAATATTTTTCCATACAGGAATCCATATAGAGATGGTCAAAAACTTCTCTCTCCAGACAGTTTATAACCTTTCGGCGCAGAAATTCCGTCATATCAATCCCTGCATACTCAACATGAAAGTTATTATCTAAAGCAGTTACAATTGTTACACAATCACGTAAATATATTCGGTACTTTTCCATAAAATCGGTTTTATCAAAATATTCCTCTATACAATCAACATGAAAGCCCTGACTCCTAAATTTTGACACATCGCCTGAATCATAAAATGCTATAATCCCTATCTTAAAATCATCCTTAAAAAAGGCAAGATCCCCCATAAGCCATCCATAATGTTTTCCGTTATCTATTGCTGCATATGGAAACCCGATATCATATTCTTCATTTAAAGTATCTTTTTTACAATCGTTCTTCTCTAATAGTAGTCTATTGATTTTGTCTGCCTGCCTCTCTGTACTAAATCCGCACTCTTTGTCACAAATATTATATCTTGTCCTTTCAAGTGTATATAGGCAGTCCTTTGTTTTACATCCATGCACATCTAATATGACATATTCCATTCCATTATAATATGCAGTCAAAAAAGCCGCCTCATTAATTTTCCAATTTTTTACACTGTCAATCATATTGATTTTTTTTATACAGTTCGTTTCTATAATATCTTTCAAAAGTTTTATGTTACTGAGTGTTTCCGCAATATGAAGGGGCAATCCTCCTTCTATATGGTATGAAATTTTATATAAATATTCCTGTTCTAATTTGCATGTTTTAATAATGTCATTAAGCTTATCAATGATGTCCCATGTGTCGCTATTATAATTCAGCATCGTGTCTTCCGATTCCAAAAACACCACGCATTCTTTAGCATTTGAACACAGTATGTAAAAATCCATGTCCACCGTTCCAATAAGATATTCTCCCTCACATTTGTCTTTCAGGTGTTGAAGTTCTTCCACAGCATTGCATATAAACAAACTCCGCATTCTTCTTACTCCTTAAACCGTTCAAAACAATCCAGCATTGTTTCATCCGACATATTCACAATCTTAACAGATTCCGCTTCTGCATATTTTGCAATAATACGAAACTGTGAAAATGTTTCATACCATGTTTTCATCTCATAGGTCATATCATAGCCGTTTCTATCCCCTTTACTATAATTAACTCTCTGTTTTCCATAATAATGTATGTCATCACTTTCAATTTCCAGATTCTCATTTAGTGTTAATTGCTTGAACATTGACAAATCTGCCCCATACAAATATATTTTTTTATATCCCAACTGAATGCCAACATACAGTGCCATTATTCCAACATTGATAAAATATGGAGCAAGCAAATTTTTCTCAAGAAGTTTTACAGAATATACTTCTATATCCAATAATTTTTTTAATGAAAATACCTTTTTGGCATTCTTTCCCTTTAACAAAACGGCATCTTTTACATTACCGGGATAAAAAAGGATTGTATTTTCATTTACATCCTTTATTCTTTTTTGCAGATTATAATTTCTTATGCAGGGCTTAAATAACAAAGGATCCGCAAAACACACATATTCTGGCCTTAATTCTTCATATAGCTTCGTTTTAACTGCATGATTTACCATCATTATGTCTGTATTGCTTCTATCTAAATAATGCAATGTTCTGTTTAAGGACGGACCATTTAAAATAACACTCAATGGCTTACCATTATCTTTTTGCAAAGGTAATCTATCCTTTATTTCTCCGTTAATAGTGCTATCTACAACTTCTGCCAACCATGGAATCCATGATAATTTTTCATATATTCTATAAAACGTATTCATCCTCTACTTCTCTTTCAATCTATTTTGATAAAAAACTCTGTCAATTTTTCCATTTGCATTCAATACTAAATATCTTTTGTCTTTTGCCCATGCATAATTTACTCTCTTTCCTTATATCGCTGCATTAATAATTTCCTATCACACTTGCCGTTCGCATTCATTGGAATACTTTTTACTTTGAATATATAGTCCGGCCGCATGTATTTTACAATTTTTTCCTGAATCAAAGTTTCTATTTCAACCTCCTGGATATTCCCAATATAATATAAAATAATTTTCATAGCTTCTTGATCATAAATGCAAACACAATTCTGTATCTCCGGAATTGCCCCTACAATATTTTCAATTTCACCAAGTTCAATCCGATAACCCATTCTCTTTATTTGAAAATCTTTCCTCGATATATATAAAATTTCTCCATATTCATTATATTTACCAATGTCTCCTGTCCGGTAAATATATTCCGGATAATTTTTATTCAATGGATTTTGACAAAAAACCTGAGAAGTCTTTTCCCAATTATTATAGTATCCATAACCCAAAAAGGATCCCCTGAAACATATTTCACCTTCTTCGTTATTTTTGACAAGTTCGTCCTTGTCATTTAACAAAATAACATCGCTGTTTTTAAATGGACGACCAATGGGCAGCGCCTCATCGTTCTTAAATCTGCGATTCAAAATGTAATATGTTCCAGTATCCGTAATCTCTGTCGGTCCATATAAATTTGCAAAAACACAGTTCGGTAAGTACTCAATCCAATAATTTAATTGTTTTACAGGCATAACCTCTCCCGCAAATAAAATATTTGTAAGATATTGGGGAAGAATTGTCGTAAAAGTATTTCGGTTGGCCACAATACTCATTGCCGTCGGAACCCAATAAATCGTGTTAACCTGATGATTATTTAAAAAGTCTATTAATTTAACCGGAAACGAAAAAAGCATCTTTGGAATAATGACTAATCTTCCGCCTGTCTGTATTGTTACATAAATGTCTAAAACTGACATGCTGAAATAAAATGGAGTCTGACTTCCGAATACAACCTCTGAGCTTAAGGCAAATGTTTCTACGACTGACTCCGCATAGTTCATGACGGATCTGTGTGAAACAACTGTGCCTTTCGGAATTCCCGTCGAACCAGATGTAAAAAGAATATACGCCGGATCCGTATCAATACTTTTTGCTAATACAGACTCCAGCAACTTATCATTTATATCATTTTTATCTTTCAGTTCATCTATCATGATAAACTCCGTTTTTATGCCTGAACTACCTATTAATTTTTCCATATTTTTATTATCTGTAATCACAATCTGAGGAGATAATGTATCCAGAATTTTATAAATTCTTTCCATCGGGGATTTCGTATCCAAAACACAGTACAGGCTATTGCTATACATTGCACCAAACATTGCCGTTAAACAGTCAATACTTTTATCCAAACAGACAGCAATCCTTCCATTTGTGATGCCGCGATTCAAAATACCTGTACCAATCGACTTTGCTTTTTTTTGAAATTGTATGTATGTAATCTTTCTACTATCTTCTTCAAAAACAATTTTATTGGGATTTGCTTTCACTTGTTCTTCCAAGTAATCCAATATATTTTTTTTCATCAAATCAATCCTCATTAACATCATACCATGCAATTAGCATCCGCTATCTTTCCAGCAATTTTTCAGATTAAGAGCGCATCTTATATAGCCTGTATACTGCAACATAAAATCTTCAAATTCCAGCTCTCTCGTACTATATAAATTCACATATTTATATTTCGTATTTTTGTTTACCCATTGCAATCCAAAATATTCCTGCACACTGGGATAAACAGGACATTCGTATTCCCATACCGCATCTTTTTGCGTCAGTATGTGAATTAAATCCAATTTTTCTTCTTCCGATATATTTATATTCCTATCAATTTTTTTTACCGTATCAACGATAACCTTCCATGCAAATTGATTGCTAAAATGCTCACCATCCAAAAACAGCCTATGTTCCGTGTAATTTTCTATAATATAGTCTGTAAACATGATATCCGTTCCCAAATCTGCATTTCTATTATAACGTATCATTTTATCAAACTCACAAGACAGCACATCCTTTGTATAAAAGTCTCTTCTGTTGATTTCTTTTACAACCTCTTCATCTGAAAGCCCTTGTTGGACTAATTGGACAACATTCCTGTCCGTATACCGGAAAGCCCTGATATCTTCGATCCGTTTACGCATTTTCTGCTTTAAAACAGGATTTTCTAAATAAGTATTTCCCACTCCCTGACCCCAGATAATCTGAGGGTAGATTGCCTGTAAGCAAGGATTGGGAAATATGATTTTTTTAGGAATGGGAGAAATGTAGTGATAGCATTCATTTGCCCTAGTTTTTAAAACGATTGCAAAATCAGCATGTTTTGACAGCTCAAATACTTTTTTTTTAAGCATCACATTGCTTTTAATATCACCATACCAATAAAAAGTTAAAATGTATTCCTGTACAATATCCCTTACAAATTGAAGCCCTTCAAACAATAATTGCTGATGGCATAACCCCGTGACTAAAAGCAAACGCCTTTTCCCCTGAAGCATCTGCTCAAATATTTCATGATCGCAAAACTGTGTTATATAAGAGAACTGCAATGATAATTGGTTTTCGATGACGCTGCTACCAATCTTACTGGCACAGACAACAATATAAACATTCTTTATATCTTGCAAACAAATTGGTTCTATGCGTTCCAAACCGCAAAAATCTATCTCCTGATTCCAATTACTTGTAAAATATGTAATATTGATTTTGTCTTTGTTTCTATAATAAAACTCTTTAGCATCTTCTCCCGTTCCAAAAATCACAATATTTTTGTCACCTATTTGCTTTGCCACATCAAAAAACGACGTCTCATCCATAATATCCTTATTCCTTTAAAGTATTGATAAGTTCGTATATACTTGTTATTGTTGTAAAATTTGATTCTACAATCTGTTCCACTGGTATATTAATATGATACAACGACTCTATCTCGTTTATCAGATGCATTAAACTTAGTGAATCCAATATTCCCTCTTCAAACAAAGGAGTATTCGCATCAAAATCTTCATATGGATCGATTTCCCGCAATATCTTCATTATTTCATCCATGACAAGCTCCTCCTCTTACCCTGCATATCACTTCATTGCATGATATATACTGTTCCCGCTGCCAGCTGTAGTATCTGATTCCTTTCCCTCATATAATGTTATTGATTGGAAAAAATCCTGCAGGAAAAAGGCATTGCTTTCACCGATCAATCCGCATCCCACCTTGCTTCTATCATCAACTATTATCTTTTTTAACTCTGCAGCGTCATACATTACAGTCACTTTCCAATCTACGCATTGCTTTTTCAAGTCAACACACATAATATAATTTTCATTGTTATATAAATACAATTGATTCTCGTTTGCATATCCAAAATACAAATCCATATTTTTATCTTGCAGGCATTGCAAAATCCCTGTATCTACCTTATCTAATTCAAGGTCTACTGTTTTCATATCAGTGATTTCGCCATCTGGAAAAAGATATACCTTTTTATCGTAACAATAAATTTTTCTGTAAAATTTATGATTTTGTCCTTCTGTTTCTTTACCAATATTCTTTCTTTTGATAATGTTCCTGCTTTTAATATCCCACACATACAAATACCCATCATCATTCAAAGCATAAAGTTTTTCCCCTTTACCCCCTAAAGCGCAAAAACCAGAATCACAGCCTTGTACCTTGACAAATTTCACTGTCTTGTTTTTCGGGTAAAATTCCATGATAAACGGTTTTTCCCAACAGACCAATAAGATGGCTTCACCACACACATAACTTCCATTTACCCCAAAAACACTATAATCCATGTTGAAAAAATCATGATAAATATTACCAATATCAATGATTGCTCCAACCTGTCTCTTTTTATAATCCAGTTCCACTATATATCTGCCTTTGAATGGAAAAATCCATATCTTATCTCCATAAATCGCAAGATTAGATGTATTTGTTATACCTTTCATATATATATTATCTAGTGGAATTTCATATAGTTCATGAATATCCAAATCATACAATGCTATTTCGTTCGCAAATATCGGTATAAAAACTAAAATATTTTTCAATATTTCCATAAAAAACAAGTTCATAGCCAAATTATCCTGTTTCACAAATTTAGTGACAGACTCAAGCGTGCCATTTACCATATCTGCCTGAAATAAACCATTATAGTTTGAAGCACATATATATATATCATCTTTCCATACTCTAAAATTGTCGTTTAGCGGTGTTATTCTGTAATATTCTTTTTCATCTGTCACTTTCATTTCCTACTTTCTTGTTTACATATTTTTCTAAAACATTTCTCCCATTTTCCAAACAATCCTTATAACATCTTTTTAACCTTAACTAAATAAAGATGATGCACTAATTGAAGACCGTTTAATATCATTTTCTCGCCATCTCCAATATTAATTGTCCAACTTCTCAAGGGGTCATTATCATGTTTAGGAATATCAATTCCAATGCGAAAAGGAATAAACTCAACACTACAACCAATTTCATCACACCACTTTTTTAAACTATATATAGAAAAATAATTCCAGCCACGTTCCCAATCACATTCCCTGTCAGCGTATTTTGAGCGGATAATGATATCCAAATTTTCAAGATTAAAAAATCCAAAAATATAAAGAATACCATTCTCTTTCAAAAACTGTAAAGCATTCTGAATTATTGGTTTGAAATCATCAAATATACTAAGAACACTTAGCATCGTCACAAAATCACAATCCTTCAATTCAGTCATCTTGTCTTTATACGTACCGGCATTTGATATATCTCCCAACACTGTTTTAATATTTTGTTCCGTGTTAACTCTTTCCAGCAGTTCAGGCAAAATATCCATTCCAATTAATTCAGCATTTGCATGGAGACTTCTTAGAAAAAACAGAAAACTTCCTGTTTCGCATCCTATATCTACCATTTTAAATGTATCCTGTTTAAAGTCTTTTGATATTTCTTTTTCTATAAATTTGAAATACTCTTTTGGCTTTTCTTTATAATTTTCATTTAAATAAAAATAATCATGTGTTCTTTCAACTTTCATCACTCATCCTCCATAAATTTTCCTGTTACCATATCCCGCATAATTAAGAATATCAACATCTTCTACATCTAAAAGTCCACAAAATACTTTTGAATGGCAGTAGTCCAAAATTCCGGGTCTTCTATTATCTCACAAAACCGCATGGCACTATTTCCATCGCCAAAATCATGCGTTTTCAAAGCATATGTTCGTATATTATTCATTGCACTTCGTATTTGTTCTTTATCCTCTTCTACATGAACTATATTTGTGGATAACGATTCCTGATACCTGCCGTTCTGCCTTGTTCCTATGTCAATAGCAGGAATACCGTATATTCCCGCTTCCCGAACACCGGCGCTCGAATTTCCAATTATAAAATTTGCATTTTTAAGCAAAGTAAGAAAATATTCAAATCTCAAAGAGGGAAACAGTTTAAATCTGGATGCATCATCAAATCTGTCATATTCGTGAAGAATAATTTCTGATCCCAAATCATTGTTCGGATAAATGACTACATAATTCATGTCGCTGCCAATTATCGCATCAACAACTTTTCGGATTCTATTACCAATCGTCTTGTATTCCGTTGTAACCGGGTGATACATAAAAATACTATAATCACCAAAAGGAATGTCATACCGTTTCTTCGCTTCTTCAAGAGTTGGTAGGTTTTTGCTCATCATAATGTCAATATCCGGCGATCCTATAACATAAATCCTGGTTTTTTCCTCGCCAAGCTGTATTAATCTTTCCCTTGCCGCTTGAGTACAGACAAAATGGACATGCGCAAATTTTGAAATAGCATGACGTATAGACTCATCAATCGTCCCAGACAGTTCCCCGCCTTCAATATGGCCTACCATTATATTATGTAGCGCACCGACAACAGCTCCCGCAAGTGCATCAATACGATCGCCATGAACGATTATCATATCCGGCTCTATATTATCAATGTATCCGGACAAATAAGAAACCGTATTTCCAAGGTTTGTACTTGCATCCAATGATTGCTTCAGCCCATACGCAACATGAATATTTTTATATCCATCTTTAATAACTTCCTCATATGTGGAACCGAAGTCTTTTAACAGATGCATTCCGCAAACAAATATATATACCTCAAAATGAGAGCTTGATTCCAGCATTAGCATCAGTGATTTCATTTTTCCATAATCAGCCCTCGTCCCGGTAATAAATACTACTTTCTTTTTTTCTAAGCTTTCCATTACTTTACCATGTCCCACGAAATCTGCGTATCATTTTCGATATCAGCTTTGGACTCCCTTCCAAGAATTTCCTCATAATGGGCTGCAAGTATTTCCCCTGTTCCAGGCCGTTTAACCCAAATGTTATCTTCCGAAAACAGTTCCCCCTGTCTGATGGGTTTCGTCGAAACTACAGTGGCAAATGCAAAGTCAATAGTAATCTTTTCCTCTTTAGCCGCCTCTTTAATGCCGCCCAGCATCATTGTAATATCTTTAGCTGCTGTGATAAGGTCTTTGCACTCTGCCTCATCCATAGAGCACACTATATCCGGGCCTTTTCGCTCTTTCGTATCTGTAAAGTGTCTCTCCACAATTTTTGCCCCCAGAGTCATTGCCGCAATACATGCTGTATTAGAAACGGTATGATCAGATAATCCTACAGGAACATCGGGGAAGACCTCCATCATTTGCTGCATAGCCCCAAGCCTGACAAGATGCGGCGATGTAGGATAAAGATTTGTCGTATGCATAAGTGCATACGGAACTTTATATTCATCCATAATAGCTGTAGCTCTTTTTATAGCCGAAATATCATTCATGCCCGTAGAAACAATCATAGGTTTTCCGAAAGATGCAATGTGCTTTATAAGCGGATAATTATTTAACTCACCTGATCCAATTTTATATCCTAAAACGCCAAACGACTCTAATCGGTCAGCTGCAGCCCTTGAAAAAGGCGTGCTTAAAAAAACAAGTCCCTTTGATTCGGTATATTTTTTTAATTCATACTCTTCTTCTTCACTGAGAGCGCATCGTCCATAATTTCATAAATAGAATCAGAACTATTTCCAGGAATCACCTTCTTTGCTGCCCGCGACATTTCATCCGAAACAATATGCGTCTGATGCTTCACTAACTTCGCTCCTGCCCGATATGCAGCATCAACCATTTTTTTTGCAATGTCTAAACTCCCCGCATGATTGATACCGATCTCCGGTATCACTATAGGTTCTTTATCCCTTCCTATCTGTATATCTCCTATCTCAAAATATGACATCCTTAGCACACCTCTACCAACGGGGATTCCGCCTTTCATCAATACATTCTTTTTTCAATTTCCACTGTCCAAAACTATTTCTTTCAAACAGCTCTTTGTTATATAAATTATCCAATGTTTCGTAAAAATCCTTAATCGTTATACCTGTAAATTGACAAAAGTCCTCGATTATTTTAGGATCAATAGCATGGTCTTTCTCTTCAGCCAATTTAACGGCTTCCTCTCTTGTCAATATGCCATATCTAACCCAACGTGCAGCATAATCAGTAGCATACGCATGTCCGTATTTTGGAAATTTCATCCAAGCGTTTAACAAGTAACCATAACTGTCAATCTGATTAAAATTCTCAATATGATTTGTTCTCTCCCACTCATGTGTCAAATCCCTGAATCCACGCCTTTTTGCAAACTCATAATTTTTAATGCTGTTCCACTCAACAAAATAACTAAGATAAATAGGTTCTAATTTAGCAAGCACATCTCTGGAAGGTGCCTCCAAATAAGCAAGTTCATCTTTGGGAACTCCCCTCTGTACAAGTTCATCCAACGAAATGTCTGGAGCGACGCCATTAAAGACCTGCTCTCTTGCCGAGTAAGTTTCTTCATCATTTATTCCGCCATATTCATAGGAAACATTTTCTCCATACACGAGAAGAGGAATATTTAATGCTGCTGCATAATAAAGCGGAACAGTATATAGGAGCCTGTCAACATACCATAAAGGTCTCCCATATTTTTCAAACATATATCTCGAAATCACTTTTGCCGCCCGTCTATTAGGCTTAAACGATACAATATTACATCCAAATGCCTCAGAAATATTCTGTATATTATGCTTTCCTGCTTCCGTCATGGTAAAGAAATCTTCTATCGTAATCAGCAAAGGATTCATTCTCATCAGTTCTTTCATTACATAGACTTGATAATGACTGTCCTTGCCACCCGAAACGGCAATTATGCAATCATACTCTCCTTCGTTTTTTCTACGATACTTATCGCAAAGTTTTTCTAACTCATGAAAGCGCTCATCCCATTTTATATTCTTCTTTCTTTCATTATTTTGACATGCTATGCATACACCATTGCTGTCAAAGGTAATATGCGGGCGGGTGTCAGGCATAATACATCTGGTGCAGAACTTCATAATCATTTTCCTCCGTTCTTATAGTTTTACAATATACGTAGGCTTCATATGCGAAAAAGTAAATCGCTGCATCTTATACTCTGGAATATCCGTGAAAAAGTCATCCACTGCTTTTGTTTCTCCCTCAACGACTCCATAATCATCAAAAACTATCACCCCTCCTCGTACTACCCGATCAAACAGCTTTTCCAAACCGGCTTTACTTGGTTCATATACATCACAGTCAATATGAAGCATCGCAATTCTTAGATGTGGGTTATCTCTCAAATAAGAATCCAGCGTTTCTAAAATATTGCCTTTAACAAGTTCATAATTGGTGATTCCTTTTTCATCAAGGGCACTCTCAATATCTTCTTTCGTTAAGAAAGAATTTTCTGTCACTTCATTCCATTCTTTGATGAATTGAGCATCTCCCTTCAGTTTTCCTCCCTCAGGAAATCGATCAAATACATCGAATCCAATGATCTTACGAGCATTCTTATTTTCCAATAACTCTCTAAATGTCCCCCACTGTACAAAAGAAGATCCTTTAAAAACACCCAATTCAACAACATCACCAGGTATATTTAAAATTTTCTTATACAACTCATAATGAGACATAATATTTCCCATTCTGTATATTTCAGATGTAAGCATAAATCCGTTTTCATAATCATATGCATTTTCTTTCTGATAGCTAATCATTTCTTCTTCCTCCTCCAATTGTTTTATGTAATACTCTGCCACACACAAATCTTTTCGTTCATCAATGTCTACTGAGTGTGTACGTTTCATGACGTATCCAATGGGATTGTCATTAAAACTTGTGTTCACATCAATTGTATCAATGCTGTTAAGGTATACACATCCGTTTATTTTGTAAAAAACCGGCATATCCTGCCTTCTGCATGTACTGTTTCTATATAAAAGCGGTGTTAGTATTCCATTATCTGACAATGACCTGATAAGAATCGGATGATCATCCACCAGGGAAACAGAGGCTAATCCGCAACATCCATTTTCATAAAAAAATCGAATTGCACCATCAATATCTCCTGCTGTGCGCAACGGCTGCGTAGGCTGTAGCAAAAGCAGCGTGTCATAACAGCATCCCTTGGATTTCATTTCCTGAATAGCGTGGATAACTACATCTATGGTTTTTATACTATCTCCAGCCAATTCACCAGGACGCATAAACGGAATCTGTGCTCCATATTTTTGCGCTATCTCGGCAATCTCTTTGCTGTCTGTTGATACAACAACATCATCAACATATTCACTTTCCAGTGCCGATCGAATTGAATATGAAATAAGCGGTTTGCCACCCAAAAGGATTACATTTTTCCCTTTAATTCCCTTGCTTCCGCCCCGTGCCGGAATAAGGGCAAGAATTTTACTATTTTTGAACATTTATTCATGCCTGTTCCTTTCTATAATTCACGCCCAATATCTACTTATCATCCGCATCCAATTTCTTTCCATTTGTAAAAAACTGTAGGTTCATTTTGTGCTATTGTTATTTTTACACAATTCCCTATATATGTCAGTTCTACATATATTTGCCTGAACTGTTTTGTCTAAATCCGCTTCACTATCAATATCAATCACATTTTGTTCAATTAAAAACGGAAGTGCGTTATCCCCATAAACACATTTCGTTTCCAAAATAAGTTCTGATTTTAACACATCCACATACCCATTTGGTATTAATAGTCTCTCAAATAATTGTCTTGGTAAATTGACATCATCCGGTTTCATACCCGGAAAAGGACTTTCCAAATATCCATTACTGTTCAGTTTCATCCATTTATGAGGACACTCGTCTGCATAATGAACAGATACGACCGCACTGGCATATTTATTATCCTGTATACTATCAATAGCGCGATTCATAATTTCTATATTCCTAATAGGCGTAGTTGGCCGCAGCAACACTATGTATTCAGGTACTCCCCTTCCCTCTTCATTTATACATGTTAACGCGTGATTTAAATATTCAATATCCTGCGACTCTGAACCAGAAAGCTCCTTAGGACGTAAAAATGGAATTTCGGCGCCATACTGCTTTGCTATTTTCGCATATTTTTCCGAATCTGTTGAAACTATAACCCGACTGATTCTGCTGCACATATGCGCAGCCATAATTGAATATGCCATTAATGGAAATCCACATATATTTGTAATATTTTTATCTTTTATCCCCTTAGAGCCTGACCGGGCTGGTATAATGGCTATAATTTCATCTTTATTAATGTTAAACATTGCTTTCACCATATATTTATTTTACAAGTCTGGCAAATCCTGATTGCTTTACTGGACCTCTTAACTGTCTTTCTACTGTCCCATCTTTAACAGCTTCCGCTATCATCGCAAATGCCTCCTCTGTATCGCTTGCAAATTTTTCAATAATCTCATTATTATACGCAGTAGTCGAATATATTGCTGAGCTGACAAGATACCCCTTGTCAAGCATTATCTGTGCATATAATGTCTGCACGGCCAGTCCATTATCATAATTCCAATCTATATGAGCTAACGGCGTTATATGTGAAACGCATAACCTTAATCCGTTTTTCTGTGCTGCTGTGAGTAATGCATTTACAATCTTATCTCCATATTCTGTCAATATTTTAGGCGAATCAATTTCCTCCATTTTCCTCAAAGTTGCAACTCCCGCTGCAAATCCGATTCTTTCTGTCCAAAATGTTGAACTTATAAAACTTGTTTCTGCTGCATCCATAACATCTTTTGTTCCAATTACAGCAGTTATCGGAAAGCCATTTCCCAATGCTTTTCCAAAAACAGCCATATCAGGATTTACACCATACAATTTATGAATCCCTCCCAGGCATAATCGAAATCCTGCTGTAATCTCGTCAAATATTAAAACGGCCCCTATTTTATCAGCGATACTCCGAACCCCTTCCAAAAAGCCTTCCTGTACCGCTTCTCCTCTCCTTGGCTCCATTATGATTGCTGCTATATCATTGGAAAACTGTTTAACCAAATCTTCCAGCGAATTTAAGTCATTATACAAAAATGGTAATGCTGTTCCCTGGAGAGAGCGGGGCACACCTGCCGGTTTTAAACCTGGCAAAAGCTGCTCGTCCAGCCTTGTCTCGTCACCAATATTGGCAGATATATACCAGTCACTCCACCCATGATACCCACAAAAAGCTATTTTATTTCTCCCCGTTTTAGCCCTCGCTATTCTTACGGCAATTGCACATGCCTCACCTCCGCTTTTTGCAAACCTTGCACGCTGTGCCCACGGCTTATGCAAAGCAATCAGGCGTTCTGCCAGTTCAACCTCTTCATACGAGTTAAGCGTACACATCGACCCATTTCTTACAGCATCAATGACAGCATCATTTACATCCTCATCCGCATATCCTAATGTACACGACCCAACGCCCATTTGAGCAAAATCATAATATTGTTTATCATCTAAATCCCATACGCTGCATCCTTTAGCCTTCTTGTAATATGAAGGCCATAAATCAGGCAGGAACATCTCCGGTCGCTTAGAAAGAAGTTCTGTTCCTGTTGGTATTAACTTTTTAGCCTTGATATATAAATCCTGTGATTTTCCCACTTTTATTCACTCCTCACTTCAGTAATTCCCCTATTAATTTCATATCACACTGCTCATTACACTTTATTCCTTTTTCCAATTCAATGTGATTTTTCCTGAACTGTCTGTATTCTTCACCATCCCATATTTCTTTCAAAGACTGGTTATGTACATTTCCAAGAATTATTTCGTTATTAAAATCCTCCATGCACATTGCTGCCTCACCATTGGACTTAATCGTCATTGTCATCCATGGGTGTTTGCAGACCTCCGACCAATGTATTGATTTTGTTCCATGAAAATCTTTTCTATACCATTGGCAGTCTTCGCTTTTTAAATAAATATACACATCCAGTCCATCAAATGCTTTCATTAACTTCTCGTAATCCTCCTGTTGGTTTGTCCTGTTCAAATCAAGCATGGTAATCACGACTGTCGTGTGCAGGTTATTCTTATGCTTATATGCCAGCACTTCCTGTATTTTTTGATAGCTTTCTGAAAAATTGCTCTGCTCTCCACGTATTGTTTTGTGAACAGCATCATCAACACTCTCAATAGAATATTTAATGTAATCAAGACGCGCATCCAGCATTTTATACGTCAATTCCAAATTAATGTTTGCCGGATTGCAGCTGAAATACGAATAAAATCCCCTGTTGTGCAGGATTTCAATATATTCATGCATATTTTTGTCAAGAAGCGGATCCCCATATCCATGCAGCTGTATTACTTTGGAAATAATATACAGGAAGAAATGGTTCTCACTGGGAGTATCATTTTCGCAAATCCCATATTTTTCTTCACAATATTCTTTCCATTTATGCCATGTGTCAGCATCATGTGGTTTTATCTGATTCACTGTCTTTATAAAGGTGTCCCTGTCTATATCCTCTATTTTTCTTGTCATCATAGTAGTCCTGGGACACATCTTGCAACGCATATTGCATCGGTTTGTTGTCTCAATATTATATATTATTGGATTACTACTTCTTATCCTTTCAAGCTCATTAAATAATTGTTCCTTATCTGATATTTTTTTAGATTGTATATCCTCAAGGACTTCATCAAATTTCATGTAAAAATTTATATCTAACATTACCAGTCTC
>DKUL01000073.1:15359-72557 GCA_002490665.1 Lachnospiraceae bacterium UBA7205 | reverse complement strand
AGTTCTCAAAAATATATTGCAATTTATAAAATAATGAGTTACTTTAATTTTAAAGCTAAAACTAATATCAAAATATGTTATCTGATTTCTAATTTTGTTATTAAATATTTTAGTATTATAGTACATAATCTTGAAACATTATGCAAAATTGCCAAAAGGATGCGTACTATATTCACTGTTAACAAATTGTAAGGAGTAAAAAAATGCCTATAGTAATAGAAGCCAAAGATATAAGTAAATCAATAGACAATGCATACCATAAAGTCTCAATTTTGAATTCCATATCAATAAACATCAATAAAAGGGAATTTATTTCAATTATGGGGCCAAGTGGCAGCGGAAAGAGTACGCTGCTAAATATTCTGGGCGGATTGGATTCTCAATATGAAGGCGGGTTAACAATTTTAGGACAGTCTATGCAGAACCTGAATGGAAAAGAGATGGTAACGTTTCGCAGACAGCATATAGGAATGATTTTTCAGGATTTTAATTTGATTGAATCAATGACTGTGGAAGAAAATTTGAAATTACCACTACTGTTTTCAAGAATAAAGAATTATGGAGATGAAAAAATAGGTTGTTTTTTAAACAAGGTTGGCATGTATGAAAAAAGGAGAGAGAAATGTTCTTTATTATCAGGGGGTGAAAAGCAAAGAACAGCAATTGCAAGAGCACTTATACTCGAACCCGAATTAATCCTGGCAGATGAGCCGACGGGGTCATTGGATAGTAAGAATGGTCATAAAGTGATGGATTTGTTAAGGCGTATTAATGAGGATTCCGGAACAACTATTGTTGTTGTAACGCATGATCAAAATATGGCGGAATATGGAGAAAAAATATTGTTATTAAAAGATGGAACATTCATATAAATAATATTCACAGAGGTTGAAATGATTATTGAATTATTTAAGTTATATAACAAAAACAATGCTAAAAATAATATCGTATTGAAATTTGTCTGCGTCGTGTCATTAGCCTTCGCCGTAGGCATTATTTTTTCAATGCAATTGATTATGCATATTTACAAGGAAAACACATTTGACAGTTTCAATCAGATGAATGGGGCAAATATAAAGATTTATGATAGTAAATACCTTGAAAATGATTTTAGTGATAAGAATATCGCAAATATAAGGGATTTAGCCAAAAAGTATGATTTTTCCCTGGCATTTTGTTCAAATACAAATATAATAGCTAATCAAAATGTTGATTCGGTTGCGATAACGGTGCTTGATAATGACAAATTGATATCTTCAATGGGAATAGAAACATTAAAAGCTGGCGAAGTGGCCGTGTCGGAAAAAATAGCAAACCGATTCAATATTCAAGTCAACGATTCCATATTTATTAAGCTGCACTCTGAAAAATATGACAGCGCAGAATTTCGCGTTTGCCAAATTATAGATGAAAAACCCTGCTTTAGCGCAGCTGGCTGTGAGTACGAGGTGGCACAGGAAGCATTGGGATGCGTATATATTATACTACCGGATTTTGACAGATATAATACGGCATTTGTTGAGAGTGCGGATAGTGGACTGATTGAACGATTACAAAACTTGCTGGAACCGGATTTCTGCATTCGGACAATGGAAGAACTGTCGGATTATGTAAGCCCTAGGATAAATCTTCAAATTAATGTGTTAAAGCTGTCATCATGTGCTGCAATGATTATATGTAGTATATGTATTGCTTGGTCGTTTTCCATTTTTATTATGGACAGAAAAAATGATTACATTATTTTTTTGAAATTAGGTATTCAATATGAAGATTTATATAAGCTGTTATTGATAGAAATATTATCTATGGAATTAAAGGGGGTGCTTATTGGACTTCCAATAGGATCAGTATTTGCATATATATTTTTACCAGGTGGCTTTGGAACGCAAAGTCTGTCGTTTATGCAAGTGATGCATGTAACTATCCCTATAATTTTTTTAGTATTATTTGATACAGCTGCATTGTTTCTGATATTATCACATAAATTAAAAGGTATTACACAAAATAAAACGAATGATGTACCCAAAACGCCAACAAAAATGAAGCTTATTGTGACTGTATTGATGGTGGCGGCAACTTATGTTTATGTTCAGTCGCCTATTGGAATCATTTTTTCTATAATAATTGGAATCGTTTTTGGCATTTTATATCTGTTCTTTTTAAGTATTGCAAAAATAACAATGCATTTTTTGCTGCTTGGAAAAAATAATTTTTTTCTTGTAAAAGAAATGAGAAACAAACTAGGAATTACGATATTATCGTTAAATGTCTTAAATATATGCATGATTATCATGGCTTTCTTTTTCAGTGTCATTCCTGATTATTATACAAATTTAGAAAAGGACGCTGAATCCATCGAGGATGGTATATTGTACAGCACGATGCTGTCAACAGACAAAGAGAATATACTGATTCAAAATGATGTTACTTATGAGAAATATTATGAGAGTGAAATAGAACTATTAAAGGTAAACAACGTGAATCTGTGGGACTGTTTAAATTCAGGTATTGCAGAAGAATATAAAGAAGACAGTGCAAATACAATAAAACGAAGACTGCTCCGTATCTATGCAGACAACACACACAAAGGAATAGAAGATTATGGCATTTATGTTAACAACTGTTTTCGAAATATAATTGATTTTAAACCAAATGATATACTTACTATTCGTCTGTGTGGAAACATACTGAATTGTAAGGTCGCTGAGGTGTATACAGATGTCAAAACAAACGATATGATTGGTTTTACATCCGCCACAGATAAAGAAATAGACAGACTGTATATAAAAAACGAGGATGTTTCTTTGAAATATGCCATTGCCGGAAATACCAATGACACAATACTGGCAGAAATTTTATTTGAAGATTCAAATGCATATATAGACAAAAATCAACGTTTATCCGGTTATCTAAAAGAATTTATAGCTGCACAGAAATACATTTTACTGAATTATTGCCTCATTATAGCTTTTTCCAGTATCCTGCTTGTGTTATTGGGACAAATGATATTATTTATAAAAAAAGAAAATGATTACTGGTCTTTGTGGAAAATAGGCATGGATAAATTTTTTTTTATCAGACATTTTCTTGTAGAAAAAACAATATGGTCATTATTACAAATAATAACAATATCCGTCGTATTAGAACCTATAAAATTTGTAATTATTTCAGAAGCAGCTGCGAAGCCATATGCACTATCTGCCTCATCCATTTTTGCGGAATTTACTATTGCCATATTAATAAATTATGCAAGTGTTCTTTCTGTATTTCTAAAAAAGAGGTAACGGTTCAGGAATCACGAATAGGATTACCATTTCTGCATAATACTTATAATAAGGATAAAGGATGGGGAATTTGTATGGTTAAAATTTTGCAGAGAATCCCGAAGGTAGTGGTGTTTATTGTCTGTATTCCGCTTGTGGGCACGATGTTTGTCAAGCCGGACAAGAGTGCGTGGAAGCGTGAAGCCAAGGAGGTGAGCTTTCTGGATGAATGCTTTGCGGTCGCCGTGGACGAGGATATCGGTATATTTTACTACAGCCCGGAAACATTGACCGAGCTTGTCATGTACCGGATGATACCGGAGGAAATTGTATTCAGCACCTCGGAGGATTTTATCGCGGGCGAGGATGCTGCCCATGACCCCGAACAGGAGTACCTCAAGGCACTATCCATTGTGTGCCGCAGCAATATCGTCTCTGCGTGGGAGTCCGGCCAGCGCCCGGACATTCTCGAATACGACACAATTAGGCTGGAAAAGACAAATTTTTACAAAATACATACGGATGTACTGTCAGACGATGAAAAGGGCATCCGGCTGAACGAGCTTGAAAGGGCGGCGGAAGCGACAAAAGGAGCGGTGATTACAAGAGAAAACAAGGTAATCACCGCTCCTTTTTTTACCACATCCGCATCGGGAATGCTTGTGTCGGAGGCGGGCGACGGGGTCGGTTTTTCCCTGAACTATGCCTATGAGCTGGCACGTCAGGGCATGGATTTTTACGAAATTTTAAAGTACTTTTTTGGTGATATAAAGGTAAATATTTACGAGTAAAATGTCTGCATAAAATCCTTTCAACGAGTCAATGCTATGTACAGGCAAAAACGTATGGCTTGCCGGAAATGGAGGGAAAGGATGAACAGACGAAATAACAGACGTCCTGCCTTGCAGAAAGAAAAGATCAGTATCATTGCAGCATCAGTATTTGTGTTGTCGGCACTTACTCTTGCGGGCGTGTACATGTCATCGCAGGGCGACGCGGAAAAGGAAGAAAATCGGATAGATTTTGCAAAACTTGAGCAGGGCGGAAACCCTGAAAACATCACGGCAGAGGAAGATGGCGCCGGCCTGGCGGACACCAGGTTTGTGTCGGGCAAAGCAGATGCGGATCTCGGAGGAAAAAGCAAAGGCGATTCCAGGTTCGTAGATGATGATATGTATGATCTGAGCGACAATAACGACATGGATGTCGACCCTGCTTTTACAGAGGTGAACTCCGGGCAGGTTGAAAACACGAAACAGGACAAGGCAATCGAAGGCACGGACAAGGCGGCAGTGTTTATGGACGGAAAAGGACAAAGCAGCCAGGAGGATACGCCCCTTACATTTTCTGATGTTGCCGCACTGGCACTTCCGGTTGTCGGGGATGTGCTGATGGATTACAGCATGGACAAGGCAGTGTATCACACAACGATGCAGCAGTATCACTACAATCCCGCGCTTATCGTCGCGGCAAGTGAGGGACAGACAATCACTGCGGCAGCAGACGGCATTGTGACGGATGTTTACTATGACGCGCAGACCGGAAATACAATTCGTTTTGATTTAGGAAGCGGATATGCGCTTACCTACGGACAGCTTACCGATATCAGCTTAGAGCCGGGCGACAGGGTTTCTGTCGGCGATGTGGTCGGAAAAATTGCAAAGCCGACCATCTATTACACGGAAGAGGGAGCAAACATTTACTACAAGCTTACAAAGGATGGGGTGCCCGTTGATCCGCTCAACAGAAATTAATTGAAAAAATTAATGACAGGAAGGGCATGGTAACAAAATGCTATTATTGAAAAATGCGGCAATCCGCAGCATGAGTGACACGATACGCGGACAGTATAAGGAAGATATCTTCGAGGGGAGTATCCTGATAAAAAACGGAAAAATCCTCGAGGTGTCTCCTGTCATAGAACTCCCGGATTCAGCGGATTGCATAAAAATAGATGTGAACCATCACTTAGTAATGCCAGGCCTGATTGAGGCGCACTGCCATATGGGCATCACGGAGGAGAAAAAAGGGCAGGAGGGTGACGACTGTAACGAGACAGTCCACCCCGTCACGCCGATGCTGCGCGCCATAGATGCCATTAACTCCATGGACGCGGCATTTGCGGACGCAGTGCGGGCAGGCATTACTTCGGCGAATATCGGCCCCGGCAGCGCGAACGTTGTCGGCGGTCAGTTTGCCGTTGTAAAGACAAGCGGCAGGCGGATTGACGACTTGATCCTCAAGTTTCCCTCCGCCATGAAGGTTGCCTTCGGGGAGAACCCAAAAGTGAATTATGCAGGCATGAATACGTCGCCCGTGACGCGTATGGCAATTGCGGGAATGCTCAGGAATGAGCTTGTCAACGCGCGGGATTATCTGGAAAAGTACAGCCGGAATGAGACGGACTATAATCTCCATTATGAGGCATGGCGGCCTGTCTTTGAAAAGAAAATTCCCCTCAAGGCGCATGTGCACCGCGTGGATGACATATTTACGGCGATTCGCATAGCCAGGGAATTTGGGCTGAATATGACACTCGACCATTGCAGCGAGGGACATCTTATTGCCGAGGAGCTTGCAAAGGAGGGATTTCCGGCTATCGTGGGGCCGGATCTGGCATCCAGGAACAAGATAGAAGTCCAGAATGTGGCGTTCAAGACTGCCGGAATCCTTGCAAATGCTGGTGTGACGGTGGCGGTCACGACAGACCATCCGGTGTCGCTGATACAGTCGCTGCCGATGTGTGTGGGGCTTAGCGTCAAGCATGGGCTTTCGCTGGAAGAGGGATTTCGCGCAATGACGGTCAATGCGGCTGCGATATGCGGCGTATCAGAACGAATCGGAAGCATAGAGCCTGGAAAGGATGCCGACATTGCAGTTTTTGACGGCAATCCCATGGAGGTATTCACCAACACCCTGATGACCATCATTGATGGGGAAATTGTGTATCGGGACGGGATATGAAGAAATGAGAGAAATGTTATGGAATGATGGAGTTTAATGGGATGAAAGACGGAAAAGAATTTAAACCATATGTTCCGGCAGAAAAGGCGGTATCGGAATTTACCATAACATCCGTGGTGACAGGTGTGCTGCTGGCAGTGGTGTTTGGCGCTGCCAATGCATACCTTGGGCTGCGTGTCGGGATGACGGTGTCTGCGTCGATTCCGGCGGCAGTAGTTTCCATGGGTGTTCTGCGCATTCTTCTTAAAAGGAAGTCCATCCTGGAAAGCAACATGGTGCAGACAATCGGTTCGGCAGGGGAGTCGCTCGCGGCAGGCGCCATTTTCACGATGCCCGTTTTTTTTCTGTGGGAAAAGGAGGGGGTCAGCGATGCGCCGGGAATGCTTTCCATCTCGCTGACTGCACTGATGGGAGGGCTTCTTGGCGTCCTGTTCATGGTGCCGCTTCGGAATGCGCTGATTGTGAAGGAACATGACACGCTTCCGTACCCTGAGGGTACGGCATGCGCGGAAGTGCTTCTTGCCGGGGAGGACAGGGGGACTTCCGCGCGTGCTGTTTTTGCCGGAATGGGAATCTCTGCGGCATTCAAATTTGTCATTGACGGATTAAAGGCTGCCGCTGGCACGATTACCATTCCGGTCAGGGCACTCCGGACAGAATTTTCGACGGAGGTCTATCCTGCCCTGATTGGCGTGGGATATATCTGCGGGGCGAGAATTTCCTCCTATCTGTTTGCAGGCGGCATTTTGGGATGGTTTGTGCTGATACCTGCGATTGTATCCTTTGGCGGCGACACGGTTCTTTACCCCGGGTCGGATGGCATCGCGCAGATGTATGCCGCACAGGGGGCGGAGGTCATATGGGGCAGCTATATCCGCTATATCGGGGCTGGGGCAGTGGCAGCGGGCGGAATCATCAGCCTGGTGAAGTCGATGCCGCTGATTACCGCGACGTTTGCAAAGACCATAAAAGATATTAAGACGAATGGGACAGGCATGGGCGCAAAGACAAAGCGGACAGAGTCGGATATCAATATGAAAGTGGTTGTAACAGCCATTGTACTGCTCATACTGGCAATTGCGTTTTTTCCGGATATTCCAGTTTCCTTTCCAGGGGCGCTTTTGATTGCACTGTTTGGTTTTTTCTTTGCAACGGTATCATCGAGGATGGTAGGTCTTGTGGGAAGCAGCAATAACCCGGTTTCCGGCATGGCAATTGCAACACTGCTGTTTGCGACAATGGCGCTTAAATCAGCCGGAAACAGCAGCGCGCAGGGGATGGTTGGCGCGATAGCCATTGGCTCGATTATCTGTATTATCGCGGCAATGTCCGGTGATACATCCCAGGATTTAAAGACCGGTTACCTGCTGGGGGCAACGCCTAGGAGGCAGCAGATGGGTGAGCTGATAGGCGTTGTGGTGTCTGCCGTTACCATCGGCGGCGTGCTGACCCTGCTGGATGCGGCATGGGGATTTGGCTCCACCGAGCTGTCCGCGCCGCAGGCGACGCTTATGAAAATGATTGTGGAAGGCGTCATGAACGGCAGCCTGCCGTGGACACTCGTCTTTATCGGCGTGTTCATCGCGGTTGTGATAGAAGTCCTCGGAATCCCGGTACTGCCTGTGGCAATCGGGCTGTATCTGCCGTTAAAGCTTTCCGTGCCGATTATGGCGGGCGGTGTCATCAGGCAGATGCGGTTTCGGCGGACAAAAGATACAGACGGTGAGGCAGGCAGCGGCATCTTGTTCTGCTCCGGCCTGATTGCCGGCGAGGGGCTTGTCGGAATCGGGCTTGCCATACTGGCGGTCGTGGGTATGTCAGATGCGATTGACCTTTCCCGGTGGTTTGATGCGGGGATGGCAGGCGGCGCCCTGCTGTTTCTGGCAGCAGGGTTTCTGATTGCGTGGTATTCGGCGCGCGGCGAGTAGGGGTGTTTCCCCTGCTCGGCTGTCAACGCTGCCTGGAATGTGTGGCAATCTGGCGGAAATTGGAAGTATTATACATAAAGTGAAGTCAAATTCTTGTTGATTGTGTCATATTGACAGAAGATTCCATGCAATGCTATACTTTGAGCAGATGAACAATCGGTTGCGCACTTGCCTGTTTGTGCAAAATGTCAAGTGCGCTGGTACCATTTTTTTGATGAATGGAGGAGCACTATGGGAAGAAGGATTTTTCAAAAACTCATGGCACATGTACTGGCAATGGCGACTGCGGTTTCCCTTTGTCTGGGAGGCGGCGGCTTTGGAACGGCGGATGTCGTACAGGCGGCATCATCTGTGTCCGGCGTATCGACTGTTTCAAATATGCCGGCTGATTTTGCAAGGGGGGTCGACATCTCGGCAGTCATCGCACTGGAAAAAAGCGGCGCCTCTTTTTCCTATCTGGATGGGACATCCGGGGATATCTTTGAGATTTTGTCCGGGGCAGGCGTAAACTATGTGCGGATTCGTGTCTGGAATAATCCGTATGACGCGCAGGCACCCTATAAAGGCTACGGTGCGGGGAACTGCGACCTGTACAACGCCAAGATTCTGGGGAAACGCGCCACGGATGCAGGCATGAAAGTGCTGATTGACTTCCACTATTCCGATTTCTGGGCAGACCCGGCAAAACAGTTTGCACCGAAGGAATGGGCAAATTACAGCCTTGCCTATAAAAAGGATGCCGTGTATAACTTTACCTACCAGAGTCTGCAGGAGCTGCTCGACTACGGTGTGAATGTCGGCATGGTTCAGATTGGAAACGAGACAAACAGCACGATGGCAGGCGTCGGCGGAATTTATGATGGCGTGTGGGATTTCAGCTCCGGCGTCGCACAGCTGATGCAGCAGGGCTGCTATGCGGTGGATGACATCAACCGCACATATGGCAGGTCGGTTTTAAAGGTGCTTCACTTTACGGATCTGCTTGAAAATGGAAAATGGTATGCGGAATGCATGGCAAAGCAGGGTGTGAACTATGACGTGTTTGCCACATCCTTCTATCCAATGTGGCATGGTTCGACAAACGACCTTGCTTCGACACTGACCTATATTGCGCAGAAATATAACAAAAAGGTCATGGTTGCAGAGACGGCTTACCCATTTACATATGACAATGCAGATTCACAGGGAAATAATATTGGTGACGCGTCTGGAATGGTGTGCTCCAATTACAGTGTGAGCGTGGACGGACAGGCACAGGCGCTGCGTGACGTATTTGCAGCAGTTGCGAAGGTAAATGAATCGAAATGGGGATATGGAATCGGTGCGTTCTACTGGGAGCCGGAGTGGATTGCAGTGCCTTCTCATACATGGGGGACATACGGCTCTGGATGGGCTTCCTCCACATCAGGCAATTATGAGCGGCTTTACAGCTCCAAGGTACAGTATTACTCCAACTATGACGGCGGTTCGACATGGGATAACATGACACTTTTTGACAACACCGGGAAGGCAATGAAATCCCTGTATGTTTTTAATGACATCAGCGGTACGCCGAGCAAAACATCATCAGGTGCATACAACAGCGCGGCATTGGATGGCACCTATTATATCAAGAATGTTTTTAGCGGCCTGTATCTGGATGTTGCCAACGGATCGGGCGACAACAACGCCAATATACAGCAGTATTCCTATAATGGTTCTGCAGGGCAGCAGTTCAAGCTGGTTTCGGCAGGAGACGGGTATTACACGATTTACACGGGGGCTTCTGGATTCCAGAAGGTAGTCGATGTCGCCGGCAAGAGTACTGCGGACGGCGCCAATATTTTACAGTATGCCTATAAAGGGACAAACAACCAGAAATTTCAGGTAGCACAGGTCTCAGCGGGGGTATATGCGATTAAGACCGGAATCACTTCCGGGGCGTCCTGCCTGGATGTATATGGGTGGAGCACGGCGCCAGGCGGCAACATTGCACAGTGGAATTACTGGGGCGGCGACTGCCAGCTGTGGGTACTCGAGAGGGTCAAATAAAAAAGTTGTAAAATTAAGTGAAAAAACACTTGCATTATTTTGAAAATCCAGTATAATATATACGTAGCTGTCCAAAAGGCATGGACAGCCGTATATATTTCGTTGCGTGGCTCAGTTTGGTAGAGCGCTGCGTTCGGGACGCAGAGGTCGCAAGTTCGAATCTTGTCGCAACGATTTGGAAAAAATTGGAGACACTGGGGGGCATCGGGAAACCCAGTGTTTTTTTATGCACACGGGCGTCCAAAGGAAATATGCCAGCAAGCTGACGGACGCCCTGCTCGGTTGCACATGGCAGAAGGTCATTCCCCTGCAGGAAGTATGTCAGCAGACTATGTTACATGGAGGATAAACATATGGATGATTCAAGGGAGTTTTTTGGAGGAACCGGCGAAAGTGCACCGGTTGATGAGGAGCGCGGGCAGACCAGCGGTATGCGGAGCGTTCAGAATCTGGAGACTGTCATCAATGAGGGGCTTCGTGTCGCCCTTCTGGAGGAAACCCCGGACCAGTCGCTGGAAGTGCTGCTTGAACACTTGGGAAAGGCGCTGAATGGGGAGAGAACCTATATATTTGAGCAGAATGCGTCCGGCGGCGACGACAATACCTACGAGTGGGCGGCTGACGGGGTGCGTCCGGAAAAGGAGAATCTCCAGAATCTGCCTCCGGAGATTTGCGCAAGCTGGTATCAAAGGTTTGGCATTGGCAGGCATATCGTCATAGAGCGCCTGGAAGACATTCGGGAAACAGACCCCCTTCAGTACGATACCTTAAGGCGGCAGAACATCCACTCTCTCGTGGTGGTTCCGCTTTATGACGGCGAGAAGGTTATCGGCTTTTACGGTGTGGACAACCCGCCTGCAAAAACGCTGGAATACGCGTCGAATATGCTTGAGACGGCGGCATATTTTATCGTGTCCTCCCTGAAACGGCGCAATCTGTTTCGTGAGCTTCAGAAGCGCAGCTACAATGTGCTCCACGCGCTCAGCGTGGATTATCTGGATATCTGCCTGGTGGACTTTGAGACAGGCGCGTGTGAAATTTATCGCGACAGCGAACGGATTGGCATGGACTGGGTCGGCAGCTTTCGGGATGGCTACCAGCCGGCAATGGAGCAGTATATTTCCCGGTATGTTATTCCCAATGACCAGGAGCGGCTTCGTGCTGCGACGAAAAAGGACTACGTGCTCGCGCAGCTAAAGACAGATAGAAAGTTTTATGTCCGGTACCAGGTGAAGGACAGCTCCTGCGGCCTGAAGCACATGGAGATGCACTTTTCAGCGACGGAGAAAGAGCACTGTGCGATTTTTGCCTTGCGGGATGTCAACGGCGTGGTGGAACAGGAAGAGAAGTACAAGCTGAAAACAAGGCAGAAGCTGGAAGACATATTGGAGGGGGCTAGAACCGGAATCTGGACGATTGAGCTGGAGGAGGGCTGCCAGCCTAGGATGTATGCCGACCGAACCATGCGGATTCTGCTGGGCGTGTCGGAAGAAGTGAATCCGGAGGAGTGCTACCAGCACTGGTTTGCAAATATTGACCCGGACTATGTGGATATGGTGCAGGAAGCAGTGACGGACATACTGGAAACAGGACGTTCCGAGGTGATTTATCCATGGAATCATCCAACGCTGGGGAAAATCTATGTGCGCTGTGGCGGTGTGCCGGACAAAACATTCAAGAAAACGGGTGTAAGCCTCAATGGGTACCATCAGGACATTACGGAGATTATGGTGACGAGGAAGAAGCAGGAGCAGGCGATTATGGAACTGCTGGAGAAGGTAAGGAGGGCAAATTCGGCAAAAAGCGAATTTCTTTCCCGCATGTCGCATGACCTGCGCACACCCATCAATGGGATTCTGGGAATGCTTGCCATCATGGAGAAGAGCCGGAATGATTTGGAGCAGCAGGGCGCATGCCAGAAGAAAATCCGCGTGTCAACAGAGCACCTGCTTTCTCTTGTGAACGACGTCCTTCAGGTCAGCAAACTGGAGAGCGGCAGGCCGGTGGCGGTGGAGGAACCGTTTGACCTGTGTGAAACGTTGGAGGATTGCATCACAATCCTGTCCCCTCAGGCAGAAGAAGGGGAAATCCGGCTGGTGCTGGAGGAGGTTGAACTGCAGCACCGGCGGCTTATCGGAAATCCCCTTCATCTAAAACAGATTTTGATGAATGTCATCGAAAACGCCCTCAAATATAACCGTCCCCATGGCTCTGTATTTATCCAGGTAAAGGAGGACGTATGTAAGGGTGGCATGTCAGAATACCTTTTTGTGGTTGAAGATACCGGCATTGGCATCAGTGAGGAATTTAAGAAGCACATTTTTGAACCGTTTACCCAGGAACATCAGGGCGCAAGGACGCATTACAACGGTACCGGGCTTGGCATGTCCATCGTGAAGAAGCTGGTAGACCAGATGAAGGGTACCATTGTGGTAGACAGTCAGATTGGCAAGGGGACTGTTGTGCGGATTACCCTTCCGCTCCGGATTGATGGGACATGGCGCGCGCAGCCTGTGGACACGGAGCAGAATCTGCGGAGCAATATTGCCGGAATGCGTGTCCTTTTGGTGGAGGACAATGAAATCAACTGTGAAATCGTAGAATTCATGCTAAAGGAGGCAGGTGCAGAGGTCGTGACCGCGAACGACGGACAGGTTGCAGTGGACACGTTTATGGCATCCGAGCCGGGAACGTTTGACTGTGTGCTCATGGATTTGATGATGCCGGTTATGAGCGGATATGAGGCGACTCGCGTGATTCGCGGCATGAACCGGACGGATGCGAAGGCAGTGCCCATCATTGCGCTGTCGGCAAATACGTTTGAGGAGGACATTGCACTGGCAAAGGACGCCGGCATGAATGAACATCTGGCGAAGCCGATAGACATCCGGAAACTGTTCCGTGTCATGAGCAGGCTGCGGTGCTGACTTCTTTTGCAAAATCATATATGCGAGGCGGTTTCCTTCAGCAGCATGACGGCATCGGCAAAGCGCTCCGCTGAAACCTCGCAGCAGGAGAGCGCGATATGCGCATCGCCATCGTTTGCGGCAGAGGACTTGTGGATGGGAAATACCAGAAGTCCTTTTCTGGCAAGCGCCTGACAGAGGGCATCGCTGGACAGGGGACACCTTAACCGGAGGTGCACCAGAAAAACGGATTCACCCATGTATACCTTTGCCTGCTCGCCAAAGGCTTCCTCCAGGAGCAGGGATAAAGTTTTTGCCTTGCCGGAATACAGGCGCTTGAGCTTCCGGATCTGGCTTTCCAGGTGTCCGTCGCGCAGGAACTGGCACAGGGCGAGCTGCTCCGACTTGGATGCGGTCTGGTTGTAGAGCGCCTTTTTTTTCTCGTACAGGGGCAGCAGGGAGTCAGGCAGAATCATGAAGCTTAAGCGGATGGAGGGCAGCAGGAGTTTTGAAAAAGTGCTGAGATAGACCACGTTCTCGCCGCCGGCAAGTCCCTGCAGGCATGGAATCGGCTTGCTGAAATAACGAAATTCATTGTCGTAGTCATCCTCGATAATCAGCCGGTCATGAACCGCACATTCTTTTAAGAGCGCAAGCCGTTTTTCGACACTCATCACGTCCCCAAGTGAGGTCATGTGGGACGGCGTCATGTAGAGCACGCTTGCATTTTCCTTGTCTTTTTCGACATCAAATCCGTAATCTTCAAAAATCACCATACCCTGCGCAAAACGTGTGTCGTGGAAACAGACGGTCTGGCGCTCCCGGATGAGCGGGCATAAGATATTGAGCAGCGTCTGGGAGCCGGCGCCGATTACGATGTTTTCGGGGCGGCAGACGGCGTTTCTTTTGTTCACGACATAGCGGCAGATGACCTCGCGCAGCTCGTACTCTCCCTGCGGTTCGCCGTAGGTCAGCATACGTCCGCCCTGGCGCAGCGTACTTTTGATATAGCGCCGCCACAGGCTGAAGTCAAAGCTGTCCGCATCCACATTGTTTGAGGTAAAATTGTACAGGATTTCGTGTTCGTGTGCATCACCGGGCTTCGCGTCGCGGACATCCTTGCTGGAAACCACGGTTGCAGTTCGGTCTGTGACATAGTACCCGCTCTGCGGTCTGGAAATAATATAACCGTCCGCCGCAAGGCACAAATAGGCTGTCTCGATGGTCGTGCGGCTCAGCCCCAGCTGAACCGCGCCGCGCCGGATGGAGGGCATCTTCGTCCCCGGCATCAGGCGTCCTGTGACAATCAGGTCCTTATAGTAGTCATACACTTGTAGATAACGCGTGGAATGTGTCGAATTGAAATCAAGATTCATAGGTTGTCCACCTCCCCTGTTTGTGTTATGATAAATAGTAACACGGCTGGGCAGGGGATGCAAGCCGGAGCAAAGAAATGAAACGGACCGGAGGGAAAACTTTTATGAAAAGCTTGTTAAAGTACATAAAAGATTACAAGAAGGAAAGCATTCTGGCGCCCTTGTTCAAGATGCTTGAGGCTTCCTTTGAGCTGATGGTGCCGCTTGTCATGGCGGCAATCATTGATAACGGCATCGCATACAGCGACACGCCGTATATTTTTCGGATGGGGGCAGTGCTGGTGCTGCTGGCGGCAGTGGGACTTGCCAGCTCGGTGACTGCACAGTATTTCAGCGCGAAGGCGGCAGTCGGCTTTGCGACAAAGCTTAGAAATGCCCTGTTTTCGCATATACAGGGGCTGTCCTATACAGAGCTTGACACCATCGGGACCAGCACGCTCATCACGCGCATGACGAGCGATGTCAACCAGATTCAGAACGGTGTCAACCTGACGCTGCGCCTGCTGCTGCGCTCTCCGTTTATTGTGTTCGGCGCAATGGTGATGGCGTTTACCGTGGATGTGAAGGCAGCGCTTATTTTTGTGGTGACGATTCCGCTGCTCGCCATTGTCGTGTTCGGGATTATGCTCGCCAGTATGCCATTGTACAAAAAGGTACAGGCGGCGCTCGACAAAATCCTTGGCAGGACGCGCGAAAACCTTGCGGGCGCGCGTGTCATCCGTGCATTCTGCAATGAGGGGTCGGAGACGTCGGCGTTCGAGCAGGAAAATGAGCTGCTGCTGAACACACAGGTGTTTGTCGGCAAGATTTCGGCGGCGATGAATCCGGTGACGTATATCATCATCAATATCGCGCTTGTCATACTCCTGTGGACAGGGGCTGTCCGCGTGGACAACGGCATCATCACGCAGGGTGCGGTGGTCGCGCTGGTAAACTATATGTCGCAGATTCTTGTGGAGCTTGTCAAGATGGCAAACCTCATCATACAGCTCACAAAGGCGCTTGCCTGTGCAAAGCGCGTCGAGGGTATCTTTGGCATCACGTCGAGCATGGAGAACGGTGCCTTTGACCGGGAGGACATAGAAAATATCAACGGCGGCGACGAGAAGGCGGCGATTGTCTTTGACCATGTAAGCCTTACCTACAGCGGCGGCGGTGATGAATCCCTGACGGATATTGACTTTGTTGTGAAAAAAGGCGAGACGGTCGGCATTATAGGCGGTACAGGCTCCGGAAAGACCTCCGTGGTCAACCTGATTCCGCGCTTTTATGATGCGACAAAAGGGTGCGTGCTTGTGGACGGAATGAAAGTCAGGGACTACGACATTGCCGCGCTGCGGGAAAAAATCGGTGTCGTTCCGCAGAAGGCAGTTTTGTTCAAGGGAACAATCCGTGAAAACCTCCTGTGGGGAAATGAGCATGCATCAGAGCAGGATATTGAGGATGCACTGCGCATCTCGCAGGCGAAGGAGTTCGTGGATACCAAGGAGGGCAGGCTTGACTTTATGATTGCACAGGGGGGAAAGAATCTCTCCGGCGGTCAGAAACAGCGCCTCACGATTGCCCGTGCCATTGTGCGCAAGCCCGATATCCTGATACTCGACGACAGCGCTTCGGCGCTTGATTTTGCCACGGATGCAAAGCTCCGCGCGGCGGTGAAGGGTATGGGAAATGACATGACTGTCATCATCGTGTCGCAGCGTGCGGCGTCAATCATGTATGCCGATAAAATTGTCGTGATGGACGATGGTGCGGTGGCAGGCATCGGCACGCATGAGCAGCTCCTTGCGGACAATGTGACGTATCAGGAAATCTATTATTCGCAATTTCCGGACAAAAAAGCGCGGAGGTAATCGGAATGAAAGATAGAAGTTCAAATCGTGATATTTTAAAAAAAGTGTTGCGCCACATCGGAAAATATAAAATTTTCCTGTTTATTTCCATTGTGCTTGCGGCAGTTTCGGTTATCCTTACCTTATATATACCGATTCTTACCGGTCAGGCGGTGGATTGTATTATTGGTCCCGGCGCAGTAGATTTTGATGGGATTCTGGATATACTAAAGAAGATGGCAGTCATCATCGTCCTGACGGCGGTGGTGCAGTGGGTGATGAATACCTGTAACAATAAGATTGCCTATCAGGTCGTGCGCGATGTGCGCGATGAGGCGTTCCACAAATTACAGATTCTGCCGCTCAAGTACATTGACGGACATTCCCACGGCGATATCGTAAGCCGCGTCATTGCGGATGTAGACCAGTTTTCAGACGGTCTGCTTATGGGATTTACCCAGCTTTTTACGGGCGTGGTGACGATTATCGGTACGCTGGTCTTTATGTTTTCCATCAATGTCTCAACGACGGTTGTCGTTGTCATACTGACACCATTGTCATTTTTTATCGCAGGATTTATTGCGAAAAGGACATTCAGCATGTCCAAGCTCCAGTCGGAGACGCGTGGGGAACAGACAGCGCTGATTGACGAGATGATTGGCAATGAAAAAGTCGTGAAGGCGTTTGGGCATGAGCCGCAGGTAATGGAGCAGTTTCGCGAAATCAATGACCGCCTGCAAAAGGCAAGCGTCAAGGCAATCTTTTTCTCCTCGCTGACCAACCCATGCACGCGCTTTGTCAACAGCCTTGTCTATGCGGGCGTGGGCATCCTCGGCGCATTTCTGGCGATAAGGGGTTATATCAGCGTGGGGCAGCTTACGAGCTTTTTAAGTTATGCCAACCAGTACACCAAGCCGTTTAACGAGATATCCGGCGTGGTGACGGAATTGCAGACCGCGCTGGCATGTGCAGGCAGGGTGTTTGAGTTTATCGAGGAGGAACCGCAGATACCGGAGACGGACAATGCGGCAGTTTTGCAGGCGCCAAAAGGCAATATCACAATGAGGAACGTCAATTTTTCATACAATCCCGACCAGAAGCTGATACAGGATTTTAACCTGGAAGTCAGATCCGGTCAGCGCGTGGCGATTGTGGGACCGACCGGATGCGGAAAAACAACTGTCATAAATTTGCTGATGCGGTTCTATGATGTTAATAGCGGGAGTATTCAGGTTGATGGCATTGATATCAGGGACATGACGCGTAAAAGCCTGCGGGAGAGCTTTGGCATGGTTCTGCAGGAGACATGGCTCCATGCGGGGACGATACGGGAAAATATTGTGATGGGAAAGCCGGACGCCACGGACGACGAGGTCATTGCGGCGGCGAAGGCGGCACACGCACACAGCTTTATCAAACGTCTGCCGATGGGATATGACACGGTGATTACGGAGGACGGCGGCAGTCTCTCGCAGGGACAGAAACAGCTTCTCTGCATAACGCGCGTGATGCTCTGCCTGCCCCCGATGCTGATTCTCGACGAGGCGACCTCCTCCATCGACACGCGCACCGAAATCAAGATATCGCAGGCATTTCACACAATGATGAAGGGCAGAACGAGCTTTATCGTGGCGCACAGGCTTTCCACGATTCGCGAGGCGGATATTATCCTTGTCATGAAGGATGGAAACATAATTGAGCAGGGGAACCATGAAACACTTTTAAATAAGGAAGGTGGATTTTATGCGAAGCTGTATAACGCTCAGTTTGAACTGGGGTAAATTTGTGCCTGCGCCCTCAATCAGGGCATGGGCAGGAATGGAGACATTGAAATGATAAATAAATTTCTGAATGTATCGGATTATGGGATTATTGGATTTCTGGGTGTCGCGTTTGCATATATTCTGACCAGCATTATGCTGGCGGCGGGCATGAATAAACTGCCGCGTGACCATGGGCGTGAGTTTGCGCACGACGGAGGGCTGTCGGCGGGAAAACCGCGCGGTGCGGGATTTGTGTTTATCCTCGTGTTTGTGCTGGCGATGCTGGTTTTCGGAAATGTTGACCGTGAGATGCTGATTTATCTGATTCTCACCGTTGCGGCAATGATGACGGGGTACCTGGATGACTGTGCGAGGGTTTCATGGGGCGAGCTGCGCAAGGGACTTCTTGACCTGGTCATCGCTGTCATGGCGGCAGTGACGATGGTCAACTTCAATGGAAGCGCCGTGACCATTGCCTTTACCGGGCAGGTCATCACACTGCCGCCGCTTGTCTACGGCGTGCTTGCTGTGATACTCGTGTGGGGCTCCATCAATGTGACGAACTGCGCGGACGGTGTTGACGGTCTGTCAGGGACACTGACAGGAATCACGCTGTTTACTATTTATATGATTATGACAAGGATGGGCGTGGCATACGAATTTTCCTATTCGATACTGCTTTTTATCGCGTGCGTGCTTGGCTACCTGTGGTTTAACGCGACACCGAGCCGCCTGCTTATGGGGGATGCAGGCTCTCGTGCCATGGGGCTGTTTATTGCCATTGCGGTGATGAAGACGGGCTGTCCGTTCCTGTACCTGCTGGTGGCATTTGTCCTGATGGTGGATGGTGGAATCGGTCTTGTGAAGGTGTCACTTCTGCGTTTTCTGCATATCAAGATTCTGACAAAAATCCGGACGCCGCTTCACGACCATGTCCGCAAAAACCTTGGCTGGTCCAATGCCCAGACCGTGTTTAAGTTTGCCATTATCCAGATTATGATATCGGCAGCTGTCCTGTGGGTGATAGCCGTGAAATAGCAAAAAGAATGCAGCCTTGGAAAGGGCTGCATTTTTTTTGCACACGGGCGTCCAGATGAAATATGTCAGTAAGCTGACGGACGCCCGGCGCACGAGTAGTGGAGAAGGACATTCCCCTACTCGATTAGCAGAAAATTGAATAACACCATTAAGTTTTTCCGGAAATATTCCGACATATATATCAAACAGTAGTCTCAAATGAAACAAAAAGGGAATAAGACTGACAGAAAGAGCAGGGAATGTGTATG
Organism: Lachnospiraceae bacterium UBA7205; assembly: GCA_002490665.1. Classification (GTDB taxonomy): domain Bacteria; phylum Bacillota; class Clostridia; order Lachnospirales; family Lachnospiraceae; genus COE1. The sequence goes on along the minus strand of DKUL01000073.1, from coordinate 53,208 downwards.
AATGTAACGATTGATGCGCAGCGCCCCGTCTCTGAACCAGGCAGCACCGAAACAACTACAACTACATACAAACCATCCGCTCACGCACAAGGTACCACAACGGTATCGCGGAGCGGGTACACACTGGACATCGCTGATAAAGTTATGGATAACGAGGCATACGGAGGTCATGGAATGACCGCTGAAGATATTATGCAGCAGGCGGCTAATTCGAATGCTCAATCCAAGAAAGACTTTATGATAGTGATGTCCAGCTGCGTTTCAGGGGAAGACCTCCAGAAAATGCAGGAGGAGGGCTTCCAGCCGGGAAGTACGGACGTGGAGACATATGTGACGATTGTAGACAGAATCAAGGTGACGCTGGCACAGGCGGGAGTCGAGGTTGCGGGATACAATGATGAACTGGATGTGGCAACAATAGAACAGATAACAGGAAGCAGGGTGGATGCAAATGCACTGGTGAACCAGCTTACAGATGCACTATGTAAAAGTGACATACCTGTTACGGCTGACAATGTGGCAGAGCTTGTCAGTGCAGTGATGGAGGCATCCGGCATCGGGGAGCTGTCCGAGGACGCTGTCAAATATCTGGTTGTAAACGGAAAATCGCCTACCATTGAAAATATATACAAGGCACAGTATTCAAGCGCAGAAACAATCAGGCAGTCCCAGGGCTATTATAGTGACGGTGCAGGAAACGGTGCAAGATATTATGCGAAAAAGGCGGAGGACATCAACTGGGATAATCTGGAACAGAAGATAGACGCTGTTGTGGGGCAGGCGGGGCTGGACACCGACGCGGACACGAAGGCGCAGGCGGTGGAGAATGCAAAGTGGCTTGTGTCAAACGGCATTGAGCTGAATGCGAAGAACCTGACCCTGGTCACAGACCTCAGGAACCTGTCACTGCCCATGGAACAGGGCGATATTGCGGACATGTGCGTTACCGCAATGGAAAACGGAAAAGCGCCCGTCCAGGCTGACATGACAGGGGAACAGTCCATTGCGCAGCAGGCACATGAAATCATGGAGCAGACAGCGAACATTTCCGACGAGGCAGTCCACGAGACTGTAGAGGCAGGGAAAGAAATTAATATCAAAAATCTGTCGGAAGCACAGCGCCAGATTGATGAGCAGGCTGTTTCCAATGCAGGCGTTAAAAATACAGATGCAGAAAAGGCATCTGCCGACAATAAAAGTGTGGAGATGGCAGAAGCGGAACCGGGTGCAGACACGGTTGACGAGACAGCGCTGAAGGAAGTACAGGCGAGAAGACAGCTGGAAGAAATCCGTTTGATGATGACAGAGGAGGCAAACAGGCATCTGCTGCGCGCAGGGATTTTGGTCGACACAACGGAGCTTTCGCAGCTGGTCGAAGCCCTGAAGGCGGCGGAAAACAATATCCGTTCCATCCTGTTTCAGGGAGAGGATGCGGCGCAGAATGAACAGCGCGCCCTTATATATGAAGAAACGATTTCCAGGACAAAGGAGCTGGCGGGCATGCCGGCAGCCGTACTTGGAAAACTGCTGTCAAAAATTCCGCAGAGTACGCTCCTCCATATCCATGAGGCAGGCAAGGAGCTTGAAAACCAGCTCAATGGACAAAATGGAAACCAGAATGCGGGCAGCGGTCAGAACCAGAACCGGCAGGACAGGGCATCCGCAGCATATGAAACGCTGATGACGGAGCCGCGCAAAGACCTGGGTGACAAAATTAGCAAGGCATTTCGAAATATCGACGAGATACTCACCGACCTTGGGCTTGAGGCGAGCGAGTCAAACAGGCGCGCAGTCAGAATCCTCGGCTATAACCGTATGGACATTTCCGAGGAAAACATCAATGCCGTAAAGTTGGCGGACAGCCAGGTGACAGGCGTGATAAGCCGCATGACACCGGCGGCAACACTGCAAATGATACGCGAGCAGAAAAACCCGCTTGAAATGACAATGGAAGAGCTGGAAGACTATCTGGACAACAGGGATTTGGATCCGGCGGCAGATGCCGAGAAATATTCCAAGTTCCTGCAGAGGCTGGACAGGAGCAACGCAATCAGCCAGGAGGAGCGCGAGGCGTACATCGGCATTTACAGGATGTTCCGCCAGATAGAAAAATCAGATGGTGCAGTGATAGGCAGCCTTGTGGCGACAGGCGCACAGGTCAACTTCAAAAATATGCTTTCCGCAGTGCGGACAGCGGCAGATAAAAATATGGATGTCCGTGTGGATGACGGTTTTGGCGGACTGGAAGACCTTATCACAAAAGGAAAGGCAATTGACACACAGATTCAGGCTGGCTATCAGAACCGTTCCGGCAGTGAGTCCCGGCAGCAGGCAGAGCAGGAGAAATATTACGCCAGACTTTCCGGTGAAATCAATGACGAGCTTGCACAGAACACGGATTTTGGCAAAGTCAATACAGCGGATATCACAGGGGAGACCACGATTGAGCAGTTTGCAGAGAACGTAAAGGCGGCACATGTTTCCGAGGACAGTGAAGCGCGTGCGAGAGAAAAGGCGGAAGATTTAAAGGATTTTCAGAGTGACATGCACAAGGTGGAGCAGATTGACGAGCAGATTATCGACGCACTTGTCAACTATGGACAGGTAATCAATGTCGACAATATACAGGCGGCTTCCATGCTGATATTTGACAGGGGTTCTGTCTTTGGAAAAGTAATCAGGCAGAACGACAAGGATGCAGGCAATGCAGATGAGACGGATTCACAGGACGGCGGGCTGCCGGAGAGTGATGGGGCGGATGGCGACGTACTGAAGCAGGCAGACACATTTATCGAGAATCTGACAGATGCAGGGCAGGCAAAGGTATCCTATCAGGAAATCATCAGCGAGGCAAACAAGGCAGTGGAGCATATGATATATGAAAATGCGTCCTCGCACATTGACGTTAAGGCGGCAAAGGCACTCTATAAAGGGCTTGCGCTGGCAGGAAACCTGGCAAAGGAAGAAAACTATGAGATTCCCATGGATATCGATGGGGAGATTACATCCGTCAACCTGAAGATATACCATAATGCGTCGAAGACCGGCAAGGTGGCAGTGACATTTGACACGGAAAAGTTTGGCAAGGTGGCAGCCGAGTTTGATGTCACGGAAAAACGAATTTCCGGCATGGTTGTGTATGAGAACCGGGCGGGAAAGGCAGATTTGGAGCAGCTTGAGCAGGCAGTTACAAGAGAGCTTGGCAGGACAGGCGACAAGCAGGTCGGCATCAGCCTTGTGCAGACAAAGTCGGTTGACCTGAATAAGTTCGGACAGGACAGGGACATCAAAAACAGCAAGGACACCAAAGTACCGACAGGCGAACTGTACCGCACTGCAAAGGCATTCCTGACGGCGCTGAAAAAGGAAAAATAAACAGATTGGGGTAACTATGAACTAGTTGCGATGAGGGAAATAATGCATGAGAATTAATTACAACGTATCATCAATTATAGCAAGAAATGCTTTGAATAATAATGACAAGCGGGTGTCCGCTTCCACACAGAAGCTCTCGAGCGGATGCAAGATAAACAGTGCGGCGGACAATGCCTCCGGTCTTGCGATTGCAAGAAGAATGAATGCGCAGATAAAGAGCCTGCAGCAGGCAAACCAGAATGCAAATGACGGTCTGTCAGCCGTCAACACGGCGGACGGCGCGATGGCGGAAATGCATGATATCTTGCAGAGGATGAACGAGCTTGCGATACAGGCCGCAAACGGAACCAATGCCGATTCGGACAGGGAGATGGTTCAGAAGGAGATTGACCAGCTTGTGAACGAGATTGACAGGATTGCGTCAGCGACAGAGTACAATGCACAGAGCCTGCTTGACGGCAGCTTTGCTTTCAAGGCATATACAAACTCGGAAAATGTAAAGGTTATGTCATACACAGAGGGAGTGGCAAGCGGCACCTATGCGATTGGGCAGCTTACCTATTACCACTATGAGGATAAGATAACAGAGTTTGAGATTGCGGAAAAAAGAAAGGAAGATCCGGATGGGAACCTGATAGACATCACCTATTCGGAAAAGCTGGGTGACATCACGCACAAGGAGCATTATGAGGCAGACAATGACCAGGATAAGCTGCTCAATTCCCTCGTGACAACCGCGTCTGTCAATCAGTACTCCGGGGATCTCAGGGGTCTGAAGGCGTTTCCGGACGGCTCAAAGATACTTGTCGAGGATGAAAATATTGTCATTAAGGCGGAGAATGATTTTGAAGTGAAAATCAAGCTCAATGACAGGACTCCGCTCGGGGACGTGACTACGACCACTGTAAATTCAGCTGCAGGTGCTGTCGAGAGTATAACAAAAACATATGAGAAGACTGCGACCGGAAGCAGTGTTGTTACAACAACATCATACAGCAAGGTGACAAGCTACAGGAATATTGCGGTGAAGGGACCGGATGGAAACAGGTATTACATTAAAAAACTCAATTTCTTTGATACAGTTGACTCTGCGGGCGATAAGCTGGGAACAAGCAACACACAGATATATACGGGTTTTGCGGGCGATAACGGAAGAGACCTGAAGAGCGACCTGGCAGAATATTTTAAGAGTGCGGATCCGGATTGCGCGATCGAGATTAACGAGGTGAAATTTGATGATTCTGTGCCGCCGGGGCAGTTTCAGGTCACCTATACGCCGACAGACGGAAAAACGAACCAGGTTGGTGCACCAAAGACCATCACGCTGGACTTTTTCCAGGATACAAATGACCTTGGCGGTCCGATGACGACGAAGGAACTCAAGGATTATAAATACTCCGAGACACTGACCACCCGGACACAATATACAGTCGGAAGCAACACACCTGATGACTGTCTTGCAATAGATGTGACGGGAATGGGTGCCATGGTCGTTCAGGTCGGTGCAAATAAGGGGCAGTACATTGAGCTGGAGATTCCGGCGCTGACGGCAGAACATCTGGGAGTGGATAAAATTGATGTCACGACAGAAGCTTCCGCGACGGCTGCCATCGACATTGTCGGAAATGCAATTAACCAGCTCTCGGCTGTTCGTGCAAAGATCGGTGCGTATGCAAACCGCCTTGAGCACACCATCACAAATCTCGATACATCGGAGGAAAATGTCACGGCGGCATACTCACGCATTATGGACGTGGATATGGCGACGGAGATGACGGAGTACTCCACGGTACAGGTTCTTGTGCAGGCGTCCACTTCCATGCTGGCGCAGGCAAATGAGAGGCCGCAGCAGGTATTACAGCTGTTGCAGTAAACGAACTGTTATATGAAATGCCCTTATATACTGTGAAAGGTAAGGAATATCTATGACAAGGGAAATGAAACAGATATTTACAAGACGTATCACACAGGCAAACAGCACGCAGCTTGTCGTTATCCTGTATGATATGATTCTGACATATTTAAAGGATGCAGCCGATGCCCATGACATCGGCTGTGAAGAAGAATTTAAAAAGGATATGCAGTGTGCAAGGAACTGCATTGCGGAGCTTCGCAACAGCCTGAACTTTTCCTATGACTTGTCCAGAACGCTGTTTTCCATCTATGCGTTTGCGGACAGGGAGATTGCAAACAATATGTCCGGTGCAAAGACAGAACATATGACGGAAATCATGCAGATGTTCACAAAATTACGCGAGGCATACCATACTGTCAGCAAGGGGGATACCACACAGCCCCTTATGAAGAATGCACAGGACGTTTATGCCGGATTTACGTATGGCAGGTCTGATGTCAATGAAAGCCTGCTCTACAACAGTGCGGGCAGGGGATTTCGCATATAGCTTCTGGCTCACACGACCGGCTGCTGGCACTGCACAAGCGGTTCGCTGTCAAAGCAGTCCGGGGAATCCATATGGTATTCCTCATACAGCTGCATCTGCTCCGCCTGTTGCAACAGGAAGCGGTAACGCTTCAGGGCTGAGTTGACCTCATAGATATAGCAGTCAATCAGGTCAGGGTCTGTTACATTGTCAAAGCCGGAGTAGGCGATTTCGAGCGCGCACTGCGTTTTGCGGATATCGTCAAGCAGCATGTCGCGCGGCGTGCGCGGCGGGTTATCCGTAGGAACCTGGGGATTAAGTATACCTTTCAGACTGAAATATGTTTTCATAGGGATGTCCTTTCTGATTGAATTATATATACGATAGTATAGTAAGAAAAAGGAAAAATTATGCATCTGATTTTGGAAAAAATTGCATGTATTTATTTTTCCAGATAGAATATTTTGATAAGCCCCTGCCTTGACCATTATAGGCAGGGGCTTTATTGTGCTCGTTTATTGTGTCATAATTTAGATTGCCATTTCAGAGTGTTTCATTTATAATAAAACTATAAAAAATACATTTTGTATATTTTTATAAAGAGTCACATATAATAAGCATATTCCAATAATCAGGATGTTGGATAGCCAATTATTTGTTTTTAGAATACTGGGCTATGAAAGAGGTAACGAAAATGAAGAATAGGGTTTACCTGTTAAATATGAGTGTTGCAGGAATCAAAAGTATCAAAGAAGAGGTTCGTCTGGATTTTTACAAAAAAAATGTTGATAAGTCTTTTAATCCGGAAAAGTACCGGATAAAGGCTGTATATGGGGAAAATGGTTCGGGAAAATCTGCCATTATTACGGCAGTCACAATATTTCAGAATGTCACAATGAGAAATAACTACCTGAGTGAATCAAAAACGCAGTTGTTTTTAGATGAAATCGTAAATAAATCGACACAAAAGTTTTGTTTTCGTTGTGAGTTTTTAGTTGAAGAAGACGCAGATAGAATAGTTTGTGATTATTTCATGCAAATTGGCAAAAGAGATAATGGAACATATGAGATACAGTATGAACGGTTGGATGTGAAAAGTGGTAATTATGCAAATAATAAATATAAAACTATCTTTGAGTGCATAGACGGCAAACTGGTATATGTTGAATGTAATGAAACTGTGAAACGAAAGGTAGAACAGAAAACGTTGAATTTATTATCTGTTCATTCGTTTATTCATTTGTATTTTGCAAAGTTTGATCAAGATAACGCGATGGACTTCAAATTTCTTTCTTATATGTTGACGTGCGGAACATTTTGCATGTCAATATGGGTTTATATTGAAGAGGAAGACCAGCATGAACTGTATTTCTGGAAGAAAAAGATGAAAGATTATGGATTGAATAATCAGGCATTGCGGGATGCCTTTTTTGAAGATCAGGATAATGTAAATAAATTCCTGAGTGTAAATGAAAGATTTGTCGATAAACAATCTTTTGAGGAGTATAAGGAGAGGGTGAGCCAACTTACGCAGTTTATTAAAATATTTAAACGTGATTTGGTCTGCATTGATATTGACGCAAAAGAAAATGGCGAACAATATGTATGTGATTTGAATATGAACTATGGGGAATACGTGATAAACAAAGAATTTGAGAGCACTGGAATTAAGAAACTAATCAGACTGTTTGACTGCTTTGCGGCGGCAAGTATTGGCGGGATTGTTTTTATAGACGAGATGGATTCAAACCTGAATGACGTTTACCTGTGTAAATTGATTGAGTATTTCATGTATTATGGAAAGGGGCAGTTGTGTTTTACCACGCACAATCTGGATCCAATGTCAGTTCTGAAAGAGAATAAAAATGCAATTGATTTCCTGTCAAGCGATAATCACCTTGTGTCGTGGGTTTCCAGGGGAAATGCATCGCCGGAAAATTGTTACAAAAACGGAATGATTGAGGACTCTCCGTTTAATATTGACGCAACGGATTTTGTAGGTATTTTTGGGGAGTAAAGGCATATGGCGGTTCAATTAATATTTTGCGTGGAAACAAATAAGAAAGCGGATACGGACAGCATATATATTTCAGAGCTGGTCAATTATTTTTATGTGCTGAACAATCAGATTAAAATCAGCAAAGTGTATATGGGAACAAAATCAAAGTATTGTTCCAAGGAAATTATAAAGGAAATCGAAAAGAAAACAAAAGCATTTGTCATTGGAGAAACAAAAGTAATTTACTGCATTGATACGGATGAATATGAAAAGAATATTGAACACCAGACAGAACTAGATAATATAAGCCAGTTTTGTAAAGAAAACGGATATGATTTGGTCTGGTTCTGTCATGATGTCGAGGAGGTCTTTTTGGACAACAAAATTCCAGATTCGCAGAAAGTACAGGAGGCGGGGGCATTTAGAAGAAAAAAGGGCATTCAGCAGATACCTTTGGACAAATTAGCAAGCAGCGTAATGCGAATACATACAAGTAATATAATGCAAATACTGGACAAATATCTGGAACGAAAATGACGAAATAATTTCGTGAAATTTCGTAATGTAAAAATTCATACCAATCATGGGGAAAAATTTTCTAATAATAAGGGAAAATTGTCCGCTTAAAATGGCAAAAATTCACAAGAAAAAAATAGTTGTGTGAATTTTTACATTTCGAGTGGACAATTTTTTTTGGTTCGCTATAATCATAACTGTTCCAAACAATTCCACACGGAAACTGAAGAAAGGAAAAAGGAAGTATGGGAATTCTCATAGGTGTGTTTCTTGCTGTCATTTTTATGGACTGGCGGTTTTACAGGATACCCAATGTATGTACCGGCGCGGGCATACTGGCAGGACTGATTATGACATTTGTGTCAGAATCAGTGGCGGGGGTGGTCATGGCAGTTATGTCCATGGTTATCATTTTCCTCTCATTCTATCCGTTTTATCTGCTGGGCGGCATCGGGGCGGGCGACATCAAGCTGTTTATGATGACAGGCTGTTATATCAGGGGCGATGCGCTGGTTCATTATCTGCTTGTCACAATGCTGGCAGCGGCGGCGGCATCCATTTTGAAAATGCTGGTGTATGCGGAGAGCAGGGAGCGTCTCCTTTATCTGCTGCGCTATATGAAGAAAGCGGTGCTGACTGGCGTAATGGATGAATACCAGATTGACAGGACGCGGAAAAAGTGTGTCATACGGCTGTCAATTCCCGCGTTTATCAGTCTGGTACTGATGTGCGCAGGGGCATACCACTGAGAAGCGGAAAGAGGGTGAGGCGTTATCAGAATGAAAGTGCGTGCAGGAAATTATGGAGGGAGGTGTTCATAAAATATGGGGACAAGGCAGTTTGTGATTTGTGACAGGGACACTGACTACTTAAAGATGCTACAGGCATATCTGCAAAAGAGAAATCCGGCTGATTTTGAGATTGCAACGTTTGACACGGTGGACAAGGCGCTGAGGGCATCCGAGGAAAATGCCTTTGAAATCCTGCTTGTGGGGGAGAAAGTTTATGACAAGGATGTCACAAAAATACATGCGGCAAAGGTGTATATTTTGCAGGAGGACGGTCTGTCGGGAATTACAGGATACAGCATGGTAGCGAAATACCAGTCGATGGAGAGCCTGATTACACAGATACTGGATGCGTATGCGCTGGATAATAATTGCAGCGGCACCAGGAGGTGCGGAAAAAACAGGACAAGCCTTATCAGTTGTTATTCGCCGCAACGGCATGGCGGACAAAGTGTGGCAGCGCTCGCGATGGCGCAGGCGCTTGCCGATATGGGGCATAAGGTGCTGTATCTGAACCTGATGCCGTTTACCGGATTTGAGGAAATATTGCGCACAGGCTATGAGGCAGATGTGACGGATTTCATGTATTTTGTCTTGAATCATTCGGACAAGCTGCTCTACAAGCTGGACAGCCTGAAGCGCTGTATGCATGGCGTCGATTATCTGCCACCGGCGCTTGACTTTTCTGATTTGCTGCAAGTCAGCGAGGAGGACTGGGTGCGTATCACGGACTTATTGATATACAACAGTGATTATACGCATGTTGTCATGGATTTGTCGGAGACGTGCCAGGGATTTTACCATATTCTTGAGAAAAGTGACAGGATCTATGCGCTGACGGACAGATCATGCGCCTATTCCGGGGCAATCATGCGTCATTTCAAGAATGTTTTGGAAACAAAGGAACGGACTGCGATATTGGAGCGTCTGTCAGAATTTGAACTTCCGCAGCAGTGGCAGGAACATGGCAGCCGCCTTGAAAATATTGTGGCGACACCAGTCGGCGCCTGCGTGAAAGGAGTGCTTGGCATTGGCGGGTGAATCAGCAAGATACCAGAAGTGCAGAAACGAAATTAGCAGTCATGTCCGGCAGAAAATTGACTTGTCGCGGGAAGTGGAGGATTCCGAAATCCAGGAGCTGATTGACGGCATGATTGCGCGGATGGGCAGAAAGTATGCCCTTTCATTAAAAGAACGGCAGGAGCTCGGAAGAAGTGTGTTCTGTTCCATACGGAAGATGGATGTCCTGCAGGAGCTGATAGACTGTGACGAGGTGACAGAAATTATGGTGAATGGGACTGGAAATATTTTTGTTGAAAAGGCAGGAAGCATTTTTCAGTGGGACAAACGGTTTGAGACGCAGGAAAAGCTTGAGGATGTGATACAGCAGATTGTGGCGAAATGCAACAGGGTCGTCAATGAGGCATCCCCGATTGCGGATGCCAGACTCGAAAATGGCGCCAGGGTCAACATTGTCCTGGCACCGGTCGCACTGAACGGACCAGTCATTACCATTCGCCGTTTTCCCAAACATCCGATTACGATGGAAGACTTGCTGCGTTATGGCTCCATTTCACAGCAGGCGGCGGAGGAGCTTGAGCGCCTTGTGGCTGCCGGATACAACATTTTTATCAGCGGTGGGACTGGCTCTGGGAAGACGACTTTTTTAAATGCGCTGTCACAGTTTATTCCGGACACGGAACGCATTATCACAATTGAAGATTCTGCGGAGCTACAGTTACAGGGAATCCCGAACCTGGTGCGGCTTGAGACAAGAAACGCAAACATGGACGGCACGAAGCCCATCACGATACGGGACCTGATTAAGTCGGCTCTCCGGATGCGGCCGGATCGCATTGTCGTGGGCGAAGTCCGGGGCGGCGAAGCCATAGATATGCTTCAGGCGCTGAATACCGGACATGACGGTTCGCTCAGCACTGGTCATGCAAACTCCTCGGAGGATATGCTTGCAAGGCTTGAGACGATGGTATTGATGGGAATGGAGCTGCCGCTTTCTGCGATTCGCCGTCAGATTGCGTCCGGCGTGGATATCATTGTGCATCTTGGACGGCTCCGGGACAAGTCCAGGCGCGTTCTTGAGATAGTCGAGATACTAGGGTATGAAAACGAAGAAATCGTGACGGCACCGCTGTATCAGTTCCGGGAGTGTGGCGAAAAAGATGGTAATGTTGTGGGTGAGCTTGTAAAAATAAATACATTGACGCATACAGGGAAGCTTAAGGCTTCGGGAATCGAGTATACGTGAAACGAGATGGAGGAAAATTACAGATGAATCGAAACAAAAATGCAAAAGCAGTGCGGGTGAGGCATCCGCCGGAGACGGATTACCGGACATACATATTGAGCGGACAGGAACTGGCAGTGCACATACTGCTGGGCGCCTTGTCTGCGGCGGTGGCAGCATGGTTTTTTTATGACAGTATTGTGGCGTGGTTTCTTTTAATGCCGTTTGTGTTCCTGTCCCTGAAAGACAAGGGCAGGGTGCTGTGCCAGAAAAGAATCCGGGAGCTTGAAGTGGAATTTCGGGAAGTCATTCTTGGCGTGTCTGCCAATCTACAGGCAGGATACAGCGTGGAAAATGCATTTCGGGAGACATACAGGGACATTGTGCTATTGTATGGGCAGGACTGCGTGATGGCAGCGGAGCTGCGTCTGATGTTCCGCAGGCTGGAAAACAACGAGCAGCTGGAACACGCGCTGACAAACCTTGCCGACAGAAGTGGCGTGCAGGATATCAGGGACTTTGCGGATATTTTCCAGATCGCGAAGCGCGGCGGTGGTGATATGCGCGGGATTATTGCAAACACGGCAGACATTATCGGCGATAAGCAGGAAGTGCGCAGGGAAATAGAGACCGTGGTCAGCGAAAAGAAACTGGAACAGCAGATTATGCGCTATATTCCGTTTTTTATTATCTTTTATATTTCCGTGACCACGAAAGGCTATTTTGAGAGTCTGTACCATAATATCATGGGCTGGGTGATTATGACAGTTTCACTGGGAGTCCATGCAGCCGCATGCCGGATATCCGACAGGATATTAAATATAAGGATATAAGGAGTGGGGATGATGATGGAGAAACTGGCAGGCTGGATTTACGACAGGCTTGCGGCAATGCGAAGAACGCCGGATAACATGCTGTACAACGAAGCAGTGAAAAATGATTTGCGGGCGCTTGAGCCTGCGGGCAATATACGCCGGAGACAGAAGGAGTACGTGATAAAAAAATTGTCCGTATGCTGCAGCGTTGTGGTTGTCTGCGTCATTCTGGCTTTCCTTTTGTGGATAAAGGAAGCCATGACAGAAAAAATTGTTGATAACTGCATAGACAGAAATCCATACGGCGATGGTGCAAGGAGTGTATCGCTGTTAGCCGACGACGGTATCCATACATATGAGGTTCCTGTCACAATTGAAGAAAAGCAGTACTCCCACGCGGAGCTGCAAAGTCTTTCGGAGGGGGCGGTTGCTGCCATGGAAAAAAGCATCCTGGGTGAGAATACGTCCTTTGATGAAATTATGTATGACCTGCGGCTTATGAGAAAAATAGACGGATATCCGTTTGATGTCGGATGGTATACGGACGAGTCATATATTGACCGTGACGGAAAACTGGTCAGGGATGTGCTGGATGCTCCGAAACTTGTGGAAGTGACGGCAATGTTGTCCCTCGGGGACTTTGAACTGGAACACGGCATGACAATGAAAGTCCATAGCAGGGCAGTACAGCCGGACAGGAAAGAGCGGATTGAAAAAGCCGTACAGGAACTGGAACAGGGCAGCCGGAATCAGAAAAATATGACACTTCCGTCACAATTTGAAAACCAGAATATCCAGTGGCGCTATAAAAAGCGTGGTACCGGACTGCTGTTTTTGATGGCAGCCCCGGTACTGGCAGTACTCATGTATTTTGGCAGGGACAGGGATCTGCATATGCAGGTTCAGGACAGGGAGGAGCAGATGCGCACGGACTTTCCAGAGATTGTGAGCGCACTTGCCCTGCTGACAGGTGCCGGAATGACGGTTCCAAACGCCTTTTTAAAAATTGCACTGGATTACAAAAAGCGAAGGGAGCAGGATGAAAAAAATGTGCCCAGGCGGTACGCATATGAGGAAATGCTTCTTGCGGTTTATGAAATGGAGAGTGGTACGGCGCAGACAGTAGCATATGAGCATTTCGGGCGCCGGTGCCGGATTCCGGATTACAACAAGCTGTCGATGATGCTTGCGCAGAATATCAGAAAGGGGGCGGCGAATCTTCCGCGGCTTTTGCGGGAGGAGGCCGCAGACGCCTTTGAGGAGCGAAAGCACGCGGCGCGGAAGCTTGGCGAAAAGGCAGGGACGAAGCTGCTTGTACCCATGATGATGCTTCTTGGCATCACAATGGTCATTATAATGGTTCCTGCGTTTCGGACATATTTATACTGACGGTCGAAAAGACTGACCACTCAGTATAAAGTTATGCACACAAGCCACAATCTGAAAAATCTTATATGATAATTTTTCAGATAAGAAATATGCCGCTTCGCGGCGTGCAGTATATAAGAGAATACCTAAAAGAAAGGAAAGAGGATTATGAGAAATTTAAGAAGCTTTATCAGGGAAGAGGATGGAATGGGAACGGTGGAAATTGTACTAATAATCGTGGTGCTGATTGCGCTTGTCGCACTGTTTAAGGAAAGCATTACCAAGCTGGCAAAGGAGATACTCAAAAAGGTAACGGACAATGCAAAGAAAATATAGTGCATATCTGACCGTCTATCTGTCGCTTGTCTTTGGGATTGTCCTGTCGCTGCTTTTCGTGTTAATCGAGGGCGCGGCGACAGGCGCCGCAAGGGCGCAGTCGGAGCTTGTCGCGGATCTGGGGCTTGATTCGGTCTTTGCGGAGTACAACAGGGAAGTGCTGAATCAGTATGAGCTGTTTTTTATTGACGCTTCCTATGGTTCTGAAAACGGAGGAATTGGCATGGTGGAAAGACATCTGACGGAATACATGGATTACAATATGAATTCGGAAAGTGACCTGCACCTTTTTGGCGAAAGTACACTGCTGGGACTGCGCTGTCCCTACCTTGAGATTGAGGCGGCATCATTTGCCAGCGACGGGAACGGCGTGGTGTGGAAAGCGCAGGCGGTTCAGTATATGAAAGCAGCATATGGGGGAGATATCATAAATACGGTAAAAGATCATATTGATACAGTGCAGCTGAACGGCTGGATGGACAGGGACGTGGCGGGCGAAGTTATACAGCAGAAGCAGGCTTTTGAGGAGGCGTTGTCCGAGAAAGGGATTGCAGAGACTGGCACGGAAAGTGCGGAGGGTTTTTCTTATAAAAATATTTCAGGGTTGTTTGACAAAATTGTTGGCGGCGGGCTGCTGATGCTGGTTCTTCCGGAAGGGCAGTCCGTGTCGGAAGCGTTTGTCGATGGCGCGCCCCTTTTCTCGGAACGGAAACGGAATGGGTCAATAAACCAGGGAACCGGTCTGCACGAAGGGGCAGAGCGTCCGGACGGCTTTCTGGACGAGCTGATATATGATTCCTATCTTATGAGGAAGTGCGGGTGTTATGGAAAAGCAAAGCAGGAGGGAAGGCTGCAGTACCAGCTTGAGTATATTTTGTGTGGGGGCGACAGCGACGCGGCAAATTTGAGAAGGAGCGCGGAGTTATTGTTTGCAGTCCGGGCGGCGGCGAACCTGACAAGCCTGTATGCCGATTCCGAAAAGAAATCCGAGGTGGAGCTTGTGGCGGAGGGAATCTGCTGGCTGCTTGCCATTCCGGAATTTACGGATGTACTGGCATTTATTTTGGCAGGCGTGTGGGCGCTTGCCGAGTCTGCGGCTGACGTGCGCCATCTGCTGCGTGGCGGAAAGGTTCCGCTGATGAAGCAGGGAAGCGAATGGCATACAAGCCTGGCTGGGATTTTTGGCGGTAATCTTTATGGGGAGGAGAGGGAGACGGCGGGTTTGTCCTATCAGGATTATCTGCGGGTTTTCCTTGGCGTGATGGATAAAAATGCAAAGATGGCGAGAAGCCTTGACATTGTGGAGATGGATATCCGGTGTACGGCTGGAAACGGGCATTTCCGCATAGACCAGTGTATTGACTATCTGAATGTCAATTTTGGATTTCAGGACGCAGGCGGGCGCGACTTTGTGTTTCGCAGGCGCATGTGCTATGAATAGGAAAGGGGAGTGGTCGGATGTTCTTTTGGGTGCGGAGGTATGGTACGGTGCAAAACAAAGTGTGTGGAAAGAAACAAAATAAACATAAGAAGGGAGGAACCTTGCTCTCAGGCATGTTAACCAGTTTCGTGGTCAGGGCTTCCGCATTAAAAAGAATGTCCGCGCACTCCCCCGGCAGGCGGTTTGGGGCAAGCATGACAGTGGAGGCATGCTTTGTCCTCCCATTCTTCCTGTTTGCATTTTTGAATGCCCTGTCCATCGTGGAGCTGTACCGTTTACAGGGAAACATGAGTCTTGCCATGCATGAGACGGCAAAACAAATGGCAGTATATGGCTACGAATATAAGGAGTTGGAAGGGGAATCGGTGCTGACCTATTTTTATGCTGCCGCCAAAGTGAGGGCAAAACTGGGAGAAGCTTATCTGGACAGTGCGCCGCTTGCCAATGGTTTTTCTTCCATATCATGGCTGCGTTCTGCTATCATGTGCGGGGATGATATAATCGATTTGGTTGCGGAATACCGCATTGCGCCGCCGATAGCAGTGGTCGGTTATCCGGAGCGTGTCATGTATAACAGGATACGCACAAGGGCATGGACAGGGTATGATAATGCGGGCAGCGGTGGAGGCGGGACTGGCGGGGAGGAGATTGTATTTATCACGCCGGAAGGAAGTGTATACCACCGTTCAAGGGCGTGCAGCTATCTCAAATTGTCGATTTCCGCAGTCGATATGGATTTTCTTGCCGGCAGGAGAAACCAGGATGGGGAAAAATATTATGCCTGTGAGGCGTGCGGGAGTTCCGGCGGAAACACAGTTTATATTACAAATTATGGAAACAGGTATCATGCGACACTGGGCTGCAGCAAGTTAATGCGCACCATACTGGCGGTTCCGATATCGGAGACTGGAGGCAGAGGGGCATGCAGCAAATGTGCCGGAAAAAGTGGATAAAATTTAGAAAGGAAATCTGGTATGTATTTTATGATTCATCGTGTTTTGGTTGTGGTAGTTGGTGTTTTGCTGCTTATTGCAGGCATTACGGATATACGAAAAAGGCAGGTAAGCAGAAGGTTTCTAATACTGTTAACGTTGGTCTGTATTGTGGCGGTGCTGGTTCGGGGAAGCTTTGCAGTTATGGATGCGGCAGGCGGGATGGCTATCGGGCTCTGTGTCATCGGCATTTCCATGATAAGCAGGGAGCAGATAGGCAGGGGGGACGGTATTGTGATTGCTGTGATAGGGCTTGTGCTGGGATTCCGCAGATGTCTTGCTGCTGTGAGTGTGGCTTCACTGGTGATGTGTGCGGCAGCCATCGTGGTACTTCTTTTCAAAAAGGGGAACCGGCGCACGCAGCTTGCTTTTTTGCCGGCGCTGTTTGTGGGATATGTATTGTGCGGTGCGGGAGGATGATGGGAAAGTGGCGGTGTGTGTAAAGAAATGGGAGGCGGCGTATTTTACGGTGGAAGCTTCACTGATACTGCCGTTAACAATGCTGTTTACGGTAATGATGATTTTTCTGGCATTTTACAGTTATGACAGGTGTATCCTGGAGCATAGTGCGTACGAGGCGGCTCTCAGGGGAACAGGCAGCCATATCCGGACGGCTGAGGCGGCGGGCGAGCAGGCGCGCATTGCTGCCGACAGGCTGGTGGATGGAAAGCTGATTGCCATAGGTGATGTTTCGTATGATATTGAAGTCGACGCCGACAGGGTGACAGTGGTATATCACTGTGTTGTCAATATGCCGTTTGTCACATGGCTGGGGGAATATGCACTGGGGACTGACATGACACTGGACGTCAGCCGGAGTGCAATGCGGCACAGACCTGTCCGCATGATTCGGGCGTGCAGGGCATTCAATAAATATTTGACCTTGAAAACTGAATAAGGCTTTATAGATTAAAAAGTTCCCTGCTTGATTCAATTTGAAAACAAAATGGAGGTGGTCAGTGGATGAGTGAGAGGATGCCCGATATCAGCTTTGAGAGGAGCATGAATCACAATTACATGATATTGAGTAAGTGCGATTTTTTTGGAAAGGGAAAGAGCCAGACAGGGGATTACCGCACAAGGATGCTTCTCGAAAACCGCATTCCGGGGCTTTTGCCTGTGACGCACAGGCAAGTCAATGGGGAGAGCAGATACTATTATGAAATTAACTCCCTCCAGTCGCTGGACAGATTTTACCATAATAGTGAAATCCGGTATGATGAACTAAGGAAACTGCTGACAGGGTGCGTTGACTTATTTCACAGGCTTGAGGAGTACCTGCTGGATGGGACGCAGATTATCATAAAGCCGCAGTTTATCTATGTTGATGTCGAAAAAATGGAGCCCTATTTTGTCTGCTATCCGGAGTATGAGGGGGATGTGCGGCTGGCATTTATGGAGTTTGTCGATGAGCTGCTCACCAGAATTGACCACACGGATGCGTGTGCCGTGATGCTTGGATACCAGGTCTACCGCTATACCAGAACCCCCAATTATGTCATGTGTGAGATTGGCAGTATGATAGACCAGACGGCATTCAATATGGTTTCGAAAGAACTTGGCACGCAGGAGGACACCGTGCAAAATCAGCCCGGAATACTGCATGAGGCCATGTGCCATCCATGTGGGGATGCCATGGAATCAGAACCGTATCGGACAGCGTTTCAGACAGGGCAGTATGAGGACTGTCGATATGGATATGATGAATACGATGGCGGTGCAGATAATGACAAAAATGAACAGGAGCAAAACCGATATGGGGAGAAGAACCGGAGTATCGGAGACTTGATTGGCGGCGTTTTCTGTGTATTTGTATCGCTGTGCGCCGGAGCCATCGTGCTGGGGGCAAGGTTAATCCAATCCGTGGAATTAAACGGAAACAATGAGCTGTACTTGTGCGGAGCCGTGGGGATGGCGGTCGTGGCAGCAGTGCTGTTCTTTGCCTGTTATATCAAGAAAAGAAGGCAGGAAAAGGAGATGGAATGCCTGTGGGATGATTGCAGTGAAGAGGATGCTGTTTATTACAGCCGTCCGCAGCAATTTGCGGCGGCGGTGGATTCGCAAAGAAAATACCCTGATACGGATGCCGGACATGAGGCGGCATGTTATGATGGCTGTCCGGAGACCGTGTGCCTTGGCGATGGGATTGTGGAGGAAAGAGTGCTGTGCGGAAGAGTCAACGGCAGGGAAATTCAGGTGGTGCTGGACAGGCTTCCGATGACGGTTGGAAAGCTTGCAGGCGTGGTTGATTTTGTAATAAATGACACGGCCGTCAGCAAAATGCATGCGCGCTTTGAGGAGCGTGACGGTCGTGTCTATGTGTGTGATTTAAATTCTACGAATGGCACCGTCCGTAACGGCGTACTGCTCGGCGTCAACCAGTCCGTGGTGCTGGAGCCGGGTGACCGGATTCGGTTTGGGCGGACAAGCTTTACGTACTGTTGACAGCTCCTGTGCCAGGTTATGTCAGGTTCTTCCACCAGATTAACAGCTTGGAACCAATTGTAAAGGTAACCTTGCGCTCACCGCCAAAGTTTTTGCCGGTACCCCGCAGGATGACCGTGGCTTTTCCCTTTTTGGTGTTATTGGTGTACGTACTTTCGTCGATGATGTAGTCGGTGCCATGGACAAGCTTTGTGCCATTTAGTGTCAGCTCGATATCCGCAGGCGCCAGTGTGACGGCCTTTCCGTTTAAGTACTCTTTGGCGCTGACTTTCAGCTTTGCCTTTGCAATGTCGGCAGCTATCATGCGGTAGGTGGCGGACAGTTCGGCACTGCCGTCTCCGCGGTAGGCGCCGATTCCTTTGGCTGTTACCTGAATGGTGGTGTTGGCAGAAATAATATCATTTTTGTCGATTGCCTCACCCTTGTTTCGCACAATTGTCGAGCCGTCGGCTGTAGATACCTGTGTCTTATCTGCGTAAGTATAGACTATGTTTTTGTCATAATCCTTGCCCGCAGTGAGCTTTTTGCCGTTGGCATCCGTTATGGTTATGGTGGTCTTATAGCTGTTTGGCTTGTTTTTGTAAGTGATGTCCCTTGCAGCCATCGACAGCTTGTCAGGCGACATTGCACCATCAGTAATTTCCCAGGTGCCCTGTATGGTTCCTTTGTAGTTTCCCTTGCCCTTTACCGTGATTTTGGGAAGCTTGTTTTCGGGCGTTTCGCTGGTAGTGACGGATGCATTGCTGGAATACGATACCGTGTAGTCTTTGCCGGCAGTCAGTGGTGTTTCCCCATGATAGAGATAGACCTGTGGCTTCGCACCACCTTTCATATATGGGGAACGGATTTCGGACAATTGCTTTATAGGTATCAGTTTGGCGGGATTATCCTCCGTGGCATATTTCATGGTGATGTCAGATTCATTTGTAATGTCAAAGCCCGTAATTTTATAAGTCTTTTTTATCTGGCCGCTGTACTCATTGATGCCCTTGATGACAGCCGTTGCAGTTCCTGCCTTGGAAGTGTTTAAGTAGGAAACAGTATAGTCGCCAGTAATGCCATTGTCATTACTTTCTCTTAAAACATCGCCGTTTAGCGTCAGTGTAAGGGTATCTTGGCGCACGTCCGTTTCGCTGCCTGTGTATGTTTTGGAAGTAATTCCGGTCACGGACGCTTTATTGATATTAGTTCCTACAATTTTGTAGGTAATATTTTTGGAGCCTGCAAATGCACTTCCCTCCGTGGCGGTGATGGTTGCCGTTGCAGTGCCGATAGCCATATTATTTTTATAGGAAACCGTGTAGTCGCCTGTTTTTCCGCCGTCAGTACTCGGGGTAAGCGGCTGGTTTTTGTAGGAAACCGTAAGTTTGTCAGGGATAATGCCCTTGCCGGCATTTTTGTCTACCAGTTCATTCCTGTAGGTCTGGTTTGGGATTTTGGCGACTGATACCTTGCTGAGCATTGTTTTTTTGCTGATTGTCTCATAAACCGTGATGGTTCCCGAGTAATTTTTGGTTCCTTTTATGACAATGGGATAGACACCCGCGTTTTTGTAGGCATCCGCGTTTTCGTATGGATACGTGAGAACGTAGTCCTTCTTGTTTGCCAGCTTTTTGCCGTCACGGTACACGGCGGGCAATGCCTTTTGGACTTTGCCGTTGTATGCCACGGAAACATTGTCTGCGGTGATGTCATGGTCCGTGAGCGGTTTGGGGAGAATATCAAAGGTGACTGACTCGGTGCCGGAGTAATTTCCCTTTCCCTTTACCGTGATTGTGGGCGTCTTATTTGCGGATGTATTGACATCCTTGTTATTTTTGTATGTTACAGTGTAGTCCTGTCCCTGAATCAGCTGGATGAGTTCAAAGCTTCCGTCCGCATTGCGGATGCTGTCATATACGAGGACCTCGGGTTTGATTGGCGCGCCGGTGTATGTTTTGTCACCGACCGGAATGACATAAAATCCTTTTCCCTGTTCCTCAAAATAGGGATATAGTACGACGGTGTCTGCATATACCGGTGTGTCCGGGTCAAACTGTGTGCCCTGTCCGTCTTTTTTGGTGTACCATCCGATAAACTGTTTTTCTGCGGTACTAGCAAGCTGCGGGAAGTCATCTGCTGGTATGGAGGAGCCGTATCTGGCGGAAACCGTTTTTAATTCGTTTCCGTCTGCATCCAGAAAGCGGACGGTGCACTCGCCGACAATAATTTCATAGTCTGCCGAGAAGCCTGCGACGGTTGCCGTGATTGTTGTGCTTCCCTTTTTGTGCGCAGTTACTTTTCCGGCATCCACATCCGCCACGGAAGGATCCGAGCTCGACCAGACAATGCGCGTGTCAGAGGTAGTGTCCTTCGGAAGGTAGTCTGCCGTGAGAGTCAGGCTTTGCCCTGCATATAGGGTGGCTGATGTGTCAGGAGCGTCGCTGTCGGTGTTGAGATTCGTGATTCGCAGGCTATAAATAGGCGCTTCCACGTGAACAGTGCACTTTGCAGTCTTATTGTTCTGTGATTTGGCGGTGATGGTGACATCCCCTGCCGCAAGTGCCGTGATGACGGCTGTCTGTGTGTTTTCCCCGGCTTTCACAGAGACTGCCTTGGGGTTGGATGAAGTCCAGGTAATTGTCTTGTCATCGGTTGTGTCTGACGGATTGATGCTTACGTTTAGTGTGGCAGTCGAGTGGTACTCGGACGGATTGCCTGCGATGGTGTCCGGTCTGTAAAGGATGACTTCTGTCTTGTCAAGGGCGATGCTTTGGATGGGCTTTTCGCCGGGCATGTTCTGATAGACAGGTATTTTGAATACAAATCCCGAGTCAAGACTTCCTGCACCTGCATACATCCTTTTTGTGGAGGAGGACTCGCTTGCGGGTGCCTGGATATTCTGCATGTACTGGTGGTTGTAAAGTCCGTACGGACTGTTGGCATCCACATTGAATTTTTCAAGATAAATGGTGTCCTGTCCTTTTAGGATGTAGTTATTGCCGATGGTTCCGGCGCCGCCCTCCAAGGACTTGAAGCGGGTGTTCCAGCCCTTCTCTTTGGCATAGGTAAGTCCCTTGCGGATTTTTTCCTCAGTCGAGGAGCCGCTGACACCGACATTAAAATAATTGTAATAGCCTTCAAAGCCCTTGTATGTTCCGGATATCAGCGCGGATGTTCCGCTTCCCTGCTCCTGATAGACGCGCGAGGCAAGGTGAATCGGACTCAGCCTCCTGTTTTTTCCAATCTCAAAAAATGCCTGCGCATAAGTTCTTCCGGACGAATCGGACGGTATTTTTCCTTTCATAAACGTGTTGTTGAGAAAGGTCTGTATCGCGGACACATTGTGATAGGAGCTGTTAAAGGTCAGCTGTTCAAACTGGAAAATATAGTTCTCCGTTAGAAAGTTGCAGGGATTCATATAATGCATCACGGCAGGCTTTGTCGCATAGTACCATCCGCTTTCTGTCGGACATGCGCTTCCGACCCAGCCCTTTGCGGCATTGCTGGATGTATTCTGAATCAGGCTTTTGGCGCCCATCTCATTTGAGACAGCCGTGCCAAAATCCAGTCCGGTGTACATCGGGACAAAGGTCCATGTGGGATGCTGCTCCTTGAGCGAGCGCAGATCTTCCTGATATAGCGCCGGAAATGCGGCAATATCGGACGTGTCAGCCTTGCCGACCGCATCCGGATATGCCGTGATGCCGTATGTCCTGCTGTCCGGGTAAATGCCTGCAAGATGTGCCCGCTCCCATGCAATCCAGTCCTCGTCGGAGTAGGCGAGGTAGTAGCCTTCGATATATCCGGTCTGCTCTTTCCCGTTTATCCAGAAGCTTACCTGGTACCAGACCTGGTCGTCGAGGATTTCGACATCGGTGATATACAAAGTGTGTCCGCTTAGCAGCGTTGCAACAGAGTTGTCATACGAACCGGCATTGCGAGCCACATCGTAACGGTCTGTATGGTAGAGCAGCGCCATCAGCTGTTTTTCCTGCAAAAGCAGATGAAATGCGTCCGTGGCTTCTTCCATATCAATGGAGCGCTGTTCCTCGGCTGATAAAATTTCTTCGGTGGTTTGTTCCTCTGTGGTCAGTTCCTCCGTGGATAAATCTTCTGTGGTCGGCTCTTCTGTAGATAAATCTTCTGTAGATAATTCTTCTGTGGATGAAGCTTCGGAAGTTTCTTGCTCGGAAGTCTCTTGTTCGGAAGTTTCTTGTTCGGAAGTCTCTGTCATGTTTTCTTCTGTGGAGGGACTTTCTGAAAAAGCGTCAGAGGAACTTTCCGAGGGAGCATCCGTGACAGCTTCCGAAGCAGAGTCAGGAGCATTTTCGGAAGATGTATCAGAAGTATTTTCATATGTCTGCCCGGGGGTGGAAAAATCCGTGGGGGATTCTTCTGACAGAAATTCTTCCACGGACGAAGCGGCTGTCGCACTGACTTCGTCAGAAGCGTTTTCGGACATGGCGGACGCTTCCAATACAGAATACCCGGAAGATGTCTTGGACAGATGAACAGATGCCGGGTTTAAGGATTCGGCAAAAGAAGTAGTGGCAGGGCTTCCGGCACAGACTGCAGTGCACATGATAATGGATAAAATTTTACAAAATTTTTTATAAAACATTTTCAATCTCCTATTACTATGGTAAAATAAATGTTGCTGCTTATTCAGAATGTTTATAAAATGACCAACGATTCGATGGTTCAACATGACAAATCCAGATGCAGTTTTTGCTGCAAAATTGTATATAATTTAAATAATGTGAATGAAAAACTGCAATATTATATAAGGCTCTTGCTATTTTAGATAGTGTTAATAAAATGTGCGATGAATTTTTGCCTAATTTTTACAAAAGAAGCCATGAAACCAAAATCCAGTTTTAGGGTTTGCGTATTGCCTGTTGAAACATGTACATTCTAACAATATAAAATGATTATGTCAATTTGATAGTTTTACCAATGATATATACTGGCGGTCGAAAAGACTGACCGCTTAGGCGCAGATGCATCAAGCCATGTAAAACACGGTCTTGTCCTGACGTGATTATGGGGTACACGAAATTTAAAATGTATGGTATAATCGTACGAGAAAGACAGCGGCATGCAGAGAGGAGTATGAGACAATGTATGAATTGAAAGCAGGAAGTAAATCAGCTCGCAGACTTGGAAATACGAAACGAAACAATATGCCGTCACAGATGCTGCGTCAGGGAGACCGCTTTGCAGACAGGAATATAAAACTGGGGTATTGTCCTGCGGGGAAAGAGGGAAGTGTTGTTCAGATGGTGAAGCGGTGCTTAAACTGTGGTGCAACACTGAATGCATGTAGATGCGGGAACTATGAGCCGGATGATTCTGGGGATACTTCGTACTGTGAAAACCAGCATGAGCAATATTTAAGTGCGCCTGCACTTAGAAGGAATCTGGATGCTAATGGCAAAAGCGGCGAGGCACACCATATTTTTCCTGGAAATATTGTTCGGGATAAGAAGCTGGATAATAATGGTCAATACAAAGACTTATTTAATGAGGCATGGAACGGAATTATGCTGAATGGGGCGAGTGTCAGCGATCCTGAGACAGGAAGCGATGAAATAGTACATCAATATAGCGGGGATGCCCCAGCCATACTGCACCGGAATGGCCGGGCGAGGAATCATAATGCATATGACGCAAAGCTGCTTAGGCTTATTAATGCAAATCATATTCGGACGGTTGCAGACTGTCAGAATTATGAACCTTTGATAAGGAGGACCATTCTGGACTCTGATGCGGACTGTCTGGACAATATGTGATTGTGAGAATCATTTTTCAAACATGCCCTATAGATTGAAAAGGTGAGATATTGGAAACAGAGAAAATAATAACATGGCGCAGCTATTCTGCTACGCTGATACTTTTTGTAATAAACGCCGCCGCATACATCCTGTGCACACAGACAGGACAGCTTCTGTACGATGCCGGCAGCATGAATGCGGAGAAGATTATTGTGGGCAGGCAGTACTATAGGCTTGCGACTTGTATGTTCCTGCACGCCGACATTGACCATATTGTCAGCAACATGATTTTTCTGATTGGGCTTGGACAGATGGTGGAATGCGCAATCGGCCATTTCCGGTTTCTTGTCGTGTACCTGATTTCCGGATTCGGTGCGGGGGCAGTTTCGCTGCTCTACTCCGTCCTGACAGCGGATATCTATGATGCGGTCGGCGCAAGCGGTGCGATTTTCGGCCTGATTGGCGCGCTGCTGATTCTGGTCATTATCCATCACGGCAGATACCGGAATATCTCAATCGGAAGAATCGCGTTTGCGATCGTGTATATGGTCTATTCGGGCGCAAGGGCGGAGCGGGTTGACAATGCGGCGCATGTGGGCGGACTGATGTGCGGCATACTGGTTATGGCAGTGATGAATGCCATGGGACACCTTTTCAATAAGAATATGGGAGGATACAGAGGGTGAAAATTAATATTTACTATGGAGCAAGAGGTCTGATTGGGGATCCGACGCTGTATGTACTCAATAAAATACAGGAGGTTCTGCGCGAGCTCAACGTCAGTGTGGAGCGCTATGACCTGTATGAGTTTAAGAACAATATCGTTACACTGCCGCAGACACTCAAGGATGTAGATGGGGTCATACTTGCCACTACAGTGGAGTGGTATGGAATTGGTGGATATATGCAGCAGTTTCTGGATTCATGCTGGCTGTATGGGGATAAGGAAAAAATATCGAATATATACATGTGTCCGGTTGTCATGGCGACTACTTACGGCGAGCATGATGCCCTGAAGCATCTTGTGGAAGCGTGGGAGATTTTAGGCGGGCGTCCGGTGACCGGCATCTGTGGCTATATTGCCGACGTGTCTGAGCTGGAGCAGAATGCGGGATACGACCGTGTCATAGAAAAGCGCATGGAACACATGTACCGTTCCATCAACCAGAAGATGCCCGTATTTCCAAACAGCAACCATGCAGTGAAGCAGAAAGTGACGTTTACCCAGAGCCTGAACCTGACACCGCAGGAGGCAGAGCAGCTGTCCGAGCTTGCCAGCGATGACCTCTATGTACAGAAGCAGAAGGAGGATATCCAGGAGCTTGCCAGCATGTTCAAGGACTTGATGAATGTGAAGGAGCCTGACAGCACCATGTTTTTGCAGGAGCTGCGGGAGCGCTTTCATCCGCAGCCGGGGTTTGAGGCAGTGTACAAGTTTATCATGCCGCAGACGAACCTGCCGCTCATTGTAAAGGTAAATCACACCCAGATGGAATGCTATTATGGAAATGTGGATGATTTTGACGTGGAGATGCAGGTGTCGGCGGATGTCATGAACGATATCATGCAGGGAAAGATGACATTCCAGAAGGCATTTATGTCCGGTGACATGAAGATGAAGGGCGACTTCAAGGTGCTCCGGACACTTGACCTGCTGTACAATTAAGGGATTGCAAAAACATGAAATAGAGAAAGTGAGGAAATGGAAAATGAAAGACGACAACTGCATTTTTTGTAAGATTGCAAATGGGGAAATACCGTCGAGGACATTGTATGAGGATGATGCCTTTCGTGTGATTCTCGACCTGAGTCCTGCAACAAAAGGACATGCGCTGATTCTGCCAAAAAATCATTTTCGGAATTTGTATGAGATTGATGAAGACACGGCAGCAAAAGTACTTCCGCTGGCAAAGAAGATGGCAGTGGCAATGACGGAAAAACTGGGATGTGACGGGTTTAATGTGGTTCAGAACAATAATGAAGTGGCAGGCCAGACCGTGTTTCATTTTCATGTGCATCTGATACCCAGATATAATGACGACAACCAGAGCCTTGTAATGAAACCATGTGGGATGACGCCGGAGGAAATTGACGCGGTCAGGGACGTGATTGCAGGATAATGGTTCCAATCGAATCAGTTAACAAAAACCATCGTGGTTCGCGATGGTTTTTGGTTGTTCTGGAGCATTTTACAAATATGCTCTATTATATGCTAGGCTTTTTGTTTTTTCTGTTCGCCGCACTGTTGTTTACGGTTTCCTCTATCAGTGCAGTAATTGTTTCGATGGAATCCTTGATTTTGCTGTTCTGCATTGCCTCGACATAGGACTGCCTTGTAAAGTACAATTCATGCACTTTTTCGGTCAAGGTGACGGCAGTGAGGTAATCCTCGTCGGCAACCATTGAAAAGCCCTGTGATTCAAAGCTTTTCGCGTTCAGAATCTGGTCCCCCCGGCTTGCGTGGGCAGGAAGTGGTATCAGGAGGTTTGGCTTGCGCAGCGCCAGAAGCTCGCAGATGGCATTTGCCCCCGCGCGCGAGATGACAATGTCAGCCATCGCAAACAAATCCTTCAGGTCTTCCTTTACATACTCAAACTGTTTGTAGCCTTTTGTGTTAAGCAGCAGATTGTCTATTTTTTCCTTGCCGCAGATGTGGACAATCTGAAAATCCTCGAGAAGCCTGGGGAGTGCCTCGCGAACCAGTTTGTTGACACCGGCAGCGCCAAGGCTTCCGCCTATGACCATGATGACAGGCTTTGCCATGTTGAAGCCGCACATCTCAAGTCCCTTCTCGCGGGTTCCCCTCGTGAGCTCGTTGCGAATCGGAGAGCCGGTGAGAATCGCTTTTTCGGCAGGAAGCTCCTGCATGGTTTCGGGGAAATTGCAGCAGACCTTCTGCGCAACAGGTATGCACAGATTGTTTGCCAGACCGGGTGTCATGTCTGATTCATGGATAATGCATGGGATTTTCAGCATCGCGGCTGCGCGCACCACGGGAACGCTGACAAATCCTCCCTTGCTAAAGACCACATCAGGCCTGAGTGTCTTTAAAATTTTTCTGGCTTCGGCAAAGCCTTTCAGGACACGGAATGGGTCGCTGAAATTTTTCACATCAAAATATCTTCTGAGCTTACCTGTTGATATGCCGTAATATGGAATGCGGTAATCCTCTATCAGTTTCCTTTCAATGCCTTCGTAAGAACCGATATAGTGTATATCATATCCCATGCTTTTGAGCCTGGGAAAAAGAGCAATGTTTGGAGTCACATGTCCGGCGGAACCGCCGCCAGTGAAAACGATGCGTTTCATAATTTTAAAGCCTCCGATTTTTTCTCTGGAACGTGTCCGGAAATACTTTTCAAACACGCTCTAGTGATAGTATATTCAAAAAAAATTTTTTCTCCAGTATGTAATATAGAGTTGCCGGATTATTATTCACTTTTGGGTGATGTGTCCTTGTACTGCTCCAGCGCATGAGCCAGCTGGTCCGGACAGGAGGTGCTTTTGAAACCGCACTTGATTCCTTTGAGCTTTGAGATGGCGTCGTCCACTTTCATGCCAGTGACGAGTGCCGAGATTCCCTGTAAATTGCCGTTACATCCGCCTGTGAACGCAACGGATTTTATCACATCCCCGTCAACCTCAAAATCAATCAGCTGTGAGCAGGTGCCGCTTGTCTTGTATTGCATAAATTCTACCTGACCTTTCATAAAAAAATTTGTCATATATCCTGCCACTTTTAGATATGAAAAAAACTGGCAGGATATGTCATTCATAATAAAAATTGTAACAGTCCCAACAAGTGAAGTCAACAAGTCTTTTTTACATTTATCAATCATACTGAAGGAAATGTGCCGCTAAAGCTGTTTATACACTGTGAATAAGCAGGGCAAACGAATTTTCCGTACTCGGTTGTCGTGGAGGACAAATGATTGAAAAGTTCAAAACGGCGCAGCCCATTTATGGATGACTGCACCGTTCTTTCTAATTCTTTTTCTGTCCGTGTTTCTTTTTTGATACGAATACGGCAGCTAAAGCGACGATTATCACAAGGACTGCAAGCCATATGAAACAGCATATCCCAAGGATTGTCGGGCAGATGTGGCACAGGCTGCATGCTGTGGTTCTGGGGAAGCTTTGTGCCTCTTCATCTGCTATCTCCATGCCTTGCGGCTGTTTGCCTGCGCCGTCTTTGCGTTGGTAGGTAATGGCATAGGTTGAGAATGCCTCCGTTTTGATTGTAATGGTTGCAGGGTTGTCGTCCAAGTCCTCCAGGAGCAGATAGGCACCTTCGTGTGCACGCAGGATGTAAAAGTCTGCGGACAGGGATGCGAGCTCCTGCGGGATGTCCATGACGATTTCCACGGGTTCATTTGTGGTGTGGACTGCGTTCCAGTCGCCGCTGCCTTTTCGCATAAACATGGAGATGTCAATGTACATGCCCATGTTCATGTCAGGGAAGATGTCCTGATACGCTGCCACGCCCTGTTCGATGACCTGTGCGTCCGCGGGCGGCACGTCTTCCATGCGTGCCACGTCGATACGGATTTCAATGCCTTCGCCTGCTACTGTGGTGGCTAGCTCCTCCTGTGTCAGGACTGCGCCCGCTATGGCGGCGGCATCTGCCACTTTTGCAGTACAGGCGGTTTCGTCCACGTTGTTTACGGTAACGGTGACTGCGCCTTCCGCAATGGCGGCAGCTTCGGGGGATGTCTGTGTGTTTTGGTCTGTGGGCTGCGTTTGCGGATCTGTGTCGTCGTCTGTGTCAATATTTTCATCTAAATTGTTCTGAACATCTGCTTGTCCCTTATTTAATTCTGACTGACTGTCCTGTTCTGGTTTATCCGTTTTGGTTTCCGACGCGTCTTTCCCTGGGGCGGTTGTCTGTTCATTGTCCGCTTCGGGATTTGTGCTGTCCGCGCCTGGTGTTTCTGTTTCCTGCGGTGTGCCTTGCGTGGGTGGTGTTCCGGGGGTTTTTGACGGCGGTTTCGGCGTGCTGCCGGAACTGCCTGAACCGCTGCCTGAATTACCGCCTGAACTGCCGCCCGACGAACCACCTGATGAATCGCCCGAACTGCCGCCTGACGATTTCTTCTTTACGCCCTCAACGGTTACCATCTTGTTTTCCCTGATATCCTGAATGGTATATGTATTTTGCGCCGTCAATGAAACTTTCACCCCATTTACCTTGACCGCAAAGCTTTTCGTTTTTTGATAGCCCTTTGCCAGTGCAAACTGAAATGCATAGCTTTTTCCCTCATCTACGGGGCTTGTGCTTCCCTCAAGCGCCGTCAGCGTATATCCTTTGCCGCCTGACAGTGTGACCGTGTAAGTGTTGACTTTCTTTGGTGGAACAACAACACTCTGCGGCTCGCTGTCGCTTTTGTCCGCGCCGTTGCCTTTCTTTACAATGGTCATCGTCTTGTCATACCAGTCATCCTTTATCGGGATTTCGCCTTTTTCATTTGCTTTGACAAGCTCACCGTTTATGACGTATTCCCCTCCGGGTTCCAGCCCTGTTAATACTCC
This sequence comes from Lachnospiraceae bacterium UBA7205, assembly GCA_002490665.1. Classification (GTDB taxonomy): domain Bacteria; phylum Bacillota; class Clostridia; order Lachnospirales; family Lachnospiraceae; genus COE1. The sequence continues at coordinate 23,222 of DKUL01000073.1, read as the reverse complement.
CTTCTCATAATCAATCACTGCCTGTGGCTGTTTTTCGGGCATTGTAGGCTCTTCCCCGATATCGGCGCGGGCTGTTTCGCCGTAAAAGCATACATCCTGCGTCGCCTTTACACGCACTTCGTATGTTCCCGCGCCAAGCCCCCGGATTTGCGTTCCTGTCAATATTGCGCTTTCCCACTTGCCGCTTTCTTTTCGGATTTCATAAGCAAATGTTGCATCCAGCCCTGTCAGTGTACCGTCCTGCGCACCCGGGTAGCTTGCGTTTGTCACGCCAAGCGTGGGTGCTTGAGGTCTTTGCGGGATTTCCACTGCCGTCGTGCGGCTGTGCGGTACAATGCCTTTTTCGGGATAACGGAGATACACCGTCGCACCCATATACGCATTCACACTGCCTTCCGCTACGGACGCAGCACATCCCGCGTCCGCAAACGCCTCCGCGCCGTCCTTTAACAGGAAGGTTTCCGCCACGTAATCAATCACAAGCTTGTCCGCTGTCGGCGGCTCGGGCATGGTTGCAATCTGCGTACTGGCGCTTTCCAAAGACACAAATGACGTGTCCGTAGCCGCATGGCGCGCCGTAAATGTATAAACTGTTTTCTCGGTCAGTCCTGCAAACTGCGTTTGTGACTGCCATCCGCCGCCGTCCGCGCGGTATTCCATGCCTGCATTTGGCTTCACGGTAATAGTGCTTTCCGTGCAGCTGCTCTTCTCGGGTGCGTCGGGCGCGCCTGGTCTTAACGGAATGGACAGACTCTGCGCACTGCTGTCTGTTGTTGCCGCACCTTCACTTTTTTTCACGATTTCATGTGTTTTTCCGAGCCATTTTTCTTTTATCGCAATTTCGCCGTTTTCGTCCGCCTTGACAGGTTCGCCGTTTATGGTATATTTCCCATCGGGTATAAGTCCTGTCAGGATTTCTTTTCTATAATCAATCACTGCCTGCGGCTCTTTCTCAGGCTTTGCAGGCTCTTCCCTGATATCGGCGCGGGCTGTTTCACCATAAAAGCAACTATCTTGTGTCGCCTTTACACGCACTTCATATGTTCCTGCGTCCAGCCCGCGGATTTGTGTTTCTGTCAGAACCGCGTCTTTCCACGCGCCGCCTTCTTTTCGGATTTCATAGGCATAAGACGCGTCCAGCCCTGTCAGTGCGCCATCCTGCGCGGTTGGGTAGCTTGCGTTTGTCGTGCCAAGTGTGGGGGCATCGGGTCTTTGCGAAATTTCCATCGCTGTCGTATTGCTGCGTGGGATAATACCGTTTTCGGGATAACGGATATACACTGTTGTTCCCATATACGCATTCACGCTGCCTTCCACAGCGGAAACGGTACATTCTGCGTCCGCGAACGCCTCCACGCCATCTTTTAATAGGAAGGTTTCCGCAACATAATCAATTGCAAATTTATCCGCTGCCGGCGGTTCAGGCATGGTTGCAATCTGCGTACCGACGCTTTCCAAAGAAACAAACGACGTATCCGTAGCCGCATAGCGCGCCGTAAATGTATAGACTGTTTTCTCGGTCAGTCCCGCAAACTGCGTCTGTACCTGCCATGCGCCGCCGTCTGCGCGATACTCTGCGCCTGCATTTTCTTTCACGGTAATGGCGCTTTCCGTGCAGCAGCTCTTCTCAGGCGCGTCGGGTGCGGTCGGTCTTGATGGGATTGGAAGGCTCTGCGCAGCGCTGTCCAAAGTTTCAACGTTGTTGCCCTTCTTCACAATGCGGAGCGTCGTGCCAAGCCACTCCTCCTGAATGGAAATACTGCCGTTTTCATCCGCCATCATGTTCTGCGTTCCATTTATCACATAATCCGCTCCTGCCACAAGTCCTGTCAGCAGCTCGTTTTGGTAATCAATTCCGGCATCAGGTGTATGTTCAGGACCTTTCACCTTTACGGTAATCTCCTTTGAAGCGGTGTTGCCCGCATTGTCCGTCGCGCAAACCGTTATCTTCGAAACACCTGTCGGGATTTCGGACGCAGGGATTTTGAACGTAACATTCTCCTGTAGCGCGGTACCATCAACCGCCACACTTTGCTCCGCCCCATTATCCACCTGATAGGTCACGGACGCAATGCCTGCCGTGATGACGTTTTCCGTATCATCACTGACTGTTACGGTCAACTCCGTCGGCGCCTCATAATACCCTTCTGACACATCTGTTGTAATCGTCGGCGCGGTATCCTCTGCAACCACCTTTCCGCCGTCCGCAACAAGACTGATCTCGCTGGTGTTTCCCGCGTAGTCCGTCGCCGTTATCTTAATTGTTCCCGAAAATTCCTGCGCAAGCGTGATGACGTAGCGTTCGCCTTTTACCGCCACCGTTCTCGTCTGCTGCACGCCGCTGTCGTCCGCCGCGGCATATCCTACCTGCGCAACACCCGACAAATCGTCCGTGATGTCTGCCTTCGGTATCTCAATGGTCATGCCTGTTTTGCCGACAATCCAATTCCACACACCCTTGCCGTTTGTCACGATTTTATTGGAAAGGTCTATCACAGGCGGTGTTTTGTCCAGTTTATAGGAAAACTGCGTCTCATAAATGCTGCCGTCTTTGTCTTTAATATAAATTGTCTTGGTGACATTCTGCGTTCCCGTTTCCTGCGTAAACGCAATCTGCCCTCCTGCCGCCGCAGGCGTTTCCCCAATGGTAATCCCCATAACTGCGTCCAGTATGATGTCCGCACCATACCACCCGTTCTTTGGTTCGGGGCTTACGGTAACATAGTCCTCAAGCGTTTTGCCATCGGGCAGCGGGTTATAGCGGATTGTAAAGTTTTTTACCACCGTGCCGCCGTAATTGCCTGTTCCGGCAACAGTCACGCTTGCGGTTCCTGCCGACGTGTTGTCCTTATATGTAACGGTGTAATCCGTTCCCGATACAAGTATTTTGATGCCATCCTTTACGGATATGGCGGGCTCGATTGCACTTCCCGTATAAATATAGGATTCCGAAACGCCGCTGACCATGTCTGCCGTCAGCGTCTTTGGCGTAATTTGAAACGTCTTTGTCACCGTTCCCTTATAATTGCCTTTTCCCGTAACGGTCACGCTTGCGGTTCCCGCCGATGTGTTATTCTGATACGCAATTGTGTAATCTGTTCCCACTGCAAGCGTTTTATTGCCGTCCTTTACGGTTACGGCGGGCTCGATTGCACTTCCCATATAGATATAGGATGCCGAAACGCCGCTCACCATGCCCGCCGTCAGTACTTTTTGCGCAATCGTAAACTGCTTTTTCACCGTTCCCGCGTAATTGCCTTTTCCCATAACGGTCAGGGTGTATGTCTGCGCGGCGGTTCCTGTATTGCCGCTTACGGTGTAATCCGTGCCTTGCGCAAGCGTTCTGCCGCCTGCCGTAACGCTTATGGTCTGCGTCTGCTGTGCGCCGTTGTACGTAAGCGCCGCTCCTGTCGTGACATCAGTGTCGGTGAGGGTGCGCGCACTGATAACAATCTTTTGCGAGCCCGTCACGGTTTCGTAATTGGCTTTTGTTACCTGCCAGTACACGGTATAGGTACCCACATTGGTATAGGTCGGACTGGTATTTTTTGTATAGCTGCCATTTACCGTCCCATACTTTATGGCTGCGCCCTGCGGTACGCCGCTGACCGTGATACCGTGTGCTGCCGCGTCATAAGTACCTGTGTAGCCCTTAGCAGTAATGCCCATCATTTTCGCAGGCTTTATTTCAAACGTGAGTTCTGCTATGGCATCTGAAATTGTGAGGCTTGCGGCGGCGGTTCCGACATTTGTGTTGTTCGTATAGACAATCGCCGATTCTGCAGGCTTTGTATCACCGCTCCCCGCCCAGCCATCGCTGTAGGTGGCTGTCAGCGGTGTCAGCGGGGTTCCTGTGTAGGTCAGGTCCGCGCCGCTTTTTATGGAAAGTGTGGCGGTTTCGGAATGACCGCAGTTGTTTTGGCAGGTTTCCGTAATCTGCGCACCTGCGGCGGTGTAGGCATAGTTGTGACCGAGCGCATTCACTTTAATGGAATATGCATATGATGTAGCGTCCGCATCCGAATACACGTTCTCACATGCATTGCACGTCCAGTATTCGATGTTTCCGTCTTCCGTGCAGGTTGCGCTTTTTGCGGCGGTGTGGTCAAGCGGCATATTGTGAGGCTCCTCCTGCACATATGCGCCCCAATCCCTGTTGATAAATGAACTTTGATAATCTCTACGGCTTCCGCATGGAATAATAATTCCCTTTTTGCCCTCATTTACAAATTTACAATTCGTAAACATGTCAGAATTATTATTGTTTTCCGGCGGTATCCGTCCTAGAAAATGTACCTCTTCCAAACTGGCGGTATCTTCAAATGCACGTGCTAAAAGTGTCGTTACTCCTTCGGGTATCGTAATGCGTTCCAGTGCGGTACCTTTAAAGGCGTACCAGCCAATCCATTCAAGGTTTGGCGGTAATGAAATCGCCTGCAGGCTGGTGCAGCCCTCAAATGCGCGATCTTGAATTCTTGTAACACTATCCGGAAATGTAACAGATGTTAAACTGGTGCAGTTTTGAAATAATTCATTGCGGATCTCAGTAAGCGGCGCCTGAATATCAACGGATTTTAGGTTGGCACACTCTCCGAATACCGTTGTCTGCATTTCTGTAACACTTTGGGGGATTGTAACGCTTTCCAATGCAGTCTTATAAAATACCATATTTTCAATCCGCTGAACCCCTTCTGATATTGTAACGGACGTTACATCCGGGTAAAAGGTGCTAAATGCCACGCTTGGGATTGTCGTAACTGTCTCGGCAATGAATATACTTGTCACGGCAGAGGTATTACCATACCATCCATATGGGTGTTCTGACTTCAAACTTTCAAATCCCTTATCCGAGGTAATCGTAAGCAGTCCGTCCGCATCTAATGTCCAGTCAGTGCCCGATTCCACAATGGCAGCACGTGCCGCCGCCCGCCGCGGTCTTGCGGCAATCGTCTCTTCCTCAGAAACCGCGCTTTCGTCCACAGACGTACTTTCCTGTATCACTGTGCTTTCTTCTGTAAGACTGCTTTCTTCCGGAAACACGCTCTCTTCTGCCAAAGCGCTCTCCTGCGTATTCGCAGACTCCTCCAAAACGGTACTTGCGTTTGTCTCGGTCTGTTCCTCAAACGCTGGTTCCAGATTCGGTTCCGCCGAAACGTCCTCCTGCAAAACGGTTTGTGCTGTTGTGCTTTCCTGCGAAACATGCTCCTCCTGTGTGCCGTCCTGCGTCGCAGTTTCCAACCTGTTTTCGGCAGTTTCTTCTGTAGCGTCCTTTTTCTCATCGGCAGCCGTATCCTCAGTTTTGCCGTCTGAATGCTGCGTCGTTTCCGCAGGCTCCTGTCCGTCCTGTGCCGTTTCCTGCTCCCGCTGTGTTTCCTGACCACCTTCATCGGTTTTCTCCGCCGCAAAAACGGCAAGCACTGACGGGAGTTCGGGATACGCCGTAACGGTCACGCAGATGCAGAGCAGCAATGCTATGATACGACAATGCCTTTTTTGTTTTCTTCCCGATTTCTTTTTGCCTGATTGGTTCCTTTCTTCATAATTCCTCATTTTTCCTGTACCTCCTTGCGACGTTGTACCGATTTGTTACCGTACTTACTGTTCGCGCCGTTCCCGAAACAGCAACACCTTGTTTGCTTTTCCTGTTTTATCAGACTTTTTATGCGTAAAATGACGGAACGCAAAATTGGCAGCGTTTGGTGTAAAATTGGTCAAAATCGTTTTATGGCAGTTTGTTGTTCAATTTGTAACGTCGTGATTCGTGTAACTTTACCTTATGATAAATCATAAGGTAAAAAAGACCTGCTGCCCACCGCTTGGGAACAAATTGTCGTTTTGAGGGAACTATTTGTCGTTTTGATGTGGAAATTTTACTTGATAACCCTTTCTCCATGGTTTCCGGATTTCCTGGTGCAATCTCCTCATTCTCGCCTGCCTAGATTCCGGGTGCCATATATGCTGCTTTGATAACAATCCTGTCCTCTTGGCAAGCGGTTCCTGAAATCAGGAACCGCTGCCATTTTTTCCCTTCCTGTTTTTCCAGACCTGATACAGAATATCCTTTAGGACCAAAAAGGCATCCTGCTCATTATAGTGATACTCCTGTTTGAAATCTTCCAGCATCAGATTGAGCTGGCGGGCATAATTGGGAACATTGACTTCGGCTTGATACTGGACAAGAATGGGATATTTTTTGCCCCATGCGGACGTCCAGTCTATGGAGTCTGCAGCCTTTTCATCCGTCCTGTCGATAATCTCCTGGATTTCGTCCAGCTCCACATCAAATTCAATGAGCTCATCTAAAGTCATTCGGTATAGCTTTGCCATTTTTTTCGACTGGTAGATGTCGGGAACTGTTTCGTCCGTCTCCCATTTTGAAATTGTCTGTCTGCTCACGCCAAGCTTTTCGGCAACCGCCTCCTGCGAAAATCCGCTTTTTTTTCTTGCATGAAATAACCGGTTTCCTAACTTCATGATTTTTTATCCTCCTTGCAGTTGATAATATCATTATAGCAGGCATCGGATAAAATACTACCAATGTCCTTTTCCACATTTGCACTAAAAAGTTACAATTTACACCTATGCTGCTGATTTTTAATCGCCCTGTGATGTTAGTCTGAATGTTATCGCTCATGTTCCTCCTTTATGGCAAAAAATAGAGCATATAGATTTCTATATGCCCTAACGCTGTTACTGTATTATATTTTGATTGATATAATTTATTATGCTAACTGCATAACCTCCATTTCAAGTTCTTTTAGTTCGTCCATTGATAAAGATGGTACATAACGTGCAATTTTCTCAAGTGATTCTCCGTCCTTCATCATTCTTTCCGCCGTTTTCCTTGCCTCACTATTTTTAATATCTTCCGCATATGCCTCTAAAATCTGCTCATCATCAAACAATGTCATCATAATGCCTACAACCTCCTGTTCCTTATTTTCGAGATATTCCTTCAACACGTTTCTGTTTTTGCAAATACGAATTGTTTCTGTTACCGCTTTCTTTGTTTGCCCATATTTCTTTCTCTGCTCATTATATACCTTACAGAAAATAATATACTGCCCGATTATGCTATCCTCGTTTTCTTGATAAAGCACTTTGACCTCTGCGTCTACCATTATCTTTTCACCGTCAAAAAAATCTTTGGAAAGAGATATGGTGTCGGGTGGGTTCTTCGGCTTTTCTCCCGTAAATATCACATACAGTTCAGGTTTTGGCATATTTACTTTTTTAGAACCATACAGATTTTGCTTGGTACGCTTGAAAAAATCGTGATATGTCTGTATAAGATACATCAGCGCACGTATTATGATATTCAATGTCCATGTTGACTGGCTTTCAACCAAAATGACGAGTCTGCCGCCAACCGAAAATCCAAGGTCGTTATAGTCTGCGTCTACCAGTATGTGCTTGATAGTAACATCTTTTATATCATCTTCCGTTACATTACTGTCCTCCGGGTGAAGTGCTTTATATAGTCGGAGCAGATACTTTTTGTCTTGAAATAAATTTGTGAACACGCTGTCTTTTATTTTACGTTTTGGCGTGTTTTGTGCCATTTTATCACCTCGGTATTGCAATTCAGCAGAAGATACAATACAACTTACTCCTGTTATATTTCGATTATACAAAAAAATATCTGTCTTTACAATAAATTTCACGTTAAATTTCTTCCTCCCTCCACTTCGTTCTGCTCTGTTGCCTGCTCTCATTATGAAGCTCCCTCTCAAGATTTTTCCTGTTATAGCTAATTACCTCGGCATATGCTATTTCTGTTGCAGTCTTGGTCTGCTCGTTGCCGATACTGCTACACTCGGATTGCAACGACTGTATTTTGGCTTTCCACTGTTTTGGCGTTAT
>DKUL01000073.1:0-15053 GCA_002490665.1 Lachnospiraceae bacterium UBA7205 | reverse complement strand
AAAAGGCTCTGCATACGCTCCTTTGGTTCGAGGTACTTTGATAAGCTGTCGCCACATTTTAGCGTTTTCCCTGCTGTTCCAGTCGGTGCTGTCGGCGGTATGGCATTTCCATTGTTTCCTGTTCCGCCTGTCAACTTTCTGCTGACCTGTCTTTTTATCAATCACTGGTATTTTCTCGCCGTTTTCGTCAAGGTCATAGACTTTCTTTTGCTTTGCTCCCCATTCCCCGTTTTCAGTGAGAGGGCGCATAGTGAGTAAAACATGGATATGGAGGTTGCGCTGTCCTTTATCGTTCTCGCTGTCATGGATTGCCCAGTCAGCGCACATTCCCTTATCAACAAAATTTCTCTGAACGTAATCCCTTACAACTTCCTCCGCAAGTTCGTAACTCCATTCGTTGGGGAGCGATGCTTTCAGCATTCTCGCAAGCCGCGTGTCCTGTCTTTTCTCTGACAGTTCAACAGCGTTCCATAAAGTGGCGCGGTCTGCATATTCTTTGGGCGCATTTGGTGGGAGAGTAATTTCGCTGTGTACCAAATCCTCATGGTATTTTGGGCGGTAGGTCTGCCTGTCATACTCACTCACGAGAATGCTTCTGCTGATGTATGATGCCTTATCAACTGCCGACTGCCCTTTGCTCCGCTTGACTATGGAAAAACCGTGTGCTTTCCTGTTTTGTGACATTACCCATACGCAACACCTACATTCTGCCGATAAAGTTCATTAAAGGGTAGCAAGCTATGCTTGCGAAGGGGAATTGCGTAGGGCAGCTTGCTGACCTTTTCCCCTTTTGCCTGTCCAAAGACAGACAACGCCCTCGGCAGGAGTCCATGCAAGTGAAACTTGCCCCTCGGAGAGCGCACATGCCACCTTTGGTGGTATATCTGTGCGCACCCTGTAAACAGGGTGAATACGTTGCCTCGGCTTTGCGTTTTTTTTCATTCTGTTTTTTCTTTTCATTAGCTACACGCTGTTGTGCCTGTTTTAATAGATGCGATGCCTTTTCTAAGTTTTTGCTTGTGTCATTTTTGCTCTCAATCATTTCTGATACCTCATTCTTTCTGTGCTGTGTTGGTAGTTTCTGAAATAAAAAAAGGTAGCTGATTGCCTGTTAAGATAATCGCTACCATAATCAAAAATATATTCGGTTTTTATTCTTCCTTCTTACTGGTCAGAAGAAAAATGCTTAAATTTTTCCAAATGCTTAATATCTTGCCCCTACAAGTAAAATTTACAACTAATGGTCAAGGTTTAAAATCATAAATACGTCGGCCATACAATTGATATTATATCTTTCTATCCTTACAAATCCCATTTTTTCATATAAGGAAATAGCCTTTGTACTTGATGATAATGTACCAAGATATATCTTTTTGTAGCCCCCTTGTTGTGCTTTTAATATGGCAGTTTTAAGTAGCTGATGCCCCAATCCTTTTTATGATACTGTTCTAAAAGATATAACGATTTCAACTCGCAATACTCGTCATTTAATCTTTTCAGTGCAACCGTGCCAATCATATCGTTCTTATCAAATAAACACCAAAAGAATTCAAAAAATTCATCAATATTGCAATACATTTTATGGCGTCCGTCCAGTTCTGAACTTCTATCTGATTGCGGCAGGCATTTTTCCCAAAATTGAAACAAACAATTATCAAATTGTCTGCTTTCCGCCAATGCCGCATAAATACTATGCTGTGGCTCTTTTATATTTATTTTGGTTAAGAAGTCTTTTATATTTTATAACTTCCGAAATAAAAAAATATATCCTGAAACTTTTTGTACGGTTACAGGGTCTAACATTATAGAATATGATAGAGGAGGTGAAACCAGTTGCATATTTTTACCAGCAAAAAAGACGAAGCAAAAAGGGACGTCGTTGAAAAGGTTATACTGGAAAAATACAACCAGTATTATCGGATTGCATACAGTTACGTCCAAAACGAGGCGGACGCTTTTGATATTGTGCAAAATGGGGTATACAAAGCCATGAAAGGGAGCGGGGCGCTGAAAAATCCTGAATATGCATCAACGTGGGTATACCGCATAATGCTAAACGAATGTTTCCGCTATATGAAACAGCCTCAAAATGTATCCTATGAATACATGCAGGAGGAAATGGGAATAGAGCCAGCTTATTCAGAGGACAGCAGTGAAAATATCGATATCAGGCGGGCGTTGGATTCCCTGCCCGAACAGGATCGTGCAGTCATCATATTACGCTTTTTTGAAGATATGAAGCTTGAGGAGATTGCAGACATTCTTGATGAAAACCTCAGCACGGTGAAAAGCAGGCTGTACCGCGGCATCAAAAAGCTGCGCAGTGTGCTTGGCTGATTTGTACTGCTGTTCCAATCCGTAGGCTTTGGCAGGAATGGAGACAGGGCAACAATGGAGGATTATCATGAAAATTTGCAGAAATGGAGGAATCATATGAGTGATAAGAAATATGAAGCTGATGAACAAATAGGTTTACTGGAAAAACAACTACAGGGGGTAAAAAAAGAATACCGGAGCCATCAGATGACAAAAGCGCAGGAAGAACAGATCTATCAGAAAATAAGGGAGGCGAAACAAATGGACACAGGAATAAAAAAACAATCAGCACTCATAAAATTGTTGCCGGTGGCAGCTGCCGCAGCCATTGGAATTTTTATCATACTGCCAAATACATCTGCCACGATTGCACACGCGATGGAACAGATACCCGTCATTGGCAGTCTGGTAAAGGTCGTTACGTTCCGCGACTATGAATATGAAAGCGACCGCAATATGGCGGACATTGAAGTGCCGGAGATAAAGCCGGAACTGGCAGCACAGGATAATGCATTACAGGAAAATCTGGACAGGACAACTGCGGAGATAAACGCAGAAATCCAGACCATCACGGATAATCTGATAAAAGAGTTTGAAGATAACCTGAAAAGCGAATGGGGCTATCAGGATGTCGTTGTGAAAAGTGAAGTGCTTGCGACAACGCCGGATTATTTTACGCTAAAGTTAATCTGCTATCAGGGCGCTGGCAGCGGATATCAGTGGAACTATTTTTACACAATCGATCTCAAAACCGGGGAACGGCTGAAGCTGAAGGATATTTTTAAGGAGGGCGCGGACTACATCACGCCAATCAGCGAAAACATCAAACGCCAGATGCAGGAGCGGATGGATGCCGATGAAAATGTCTATTACTGGTTAAATGATGAAATAGAGGAGTGGAATTTTAAGGCAATCACGGACGAGACGTCCTTTTACCTGAATGAAAAAGGCAATGTGATCATCGGCTTCAATGAGGGCGACGTGGCGCCGATGTACATGGGGACAGTGGAGTTTGAGGTACCGGCGGACGTGCTGGATGGGATTCGGAATTAGAAGCAAACACAAAAAAGAGGGTGGTGAAGCCCTCTTTTTTGTGCATAGATTCATGCGGATAAAAGATGTGTATCAATAACAATGCCTGCTTACTAATGAAAATATTTCAATCCACGGCAATTATACAAAATGTAAAAGGTTATTTGTAATATTGCTGACACTTTATTGTAAAAATTTTATTTAGATAAGTCAAATATAATTTTTGCTTACTAATAAAAATGAAAATATATATTGATATTTGTAACAATCCATGATATACTATGTTATAGCAGTTCGGTTTATTGACAGGCTGTTGCATGAAGTAGTACAATGATTTTTACACTGCTTTATCCTTCTTCTGGTAGAATGTAGAGATACACATCAATACATCTAAAAAGGATTTTCAAGAACAATCAATTGACCAGCTTGGAAATTTAAACGGCTATCACAAATTACAAAGGAGCGTGATAAACATGACGGCACATATTTCAGAGGATGGGCGCGGTCGGGAAGAATCCGTCGCAGAGCATACCCGGAAGACTGCCTACCTGTGCAGAGAGAAAGGGGCGCGCTGCGGACTGGCACAGATTATGGCGTTGTGTGGCATTTGTCATGATATGGGTAAATGCAAGAAAAAATTTGATGAATACATACATGCCGATGCCGTTACAAAACAAAAACTGCATGGAACCATCGCACACGCATCGACTGGGGCAAAGTATGTTTATGACAGTTATCATGGTCATCCGGACATTGCAAAAATAATGGTAGAGATGATTTCATATGCAATTGCCGCGCATCATGGTATCTTTGACTGCGTGGATATAGATCATACAGATATTTTTGCCAAAAAGGTCAGTGAAGTGGAAGATTATGATGAGGCATGTATTAATGCAAGGCAGGATTATCTGGACGGATTCGGGGTAGAAGCAGTTTTTACTGGCGCTTCAGAAGAATTTAGTGTTGTATGGAATAAAATGGCAGGGCTCTATGGCAGACTAAAAAACATGCTTGCAATGAAAGAACAAAAGGACATAAAGGAACAGCTCTCATACTGCCGTGACTTTCTTTTATCCTGCCTGCAGCGTTTAATTTTGTCCATCCTGATTGACTCGGACTGGGAGGCCACATCCGACTTTATGGATGATGTTGATACGTTGTCAAAAAAGCCGGAGTTTAATTCCGAGGAAATATTCCAAAAAGCCAGTGACAATTTTGAGAAATATATGCAGGGGAAACAGAAATCTTTTCAGCCGGAAATAAGGACAGAAAAGGAGAAAGAGATTTTTCATGCAAGAAATGTGCTGCAAGGTGCATGCAAGGATTTTGCGGCACATCCCGCAGGGATTTATTGCCTGTCAATTCCGACTGGCGGAGGAAAAACGTTGAGCGGACTTGCATATGCACTGGAATACTGCGGGCGCCATCCCCGGACAGAGCGCATTATATATGTTTCACCATATATCAGCGTGACAGAGCAAAATGCCAGGGTATTTCGCGAGGCAGTCGGCTGTGACGACTGGATATTGGAACATCATTCTTCTGTGGTCAGAACTGTGGAGAATGAGGATGAACGCGCAGGAGGTCTGGCGAGGTATGAAATCAACTGGGAAGAGCCATTTATATGCACGACTTTTGTGCAGTTTATGAACACGCTTTTTTCGGACAGGAGCGAATCCATCCGGCGTATGCACAGGCTTGCCAATGCAGTTGTGATTATTGATGAAATACAGTCGATGCCGCCCAAATGCATCCATACATTTAACTATATGATTAACTTCCTGAACGCGGTCTGCAATACGGATATTATTCTGTGCACAGCGACACAGCCGGCATTGGAGCAGACGAAGTGTCCGATTTGTTATAGTACGCCTAAGGATATGATTGCAAATGTAAATGACTGGTTTTACAAGTTCGAGCGGGTAAAAATTATTCCTCCGGATATCGGTAGATATTACACGTTTGAAAGTCTTGGGGAGGAACTTGTGAAGCAGTCAGAAAGATTTCATTCCATTCTTGTTGTGTTGAACACAAAATCAGCAGTGAGAAAGTTGTATGACATATTAAAATCACAGAATGTCAATGCAGTGTATCTGACGACAAACCTTTGCGCGCAGCACAGGTCGGATAAAATTGAGGCAATCCAAAAAACACTCAGTAATCCGCAGGAAAAAATCGTTGTCATCAGCACGAATCTGATTGAGGCAGGCGTGGATATTTCATTTGAATGCGTCTACCGTTCCATGGCAGGACTGGACAGTCTGGCTCAGAGTGCAGGACGCTGTAACAGAAACGGAGAATTGGAATATGGAGTCGTTTATCTGATTCAGCTCGAGGGGGAAAATACCGGAAATATGGAGGAACTTCGGCAAAATACAGATGTGACAGAGTACATGCTTTATCAGTATGGCAAAAGTGATAAGGCAGACACACTTTTGATGCCGTATTGGATGGAAAAGTATTATATGGCATTGTATGCAAAGACGGCAGACAAAATGAATTTTCCACTGCCAAAGAGTGATACGAATATTGTTGAATTATTATCCAGAGGTTTTGGGGTTCAGGACAGGAAAAATTTTATGAATCAGGCATTTAAGACAGCGGGACAGGCATACAGGGTCATTGATGACCATTCGTTTGGTGTCATTGTACCATATATGGAGGGCGAGAACCTTATCGATTGCATTCAGAATGCGTCGGAATTATCTGAGATAAAATCCTTTATCCGAAAAGCACAGCGGTACACGGTAAACGTACGTGAAAGCCAGTTAAAGAACTTTGTGGGACTGATACAGCCGGTGTGCGACCATATTCCAAATCTTTATATGGTGTCGGCGCCAGGGGCATACAATCAGGATTATGGAATTACGCAGGAGTGGGATACACTTATTTTTTGACAGATGCCATTCGTAAAAGGATTAGTGACATTATTGAAAAGGAAAGGAAGTGGGGAGAGTGGAGAAACCGAATATTATTGAATACAGTGTTTTTGGCAGATATGCATTGTTTACGGATCCGCTGTCGAAGACAGGGGGCGAGAAGTGTACCTATCAGATACCGACATATCAGGCATTGAAAGGGATAACGGAATCCATTTATTGGAAACCTACAATTATATGGATAATTGACGAGTGCCGCGTCATGAATCCGATACAGACGGAATCGAAAGGGATACGTCCCATCAAATACAGTGGCGGAAATGACTTGTCATTTTATACCTATCTGCGCAATGTGGAGTACCGTGTGAGGGCGCATTTTGAATGGAACGAAAATCGGGAGGATTTGGCACACGACAGGAATGAAAACAAACATTATGATATTGCCAGAAGAATGATTGAGCGCGGAGGCAGGAGAGACATCTTTCTGGGGGCAAGGGAGTGCCAGGGCTATGTGGAACCCTGCTCGTTTGAGGGTGAAAAGGGCGCATATGATGACACGACATTATCTTTTGGCGTCATGGTGCATGGACTGACATACCCGGATGAAGCAGTCAGGGAGGAAGAAAAGGGAAAAATGACAGTACGTTTGTGGGATGCACAGATGGTAAATGGCGTTATTCATTTTCCGCGTCCCGAGGAATGTGAGATAAGGCGTGTGCTCCATAAGGAAAAACAGAAGCAGTTTATTTTTGAAAAGAATTTTACCGGATTAAAAGAGTTTGAGGGAGGTGGTGCACTTGGCATTATTGAAGACATTGGCTGAGACTTATGATGTCTATGCGGATCTGGCGGGAGAGGTCAGAAATGACCAGCCGGTATTGCTTCCGCTTTCCCACTCTACTTTTAATGCACAGATTGAAGTGACAATTGATGAAGAAGGGAATTTCATCAAATCCGAAAGACTTGAAAAAGGCAGCTGGGCAGTTACGATGATTCCGGTGACAGAGGATTCGGCAGCCCGAAGCAGCGGCATAGCGCCCCATCCATTATGTGACAAGCTTTGTTATATAGCCGGGGACTATACGGCATATACGGATGACAACAAGGAGAAATACTACGAGGCATACATGGAACAGCTTGCAGAATGGGCAGAATCGGAATATACACATATGATGGTTCAGGCGGTATATAAATATCTGAAAAAAAAATCACTGATACATGATTTGGTGTCCTGTAATACATTGGAGCTGGATGATGGAGGCAGGCTCACGGACAGCTTCAAAATACAGGGCTTAGGTCAGACCGGAGCAAATGTCAGGTTTGTCATCTATGGAAGTAGCCTGATGGAAGTCTGGAAAAGTCCGGAATTGTACAGCAGGTACGATGCATTTTACCGTCAGAAAGCCGGGGAGAAACGCCTGTGTTATGTGTCGGGGAATATGGAAGCATGTTCTGATAAACATCCGTCTAAAATACGAAACAGCGCTGACAAGGCAAAAATGATATCGGGCAATGATGAGTCAGGGTTCACGTACCGTGGAAGATTCACATCGAAAGAGCAGGCGGTTTCTGTCGGGTACGAGGTTTCCCAAAAGGCGCATAACGTGCTTAGGTGGCTGATTCAGAAACAGGGATATACGCGTGATGGCTCCACAATCGTCAGCTGGATGGTAAACAGGGACATGCAGATTCCGGATATCACGCAGGATTCTGTAAATGCTTTTGGAAATATTGACGATTTTGGGTTTGATTTTCGAGATTTTGACGTGCCCGACACGATCGGCATGAATAAAAATGACACAGGAAAATATTTCGCGGAACAGTTTCAGAATGCTGTGAACGGATATGTCGGAAAAATTAAAGCAAATGACCGGGCAGCGGTGATTGCACTTGACGCGGCAACAACAGGGCGGATTTCTATTGTATACTATGACGAGATGGGGGCATGGCAATACATGGATGCCATATTGGACTGGCAGAAACATTGCAAGTGGCGCAGGACAGTGACAGTAGGGAAAGCAGAGGAAGGTAAAAAAAGGATTACCTGTGAATGCACGCCGTCTCCAAGGGATATGGCGCTTGCGGCATTTGGAACACAGCGGTCGGAATGGCTGGATGCAGACAGCAAATTAATCAGGGCTACGATAAACCGGCTCCTGCCGTGCATTACAAAAATCGGGATGAAAATTCCGCAGGACATGATTCGGGCAGTCACAAGACGGGCATCCATGCCACAGTCCATGAGTGAATTTGTCTGGCGCAACGATGTGCTGTGTGTTGCCTGTGCGATGATTCGGTATAACTATGAGAAGGAGGGCAAAACGATGGATAATTTTCTGAGTGACAACGTGGACGATAGAAATGTATTGTTTGGACGGCTGCTGGCAGTGTATGATTACATGGAACAGCGAGCCATGTTTGAGTATGATGAGAGCGGGAAGATTAAGGAACGACGGACGACCAACGCAAAACGCTATTGGAATGCATACAGCAGCAGACCGGCAAAGACGTTTCAGACAATCAAACAGAATATGGTGTCTTATGAAAGAAAGCTGAGCAACTACAAGCTGAAAAAATTTGAGGAGTGGACAAGGGAAATTATGATTCATCTTGATAATGAGAAGTTTGTTAACACACCATTGTCGGAATTGTATCTGCCCGGATATTACTATCAGATGGAGTATATGATACAGGAGTTTCGCAGGACGGACGATGTTCAGGGTGAATAATTGCCCTGCTTTATTACAATTTCATAGATGAAATAAAATAGAACAAAAGGAGATAAGGAATATGGGAATGTTTACAAACAAAATTGATTTTGAAGTCCTGGTGATGGTTAAGAATGCAAATCCGAACGGAGACCCGCTGAATGGAAACAGACCGCGTGAGACATATGATGGCTTTGGGGAGATATCGGATGTATGCATTAAGCGGAAAATCAGGAACCGCCTGCAGGATATGGGCGAAAATATTTTTGTACAGAGCGAGGAACGTTCCGATGACGGATGTAAGAGTCTTGCGGATCGTGCAAAAAATAATGCAGGCATGCAGAAAGCTTTGAAGGATAAAGATAAAGATGCATATGCAAAAGCCGCGTGCGAGACTTGGATGGATGTCCGCAGTTTTGGACAGGTGTTTGCATTTAAGGATGACAGTGTTTCGGTAGGAGTCAGGGGACCGGTTTCCATACATTCTGCATTCAGTGTACTCCCAATCGCGGTAAACAGCATGCAGATTACCAAGAGTGTCAACAGTGAGACAAAAGAAAAAAAATCATCGGATACAATGGGAATGAAACATAAGGTATATTCGGCGATGTATGTGATAAAGGGCAGCATAAACCATCAGCTTGCGGAAAAGACAGGATTTAGTGACGAAGATGCAGAAAAAATCAAGGAAGCATTGCGCACCTTGTTTGTCAATGACAGCTCCTCTGCAAGACCAGACGGCAGCATGGAGGTGTGCAGGGTTTACTGGTGGAAACATAACTGCCCGATGGGACAGTATTCTTCTGCAAAAGTGCATAAGCTGGTCAAAATAACGGCAAAGGATGATGACCCAAAGGAGTTTGAAGATTATGAGATTAATGTTGGTACCCTGCCGGGATTATCTGTTGAGGAAATAGAGGGAATATAGGTATGTACGCTGAAGACGATTACCTGATGCTTTCTGGAATACAGCATTTTGCCTTTTGCAGGCGGCAGTGGGCGATGATACATATTGAACAGCAGTGGGCGGAGAATTACCGTACAACTGCCGGTGAACTGATGCACAGGAAGGCACATGATGAAGGGGCTTTTGAGAAGAGGGGAAATATTCTCACAGTAAGGGGATTACGCATTTCTTCGCATGAACTTGGAGTGAGCGGGCAGTGTGACGTTGTCGAGTTCCATCAGGCAGAATGTGGGGTAACGTTGTATGGATATGACGGAAACTGGAATCCTGTGCCAGTCGAGTACAAGCACGGTAAGCCCAAGGAGAATAATGCCGATGAACTGCAGCTCTGTGCGCAGGCAATCTGCCTCGAAGAAATGTTTCAAACGGTAATTCCAGAGGGATATTTATTTTATGGAGAGAACAAAAGGCGCAGTCATGTGGATTTTACGGAGGGCTTGCGGGAAGAAGTAAAAAACATGACAAAAGAAATGCACGAATTATTTCAGAGAGGGTATACGCCCAATGTAAAACCGACAAAGCAATGTAAAGCATGTTCTTTGGAAAATCTTTGTGTTCCGAAATTACAAAAAACGATGAAAGTCAGGGAGTATATCCGGCAGGGTATTCATTCGGATGAATCATGCTGAGAGGTGGGGAGGTTACAGTGCGAAAATTATTGAACACTTTATACGTCATGACAGAGAGTTGCTATCTGACGCTGGATGGTGAGAATATTGTGATATCGGACGGCGAAAAGAAACTTGGCAGATTCCCGCTTCATACATTGGAAAACATCATATGCTTTACCTACAAAGGTGCGACTCCAGCTTTGATGGGCGCCTGCGCAGAACGCCAGATAGGAATGTCCTTTTTTTCGCCAAGAGGCGCATTTTTAGCCAGGACAGTTGGAAAGGAATATGGAAATGTGTTATTGCGAAAGGAACAGTACCGCATATCGGACGACAGCAGCCGCAGTGTCGCTTATGCCAGGAATATGATTGTGGGAAAGGTTTTTAACAGCAGATGGAGCATAGAGCGGACGCTGCGCGACCACGCTTACCGTGTGGATTCACAAAAGCTAAAGGGAATATCAACCACTCTTTATGAGACACTGCCGAAAATTGACAGTGTATGCGGTCTTGATGAATTGCGAGGAATGGAGGGAAAGGCGGCAGAGCAGTATTTTTCTGTGTTTGACGACATGATATTAAATCAAAAAGAGGACTTCACATTTATTAGAAGGAATCGCAGACCGCCACTGGATAATATCAATGCTATTCTGTCCTTTGCTTATACAATTCTTGCAGGCGACTGCGCAAATGCCTTGTCAAGTGTGGGACTTGACCCTTATGTTGGGTTTATGCACAGCGACAGACCCGGGCGAACTTCGCTGGCACTTGATTTGATGGAGGAGCTGCGTCCGATTCTCGCGGATCGCTTTGTACTTACACTAATAAACACAAAGGCAATTCAGGCGGTTCATTTTGACAAACAGAAAGATCAGGCAGTTCTTTTAAATGATGATGGCAGAAAAGTATTTTTTAATACATGGCAGAATCATAAAAAAGAAGTGATTACGCATCCTTATCTAAAGGAAAAAATAGAGTGGGGGCTTGTTCCCTATGTACAGGCACTGCTGCTTGCGCGGACAATTCGGGGTGATATGGATGAGTATCCACCCTTTTTATGGAAGTAGGTGTTTGAATGCTGGTATTGATTACATATGACGTTTCTACGCAGGATGCTGCCGGAAAGACCCGCCTTCGCAAGGTTGCAAAAGAATGTGTAAACTATGGACAACGGGTTCAGAATTCAGTATTTGAATGCATTCTTGATGCTTCTCAGCTGTTGCTGTTAAAAGAAAGGCTTGTCTCGCTAATTAACGAGAAAGAGGACAGTCTCCGATTTTATTACCTGGGAAATAAATATCAGACAAAAGTTGAACATTTCGGGATTAAGACGTCCTATGAAGCAGAAGGCGTTTTGATGATATAATTGGGTGCGAACCAGAAGCTGACATAAGATGCCGAGGAGGTTCGCACTGAGAAAAAGAAACAAAAAGTGGTAAAAACAACATAATAAAAAATGAGCAATATTAGAAATTGTGAATATTGCTCAAGCAACAATCAGTATTTCAGTGTGAATATGTGATTGTTGCCGTCACTCCCTGCGTGGGAGTGTGGATTGAAATTATAAAACCATGGGTCTTACTACGGACCTAATTACGTCACTCCCTGCGTGGGAGTGTGGATTGAAATTCTGATGAAGATGAAGGAAGTATGGCGGTTATCCTGGTCACTCCCTGCGTGGGAGTGTGGATTGAAATTTTCCTACATTTTACGACATAACGGAACACATAAGTCACTCCCTGCGTGGGAGTGTGGATTGAAATCTTGCTACGAAGAGAGGACAGTAAGAATCAAAAGGTCACTCCCTGCGTGGGAGTGTGGATTGAAATTGGGAGGATTAAATTGCGGTTCTCACCTGTCCAAGTCACTCCCTGCGTGGGAGTGTGGATTGAAATTATGCAGGAACATGTCATTGCGGAGTTTCCGAACGGTCACTCCCTGCGTGGGAGTGTGGATTGAAATAAAAATAAATGGGAGGGTAGCTTTTACTATCGTAGGTCACTCCCTGCGTGGGAGTGTGGATTGAAATCCAATACACATCATCACCGCTGTACGCACAAATCGGTCACTCCCTGCGTGGGAGTGTGGATTGAAATCCTAAAATCCTTGATACATACGATTGCGATAAACCGTCACTCCCTGCGTGGGAGTGTGGATTGAAATCTATATCATCTTTATCAAGCTGTTTATCATAAGGTCACTCCCTGCGTGGGAGTGTGGATTGAAATCGTCACAGGTTCGCGGCAGTCTGCCATTTGATACGTCACTCCCTGCGTGGGAGTGTGGATTGAAATAGCGTCCGCACTTCTTGCGCTTCCATGTGCCAAGGTCACTCCCTGCGTGGGAGTGTGGATTGAAATTGAAATGGAACTTCCAGAATTAATCGGAACTGAGTCACTCCCTGCGTGGGAGTGTGGATTGAAATGGTTGCAAATGCGATGAATGCAAACAAGTTGAGAAGTCACTCCCTGCGTGGGAGTGTGGATTGAAATCAAAAACTTGCTATTGTATGGAAACGAAGAAGCGAGTCACTCCCTGCGTGGGAGTGTGGATTGAAATATCACTCCAAGTCACAACAGGAATACACTTTATGGTCACTCCCTGCGTGGGAGTGTGGATTGAAATCCCATGTCCGGGAAATGTGTGATAAACAGGGACTGGTCACTCCCTGCGTGGGAGTGTGGATTGAAATTGTGTCTGGCAACCGTTATGTAAAATCCGTAGCAGTCACTCCCTGCGTGGGAGTGTGGATTGAAATAACCCTTGATGCAGTCGTGCTTCTCTTTTTTGCAGTCACTCCCTGCGTGGGAGTGTGGATTGAAATACATGTAAATTGTAAAATAAATATGTAATCAAAAGTCACTCCCTGCGTGGGAGTGTGGATTGAAATTCGTATTGTCTTACTACATTACCATATATCATATGTCACTCCCTGCGTGGGAGTGTGGATTGAAATTGAAAACAGGACTGCAATATCCAGAACGGAATGCGGTCACTCCCTGCGTGGGAGTGTGGATTGAAATAATAATTGAACTTGTCCGTAAAACAAGGGGGAAGTCACTCCCTGCGTGGGAGTGTGGATTGAAATAAATTTATTGTCGTTAATAAACATGTGACATACCGGTCACTCCCTGCGTGGGAGTGTGGATTGAAATATGGTTGGAAAATGCCTCCTTTAATCCAGTAATCTGTCACTCCCTGCGTGGGAGTGTGGATTGAAATCTCAATAGGCGTAAGAATTGGTATAAAGTCAGAAAGTCACTCCCTGCGTGGGAGTGTGGATTGAAATTTATGTGGGGGCGATACGGGGACGAGGAGTGAGGTCACTCCCTGCGTGGGAGTGTGGATTGAAATCATAGGGTCTGTTGACTGCCAGTAAAACGTCCGTAAGTCACTCCCTGCGTGGGAGTGTGGATTGAAATCCGAATAACCGCTATAATTAGGCATAGAAATAGCGTCACTCCCTGCGTGGGAGTGTGGATTGAAATAGATGTAACTCGCGGATAATATCAACCTTGTCAGTCACTCCCTGCGTGGGAGTGTGGATTGAAATGACATAGGCTCGCTCCTTTACTTTCTGTAACTTTGTCACTCCCTGCGTGGGAGTGTGGATTGAAATCCGTTCTCGATTCCGTGGGACATCCTTGCAATCAGTCACTCCCTGCGTGGGAGTGTGGATTGAAATACTGATGAACTCAAAACACAGTTGCAGCAGTACAGTCACTCCCTGCGTGGGAGTGTGGATTGAAATTGCAACGATGGGGTGAATGCGCTAAAGGAAATGTGTCACTCCCTGCGTGGGAGTGTGGATTGAAATTTGAATGGGATGAGCGTGAAAGAGAAGCAAAAATTGGTCACTCCCTGCGTGGGAGTGTGGATTGAAATTCCACTGTTTGAACCTGTTGTCGTATCATTTACAGTCACTCTCTGCGTGGGAGTGTGGATTGAAATAGACTGTCGCAAAAAACCTCTATGGTGTATACCGGGTCACTCCCTGCGTGGGAGTGTGGATTGAAATAGGGAGTTCTGACAGTGTCGCAAAGGATGTGTTAAGTCACTCCCTGCGTGGGAGTGTGGATTGAAATCACCATGTTTTAACAAGGAGCAGAAAACCAGAAGTCACTCCCTGCGTGGGAGTGTGGATTGAAATGCGATATTGAAAACAGGCTGAAAGGCGGTGAAATTGTCACTCCCTGCGTGGGAGTGTGGATTGAAATAACATACTCGCGGAATGTTGCAGGATATAGCGTGTCACTCCCTGCGTGGGAGTGTGGATTGAAATCAGTATCTGTCAGGAATATATGATTTTAAGCCGGGTCACTCCCTGCGTGGGAGTGTGGATTGAAATCGGGAACGGAACTGGACTGACGAGGCGATTGCCGGGGTCACTCCCTGCGTGGGAGTGTGGATTGAAATTGGAAGATAACGCAAACCTGAAACAGTGGGTGCTTGTCACTCCCTGCGTGGGAGTGTGGATTGAAATTTTCTGCTCCACATAATGTATTGCGTTCTTAATCGTCACTCCCTGCGTGGGAGTGTG
>DKUL01000027.1:1647-3290 GCA_002490665.1 Lachnospiraceae bacterium UBA7205 | reverse complement strand
AGGAAATCCCCCTGGATCCGCCCGCACACACGGATATACTTTTCTATGCCGGCGCCCAGACTTTTTACTGCATAAATTGCATTATCCAGTGCATTTGACAGGACAATACAGATATCAATATCTCTGATGCCACAGGGATATGGCAGAAGAAGGGAACAGTCCACATCGATCCCCTTGCTTTTTGCAATCCCCAGTTTGTTCCCCACTAGAATATCCACTACCGGATTATTGGTACTGCAGGGGAATGACATTTTTTCCGCCATATCGTCCAGATCCTCCATATAGGTCACGGCTTCTTCCAGTTTCCCACTTTGCAGGAGCTTTTTTACCACTGCGATGTGGTTCCGGATGTCATGTCGAAAGGACTTTGTTTCATCGTAACGAGTTTTCGCTTCCTCCACATACTGGACCAGGGAATGCTCCTGCTGTTCCAGCAGTGAAATTTCAGTGCTTAAATGAAAACTCTGCTGGAGTTTCTTATAGGAAAACAGGATGCAGAACAGACTGGCAAGTCCCAGAAAATACATGGACAACATCTGCCCATGACTGAAAAAGTGTTCCGCAGGCCCTTTGTCCACCGAGATCTCAAACTGGAAATCATATTCAATCGCATTGATATAGCTACTCATAATAAATATCATCAGGATCGGAATGAAAATCAGAACCATCTGCTGCATTCCCATTGTGGTTTCATAAGTATCCATGGGATCAAGACCATCCCGGGAAAAATAACGATACACCATATAATAACAAAAACCGGTCAGAGCCAGTGATGCCGCCTCACTGATCAGCATGACCGCAATATTATCTGTCTCACGGAAAAAGGCGGGCAGCCACGGGTATGGAAGACTAATCATCGAGTTTACAATTCCGCCACAAAGCAGCATAATTTCCGCTGCCAGAGCCGCATACAGAAGGGAATACTTAAAATCTGCATGGCAGATAACAGTCCCGTATGCTGTGAGCAGAAAAATAAGCACCACAAAGCCTGTGACCATGCTAGCCGGAACAAAATCATTGATAATCACTGCACCTACTGCAAACAGGAAATAAAAAGGAGGCCACATTTTCTTTTTCAAAATTTTTGCCAAGAAAGAAAACTGGAAAGACATCTCGACAACGCCCATTATATATACATTAAAAAAATCTAAATACTCAGCCATGTTACCTGCCCCCATATGTAAAAACTCTTACATATTCTTCATATACTGCAGACCCACACCGGAAAACTCCTTGCTCCGCAGCCGTGATATGGGAACTACTTTGCCGTTGTCCATATATGCAGTCCCGTTTTTATATCTTTTTAAATGCTTCAGGTTGATGAGATAACTCCTATGGCACCGGAAAAAATGACTGCCCAGCTTCGTTTCCAGATTTTCAATCCGTTCATAATAATCAACAACCTCGCCGGAAGTCTGGTTCAGATATATCTTCCGGTCTATGACCTCACAAAAAACAATCTCCTCCTCCCGGATGATACGCCCCTCATATCCCTTTTGCACCAACAGGCTGTCCACGCCGGCGTTTTGCATAGAAGCAAAGAGGCACTCCATGATCTTTTCAATTTCCCTGTTCTTTTTACGGAAAAAATCGGAGACAAAAGCCTTTATATAATCAGTCATATGTTTTTCATCATCACAGAT
>DKUL01000027.1:0-1362 GCA_002490665.1 Lachnospiraceae bacterium UBA7205 | reverse complement strand
ACAGATTGCAATACGAATCAATGCGCCACCTCCTCGCCATGATATCATCATTGCCATAAAAAACATTTTATTATATCCTGCAAAAAATATCAAAACAATTTAATTGCTGTGAAATGTTTATCTGTTGCCGTGAAATGCTTAACTTTGCGCCCGCATCTGCTCAACCAGAGACTGCTTTTTCTGCCTGCGCACCATCCAGACAGACAGGACTACCTCCATGCCAAACAACACCAGGAGGAACAGCCCATTTGCAGGAATGGGAACTGATATGGAACAACTGCGCCGGCAAAGGATTTCTTACTGACTTCCGCACAGACTGCCATGGAAATCGGCAGCCCCAGGATTAAGACTGTAAACGCCGCAAAAAGCGCATGGCACATCCCCTCGGTGACACTCATCCGGCACAGCTGCTTCCCGGTCAGGCCAACCGAGCGCAGGATACTGTTCTCCCGCTTCCGGGAAATCTGGTTGGAAAGCGTTGTATTGATCAGATTGACAACGCCGATCAGGAAGATCAGACAGGAAAGCGCCTGAAGGCTTCCAAAAATAATGCTGCTCTGCATTTTCTCATATTCGATATGTGTGGCTATGGTATCCATTCCAAGATTGCTGCAGCTGGATACCAGCTCCTGCAAGCTGTGTTCCACAGATTCCGCTTTTTTCGGGTCGCTGACAATGCTCCGGGAATAGTCAAAGCTTTCAATTTCAGGATGGAGCTCACGAAACAGCTCCTCCGGTGCAAACAGAGCCGCCGAATCCATGGCAAGCGCACCATGTCCGTTTGCTGCCTTCGACGCATCGAACAGTCCGGATATGGTAACTGTCACGGTTTCCTGGCCCAGGGTCAACTCAATAGCAGCCCCAACATCCATATCGGCATGGTGCTTCTGATAACCCGTACTCAAAAGGACGCTGTGGGTATCTGCCGGCATGGCGCCAGATACCCACAGCAGCTTCTACATCCATGCGGTTTGCGTCCGTCAGCATGTCGCACATACCGGCTTCGGCGCTTTCGGAAGTCCTAAATTTGCCGTGCAGAGACCGGCGGGTGGCCAGCACATCCTCCACCCCGTCCACAGAAAGGATCTCCTGCCTTAAGTTTTCATTCAGCGGATTGCCTGCAGCCATAATCTCTTCCTCCGGCTGCTCTGAGGACAGATAGATCTTATAGTCCCCATCTGGGAAAAACAGCCTTGCAACCTGCTCCGGCGAGCGTGTCAGAACCATAGAAGACACCACCAGAAGAAGAATCCCGCCCAGCCGCCGGCTCTCCTTTTTCACAATGCGCCGGATCTGCCTGAGTGTTGCGCCGATGGTGCGGAGCTGTCCATAGCTTTGTATTTTGTCGTTCACAGAGATACG
>DKUL01000074.1:1772-2874 GCA_002490665.1 Lachnospiraceae bacterium UBA7205 | reverse complement strand
TACCGATCAGGACGGCAATGAGCATCTGTTACGAATCGGGAAAGACCATAATATCCGTTCCGGCATTTCCTACCGGCTTTATTTCAAAACTTCAGACAGTATCCCTTCCGGGCAGAACCCGCTCTTAACCAAAGCGGCGCTGACAGACAACCTGCTTGGAGTGGAGGAAATAGCTCCTGTTTCATCCATTTCAAATTAAAAACATTACATAATTCTACTTAATCTTCATATACTATTTTTTGAAAGAAATTGAATGATTATTCTTGCACTTTGCATCAATTATCTGTATGATAAAGGCAGAAAGGATGTGATAAGATGACTACTGTAAGTCTTCGTTTTGACGATGAAATGAAAAGACAACTGGATGAAATGTGTGATGAAATGGGTATGAACCTTACCACTTTTTTTATGATCTATGCCAAAAAAGCCTTACGGGACCGCCGTATCCCTTTTGAAGTGGCTGCTCCTTTAGACCCCTTTTATTCAGATTCCAACATGGAACAGCTACGGAAAGCAGGCCAGCAGATTAAAAACGAGCAGGTAATTGTAAAAACTATGGAAGAACTGGAGGCTATGGAACGTGAGTAAAATCACTTTTGCCGAAGATGCATGGGAAGAATATCTTTACTGGCAGTCACAGGATAAAAAACACTAAAAAAGATAAACAGCCTCTTAAAATCCATCCAGCGGGAGCCATTTACCGGCGAAGGAAAGCCGGAGCCACTAAAAGACAGTCCAAATGGAGAATGGAGCCGGAGAATTAACGAAAAAGACAGGCTTGTTTATATCATTGGAAATGACAGTATCGTCATAACCCAATGCAGAGGACACTATGACGATAAATAAGTGCAATATCTGCTATTAAAACAAATCGCTCGGCGCAAAGCGCAATATATTGTATTTAATTATTAGACATATACTATATATTGTGCTAAAATGTTCCTGTAATTGATTTTTGTGCTTCCTGTCAGGATATGCAGAACGCATAGATGCACACGCTGTTTATGATTGAATTAAGTGTCAGAAGAATCATGCCGATAAGTGGCAGTCTTTTGGCACTTTTTTTGATGCAACCAACAAATTTTTTCATCAGAGAAAGGAG
>DKUL01000074.1:0-1616 GCA_002490665.1 Lachnospiraceae bacterium UBA7205 | reverse complement strand
AGGCAGAGTCACCGCCGACCTTGAAATTCAGACCAGCTCCAACGGGACTGAGTACATCCAGTTCAATGTGGCGGTCAACAAAGGCTACGGAGAGCAGGAACACGCTAATTTCTATCAGTGCGTCCTGTTCGGCAAAGCGGCTGAGAGACTCAGCAAGGCAGGGGTTAAGAAAGGCAGCCTGCTCTTTATCACGGGCGACCTTGACCTTGTGGAATATACCCGCAAGGCAGATGGCTCAAAGGGCATGATCCCCAAGATCACCGTGTACGAATGGAACTATGTCCCGACAGGGAAACGCACGGAAGGCAGCAATGCCAACAACACAGGAGGCAATGCACCCGCCAGCACAGACGACGGCTTTATGGACATGGAAGACTGTGGCGAGAATGGACTGCCGTTCAACTGATGCTTTCGTATCGCTGGCGGCATAAGAGGAATTGCATCGGAGAGATAAATGCTCCGGCTGTAATTCCTCTTTTTTTATTTCCGCGAGCAACGAGCCAAGCAGACATGCCTGCATGTATATTTGGCGACTGCCGCGAGAGTGAAATGCCCTGTGGGTATTTCACATTACAGAGAAAGGACTGAAAAAAACCAAATGAGAAAAACCATATTTACCAAAAGCATGAAAATCCTGATCGTCTCCCTGCTGTTGCTGGCAGTCTTTTTCCGAAAGGAACGCTCCCAGAAGCTGATGGCGCTTGCCTTCATCCTGTGGGCTGTCGTGACAGTCGGAATCCTTTTGTTCCGCCAGTTAGGGAAGCTGTTCAAAAAATGCCGCGCCCTCTGTCCTGCCCTGAAACAAAAAATCGGGCAGATGATGGAGTCTCCGGAAGAAATACCATCTTCATTTCTGGTACAGGAACACCCGGAGGAAACCGTTCCTCCCGCAAAGCCTTCGTTTCCTGCTTCTGACAGCAGGGAATACGAAACCATGCTGCTCCATATCGCACTCCGGATCACGGAAAAACTGAAATCCGCTTACCCACAGGCTGTCTGGCAGTGGAAGGACACACCTTCCTTACAGGACATCCTAAAGGGCGGGACAATCCGTATCATGGTCGAGAACATGGATACCTACACCCATGCGGATATTTCCTTTGACCGCTTTGGGCGCATCCATGTGGAGCCAATGGTAATCGGCAGTTTTGCGGATACAGAAAACAGTACAAACGCCAGACCGCAGCCCGACGGCGCAGACGGGGAAACAACCCCTGAACCGTCCGTCGTGGATGTCAGGGTATGGTATGAGCTGATCGGGCAGATAGGTGCAAGTCCAGCAGCACGCTGCTGGACTTTAGGAACTGATTACCGACTTAAATGCCAACGGCCACTCCATGCTCACCATCAGGGAAAACGGGGATATTGTCGTAAGCTGCCAGAAAAGAAAAATCCTGAAGGCAACCCTCGACTCCTTTCCGGGGAAGGCTTACTGGAAGGAACTGGTCTCCATACTGGAGGAAAACGAACTCAAAGGGAAAATCTCAGATGACAGTCTGCAGGTTTCATGGATCTAAAAACAATATTACAGAAAGAAGGATGAATGAATTATGGCAAAAGTACAATTATTCGCAAACTGGACATGGAAAGTCGGTCTTCCTGAGCCTTTCGACAAA
>DKUL01000028.1 GCA_002490665.1 Lachnospiraceae bacterium UBA7205 | reverse complement strand
AGCACGGATATCCGGCTGTCCGTCCAGTCCGTGCGCAGGATATCCTCTCCCTGCTCCTCCGACAGGGCTGCATCCAGCACCAACGTACTGTGCTCGTTGACCCTGTGGCTTATCTCAATGTCCCACAGGGAAAGTATCGGTATGTCCGAGCTGACAACAATCTGCTCCCCGGTGATTTCATAATTCTGCTTCATTTTTACCTCTCTTTTTTTGACCATCGCGTTAATTCATGTATATTTTGCCGCCCTCAATCCATATGGCATCCTCCATCTGGATTTTTGCCGCTCCCTGCCGGAACAGCATCTTGTCCGCGGCATCCATGTAGACACCCGCGTTCTGGCTCTTTATCCGCACTTCCCCATCCGACTTTAACACGATATCCTTGTCACTGCATATTTTGATGCCCTCCGCGTCCGAGAGCTGCACCGTCAATCCGTTATTGTTCGTCAGCGTCAGCGAATCCGGCGTGAACCGGATTTCTTTATTGTGCCTGTTACGCCAGAATTTTTCATCGGGATTCGTCCTCCCGCCCGCACTTCCGACATGGACACTGCTCGCCACATAGGCGTGCCCCTCGCAGTTGTCCGGAAATACGACCCTGACCTCGTCACCGACTTCCGGCATACAGTACCAGCCAGCCCCGTCCGGCGTGGAATAGACTGTCGCAAAATCAAACCAGCGCCTGCCGCAACCATCCTTGTTTTCATCTTCGTCAAACTGTACTTGTACCACCGTCGTCTCCACCGCCAGCACCCTTGCCTTTAGCGCCACGCCATGCAGCAGGCCGTTGTACAAGGCAGGCAGCCTGCCATCCCGCTCCGGAATAAGATGATATGTATGGCAAAGCTCCTGCCCCTCAAGACGGCTTTCAATCCTGCCCGCCACAAGTTTTCTGCCCTGAAAAGTAACGGTATCCCCAAGGTCATAAATCTCCCTTGTCTGCACAATATATGCCGTCTCGCCGGCAAATCCTTTTCCGCCAAATGCATCTGCCGGCGCATTTGCCCCAAAATTCTGTACCACCTGATAACTGTCCGGTTCCAGATTTCCGGTGACACGCCTTCCGCTGTAGCCCAGATAAATCTTTTTTCCGCCTGTCGCATACTCCGGACGGAGCACGACACCCGCATAAGACGCGATGCGCCGGATAAACGCCCAGTCTGTCTCATTGTACTGCATGAAAAAGCACCCTGTCGGTACATCTTCCTTTTCAAGCATAATCGAATAGCCTCCTGCCGACGTCACGCAGGAAGCCACAACGCTCTCATAGGAAAAGCCTGCATCTTGAAAAGACCGCGTATGCTTTTCTATGTCCAGCAGAAAGCTTCCCGTCCGGATTTCAATTGTCATCACGGATGCCTGTGCTTCTTTTTTCATCTGCATTC
This sequence comes from Lachnospiraceae bacterium UBA7205, assembly GCA_002490665.1. Classification (GTDB taxonomy): domain Bacteria; phylum Bacillota; class Clostridia; order Lachnospirales; family Lachnospiraceae; genus COE1. The sequence continues at coordinate 13,504 of DKUL01000028.1, read as the reverse complement.
CGGTCAGAATCCCATGAAAAAATACCTGTTCCTCACCGCCCTCTGAAACTGCCTTTACACACACCCATGTCTCCCTTGCCGCGAGTGCCATATACTCCTGTTCATGTTCATGCCGGATTAATCCCGTGATGATCATGCGCCCATGCTGGTTCAGCGCCTTTACGCATTCCACCATCGTAAGGCTGATATATTCAAACGGTTCCACTATTATTTTTACTGCGCGCATTCTTTTTCTCCTCCTCCGTTAACGGACTGATTGTCTCCCACATCATCAGCACGTATTCTTTCCATTTGGGGTAATCCTTGTAGTAACAGTTAAAGCTTCCCTGCACCAGTTTCCCATTGACAGCTGCCGCAAGCAGCATGTTGTAGACGTCCGTGTCCATGGCATGGCTGCGGAACGCAAACCAGCTTCCCGGTATCTTTCCCAGCACCTCACAGGCAAACATCTGGCAGTCCGGACTGGCGCGGTGCACTGCCGCACGCATGCGCTGTGCCATCTGCGGCAGGTCATCGCACGGCACTCCGTTTGGAAATACGGAAAAGCCCATATTCACGCTCAAATCCAGCGTTGTGATAATCATTTGGGGTCTGAATTCCGACGGATACTTTACCATGGCAAACTGCCTGGGCATCTGCTTCATTGTCTCTGGCAGAAATATTCGGAACTCGTCAAGAACCTCCACATTTTGAAATTGCACAACTGCGCCGTCCATGTAAACGCCTGTCTCGAGCGAATGATACTGCTCCGCCTTCAGCGCTTCCCGCCTATCCAAAATTTCCTCATCCTTATAATCCATTTTTTCTCCCCTTTCACACGATAGTGATTTCTTTCAATCCGACTCCCACTGTACCCCTGCGCAGGATACTTTCCACTATATCCATGCGCATGATGATATATGTCTTATCAATGCCGTCCATTTTGACGACTGCCTTATCTCCCAGCAGCTCCTTTTCCACCGCAATACTGCCATTGATGTCTTTTTTAATGTGCCCCGCTGACCTTAAATGCGGCATATAATACGCCTTGCTGCACCCTCTTGCCTTGTCAAAAAGGATGACCCTTGTAAATCCTGTCCGCGGCATATACCGCATAACCACGTCCCGCACTGTCCCACTGACCATCAGACAGGGAAACACAATCACATCCGTAAACACCATCTGCATATGGCTTCCCGTCTCAAAAAGCAGATGTAACGGCATTTCGTAGGACTTCTTTTCCGCAACCGTTTTCTGGTCTATTTTCCCATACCATCCGACCGGCACAGGCGGGATATAATGCGCATCGACCACAATCTGATAGTATTTCATGTCAAACCACCCTCTCCATTGCTGCCCACATCCCCTATCGAATGCAGCTTATCCATATATCCGCCATACAAAACCGGAACTCTGTCTGCCGCATCACTTTCTTTTTCCTGCGGTTTTATAAAAGCGCCCAGCTGCTCATAAAGCAGATGCAGATACCATCTGCGTATCTCCTCCTTCTCCGAATCCAGAACCCGCACAAATTTCCTACCCAGAATGCGGTTGATTTCCATGCAGTCCGCCTCAGCGCTTCCAAATATATGACATAAGTCAAGATATACGCCCTCCGGCTCCTCTTCCACAAAAGGCTCCCCATTGTAATACGCGATATAAAATACATGGCTGCCCGTCACAATGCTTCCTCGCAGATAAGATATCACAACCGCCCCATCTGTTTTCTGCCCTGCCAGCTTCTTAACCGGCTCTTCCACCGCTTTCGCAAATTCCATCCATATTGTCCCGAGGCGCCTTTCCACAAATTGATCCAATGTCATGCCCTCTGATGCTTCCTGTAGATATGCTTTCATGGCATCAATCCGTTCCAGCCCAGTCTGTTCCATCACAATCCTCCTGTCCGACATTTCAAAAAGCCCAATATCCCTAAAAAGGGAAGATGCATGCTGGCAGCATCTTCCCTTTTTCCGGTTACTTCCTTATCTTTCTTTTTTTCCTGTAAAATGTGACAACTGCCGTTATCAACACTGCTGCCGACATTACTTCAATCACCATGTACAGCAGGCTGTCATCCTCATCATAGGACGGCAGGACAATTCCCGCCCCGGCAACTGGCTTCACGATGTTTTCCTCTGTGTCCGCTACTGCTTTTTCGTTTTCTATTGTCGTGATGACTTCCTTTTTTGATGTAATCAGCACATCAAGGAATTCCAGTTTCTGCACATTATTTACCTTATCCATGGCAGTTATGACAACGTCACGAAGCCCGTCCGCTTCACCAAGGGTAAACGTCACGATGCCGCCGTTTTCAGCCAGTTCCTTCTCAGACATATCAACCAGCATCTCATCATTGTCTGTCACAGTGAGTCGTGTGAGGAACATATTATCCTTTACGTCCACGGTTACCTCCCTGCTCTTTTCATTGTATGTCATGCCGGATTCGATTCCGTCCGCCACGATACTCGGGGCTGTCGTGTCGAGGGCAAACTCGATTTCCTTGCCCTTAATGCGGTTATCGGAAGTATTCGATGCCTTGTCCTTTGAGTAAAAGCCCACCGAATAGACACCGTCCTTTGCAAAATTGCCCGGCTTTATGCTATACGTGTATGACTTCCAGTTCTCTTCCTCACCTTCCTTTGCCACTGCATAGTCGCTTCCCTGTTTCAGCGTGACGGTCTGTCCGTCCTTGCTTATCGTCACCTCGCCGTATTCCAGCTCGTCTATGTTGATTTCCGTGACAGTGATCGTCGGCGCTTTCCCAATATAATAGCCGCTCACCAGCTTCTGTGTATCCGTGCTAATCCTGTATGTTGAGCCAAATCTGTTTATGGAAAAATTCAGCTCGTCCTCCGTCTCGTTTCCTGCCAGATCCACCGCCTTGACCGTCAGGGTATAGAAGTCGTCCATATCCTGCGTGTGCTCAAAGTCCGGATAAACCATCTGGATTCCGTCCTTTATCGTGCTCTTCTGCGCAATCCCTGACAGCTGTCCATGGTTGGTGCCTGTAAGGATAATCTGCGTGCCTGCCTCGTCCAGATATGTGTCCGTGCATTTCAGCGTCGGCGCTGCCACGCCATTGTTTGCCGAGTTCTTCCGCACCCCGCCAAACACGACTTCCGGCGCCGACCGGTCTATGATAAAGACTTCGCCAAGATAGTCCTTTGCCGCATTGTCCGCCAAGTCAGTACATTTTACCCGGAAGCCGTAGCTTCCATCCTCCATGAAACTGATTTTTGCAGTGTGCGTATCACCGGAAGCCGTCCATCCGCTAATTGACGGAAGCCCGTTCCCGCCTGACGGATTCAGCGATTCCACGCTGACAAGGTTATCCGCAAAAGCCTTATCCTTAATCGTGATGGTTGCCGTCCGTGAATTATTGTAGTATTTGCCGTTCTTCGCATTGTTGTTGTCGTAGGTTACCGAAATCTCAGGCTTTGTCGTATCTATCACAAAACTGCCGCCATTTTCGACATTTGACTTGTTGCCTGCCAGGTCCTCGCATGAAAATTTGAAGCTGTACTCCCCATCCTTGTCAAAGAACACCTCACAGATATACTGGCTGCTGCCTGAAGCGCCTGATTTTGTCCACTTGCCAATCTGGGGTTTATCGCCGTCGGACGTGATGTCAAATTTCATCGTGCACTTCTCGTCAAAATTCTCGTCGGTCACAATGACCTTTGCCGTCCTGAACGCGTTATGGTACTTTTCATTTACGGGGGAATCCTTGTCATATTCGATCTTTACTGTGGGTTCTGTCTGGTCAATTATGAATTCATTAAACGGATTATTTTCTCCATTACGTCCAGCAGAATCTGTACACTTCACTTTAAAACCATAAACCCCATCTTTATCAAATTCAAGTGTCGCTGTATGAACATCTCCCCCGCTACCACTCCATCCGCTTATTGCCGGAAGGGCAGCTGACGCGCCAACAGGCTCCAATACAACCTTATTCTCATCAAAGTTCCTCTCAATTATCTTGATTGTCGCTGTCCTTTTCTTGTAATATTTTTCATTTTTTGCCCCTGCATCCGTGAAAGTCACTTCTACTTCGGGGTCTGTTTGGTCAATAGTAGTGCCATTGACACACTCTTGCGTTGTTTCATTTCCTGCTTTATCCTTAGCCGATATGCCAAACCTGTATTCACCGTCATCCTGCATGGAAACATCATAAACAAACGCATTACCATCCGGGCTTTTCCTGTCTGTTTTGGGTTCTATAGAAGCACCTTGCTTGATTATCTGCAACCCTGAGATTTCATCAAAATTATCATCCACCACCGTGACCTTTATGTTAATGGGTTCTTTGGAAAATTGGTTTTCTGCCTGTGCATTATAACCTGATGGATACTCAACCTTTATAACAGGCGCCTCCCTATCAATGATGAATTCCTCAATCTTCTGGGACTCTCTCTCATTTCCTGCATTATCAGTACATTTTATTTTGAATTCATATTTTCCATCATTCTTGAAAGAAATAGTCGCAGTACGGATAATACCCGCAGACTCCCACTTACTTAATTTAGGTAGATCATTTTTTTGAGCTGCACCAGTCCATACAATTTCAACGTTTTGATCCTCAAAATTTTGTTCCTCTATCGTAACAGTTGCTACTCTTTCCACTTTATAAACATTCCCGCTAACTGGCTTTTTATCATCAAGGGACACTGTAATTTGTGGAGCTGTATGGTCAATGATAATTTGGTCGCTAACAACACTTTCACCATTCTTATTGCCTGCTTTGTCGCTGCAGCTAAACTTAAATTGATATGTACCCTCATCTTCGTACTCAATGGTACTGAAATACGTATCTAATTTCTCGCCTTTTTCCCACTTGAGGTCGTTATATATTTTTTCAGTCCCAAGTTCCACAACCTCCCAATTACAGGTATCATCAAAATTCTTGTCTGTCACTTGTATGGTTGCTGATTTATTATAATGCGTTTTTCCCTTTTCTTCATCCAAACCATATTCTATACTTACTTCTGGTTTTTTTGTGTCAATAATCAGCTTATCAATGCTAAAGTCTTTTTCATTTCCCAGCTTATCTTTACACCTTGCGTTTAGTTTATAAACACCATCCTCAAAATTAATTGTACATACATTCGTTTCCTTTCCTTTTTGATCCCAGCTACCAGTTACAGGGTATTTTTGGTTATTACCCAAATCAACAATTTCTAATTTTAATTCATTTTTATCAAATTTTCCTTCTGTGTCTTTTATAAAATTTTTTTCTATTATTTGGACAGAAACATCTGATTGATTGTAATAGCTGGCATCTTTCAATTCTTTCAGACCGTCTATCCTAATTTGTGGTTCTTGGGGATCATATATTATTTCAACCTTGCAGGAATATATGTTGGACATTTTGTCTTTCACAGTAAACTCATATTTTTTTTCTATTTCCTCTTTATCTTTAAATTGACATGATATTTCATATTTATTAATACCTTCTTTACAAGTGTATTTCGTCCCATTGCCGCCATCTGTAACATTCTGTATTTCAAAAGTTTGTGCCCCAGAGCTGTATCCACTTTTTTCCTTGTCTTCAACCTCTATTTTTAATGTACAGTTTGTTGTTGTATAATATACCTTGTCTGATTCAGGTCCTTCGCTAAATACCTTTCCATCCCCATCTTTACTGACCACAATACGCATTTCTGGAGCCGTAAAATCAAACAGTAAATTAAACTCTTTTTCTTCTTTATTTCCCGCCTTATCTTCCAAAACAATTTTGCGCTTCAGGATTTCGATGTTTTCATTCTTTATTTCTTGAATGATCTTATCATCTAAAGCAAATGTATACTCATTTTCTTTATTCCCAGCTGAAAAATCAGTGTCTCCCTCCTCAATATAAATCCGATTTATTCCCGACTTATCATCCTGAGCCTGGACAGAAATTGTTTTATTGTCTTTCAATTCGATTGCATCACCGTCCATCCTCCACTCAGGTTTTTCATCATCCACACACACCTTATACACGGACGATTCCTTACGATTTCCAGCTTTATCCGTGACAATATACTTTATTGCCTGACCGTCTTCAACATCTGCCAAGTTATAAAAATATTCGTCTACTGCCCCATCCTTCTTTTGCAGATCCTTTTTATCCGTTCCAACAATAGCATGTACTTCTTCAACCCTTGAAGCATCATCTGTCACTTTTAGTTCCACCATGAAATCAGTCTTGTTCGTATATAACATTTTTTCTCCATCACCGATGGATTCTTCAAAAAGTGTCCGTCTATTTTCGCCTTCAATCACATGCTGAATCTCCATATCAGGAGCCTCATCATTAAAACATACCTCATACACAGCTTTTTTACAATTTCCAGCTTTATCCGTCACAGTATATGTTATTACCTGTTTATCCTCAACATTGGTAAATTCATAGCTATATTTATTTTCCTGTTTTTTCAGTTCGACATCATTGTCATCAATTTTAGCCTGTACTGCCGCAATTCCCGGATTACTGTCGCTTGCTTCCAGCTCTACATGGAATTCTCTGCTATTTGTGTATAATTTATATTGTGAATCTGCATCTGCGGGCTCTACATGAAGTATATGGTCATCGTTTCCAGCCTTATGCTGAATCTGCATCTCAGGAGCCTCGTCATCAAAATATACCTTGTACACAACCTCTTTACAATTTCCAGTTTTATCCGTGGCAGCATATGTTATTACCTGGTTATCCCCAATATCGGTAAATTCATAGCTATATTTATTTTCCTGCTCTTGCAGTTCGACATCATTGTCTCCAACTTTAACCTGTACTGCCGCAATTCCCGAATTACTGTCGCTTGCTTCCAGCTCTACACGGAATTCCCTGCTATTTGTGTACAATTTATATTGTGAATCTGCATCTGCGGGCTCTGCATGAAGTAAACGGTTATCGTCTCCAGCCATATGCTGAATCTGCATCTCAGGACTTGTTGCATCATAGACAATCGTTATACATTCCTGATTTGTAACACCCTCATCATTTATCAATTGAAAAGTAATCTCTTTTTCCTTCTCATCAGATAATACTATAGCATAGTTATATATTCCGCTTTTACCATCATAATCGTCACACTTTGTTTCATCTACTTTCAGGCTGATTTTCTTGTCTGTATCGTTTACTATAGCAATTTCGGCCGTTAACGCACTTTTTGATGTATAGTATTTGTTATCGTCATTCTTTTGTATCTCTTCTTTGTTAGCCGTATCTACAAGCTTTATATTTGTAATCTCAAACTTTTGCAGTTCTGTTGAAGGCGGATCCGATTCATCCGGATCTGTTGAAGGTGGATTTGTTGAAGGCGGATCCGATTCATCCGGATCCGATGATGACGACTGCGATTCATCTGGCTTCGATGATGTTGACTGCGATTCATCCGGATCCGATGATGTTGGCTGCGATTCATCTGGCTTCTCTATCGCTTCACCACTGCCGGAGCCACCCTGATTTTCCCCATCATTTTCGTCCGCCACGACTATCTCTCTCAGATTCTGCCCGCCCTTTGCAAAACTAATTACATCATTTGCACTGAACATAAGCGCCGCTGACAATATAAGTGCAGTTATCTTGGTAAATGTGCTTCTCATCGTAACTCTCCTTCTCTTTCGAAAGTGCACCAGTTTTCATGCACTAAATCCATTACTTTCCTTTGAACATTACCAATATACAATGATGTAGGCTCTTTTGTAAATGGAGCTATAGTTCCGGTTTTGCCGCATTCCGGAACTATAGTTCCGGTTTTAATCATAAAATAATAAAATTTTTATAATAATTTAATAATTTCCAGTAATAAAACTATATAATCGACTAGGAGGGCACACATAAAAAGAACCACCGAATATCATCTGGTGGCTCCTCTCATCCATATTCAATTACTTTACTTTGTCATCCTCAACCAATGTAATGCCCGAGATATCCGAGTCAATCACAAGCGAATAATTGGTATAATACACGACAAACCCCGGCTTTGAGCCGTTTGGCTTCTTGACATTTTTTTTCTGTGTGTAGTCAATCTCCACCTTTTCCTGTCCCCTCGCCTGGGAATAATGCGCCGCAAGCCTTCCGGCCTCCTCAAAAACCCTGTCCGGAAGCTCCTCACCGTTTGCTTTCACGACCACATGCGAACCCGGTATGCCTTTTGTGTGGAACCACCAGTCATTTCCGGTCGCAAACCGGAACGTAAGCTCTTCATTCTGGTAATTATTTTTTCCCACATAGATATGGTATCCGTCGCTGCTGACATAGTGAAACGGCCTGCTGGTTATCTTCTCGCGCTTCGCGCCGCCTTTGCGCCTGATATATCCGCTTTCTATCAGCTCTTCCTTAATCTGCACCAAATCTTCTTCCTTCAGCGCGATGTCCAGCGCCGTACTGATGGACGCCAGATGCTCGATTTCCTCTTTTGTCTCCTTCGTAAGCGTTGTCAGCGCCTCACAGGTGCGTTTCAGCTTCTGGTATTTGTCAAAATATTTCTTTGCATTCTCACCTGCCGAAAGCATCGGATCCAGCGGAATCGTTATCATCTTGTTATCATAGTAATTCAGCGCCTCCATTGATTTTGCACCAGTCTCAACACCATAGCCATATGCATTCAGCAGTTCGCCGTAAACCCTGTAGGTTTCCTTTTTCTCCGTGTCGGCAAGCTGTTTTGTCTGAAGGTCATACTTTTTGACATTCCGCTCAAGTGCAGTCTGCACAATCCTTCGCAAATCCACGGAACGCTGCCGGATGCGCGTAACGGTATTTTTTTCGGCATAGTAAAACTCCAGAAGCTCCGAAACATGTTCGAAATTCCGTGTGTCCTCCTCCGCATATGACTTTAACCGTACGGCTGCGTACTCAGCCGGCTGATTGTTTTCATATACGACATTGAAACAGAACTTCCTGTTTTTAATATCCTCCGAGAGCTCCCAGAGCGCCGTAGTCAGCCTGCAAAGCGCATCTGCTCCAAGCTCTGCCGACGACTGGTCAGAATCCACGCCCGCCCTGTAACACAGCTCATGCGCGATACACGGCGATATCCCTGTAAACCCAGTATACACAGCCTTATATACTGGCATCCCCCTGGATTTTAAAACTGCCGCCATCTCTTCCTGCGAGCAATCCAGCAGTTCTGCCTTGTCCTGCGTCCTCGGTATAAAATACGTGCGTCCCGGCAGAACCTCCCTGACAGAACTCACCATGCCCGAAACATGTTTGATGCTGTCAATAATCATGTCACCATCATCGCAGAATATGATATTACTGTGCTTTCCCATCAGCTCTATAATAAGATACTTTCTGCATATGTCCCCCAGCTCATTCAGGTGCTCCAGTTCAAAACGCACGATGCGTTCCAGACCCGGCTGCGTGACAGACACAATGCGCGCGTTCTGCAAATGCTTTCGTAAAAGCATGCAGAAATTAGGCGCCGTCATCGGACTTGTCTTGTTCTTTTCCGTCAGGTACAGCAGGGGAAGGGATGCATCTGCAGACATCAGAACCCGCACCTGCCCACAGCTTCCCTTTATAGTCAAGAGTAGCTCATCCTTCTCAGGCTGAGCTATCTTGTATATCCTGTTTCCAGTTAATTTATCCTTTAATTCACTGACAATCCCTGCGATTGTCACTCCGTCAAATGCCATTGCTTTATCCTGCCTATATGTTTCTCGCTTATCCTATCATCCAGTCATACATCTCCTGGTACTTCCGCGCCGACACGCCCCATGAATAGTCAACAACCATGGCTCTGTCCACAATCTTGTTCCATTCGCGCTTCCTGTCATAAAATACCTGCTCTGCATACCGGATTGTGTTGAGCATCTCATGTGCATTATAATTTGTAAAGCTAAATCCCGTGCCCTTGTTCTCGTATTCATTGTACGGCTCCACCGTGTCCTTGAGTCCGCCCGTCTCACGCACAATGGGAACCGTGCCATAGCGCAGCGACATCAGCTGGCTCAGGCCGCACGGCTCAAACAGCGAAGGCATCAGAAATGCATCACATGCGGCATATATTCTGTGGGACAATTCCTCCGAATAGTATATGTTTGCAGAAACCTTGCCATGATATTTCCAGTCAAAATGACGGAACATGTTTTCATAGCGCTCCTCGCCCGTTCCAAGGACAACAAGCTGTATATCATCCTTGCTGCACATCTCATCCATGATGTATGCAACCAGGTCCATACCTTTCTGGTCTGTAAGTCTTGACACAATGCCAAGCAGCATTTTTCTGTCACTTTCCTCCAGCCCGAGCTGTTTCTGCAGCTCCCTCTTGTTTTTAATCTTCTCTTTTCTAAAATTCGAGACATTGTAGTGATGCAGAATGTACTGATCCGTCTCAGGATTATACTCATTATAGTCAATACCATTTACAATTCCCCGAAGGTCATGGGTTCTTGCCGCGAGAAGACCATTCAGTTTTTCTCCGTAAAAATCTGTTTTTATCTCCTCGGCATATGTTGCGCTCACCGTCGTGATTGCATCCGCATAGGTAAGACCGCCCTTGAGCAGATTGCCGTCCTTGAAATAACCAAGCTTGTCAGGCGAGAAAAACGAGCCGTCAAGGCCTGTGATATTCTGGACGGTCTTAATGTCATAAACTCCCTGGAACTTCAGGTTATGAATCGTCATGATGGACTTCATGCCCTTGTAAAAATCACCCTGTGCAAACCGTTCCTTCAGGTAAACCGGAATGATGGCTGTCTGCCAGTCATGGCAGTGCACAATGTCAGGATGGAATCCCACAACAGGAAGGATTGACAGTGCTGCCTTTGAAAAAAATACAAACTTAGTAATTTCGCAGATATAATCATCGCTGTACGGCCTGAATCCGCCAAACATCTTCTCATTGTCAATAAAGTAATAAGTGATGCCGTCATACTGTGCCTCAAGTACGCCCACATATTCACTCTGTCCCATAAAATCAAGGTAAAAGTGAGTTCTGTACTGCATCAATGATTTCATATTATCTGACATGCACATATATTTGGGCAGTATCACCCTTGCATCAAAATACCTCTTGTCATAGTACTTCGGAAGAGAACCCACAACGTCCGCGAGACCCCCTGTTTTAATAAATGGTACACCCTCTGAAGCCACAAATAAAATATTCTTCATACTATCCAATCCCTTTCCTCACTATTCCGAGTGTTGTCAAATTCAACCGCACCTGTCCGGTATCTGATTTGTCCTATGCCAGACAGCTGCTGACCCTCAATTAATTATACACCAACCGCAACAGGAATGTAAAGGAATTTGTCCGATTATGCCCTGTAATGAAGTCTGATTTTATCTGCTATCAGCGCTATGAACTCAGAGTTGGTCGGCTTTCCTTTTCCAATATTAATGGTATAACCGAATAGTGAGTCCAGCGTCTCCATCTTCCCCCTGCTCCACGCCACTTCTATCGCATGCCTTATGGCACGTTCGACACGGCTTGGCGTTGTCTGGTACTTCTTTGCGATGGACGGATATAAAATCTTGGTGATGGAATTGAGCATCTCGATATCCTCCACCGACATCATAATCGCCTCACGCAGATACTGGTACCCTTTAATATGGGCAGGCACCCCGATCTCATGAATCATGTCCGTCACATCTTTCTCAAGGTCATGTGTGTTCGCCCCGGAATTCAATTCCGCTCTGTTGTCTGCCTGCTTTCCCATCAAACTACTGTCACTGCCCGTAAGCTTAGAGCCTGCCGGAACCGTGATCATTATCTGGAATTCCTTATCCTTTGTCAATAAGTCGCTGAGAATCCTGAATATCTTCTCGTTATCCTGCTGTGTCATTACGTTTAACTGTTCCATATTTTCTCCTCCATTCAATGTCACGCACTCCCAAAATCAAGGAGTACTCTGTTACCGCCAAATACCAACAGTCACGTCTCCCAATCATAGTCTGTTTTAAGAATCTGCAAAACATTACTCCCAATTACGTTTCCCTACAAATTCTATCATGATTTGGCAATGTCAATTATATAAGAATGTCAATTTATCTTGCAACAGTTACTTATCGCACTTTTTGCGCATTATATACACCATCTGCCAAAATATACCAAAATCCGCTCAAATACCGTAAAAATGGCTGTTTTTTATTGTTGAAAGAGCGAATAATTTCATGTAAATTTTCTCGTTTTTTTTAATATTCTGCGACTTTTACGCGATTATTTTTTTTGTTCTGACGATTATTTTGACGAATATACTGCCTCCTTGACACCCCATCCGGGCAAATATAAACATCCGTTCCCTGCATTTTCTCCCTGATAAACAGTGCATGCTCATGCAAAAAAGGAAGTCTGAAGTCCGTTTTCTCCTTGTCAGACCTTTTCCAAAGGATTCCTCCTTGCAATGCTGCCCTTAAATTGTTTCCGCCAATGCCCAGCCCTCTGCCCCAGGTGATATTGGCATGTTCACAGAAATTCTTTAAGACCGCCATCGCAATGCTGGTCTGCTCCCCTTCATACAAATCCGTATGCAGAATCGCATAAAATTTTGCACCGATACTTTCCCCGCCAATCACCGCCTGCTCTATCCTTTCCAAAAGGCCAAGTACCCTGGGTGACACACTGTCCATATAAACATCCGCCGCCAAAACAATCGCCTGCGCATCCTCAAGGAACCTGCACACGCAGTTCCAGTCCACATCCTCCCCAATCTTTACGGATATCAGTTCCTCCTTTTCCACATATTCCCTTATACTCTTAATCCATATGCCCGAATCCGACACCGAAGAACTATCTCCGTCAAAAAATAATATCATTGAGCCACTCCCTTACACGAGTACACTGTTTAGCTGTCTTAACTTATCCTGCGTATCATAAAATACAATTTTCACACCTCTTGCCTGTAATGATATCCCATCTGACACGGACTGAATCCTTGCCAGCTGCTCCTCCCCCGGCGTGATGTCCTCACCATAAAAGCAGCAGACCAGGCCAAATAAGTTCTTATTCTGATTTTTTACGACATAATGTGTCTGTCCATGGCGCAGCTCCATGGAAGGCACAAAAACATTCCTGCATTTCTCCAGCACTTCCTGTATGAACGGACTGAATCCCCCATATACACAGCGGCTGATTAGCACAAGCTGACGGCAGCTGCCTACTGCCTTTCCGATATCGCCGCCCGCACACTCCATGCCATTCCCTATCACAATATCCCTCTCATGAAACCGCATGCCGAGCTTCTGCCATGACGCCTGCCCGAGGTCATGTACAATTACCTTCATATCATCCCCCCTTTTCCAATATTGATGAAGTTTTCCATATGGCAGCAACTGAAAAAAAACAAAAACTGCTGTATATTTTTATGAAAAGTATTGACAAGCTGCCCAAAAATTAGTATAGTATAGAAGTCAGTTGGAACAATATACTGATAAGGGGTCTTAGCTCAGCTGGGAGAGCATCTGCCTTACAAGCAGAGGGTCATAGGTTCGAGCCCTATAGGCCCCATTTTATTTTTTGGCGAAGTAGCTCAGTTGGCTAGAGCACGCGGTTCATACCCGCGGTGTCGAGGGTTCGAATCCCCCCTTCGCTAT
>DKUL01000033.1 GCA_002490665.1 Lachnospiraceae bacterium UBA7205 | reverse complement strand
AGCAATTGGAACGATAACAGTATATTAAGATGATAATATATGTGAAAGGTTGATTCAAATATGATTAACGAAAGAGAACAAAAGATTATAAATAAAAGAGAAAAAATGGGTTCTTTTTATGAATTTGATAAGTGTATTTTTTGTGGCGCAGAGAAAACAAAAGATCCAGTTAATTTACCAGGATTTTATAAACTTATCTTATATAATGTAAAAGAAATAAATGGTAAAAAATATGCATGTGCGAATTATGCTTGTAAAATATGTGGCTCAAGATGGCTTGGTGATTGGTATTTGGAACGGTAATGATGGTAATAAAATGCCTGTTTCATTGGGTGAGAAAGTAGGTGAAAAATGTTTTCAAGTAATCAAGTATTACAAATTAGTGGAGATTTAGGACATGGAGATGATTTATATAATGCACTTGAATTTGCATTAAAATCTTCTGGTAATATTAGTTGCTTTACTAGAAAAGATAAACCATCAAAATGTGTTTATCAAATAACAGAAGACGGAAGATATTGTACTGGTTGGGCTTACGAAGGCGTAAAAGATGGGTGGACGGAATTCCAGTTTGATTTTGATTTGAGTATTATTTCACAAATCATTTCAAAATATTTGAGTAAACAAGAAATAGAAAGAGATATATGGGATGGTGGATATAATAAAGGATTTATCATGAAAGCAATTCCTGAATCATTGGGCAGTGAATATGATGGGATCAAGAATCCTTTTTATGGAATAGTCGAGTTTAGACCATATACATGTTTTTACAGTAAATAGAAATTTGGAGGAATCTAATTGAACACAATAGTAATAAATTTATTTGGTGAACCAGGAGCAGGTAAAAGTACGGCTGCTATGGATATTACGGCAAGATTGAAAAGAAAAGGCATAAATGCAGAATATGTTTCTGAATTTGCAAAAGATAAGGTGTATGAGAATAATGGAGAAGTATTCAAACATCAAGAATATCTATTTGGTAAGCAATCTTTCAAGATGGGAAGAGTAAGAGATAAAGTTCAAGTTATGGTGGTAGATTCACCTCTGATCCTTTGTATTGTATATAATAATGATGAAACACTTGGAGAAGAATTTAATAAGACAGTTCGTAATGTATTTGATTCATATGACAACAGGAACTATCTACTTACAAGAAAGCATACATACGAAGATGAAGGAAGATTCCAAAATGAAGAAGAAGCATTGGAAGTTAGAAAGCAGATTATAGATGCATTGGATACTATGAATATTACTTATAATTTTGCTACGTCAAGTGGATTGGATTGTGAGATTATAGCAAATAAAATTGTGGAGGAGATCAGAGAAAATGAACAGTAAAGGACATTTATTTATTAGTCTTGGTAAATCGGCTATTAGGATTATTGGTGGGATTGTTGCTTTAGTTAAGAAGTCTGCTGTGCCACTGGCAATCGGGATTATTGTTGCTGAGATTGGTGGAGTGTTGGAAGAATTAGTTGATGAGAGATAATGGAGGAAATAGTTATTGACAGTAATTTTATATTCAACACATTGCCCAAAGTGTAATGTGTTAGAAAAAAAATTGAAACAGAAAAATATATCATATGAAGAAGTAAATGATATTGAGGAAATGAAAGAAAAAGGTTACTTGTCTGTACCAGTTCTTGAAGTTGATGGTGTAAGTATGGACTTCAAAACAGCAAGTGATTGGATTAATAGCAATTAGGGAGGACTGATAAAGTACATGAATATTCCTATTAAAATGAATAAAGATTTCGAGAGGGCATTATCTACAATTGATGCAAAATATGGTGAGGATTTTGAAATATTAAACGGCTTTAATGAATCACAGCTTAATTTTTCTGATTTTATAGATGGATTTGTAGATAAAAATGTTGCAGACGTTACTATTGATGGGAACGCAAATGCTCATCATAAAGATATTTGCAGTATGTTGGGTGAAAAAGGTAAGTCAGAAGATAAATTATTTGCATTTAATAAAATTTTCTACGAACTAAAAAAGAAGTATGGATTGAGGACAGCAAAAGAATGGTTGGAAACAGAATATAATGGTGGATTCTATTTGCATGATGCTCCAAGTGCTACTTATAAGCCATATTGTTATGCTTACGATTTAACCAGACTTGCAAAAGAAGGCTTATTTTTCTTAGAAGACTACAATAATAAAGCACCTGGACATTTGACAACATTTTTAGATGATGTAATTGAGTTTGTGTCTTTTATGAGTAATAGAAGTTCAGGAGCTTGTGGTTTACCAAACGTATTATTGTGGACTTTCTACTTTTGGAAGAAAGATTGTGATGAAGGATATTTTTTGAGAGATAAAGATTACTATATTAGACAGTCTTTTCAGAAATTTATTTACAGATTAAATCAGCCATTTTTGAGAGTGGATCAGTCAGCATTTGTAAATGTATCAATTTTTGATAGACACTATCTTGAAGCATTATTTGGTGGTGTGGAATTTCCAGATGGGACATTTGCAATAGATTATATAGATGAGTTGATTGAACATCAGAAAATATTCATGGAAGTTGTATCTGATATTCGTAGCAGTAATATGTTTACATTTCCTGTGCTTACATATTCATTACTTTATAAAGATGGAAAATTTCAAGATGAAGAATTTGCGAGATGGTGTTCTGACCATAACACAAAATGGAATGATAGTAATTTCTTTATGAGTGATAATGTTGGTGTACTTAGTAATTGTTGCCGCTTGCTTTCTGATACATCAAAACTTGATGGCTTTATCAACTCTATTGGTGGTACAGCATTATCTATTGGATCAGTCAAAGTTAATACAATTAATCTTATGAGAATTGCATATGAAACAGAGTTTAACGAAAAGAAATATCTTAATTTATTAAGGAAAAGAACTGAACTATGTTGCAAATCACTTGATGTTATTCGTCATATTATTTCAAGGAATGCCGAAAAGGGATTATTACCTAATTACTGTGATGGCGGCATTGAGATGGATAAGCAATATTGCACTTGCGGCATTTTGGGATTGTATGAAGTTATTGAGGCATTTGGATACACGCAGAGAGATGATTTTGGAAATGTATATTACACAGAACAGGGAATTGATTTTGCATCTGAAATTTTTGAGGTCTTGAATGATGTAAAAGACAATTTTACAGACGAATTTAGTTACAATGTTGAATCTGTTCCAGCAGAAAGAGCAGCGGTTATTCTATGCCAGAAAGACAATTTATTATATGAGAAGAAAGATAAATTTATCTATTCTAACCAATGGATACCTCTTTCAGAAAAATGTACAGTACAAGAGAAGTTAAGATTGAGTTCTATTCTTGATACAAAATGTTCTGGTGGGGCAATCGCTCATATTAATTTAGAGCATAATTTTCCTAATATAGATATGGCGTGGGATATGTTGAATAAGATTGCTGAGTCTGGTGTAATTTATTTCGCATTTAACACAAGAATTAATGAATGTGATAATCATCACGGGTTTGTAGGAACTGATATTTGTCCTGAATGTGGACATGGTGTAATGGATACATATCAAAGAATTGTAGGTTTTCTGGAACCTGTAAGGTCATATTCTAAGGATCGGAAGCGAGAATTTAATACACGTCAATGGTATTCATATGCAGATATGAAAGGCGAAGTCTAATGATAATTAAACAGTTGTTAGATGAAGATTTTGTAAACTACAAGAAGCCTTCAATGTTTATAGGGTTTCCATCATGTTCTTGGAAATGTGATAAAGAATGTGGAATGCAAGTGTGTCAAAACAGCGCACTTGCTTCTTCTCCAATAAAAGATATTGGGTTTAAGACAATAGTGAGCAGATATATAAACAATCCAATAACATCTTCGGTGGTATGTGGGGGATTGGAACCATTTGATACATGGGATGATTTATATGCATTGTTAACATGTTTAAGGGTTGTAACACAAGATGACATTGTGATTTATACAGGATATTACAAAGAAGAAATTAAAGAATACATAGATAAGTTAAAAGGATTTCCTAATATAATTATTAAGTTTGGTAGATATATTCCAAATCATGAAAAACATTTTGATGAATTATTGGGAATTTATTTGGCATCTGACAACCAGTATGCAGAAAGGATAAGTTGATATGTCAATTAAGTTGTCTGAAGATAAGGAATTAGTACAAGAAATTAGAAAAAAGATAAAAGAGAATGGCGGTTATTGTCCATGTAAAATTGAAAAAACGGATGATACAAAGTGTATGTGTAAAGAGTTTAGGGAACAAGAAGGTGGTGAATGTCATTGTGGATTATATGTTAAAGAGTAATGACGAAAGAGTTGTAATTAATGATTATATAGAAAATGATCCACTATCAGAAAATAACTTGGACAAGACATTGGATTTAGTCAATGAATTCCGTCTTTCAAGTCCGAAAAAATCTATCTGGTTATATACGGGATATACAATGTCTACGTGCAAATATTTCGATGATATTATATTTACATTTCATCCATCATACTATCAGCCCAATCCTTTAAATAGAGAACATATCAAAGTGGATGATAAGGCATATTTTATTAAACAGGATAGAAAACGAGTTGAGATTGTTAAAAGCATAGACGTATTGATAGATGGTCAATATATAGAATCACAGCGTGATATCTCGCTCCCATGGGTGGGATCATCCAACCAGAGAGTTATTAGCGTAAAAGAATCATTACAAAAAGGTGAAATAGTATTATGGCAGACATGATCTTAACGAGTGAGTGCGAACAGTGCATTCACTCAGTAATCAATGAAGAAAACAAAGCAAGAGTAAAGGTATATTGTAGTGTCAAAGATAAAACATATTTCTGGGGACAATGTATCCCTTGTGACTATAAAGAAACTAAAAAGAACGTTCAAAAGGGAGATGGATAAATTTGGGTAAAGTAAGATCAATTCATGAAAATCGGTACATAATTTCTGATAATACTGCGAAGCATTTGTTGGATTTGGGATTTAAATATGATAATGAGGAAGATAAATATACGTACACGTTTCCTGTTTTAAGATGTGATAAAATGACTGCGCTTCGATGTAGGATTACAGCTTACACAGATACAAATGAAGTACAGGTTGATGTTACAGATAACAATTTTATTCTGTATGCGCCATTTTATAATACTGAGTACGGAAACTATGATGTAATATTAAATAAAATTAACAAGTCAATATTAAATGAATTCAGTAAACTAAAAATTACTAAAAAGAATACAAAGAAAGGACGATAAAATGCAGATTAATATAAAGAGATTAATAAACACAGCAAAAATTCCAACAAGGCAACACAAGGGTGATGCAGGATATGATTTATATGCAGATATTCAGGAACCAATAACAATTAAACCGCATACGACAAAGTTTATAAAAACAGGAATTGCAATTGAAATACCGGATGGATATTTTGGAGCAGTATTTGCTAGAAGTGGGCTTGCATCTAATGAAGGTTTGCGTCCGGCAAACTGTGTAGGAGTGTGTGATTCAGGATATCGTGGAGAGTATAAAGTTGCATTACATAATGATTCTGTTATTACTAAAACTGTTCAGTCGGGCGACAAAATAGCCCAGCTTGTAGTGATGCCATATTTAAATGTGGAGTTTAATGAGGTAGACGAGTTGACAGATACTGAGAGAGGAGATGGTGGATTCGGAAGCATGGGGAGATAAAGTAATAAATATGTTCATAATTGTTTAAATAGTCCATTTTTGGAAATAATTAGTAATAGGAGATGATGTTATGGCAAAAATCGAAATACCAATTTGGGAGAAAATCAATTTAACTTTACCAGAGGCAGCGGCATTATTTAGTATTGGAGAAAATCAAATAAGAGATTTATCTAATAAGCCCGGATGTGAATTTGTAATATTTAAAGGCAGTCATAGGCTCATAAAACGAAAAAAATTTGAAGAATACCTTGAAGGGATAAGCACATTGTGATTTAGCATTACTTATTATTCAATTCACAAAGGAGTTTTGATGTGATATAATTATACTCACATTGAGACTCCTTTTTAAAGGAGGATTAAATAATTATGGAAAGAAGGAAAGATAATAAAGGTAAGGTATTAAACAAAGGTGAATCACAGCGCAAAGATGGGACTTACATGTATCGTTACTATGATGTTCATAAAGAACGAAAAACTGTTTATGCCCCAACGTTAAATGAACTTAGAGTTAAAGAAAAAGAAATTAATAAGGATATCTTGCAAGGTATATACACTACAGAAATAACCTTGAATCAAATGTTCGACAGATATTTGGAACAAAATGTTAACATCAAGCCAAGAACAAAATTTAAGTATAAAACAGAATATGATCGCTGGATTGGAAGTAGCTGGATCGGAAAATACAAACTCAATCAACTTGTTAAGTCCGATATAGTATTATTTTATAAGGAGTTATCTGAAAAAGGTTATTCCAATGGCACTATCAAATGTATCCACAAATATATCAATGGAATGTTGGAAATGGCATTTGAAGACGATATGATCAGACGAAATTTTGCTAAGAAATGTATTGATCCATATAAAAAGATTACTACCAGAATAGCTTTAACGAAAAGAGAAACGGATTTGTTTTTGACGGCTTGTGAAAATGCAAGATGGGGATATAATTATCTATTGGGATTTAAATTGATGTTATTAACTGGACTTCGAGTTGGCGAGATGACTGGGCTTACATGGAATGATATTGATTTAAAAAATCGAACTATTAATGTAGATCATCAATTTATTCAAGGAGACGATAAAAGCAGAACCTCATATCACGTTGATGTAACCAAAACTACTAATGGTAAAAGAAAAGTTCCAATGTCAGATGATGTATATGAACTCTTGAAAGAATTAAAAGAAACAACATACTTTGATTCACTCAAATTTGATACAAACGTTGATGGATATAAAGGATTTGTATTACACACCCGGTCAGGATTACCTATATTGACTGCAAGATTCAATGAATACGCACATAAAATTGTAAACGCATTCAATAGTGATCATGAAGAAAAATTGCCTAATATTACGTGTCATATTTGTCGCCACACCTTTTGCACGAGAATGGCTGAGTTAAATATGAATCCCAATGCGCTTATTAAGATAGTTGGCCATGCATCTTATAAAACGACTGAAAATGTGTATATATCGGTTGAGGATGACTTTGTTAATGAAGAGTTTTTCAGGGTAATGAGGGGAATTGGATAATTGGTGTATTTGGTGTAAATCTGGTGTAAATATCTATGTAATGTGATTGAAACCCTTGATTTTACAGGCTTTTCGAAGTATTATGCATGACCTCGGCGTTGAACCATCCGCTCTTGACAGAAAATTCGCCAAGTATCAGCGCTGCCATGACACTCAGGGGGGTTGACAGCATATTGGGCGTGTTGACAGCCGCAAGCCGCAGACCGTCAATTGCAAGCTCCAGAATCAGGAACTGCCAGATAAGCGGCACATTGATATCTTCCTTCACCACGATAAACTGAAATGCGGGCGGAATCCAGTCCGGATTCTGCATCATCAAAAGGAACGTGGGCGTGATGAAATACGTCAGTATCAGAATCAGGAAACGCGAGAGGCGCAGATATGAGCCTGTGAGCGGCGGGAAATAATAATCATCCGCTTCCTGTATCATGTCCAGGATACTGATGGGCAGAATCATGGCGGAGGGGGAGTTATCGACCAGGATGATGATATTTCCTTCCAGAATCTGTGCCGCGGCAGTGTCCGGGCGCTCTGTATATTTGAATTTGGGAAACGGATTATACCACTTTGAGGTATAGAGACATTCCGCGAGGCTTTCCTGGTTCAGCGTCAGCGCATCGACTTTGATGTCATTGATGCGGTCGCGTATTTTTCTCAGAAATTCCTTGTCAACCCTGCTGTCCATATAGCACAGGACGATATCTGTCTTGGACGCTTTTCCGGCGCTGAGCATCTCCATGCGCAGGTCAGTGCTTCGGATGCGCCGGCGGATGAGTGCTGTGTTGAACACGACAGTCTCCACAAATCCGTCCTTGGAACCGCGCAGAACCTTGTCCTTTTCCGGTTCGGATACGCCGCGTGCAGGATACGTGCGCGAGTCAATCAGGATGCATTCGTCAAAACCGTCGATGATAATGGCAAACACACCACAGAGAATGTTTTTGGTGATTTCATTAAAGTCTGTTGTGAGGTCTACTTCGACATAAGGCATGAGCTGGTTGAGTTCCTTTGCGTTTTTGGGGAGGTCGTCTGATTTTAGTCCCATCAGGAACTGCAGAAGCTTCTGCATCAGAACGTCCTTGCAAAATCCGTCAACAAAATAAAATACAGCGTTTTTGTCTCCAATTGTTACATCACGGCTCACAATATCAAAGGATGCTTCGGTGTGAAGCAAATCCGACATATGTTGTTTGTTTTTTTCAAAATTTGGATACATTTCGTTAACCATGCCTTTCTAAGCGATTTTGTCCTTGGTTTCAGTATGTGTCAATATTTTTATTTCATACATTCATTTTCATCTTTCATTCAATCCAAATTGACTTTTTAGGTATTTCTGATATACTGATACTATCTTTTTCAAAGGATGAACAAAGGCTGCCGGTAAAAAGACTTGATATTTTTAAATCAAAAAAGGGATAAAAAATGCGAT
This sequence comes from Lachnospiraceae bacterium UBA7205, assembly GCA_002490665.1. GTDB lineage: Bacteria > Bacillota > Clostridia > Lachnospirales > Lachnospiraceae > COE1. The sequence goes on along the minus strand of DKUL01000033.1, from coordinate 70,783 downwards.
GCCTGCGCGGCAGGGTAAATTACACTGCCGGTGTATTTGAAAAGAAGAATTTTCATAGTAGCATTCCCTTAAAACTGACATATTATGATAATAACTATGAAAAAAGAACAAGGAGCAGTGCAGATATGCAGGAATGGAAACCACAGATGCCATATGTAGAACAGTTTCCCGTGGCAATGGCATATGTACCCTGGCAGAGAAATTGTACGATGTACGAAAATCTTGACGAGGCGTTTAAGACGGGCACGATATTCCCCGAACTCAACAAACCATTTTTAGGGAGGAGAGTGAAAGGATGAATACAGGATGCAAGCCATGCATGGATACAGAGCGGCAGAAGCTTTTACAGGAAATCAGCAAGGTGGATTTTGTACTGAAGGAGCTGAACCTTTACCTTGACACCCATCCATATGACCAGCAGGCAATGGAGCGTTTTGGGCAATTCAATGCACTGAAGAACAAACTGGTAAAGGACTATACTGAAAAGTATGGACCTCTTGTACTGAGCATTGTCGACATGGACAGCAGGGAATGGAAATGGGCCACACAGGATTGGCCGTGGGAAGGAGGCTATAACTAATGTGGAATTATGAGAAGAGATTACAGTATCCGGTAAAGATTACCCAGACCAATCCGCAGATTGCACAGGTTATTATCAGCCAGTATGGCGGTCCGGACGGAGAGCTTGCGGCATCAATGCGGTATCTGGCGCAGCGGTATACAATGCCCTATAATACTGTTGCAGGGGTGCTGACGGATATCGGTACAGAAGAACTGGCTCATTTCGAAATGATTTGCGCAATTGTATACCAGCTGACAAGAAATCTTACACCAGAGGAAATCAAAGAGTCTGGATTCGACAAGTACTATGTGGACCACACGCTGGCACTCTGGCCGCAGGCGGCAGGCGGCATTCCGTTCAATGCCTGTGAATTTCAGTCCAAGGGCGATGTCATCACAGACTTGACAGAGGACATGGCAGCGGAGCAGAAGGCGAGGACGACATATGACAATATCCTCCGTCTGGTTAAAGATCCTGATGTCTGTGACCCAATCAGGTTTCTGCGTGCGAGAGAGATTGTGCATTTCCAGCGTTTCGGCGAAGCACTCCGTATTGCACAGGAGAACCTCGATTCCCGCAATTTCTATGCATTTAATCCTGAGTTTGATAAATAGTATTGCGTATGAAACTGCATGAAACAAGGTAAGCTACGGTGGTGCTTTTTATTTAAAGAAGCATCACCGTAGTTTTTGTAAGGCTGCAAATGTAAGATGGCGGTAATGAATTTTCAGGTACGCTTTAGTGAAATGAGGAGTATGATATTTTGAACGGGGGCTTAAGATGGACACTATATTTGAAATTTTGATTGTAGAAGACGATAACACATTGGCGGCAGGATTGAGACGTGCACTGATGTCTCAGGAGCTTAAGGTGGAGTGCTGCGGGCTTATCAGTTTAGCTCGTGCCATGATGAAAAACGGAAAATATGCGCTGGTTATACTGGATGTAAACCTGCCTGATGGCGATGGATTTGACTTTTTGGCTGAAATAAAGCAACATTATAACACGCGCGTGATAATGCTGACCGCAAATGATTTGGAGATGGATATCGTTGCAGGCTTGGAAGCAGGGGCGGATGATTATATAACAAAACCGTTTAGTTTGGCTGTCCTGCGTGCGCGCGTCAACACACAGCTGAGAAGCCTGCATAAGGAAATGGATACGGAGTCGAATGGAAAAATCGACATAGAAAACAGGGAAATTACAACAGTCTTAATTGATGAGTATGTATTTGACTTTGTGAAAATGCAGTTTTTCTACAAGGATACACCGATTGAATTGAGCAAAACAGAACAAAAACTTTTGTGGTGCCTTGTGAATAACAAAGGCATCACACTCAGCCGCAGTTTTCTGATAGATTATGTCTGGACAGACGGTGCGGCGTATGTGGATGAGAATGCACTGTCTGTATCTGTTAAACGTCTTCGGGACAAGCTGTCTGCACAGCAGCATATCAAAACGGTATATGGCGTAGGATATGTCTGGAAATAGTAAGGAGAAGAAAATGATTTGTATATCTTGCTTGGTTATGGTATGTTCCATTATCATTGTACTGGTTTACAGACACCAAACAGTGAAAACTTTTGAAAGCCTGAACAGCATGATAGATGGCATCACGGAAAATACTTTCGAGGAGAGTGTTTTTAATGAGACAAGACTCTCTGCACTTGAAAGCAAATTTGCGCACTATCTGCTTGCTTCACAGGAGTCTTCACAGAATGTGTTACAGGAAAGGGAAAAAATCAAAGGTCTTATCACCGATATCTCACATCAGACCAGAACACCGATATCCAATATACTGCTATATAGCGAGATGCTGATGGAGGAAAGCCAGCGTGATGAGGACTATCAAAATCTTGAAGCGCTGCATCAGCAGGCGGAGAAATTAAACTTTCTGATTGCCTCGCTTGTGAAACTTTCAAGGCTTGAATCCGGCATCATTAAAGTAAATCCGGAATGTAATAATGTAAAGGAACTGATGGCAGAAGTGTGTTGCCTGTATGAACCGCTTGCAAAACAAAAAGGACTGTATATGCATTTTTTACAGTCTGATGATAATGGCGGAAATGACTGCATGGCAAAATACGACAAAAAATGGACAATGGAAGCAGTGGGAAATATCGTTGACAATGCGATAAAATATACAGACAGTGGCGGTATTACAGTATCTGTTAAGCCGTATGAAATGTTCTGCTGCATCGAAATAAGTGATACAGGAATTGGCATTTCTGAGGAGGAGACAACGTTAGTTTTTAAGCGGTTTTACCGTTCGCAGTCTGTGAATCAAATACAAGGTATTGGGATAGGACTCTATTTGTCAAGGGAAATCATATCGGCTGGGAACGGATATATAAAAGTTTTATCAAAGTTAGGAAAAGGAACAAAGTTTTTTGTATATCTTCCAAGATAAGGCAAATCGGTGTTCAGGCTTTAGAAATAATTAACAAAAACATGAGCCTTTTGGAAAACGGCAAAAAGTACAGCGGAAAATGCAGGAAAACTTTATGGAGGGCGATAAAAACAGAATAGAAAATACAGATTGCACTTCACGAGAATGTGGAGTGTTTTCTTATTTTAAAGCGTGGTTATTTTGGTAAGAATACTGTAATAATAACTATAGTATTGTTCCGGTTTCCATAAACTGGCAAAAAATATTATTTGGAGGCTGTTTACAAATGTATGTTCTATACCGTATGATAATACTATCTCAGGATATGTATAGCGCATAAGGAAAGGAGGAACCTGTGTGGAAAGCATCCTTTGTGTTGATATTCCGGTACAAATGATTTCTTGTACGGACACAAATGGGAAGATAACGCCTATGAGATTCCGCTTCCGTGACCGGAACGGTGAACTTGTCACGATCAATATAGAAAAGGTCATCTCAACGGATCAGCAGCACAGTTCTCTCGGCGCCAATTTTGTCTGTACCGCATCGCTGTATGGGATACAGAAGACATTCCAGTTAAGATATAACTACTATGCCCATGAATGGAGAATGTCGAAAATCGGCGGATAGGGTTACTGCTTATATATTTCCAATGTCCTCCAAAATGGCGCCCTCAATCTCATAAATATCTTCCATTGGAATGGATGTCCCATCCGCCATGATTACCTTATGCCCCATATCATCCAGTTTCTTTACAGTCCCGGTTGTGCGGAGGTAAGAACCGCCTTCTTTTTTCGCATCGGGGACAAAATAAGTGATGGCAATCTCCGGTTCCATGGCAAGATGTTCCCGGATCATCTGCAGCCTGCCGTCCAGTTCTTCTTTTTTTGTTTCATCCAGTTCCAGCCTTGCATCCGTCAGCCGTGCGGTTTCGCTGATAGCATCCCCATGTCCGGTGAGTGCGGCAAAAGGTGAAAACTGTGCCGCCCGGTCCAGGGCGGACATATGGGGATGGATTGTGGATTGATGGTGCGGCAGATTGATAATGTCGTCATAGTTTCCCATTATGCCTTGTGCCCTCCGATCTGATGGTTTCTTTCCATGGTGGTTGCCCCTTCTTCCAGATTCATGCCTTTTAAAATGGCATTCTTTCCATATTTTTTCTTTACGGACAGGATTGCCTCCTGAATTGCCCGTTCTTTCTTTCGTTCCGTTTCTTCTTTCTGACTTTGTTCTTCCAGAGCCTGGTAATCCGTAAATAAATCCATCTGGACATAGGAATCCTGTGATTTTTCACATGCGGCGGACTCGTCCGTCAAATGATTGGCAGTCACATTGATCCTGCGGATTAACAGATTTTTATCTGTAATTTGCCTGTAAAGCGACATTACTGCCTCCATGATCAGCTTTGTGGAAGAAGTCTGTCTGCCAAGGTTGGCTGTGCCATGTGCGTGTTTGGGAACCCTTCGCCCATAATGGTCCACCGTGACTTCGCCCTTATAATTCCTGCTGATTTTCGTGTCTGTCAGGTTTTCAATATCATATCCGATGGTAAGCACCATTTGATCCGTAACCAGTTTTTTCCCAACCAGGTCCAGGACAAGCAGGTCGGTCATTTCCTTGACGATAAGCGCCGCCTTATTATAGTCATAAGGACACTGGAGCACCTGACCCGAGCTTAAACAGTTTGTTTCCGGCTTATATTGTTTGATAAGGTCAATGGTCATGGGTTCCCATCCCCATGCGTGGTCTATCAGAAGCTCCGCGTTAATCCCGAATAACCGGTAAAGCAGCTCCTCGTTATAGAAATTCTGGCTGTCGCCGACAGAGCACCTTGCGATATCACCCATGGTGAACATACCGTTCTCGGCTAATTTTCTGGCATATCCCCTGCCGACCCGCCAGAAATCCGTAATTGGTCTGTGATCCCACAAAAGCCTGCGGTACCGCATTTCGTCAAGCTCCGCGATCCGAACCCCGTTTTTGTCAGGCTCGACATGCTTTGCCACGATATCCATTGCGACCTTGCATAAATAAAGATTCGTGCCGATTCCGGCCGTGGCGGTAATACCAGTATTGTTCAGGACATCCTGTATGATTTTCGCGGTAAGCTCCCTTGCGGTAAGGGAATAGGTTTTTAAATATGCGGTGATATCCATGAAAACCTCATCAATCGAGTACACATGGATATCTTCCGGCGCTACATACCGGAGATAGATTTCGTAAATTTTTGTGCTGTATTCCATGTAGTGTGCCATGCGGGGCGGTGCAATCAGGTAGGATACGGAAAGCTCCGGATGCGCAAGCAGTTCATCGGCGAAGCATGATTCCCCCGTGAATGTATGACCCGGCGCGCCGGCTTTTCGTTCACGGTTTACCTCTTTGACCTTCTGCACGACCTCAAACAGCCTTGCCCGTCCCGAAATGCCAAAAGATTTCAGGGAAGGGGATACGGCAAGGCAGATTGTCTTTTCCGTCCTGGCGGCATCCGCCACGACCAGGTTTGTTTTCATGGGGTCAAGCTGCCTTTCCACACATTCGACGGAGGCGTAGAAGGATTTTAAGTCAATGGCAACATAGACACGTTCTTTTTCCATAATTATATCCATTCCTTTCGTTCCGGACAATCTTCTTCCTGAATTCGGGAGTGTAATTTTGCGGCATAATAAGTCCCTCTTTTCTAATTGTAGTATATCTTATTAGTCCCTCCCATTACAACATTATTATAACACTGTGCCATAAAAATATTGATATGTCAATTTAATGCCCTTTTCGTGAAAAACGTCGAAACCGGCATGATATCAAACGCCTTAATGAATGTCTTAAAATAGGTTGTTTGGCAACAAGGGTACCATTTATAAAGCTGTAAAGCGGCATAATTATTGCAAAACATAACAAAATGCACAAATGATGGTGCATAATGGACAAAATATATCAAAAAAGCACAAATAGAGACACATACAATTGTCGAAAGTTGTGATATTATTGTAAAAGCAGGAAAAAACTGCCATATAATTGTAAAGTATGCCAAGTATACATTACAGTACAATCATTAAATGAAGGGAGAAAATCGGATGAAGAGATTTTGCACAAAAACAATGGCTTGTGTTCTTGGAGCCAGTATGATGATCAGCAGCTCGGCGCTGGCAGCGCCAGAGTGGACAGTCGGCAGTGTTTACATGGCGGGGAACCAGGTAAGCTACGAGGGTAACACTTATGAAGCAAAATGGTGGGTACAGGGCGAAATACCGAGTCAGTCCGCGGCGTGGAAGGAAGTTGGAGCGGAAGAAACTACGGATCCGGCAGAACCGGACAAGCTGGAAGAGCTGGAAGAGCCGGAAGTAAATGAAGCACCAGTATTGACAGGAGTACAGGCATCCGTCACTGTAACAGTCGGAGATGCATTTGATGCATTAAACGGAATCGCTGCAACAGACAAAGAAGATGGAGACCTGACAAAGCTTATTGTCGTATCAGGCAGCGTAGATACAGCAAAAGCGGGTACATATGAACTGATCTATTCCGTAGAGGACAGCAAAGGGCTGACTGCCAGTGCAACATGCAAAGTTGTCGTAAAAGAGGCAGCGATTGTAACACCGCCTGTTACAGATCAGGACAAGTCAACACCGCCTCACCCATTCTGGCTGGATTATAAGAATTATCCCACAAAGGATACGATGGTATATTACAAAGGAAAGATTTATTCCAACAAATGGTATTCCAATGCAGGAGTAAAACCTGATTCAGGAGATCCGTGGGTTTTGGTAGGGGATGCTGAGTGGACGGTACCAGAAGATGAAAAGAATTATCAGAAGGATGAAAATGCAGAAAGCAACGTGTTTGACAAAATCCTGACCGATAAGGAAATTGACGAGTTATATGGCGGGATCAACGAAGGTTATTCACCGGAAGCAGCGCTTGGCAGACTGGAAGAACTGATTCCGAAATCTTCTTATGAAGAGCTGTTCCCATATCGTTTTGGGTCAGAAAACTGGAAGAAATGTACTATATCAATGCAATATTACCCGGATGCAGACGCTATGCCTGACTATTATTCCTATGAAAACCTGCAGGAAGCAGTACATACTTTGTCAAATACCATTATCAAAGTACAGTGGTATGAAGGTTCTGAATGGTGTTATCGTCTGATCCGCCTGGACAAGACAACCAAGGAGCAGAAGCTGGTTTACAGTGATCCAAGCTTTGGCGAAGACTGGCTGGATACCACAAAGCTTTGTACTTCCGTATGTGACTACGGTTCTTTCCTGGCAGATGGCGATTTGAATACGCGGAAACGTGAACTTGCAGGTTTCCTGGCAAATATCGCCCATGAAACAGGCGGCGGAACCATTGACGGAATTGTAGATGAGAGTCTTTCCGGTCTTTACTTCAATGAAGAAGTGGGCTTTATCGGTTCTAGTGCGATTGGTTATGTACAGGGGAGCGAAACTGCTTATCTTCCAGTAGAAGGAAAGAGTTATCATGGACGCGGGCCTATACAGCTTTCTTATAATTATAATTATGGCTTATGTTCTGATGTATTGTTTGGAGACAGCTCTGTACTTTTAAATGATCCTGACAAACTGGAGCAGGATGGCGTTCTTGGTTTCATGACAGGTATCTGGTTCTGGATGACGCCACAGCCTCCTAAGCCTTCATGCCATCAGGTAATAACAGGTGTGTGGGAGCCAAAGGAAGGCGGAGCAAATGCACAGTACAATGGCAATTTCGGGTTGACCATCATTATCATCAATAACGAAGCAGGCCAATCAGAAAACGGTACAGGAGCTGTTGCAAGGCGTGCTAAATATTACCGTATCTTTACAGGCAAGATGGGTGCTGATATAACAGGCGAGCATTGCGATACCGTGGGTATGACAACATTCGTACAACAGGCAGCAGCCCAATAAGTTAACGGAAGTATGCACCACTTTTCCGGAAAAAAGGTACTCTGAATTTTAAAAAGATGCATTATCGGATCGGAATACTTAAAATTGCACAAAATAAACAAATAAATGGCAATATTGTCATCTTGTAGCGTGCAAAAAGGATTGATATACTTTATCCGCGTGGCATAATGACGAAAATAATCGGAATAAATGACCGTATTTTGTCATAATGAAACAAAAATAGCTTATGTGACAACAAATAAAGAAAAAGGAGGTATAGCACTTTGAAAAAGTTACATAACAGAATTTTGAGTCTATTAACCGCACTGGCTATGGTGATTACGCTGTTTAGCGGAATCACCCTCACGGCACAGGCAAAAGAAGAAATGCCGGTCTACAGAAATGTAATGTATTACGGCGACTGGTCCATCTGGGGTGGGCAGGGGAACTTCTATCCGAAGGATATTCCGGCAGACCAGATTACACATTTGAACTTTGCTTTCCTGTATTTTGACAAGGACGGCAATCTGAAATTTACCGATAAGGACGCTGCAACAGGCGCGCCTGTAGGTATGAACGTTACATGGGGCGCTGCAAACGCAGGTCTTTTGAACGCGTTTCAGGTTCTCCGCGCAGAAAATCCCAATTTGAAGATTGGTATTTCCATCGGCGGATGGTCCAAATCCAATGAATTCTCCCGCATGTCTGCAAGCGATACTGCACGTGCGAACTTCGTATCCAATGTTATGAAATTCATCAAATACAATAATATGGATTTCGTAGATATTGACTGGGAATATCCTGGTGAGAATCAGTATCGTGAACCTGACAATGTTGATAACACCAACGATGAGGGTACAATCTATGCATCCGCAGAAGATAAAGCGAACTATATCAAGCTGATGCAGGATTTGCGTAACGCACTGGACGAACAGGGCGCAGAGCTAGGAAGAACTTATGAATTAAGCTGTGCATTACCTGCACCTTCCTCTAAACTGGAAGATGGTGTTGATGTTAAGCGTTTATTCGAAATCATCGATTTCGGCAACATAATGACTTATGACATGCGTGGTGCATGGGATCCTGTCAGCGGACATCAGACACCGCTGTATGGCAATCCGGCAGACCCTTATTATGAGTCAGGACTTTCGGTAGACCAGACAGTAAAATACATGATTAGCCAGGGGGCGCCTGCAGAGAAAATCGTTGTAGGCTGTGCATTTTATACCCGTGGATGGGCGCAGGTAGATAAAGGAACCGTACCTGGAATGCCTGGTCTGTTTGGAGAAGCCGCAAAAGCCAATAAGGATGCTGACCAGACACCTACCTACGGTGCAGTCAATGAAGCACCCATGAAAGTGGGCGAAGGCGGACGTGCAGGCGGTGTCTGGGGCTACAATGCACTGAATACCTTAAAAGGAAGATATACCGGCATGAAGGAATACTGGGATGATGTTGCACAGGCTCCTTACATGTATGATGAAAGTACTGGTGCTTTCTTCACTTATGATAATGTAAAGTCTGTTACGTTAAAGGCAGAATATGTAAAGGCAAACGGCCTGGGCGGCTGCATCAGCTGGATGGCATCTCAGGATAAAGCCACTAATTCCACAAAGCGTGACGAGCTGACCAAGGCAATCAAACAGGGGCTGTTTGGTTCATCACCGCTGCCTCGGCATGAAATTCCAGCACCACAGGTTGATGTTACCGCCGATGTTACTATGTTCAGCGAAAACTGGGGAGCAATGAAACGCGGTTACCAAATCACCTTGAAGAATAACGAAACCAAGAATGAATCCGGTGAAGTGTTACAGCTGACCGAGATGGCATATGAAACCATCAAGAGCCCGAAGCTGTATATCACATTGGAGGAGGCTGATGACCTTTCTCCTTCAGGATATGGATGTGGTACAGTTACAAACAAAGGCAATGTAGTTGAGGTTGATCTTGCAACTGTATATGACAACCAGACAATCGGTCAGGGTGCATCCATTATGATCGAACTGGCTAGTGCAAATGAAAATGCTACATTAGATAATATCGAAAGAATTGAACTTGCCCAGCGTATTACTGCAGATGGTCCGGAAATCGGCAGACAGGTTATTTATGAAAATAATGGCTCTGTAGCAGACCAGAAACCTGTTTTTGCAGGAGTGAAGAATAAAGAGATTACATTAGGTGACAAATTTGACGCAATGGAAGGTGTATCTGTTACTGATAAAGAAGACGGAGACCTTACAGAAAAAGTTGTTGTTACTGGAGAAGTTGATGTTTTAAAAGCCGGCTCTTATGAACTGGTATACACTGTAGAAGATTCAGCAGGACACAAGGTAGTGGCAAAGGCAGTAATTACTGTAATTGAAGAAGAAACACCAGTGGATCCGGTAGATCCGACCGACCCGGTAGACCCAGTGGAGCCAGTAGGTCCGACCGAACCGGTAGATCCGGTAGATCCGGTAGATCCGACTGACCCGGTAGATCCAGTGGAGCCAGTAGATCCGACTGAACCGGAGACGCCTGCTACAGGTACATGGGATGCTTCCAAGGTTTATAACTCTGGTGACACTGTTATATATAACGGTAAGTATTATCAGGCACAGTGGTGGACACAGGGAGAAGTTCCTGGTTCCAGCGCATGGGGAGCATGGAAAGTCGCAGAAATCGAGTAGAGAAGATTTACCTTCTCCTGCTCGCGCCCCATGCGCCGCTTCTGCGGCATACTTCCCCTGTATGGGGCTGTGCACAAAAATCACAGAATGCCTGTAAATACAAGGCATTCTGTAATATTATAATCGGAGGGACTAAAGAAAATGACAAAACGCATTCATAAGCTGCTTTCGTGGTGGCTTGTAGTTATGATGGTATTGACGCTTTTGCCAGTAACTGTTTTGGCGGCAGGAACGGATAAGGGAACACCGAGTGGTGCGCCTGCAACTCCCACAGTTACGCATAATGCGTGGAATGGAGAGCCCGATTATCAGATTACTTTTAATATCTGGTGGGGAACAAATGCAACAGCATATGAATTATTTGAAAATGATGTACTAATTGATAGTGGTGACTTGGAAGCAGATTCCCCGAATGGACAGAGCAAGAGCTGGTCTGTGAAAGACAAGGCAAATGGTACCTATGTATATAAGCTGGAGCTTTCTAATAGCTATGGAAAGTGCAGTGGAAGTACCACGGTAACGGTCCACAACGGCAAGGATACTACAGACCTGACAGAATCAACTGACTCAGTAGAATTGACTGCCCCGGAAGAACCAGAAGAATTGACTGACCTGGAAGAACCAGAAGAACCGGCTGCCTCGGAGGAACCAGAAGAACCAACTGACCCCACAGATACTTCTGATGGAAACGAAACAGTTGCTTATGCTTGGAAAATCGGTAATACATACAAAATGGGTGATATTGTTTCTTACAATAATGTAAATTATGAATGCCTCCTGCCACATACTGCATTAGACGGCTGGCAGCCACCCAATGTACCAGCTCTGTGGCAGGAATATGCTGGTGAGGTGAAACCTGGTGAACCGGAACAGCCGACCGACCCGACGGAGCCTGTAGAGCCGACTGACCCCACAGATCCCATAGAGCCAACCGACCCGGAAGAACCAGCACCTATGCCTAGTACATCTCCACTTCCGGATCGTGTGCTGACAGGCTACTGGCAGAACTTTATCAATGGTGCAACTCCCCTGAAACTGGGCGATGTACCGGAAACCTATGACATTATCTGCATTTCCTTTGCGGATGCAACAAGTAAATCTGGTGAAATCGTTTTCAATTTGGATTCCACTTTATGCAAAGAGCTGGGCGGCTATACAGTAGCTGATTTTAAAGCTGATGTAAATAAGGCGCATGAAAAGAACCAGAAGGTTATCATTGCAATCGGCGGTGAAGTGGGAAATGTAATTATTAATTCCGATGAAGCAGCGAAGACATTCGCAGACAGTGCATGGAAAGTAATGCAGGAATATGGCTTTGACGGTGTGGATGTTGATTTGGAACATGGAATTGATGTACCGCATCTGTCTCAGGCATTAAAACTTCTGGCAGAAAAATCAGGGGACAGCTTCATTTTGACGATGGCTCCGCAGACCATGGACATTTATACCTACGATGCAACTTATTTGAAGCTTGCACGTGAGGTAAAGGATATTTTGACCATTATGAATACCCAGTACTATAACTCTGGTGGAATGCCGGGTTACGGCGGAAGTAACTTCAATCAGGGAACTATCGGATTTTTGACAGCATTAGCAACGACACAGCTTGAAGGCGGACTTCGTCCTGACCAGGTAGGCCTCGGACTTCCTGCTACAAGCAGAGCAGCAGGCGGCGGATATCAGAGCCCTTCCAATGTAACGGCTGCAATTGAAAGCCTTGTTTACGGCAAAGAAGCGGGTGGATTTACACCTCCTAAGGCATATGCAAATCTGCGTGGCGCCATGACGTGGTCCATTAACTGGGACGCATCCAATAACTATGAATTTGCCAATACTGTTTCCAAATGTTTAGATGAGCTTCCTCCGTTAGAGACAGGAGAAGCGACAAACCCTACAGATCCTGTTGAACCGCAAGAACCTGAAAAACCGGAAGAACCTGAAAAACCGGCTCCGATGCCAGGCAATACCGACAGATTAATGATCGGTTACTGGCACACATGGGGCGGTAATGCGTCTGGCGGTGTTCCTTTTGTAAAACTTCGTGATGTAGACCCGAACTGGGATGTTATCAATATTTCCTTTGCAGAGCCTGTCAGGGCAGGTTCCACAGACGGAAAGATGAAGTTTGAGGTGTCTGGCTTAAATGACAGCTACACCAAGGACGACTTTAAGGCAGATATCAAGGCATTACAGGCACAGGGCAAAAAGATCGTACTGGCGATCGGCGGTTATGAAGGATATTTCTCCTTAACCAGTGATACGGCAGTAAATCAATTTGTCAATGATATCAAAAGCTTTGTGGATGAATATGGCTTTGATGGCATTGATATTGACTTAGAGCAGAGCAGTGTACAATTTGATTCAGGAAATGATCCGGATATCAATAATCCGAAATCTCCTAAAATCGTAAATATGATTGAAGCAATCAGACAGATTGTACACAGTTATGGTGACGATTTCATATTAAGCTGGGCTCCTGAAACCTTTTATATGCAGTTGGGTTATGCATATTATGGCGGAACAAGCGCCTATGCGGATCCTCGAAGCGGCGTTTATCTTCCGATGATTAATGCCCTTCGTGAAGAAACATCCTTTGTCCATGTACAGCTTTATAATTCCGCGGCGATTACGGCTCCGGACGGAAAGAGTTATTCTATGGGCAATGAGGATGCAGTAGTGGCTATGTGCAAGATGTTATTGGAAGGTTTTGAAACCAGCGGATTATATGAAAGCACCACATCCGGCGGCTTTTTCAAACCGTTACGTCCTGATCAGGTGGTTATCGCTGTTCCCTGTTCTCAGGGAGCGGCAGGATCCGGACAGATTGCAAATTCTGCACTGCAGTCAGCATTCACCAAGCTGGATGCCGAGTACCCTGGCATGAGGGGTATTATGAGTTGGTCTATTAACTGGGATGCATGCCAGAATAATAATTCTTTTGCAAAAGAAAATGGTGCATTTCTGCATGGTACTGCAAGATAACAATTTTTAAAATGAATGTATCAGAGACTGTTTTCTAAAAAAATTTTAGAGAATGGTCTCTTTGTGTTCAGATTTGCTGGCGCAAGGTTTTAGCTGACACAATCAATGTCACCAATGCGCAGTTGGGGATTGCAGTATATTGGGAACACCGTTCTTTTAAGAAACAGGGAATTGACCAAGAGCCGACAATCCATATCGGGGCGGTTGCCAACGCTTTAGAGCGTAAGGGCATAAAGGCAGTTTATCGAAGTACCCCGAACTAAAGTTGCGCTGTGTTTAGCTAGGTATATAGTTTTAACAACAAACAAATAAGTACAGTTGGAGAAATATTTCTGTACTTATTTGTTTGTTATTGGAATAAAAAGTATTGAGACACATTCTAATAATACTAATTGAAATTAGGAAATGAGAATGTTATAATACTAAAAAATGTAGAGTATATTCAATATAAACTATCAAAGTGAGGTGTTTTCATGAAAGTATTAAGACAGAGCGCAATGAAAGAATTGGAGAAACTGCCAGAAGATAAAATTAGTTTTGTATTACAGATTATGCAGGGGGTAAATGGTCTGTATAATGATAATCAGACAGAAAAGAAAGCGGCATTCGAAAGATTAGAGCAGTTACGCAAGAAAGGTACTGTTGTTGATTATGATGCAGAATTAGCCGAATATAGAGAGGAAAAATATGGTAAATAGGATTCTGATTGACACAAACGTATTGCTTGATTATATTCTTACTCGAGAACCATTTTATGAAGATGCAAAGAGAATTGTTTCTGTTTGCGTGGATGGAAAGGTAAAAGGCTGTATTGCTGCCCATTCCATATCAAATATGTTTTTTATATTTAAGGAAGGATTTCAATTCAGAGGAACGCAGAGAGGTTACGAAGCCTGATAAAATCGTATTAATAGAGGAACTGGAAACAGTTCCTTTGTTATTTGGAGACAAAAGATGAGATGGATTAATGTAAATATGTTTCTGATACTGAAGGAACAGATTACGCCATTTGAGAAGAATATTCATACCTATAGAACATTTAAGGCCAATCATGTGTAGAAATACGTAAATTTGTGAAAGGTTACGTGAAATGACCATTTGCCGTAAAATCCCAAGAAACACCGAAATATAAGGACTTGCAGACTTATGCAGTGTTACGCAAGGCATGCGAACAGAACGAATATTCTAACAAAACCGTAAGATTTCATTTCATTCCGGAAAGAATGTGGAAAGAATGGTATGCGATAATAGAATACAACAAAAATTTCACAAATGGAGGAATCATATGAATATCTTATCAACAAGCGATTTGAAAAAAGTTTATGGGAGTGGTGAAAATGAGGTACATGCGCTGGATGGTGTGAATCTGTCAGTTGGGAAGGGGGAGTTTGTCGCCGTAGTCGGTACATCGGGCAGTGGAAAGTCAACGCTGCTGCATATGCTTGGAGGTCTGGACAGACCGACATCAGGCAGCGTGTCTGTTGACGGAAAGGAAATCTTTACCCTGAAGGACGAGGCGCTTACCATATTCCGCCGCCGGAAAATTGGGTTTATTTTCCAGAATTATAATCTGGTGCCGGTACTGAATGTCTATGAGAACATTGTTTTGCCGGTGCAGCTTGATGGAAATGAGCCAGATAAGGACTATATTGACAGCATTATTGAAACGCTGGGACTGTCAAGCAAGCTGGCGAATCTGCCGAACAATCTTTCCGGAGGGCAGCAGCAGCGCGTTGCAATCGCGAGGGCGCTGGCGGCAAAACCCGCAATTATTCTCGCAGATGAGCCGACGGGAAATCTGGACAGCAGGACAAGCCAGGATGTCATGGGACTGCTAAAAATTACGAGCCGCAAATACACGCAGACCATTGTGATGATCACACACAATGAAGAAATCGCCCAGCTTGCAGACCGTATTATCCGCATAGAGGACGGACATATTGTAACGGGTCAGAACGGAGGGCGGATATCATGAATGTGGCAAACAGGAAATGCATACGGAACATCAGCTTCAAATCACTCCGGTCGGCAAAATTAAAGAATATCGTGTCAGTCCTGGCGATAGCGCTTACAACACTGTTGTTCACGGCGCTTTTTACAATTGTAACATCACTGGTGCATGGCATGGAGCAGCAAAATTTCAGACAGGTTGGCGGGTATGCACATGGCGGATTCAAATTTCTGACCTATGATCAGGTGCAGGAGCTGAAGGATGACCCTCTCATCAAAGAGTATGGTGTCAGGCATTTTGTCGGCATGGCAACAGAAAGACCATTCCATAAAAGTCATGTGGAAATGAGCTGGTGTGACCCCAATATGGCAAAGTGGATGTTCCTGGAGCCAATAGAGGGGCGGCTGCCAAAGGAAGGGACAAACGAAGCAGCAACCGATTTAAAGGTACTGGAGCTTCTTGGTGTAGAGCCCGAAATAGGTGCACAGTTTACGGTTCCGATTACCATGAAGGGACAGACTGTCACGGAAACATTTACGCTATGCGGCTGGTGGGAATATGACGAGGTAACCGTGGCAAATCATATTTTGATACCGGACAGCAAGGTTGATGAGGTGATTGCCAAGTTTGATCCTGCAAATTTGGATGTAATGGCTGGAATCTATAATTTGGATGTGATGTATAAAAGCAGTCGGAACATCGCAGAAAATAACAAAACAGTCCTTGCACATTACAGTTATCAATGTGAGGAACCGAGTCAGGATCGTTATATTAATAATGGCGTGAATTGGGGATATATGTCAGCCCAGATGAACGGAAGTCTGGATGGCATGACAATCATTTCCATTACAGGCATTCTTGCCCTGATTATATTTACAGGATACCTGATTATTTACAATGTTTTTCAGATATCTGTCTCAAATGACATCCGTTTTTATGGCATGCTCAAAACCATAGGGACAACAGGCAGACAGATTCGGAGAATCTTATATATTCAGGCATATTCGTTATCTGCGGCGGGCATACCGCTTGGAATGGCAGCCGGATATTTCTGCGGTATTATCCTGACAAAACCAATTGCGGCACAGCTGCAGGGCATAAGGCTTGAACTGTCTTCCGTAAATCCGCTGATATTTCTGTTTTCCGCGGTATTTGCGCTTCTGACCGTAGTGATCTCATGCCGCAAGCCTGCAAAATACGCTGCAAAAGTATCACCAGTAGAGGCAGTTCGATATGTGGAGGGGGAAAATATAAAGCGTTCGGTTAAAAAATCGAAAAAGGGCGCTTCCGTGCCCAAAATGGCATGGTCCAATATCGGAAGAAACCGTGTAAAGACAGCCGTGACGGTCATTTCCCTCTCCCTTGCCGTTGTGCTCCTGAATCTGACAGTGACGTTTTCCAATTCTTTTGACATGGGAAAATATGTAGATAAATTCATCAGCGTGGATTATCTGGTGGCAAACGCTTCGCACCTTGAGACGAACGGTATCTTTTGGGATGAGAATATTGCCGTGGAAGAGGATGTGATTGCAGCGATTCATGAACAGAAAGGCATCGCGGACAGCGGCAGGACGTACGGTTTTTCTGCGCAGAGCCATGTTTCGGAAGAATTTTACAGGAAAAGGTATACTGGATACCTGCCACAGGAAACTGTGGATGCGATGCTTCAGGATTGCGTAAAAGCAAACGGTCAGGCAATGGATAATGTCAGCCTCTATGGGATGGAAGATTTCTGCCTTGACAAGCTCAGGGTTATCGAAGGCAGTCTTGACAAGCTGCACGAAGGCGGGAATTATGTCGCGGCGGTGTACGTGTCGGATGATTATGAAAACGTGAATCTGGATTCAGGATTCAACTGGGCAAGAGTCGGGGACACGGTAACAATCAGGTATGTGGAACAGCGTGAATACTATAACCCAGAGACGAGCGAGGTTTATGAGGATGATGCTCATATCCCGGACAGTGTACCGGTTTCATCACGGCCGGTTGTCTATCATGACAGGGATTATGAGGTAGTGGCGCTGGTGGTTGTCCCAAATCAGATGAATTACCGTTATTATAGCGGTGCACAGTTTGTCATGGGGGCAGATACATTCCTTCAGGAGACAGAATCATCGGCAGTGATGTATTATGCGCTTGACATGGAACATGATAACCCGCAATATAATGAGGACATGGACAGCTTTCTGGCTGACTATACAGAAAACATTGCGGACGAGTATGGATATGAGAGCCGTAGGAAGCAGGAAGCAGAATTTTCTCAATTTAGGAATATGTTTGCATTCGTGGGAAGCGTACTTAGCCTTATCGTAGGACTTGTTGGAATTCTGAATTTCATAAACTCCATTGTCACAGGAATCCTGTCACGCAAGAGGGAGCTTGCCGTATTGCAGGCGGTAGGCATGACAGGAAGGCAGCTAAAACAGATGCTTATTTTAGAGGGACTATATGAATCCATCGGTTCCATTCTGGTTACAGTGGCGTTTACCATACTGACTGCGCCATTTGCAGGCAATCTGCTTGGCAGCATGTTTTGGTTTCTCACCTATCAGTTTACGATTTCGCCAGTATTGATTATTGCCCCATTATTTGCACTGCTGGGCATTATGATACCTTATCTGTCGTATCAATTCATGGTGAAAAAATCCGTGGTCGAGAGACTGCGCGAAGCAGAATAAGAATAGGAGTGGCGGCCTACTCATGGTAGGTCACCACTCTGTCGTTTTCATAGATTCTCGTCTTCCCGTCAGGAATCAGGGATTCATCACCGCGCATAATCATCGCGATTAACTCGTCCGGCGCAAGGTCAAGCTCGGATATGGTATGGCCGCACCATGGATGCGTCCTGTCAATCTTTGTCTCCTCAAGCTGCTCATTGCCGCTTGGATTGTAGGAGGGCGCACTTAAAATGATGCTGTCGCCAGCCTTTATCAAAGTGTCTCCTTTCGTAATGATGGTCTCGTGATTGCGCTTTATCATAAGGGCAAGGGAGCCCGTTGGAAAGCACACTTCCTTGATAAGCTTGTTTTCCCAGTGGTGTCCCTTCGGGATAAACATGCGTATCAGCGTGATGGCGGAATCTTCCTGGTAGTCGTTGAATGTCTTTCTGACATCGGCATTCTCGTCAATCATGTCAAGCTTCTGGGCAGCCCTTGGCAGGAGCGTTCCCTGTATTGCCACCGAAAAGAGCGACACCATAAACACAATGTGGAACAGATTGTGCGGCATGATGATTCCGCCAGCCACAGCCATAATGGCAAAAACGGAAGATGAGGCGCCCCTAAGACCTGCCCACGACACCAGAAGGCACTGCCTTGCGGAGCAGCGAAATGGCTTTAACAGCAGGAAGACCGCGACAGGTCTGGCAATCAGGGTCAGTATGATTGTGATGACAATTGCCGTAAAGATGACATCGGACATTTCGTGCGGAATCGTCAGAAGCCCCAGCAGGAAAAAAATAAGAATCTGTGCAAGGGAGGTCACGCCGTCAAAAAAAGGAATCAGCGTTGCCTTGCTCGTGATTTTGCTGTTGCCGATAATAATGCCCATTATGTACACGCTCAGATATGCATTGCCACCCAGAATCTGTGACAGTCCGTAGCATATAAGAACCATTGCAATCATAAAAATTGTGTCAAGTCCCTCGGAAATCAGCTCCGTTTCTGTCATCAGCCATATGGTCAGTTTTGCAAATATTACCCCGACAAGACCGCCCACAACCAGCTGTAAGAAGATGCGGATCACAATGTGCTCTGCCTTGCCGGAATCAATGATGCCCATGGCGATGAATGTGAGCATATATGCCATGGGGTCATTACTTCCGCTTTCCATTTCCAGAAGGGATGCCGTACTGTCTTTCAGGTTCAGTTTTTTCTGGCGCAGTATGGCAAATACGCTTGCCGCGTCAGTTGAGCCCAGCACGGCGCCGACCAGGAAGCTTTCCGGCCAGGTGTAGTTTAAAACCAGTCTGACAAACAGTGCAGTGACAACGGCAGTGACAGCCACGCCGATTGTCGATAAAAGGATGGATTTTGCCGCCACATCCCGTGCAAGCGTCCATTTCAGGTTAAATCCGCCGTAGAACATGATAAACAGCAGCGCAATGGAACAGATATTTTCTGCAAGCCGATAGTCGTCAAAAGGTATCTTGAAAATACCGTCACTTCCAAACAGCATTCCGATAAACATAAACAGAATCAATGCCGGCATGCCAAATTTCCCGGAAAATTTTTCAGCCATCACGCAGAGTAATATCACAATTGCAACAAGCAGTAAGACAAAAGTCATAAATCCACCCTTTCTCAATAAATTCAGTCAAATAGTTTCCTGTTATTATCCTAAACTGAATTGGCTCATGTTTCAAGTCCAATTTAGTCATAGATAGATGCGTGGTACCGTACTGCGCGGTATATTTTGTAAAAAATCACTGCAAAAAGGGAAGCTACAATGTAAAGTGTGGACAGCGCACCGACAGCACCACCAATAAATATTAAAATCCATAACAATATATTCATATCAATTCCTCCAGATTATAGAATGTTATTCACTTTTATTTTTGTCTGTATGGGCTGTCTTCTGTCCTTTTTCAGAACTGCGCGTGAAACCGCCCATTTCATAGATACAGGTAAACACAGCAGCGCCAAGGGCAGCCACAACCATAAGACCAAATATGATATTTTCAAGCATACTAAAACCTCCATTTAAAACAATAAAAATATGTAATTTTGGCACGCAAAAAAGACGCTTTTGTGCGTTTCCAAAAATAGTTGTTATTAACAATGGAAGCTATGCTTTTTTACCGTCATTGTGGTGAATGTATTCCAGGGTTCTTTGATGATACCGGTTCGCATATGCGCTGGTATGCAGATAAGAATTGCGGAATGAGAATAGGAACTGAAACGCTGCAATCAGAAGTAGCACCAGAATGAACAACTGCCCAAGCCTGAAAACAGACAGGCTGCGCGTTGTATGCTGGACAGCGATAAAGTGCTCCAGTGTGCTGAGGGCATTTTTTTCACAGTAGCTGTCCGTGTCAGAAACGTTCCGCACAGGCTGTAGAGCGGCAGCATCCGCCTCCGAGCTGGCATAAGAAAAAAAGGAATTTGTGTGAATATCCTCACAGTAAATTCCCAGCACAAACATGGATATCATTAAAATAATGCAAAGTAATCTGTTATGTACAGTTTTTTTCATGCGCTTCTCCGTTTCTGTGCCTGCGTGGACAGTAACAATATATCACATATAATCTTCCGATTCAAGAAAAAATTGATTGTTAGCAGAAATTGTGTATGGTAAAATAGAAAACAAAAAACAAGGAGGAATGTTATGCGGTTTGAATTTGATAAAAAAGACTGGGATTCATTGCAGGAGGGTGAAAAAAACTGTTTTCTGCTCACAAACGGACTGGGCGGTTACAGCAGCCTGTCCATTATAGGGGCGGCAGCCAGAGGTGACCATGCGCTTTTCATGTCGGCAAAAAGGGCGCCGAATGTCAGGATGCATCTTGTCACGAACATCTTTGAAAAGCTGGTCATTGATGGTGTGGAGCACATACTGACTTCCCAGCGCATGAAGGACGGAAATGATTATACAGGATACCGGTATCTTGAGAAGTTTGTCTATGATGATTTTGACGACGCTGCGCCTGCATGGACATTTCAGGCTGACGGCGTGACAATTGTTAAGAGAATTGTGACAGCACATGATGAAAATGTGGCAGCGTTGAAATATGAAATAAAGAATCCCGCAGGGAAAAAGGTTACATTGGAGCTGACACCCCTGCTGCGTCTCACATCTAAAAAGGAAATCTTTGATGCTTCCCAGAAGCTGCCACAGTTTGATGAGATGGAGTTGCTCCATGTTGCGACAAATGCAGAGCTGTGTATGCATGAGCCTGCATTGTTTGGCGAGATGTACTTTTCACAGGATGAGCGTGACGGACGCGAAGAATACGGAAATGTCTTTATGAATCATGAAATCAAGGCACAGATACCGGATAAAAGTGACATATATGTCATTTTCAGCACGCATGCCGATACGGAACAGGACGCGGGAAAAATATTTGACAGGCTGGTGCAGGCGCGCGGGGAACGCAGGGAACAGCTGGTGAATCAGGCAGGGCTGTCATCAGCACTCGGAAAACAGCTGTTGCTGAGCGCGGATGCCTATGTGGTAAGACGTGATTCGACAAATGGTAAGAGTATTATAGCTGGGTATCCGTTTTTTGAGGACTGGGGGCGCGATACCATGATAGCGCTTGCCGGAGCTACCATGGTAACAGGGCGGTTTGCGGAATGCAAAAGCATTCTCAGGACTTTTGCAAAATATGTGAAGAACGGACTTCTGCCGAACCTGTTTCCGGAGGGGGGCGAAAACCCCATGTACAATTCTGCGGATGCCCCGCTGCTATTTGTCAATTCAGTGTATGAATATATGGAATACGCAAAGGACGATGCGTTCAAGGATGAAATCCTTCCAGTGCTGAAACAGATTATGGACGCATATCAGAACGGTACGGATTACCATATCAAGATGGACAGTGACGGCCTGATTATGGCAGGAGCCGGATTGGAACAGCTTACATGGATGGATGTGCGTGTGGGCGATTTCCTGCCGACCCCGAGACATGGCAAGCCGGTCGAAATCAATGCATACTGGTACAGCGCGCTGATGGTGATGCACAAATTGACACAGGACAAGGCATACCAGGAGCTGGCGGATAAAGTAAAGGATTCGTTTCAGGAGAAATTCTGGAATGAGGGCGCGCAGTGCCTGAAGGATGTCCTATCGGGCGGAAAGGATGAGAACCAGATACGGTGCAACCAGATTTGGGCGCTGACAATGCCGTTTACCATGCTGCCTGCTGACAGGGAAGCGCTTGTTATCAGAAAAGTCAAGGACGAGCTATACACGACAGTCGGACTGCGCACACTTGCAAAAGCCGACCCTGATTTCCACAGCATTTATATCGGACCGATGGAGGAGCGCGACAGGGCTTACCATCAGGGAACGGTCTGGGCATTCCCGCTGGGCGGTTATTACAGGGCATGTATCCGATATGCCCAAAGATGTAACGACACGGCAGAGCGGGAACGCCTCCAGACAGAATTAAAGTCAGGATTTGAAGCCCTTGGCACATGGCTCAGGGAAGGCTGCGTGGCGCAGATAGCAGAAATTTATGACGGTGACGTGCCTACGGTATCAAGGGGATGCTTTGCACAGGCATGGAGCGTCGCGGAACTGCTCAGGGCAGTGTATGATTATGAAAAAATGCAGGACCTGTAAAAATTCGCAAAAAATAATGTAAGAGCTTACATTTTCCTATGGATATTTTTGGTTATATATGTTATTTTAGTTATAGATGCTATTAATTTATAATCAATATCCTGATGCGGCATGTGGCGGTAAAAATCTTTTCTGCCCGATTGGAGCCATGCCGCTGTCAGAATGGAGGGCGTAATGAATTTTGAGGTCATTTATAAAACTTCCACAAGTTTTGTGGTAGAAATTAAGGAAAACGGATATTTTTCTTCAGAGCAGGAGCATGAAATTTATGTGAATGGGAACCTTGCGGAGAAAAGTGACAGGAATGTTGCGACGGTGTTCGGACTGGAGCCTGCAACGACGTATGATGTGAACATAAAGTGCGGCTCGGATGAATCTGAGTGTTTCAAAGTTACTACGGAAGAAGAGTATGTTACATTAAACGTAAAAGATTTCGGCGCAAAAGGAGATGGGGAGACAGATGACACACACTTTATACAGTGTGCCATCAATGCGTGTCCAAAAGGGGGCAGGGTCTATATTCCGGCTGGCGTGTACAAAATTTATCCCTTGTTTTTAAAGAGCGACCTGGTGCTTGAAATCGGAAAGGACGCGACGCTTTCCGCGTTTACGGACAGGACAAGGTTCCCGATTCTGCCCGGAAAAATTGCGTGCGTTGACAAGGAAAAGGAATACTTGCTTGGCACGTGGGAGGGTGACCCGCTCGACATGTTCGCGGGAATCATCACGGGAATCAACGTCGAGAACATCGTAATTACCGGACAGGGGACGATAGACGGCTGTGCGAGCAGGGAAAACTGGTGGGACAATCCCAAGGTAAAACGCATTGCATGGCGTCCGCGCATGATTTTCCTGAACCATTGCAGGAATGTCGTCCTGCATGGTATTACGGTCAAGAACAGTCCCTCATGGAATATCCATCCGTATTTCTCGGAAAACCTGAAGTTTATCGGTATTTCCGTACTTGGACCCAAGGATTCACCCAATACGGACGGACTTGACCCTGAATCCTGCAAAAATGTGGATATCATCGGGGTTTATTTCTCCGTGGGGGATGACTGCATTGCCATTAAATCGGGCAAGATTTATATGGGGTCAAAATATAAGACACCGTCTGAAAACCTCACGATACGGCAGTGCTGTATGCGGGACGGACACGGTTCCATCACAATCGGAAGTGAGATGGCAGGCGGCGTGAAAAACCTGAATGTTGAGAACTGCCTGTTTCTCCACACAGACCGCGGGCTCCGCATTAAGACCAGACGCGGACGCGGCAAGGATGCCATTGTGACTGGCATCCGGTTTGAAAATATCATCATGGATCATGTGATGACTCCGGTTGTCATGAACTCGTTTTATTTCTGTGATGCGGACGGGCATTCCGACTATGTGCAGTCAAAAGAACTGCACCCGGTGGACGAGAGGACACCGTATTTGGGGGATTTCCTGTTTAAAAACCTCAAGGCGACAAACTGCCATGCGGCTGCGTCCTATATGTACGGACTGCCGGAGCAGAAGATTCATCATGT
The DNA here is from genome assembly GCA_002490665.1 of Lachnospiraceae bacterium UBA7205. GTDB lineage: Bacteria > Bacillota > Clostridia > Lachnospirales > Lachnospiraceae > COE1. The sequence continues at coordinate 46,528 of DKUL01000033.1, read as the reverse complement.
GACTTTTGAAAATGCGGAATTTTCTTTTGCGGAAAATCCGATGGCAGGCGTTCCGGCGATGATGGACGGAGTGGATAAGCAGACAAATACTGGTATTTTTGCCAAAAATATTGAGACGTTTGAACTGAAAAATGTCACGGTTTCGGGGCAGAATGGCGAGTCTGTCATCTGTGACGGAATCGACCATTATGTCAGATGAAAATAAGCGAAAGGGAGTGACGGTCTATGGCGATTGAAATCGTAGAAAAATATGTAAATGAACTGATTGACAGGAGCACAATGGATGAACCCGTGTGGAACATCGAAAAGATAAGGGCAGGAAAAAAGGCTTCGTGGGATTATATTGACGGATGCATGATTATGGCGCTTCTGGAGCTCTATAAGGTTACGGACAATAAGAAATATTTCGATTTTGCGGAAAAATACATTGACCACCGGATTCAGGAGGACGGAACGATTATCGGCTACAACAAGGATGAACTCAATCTGGACAACATCAATGAGGGAAAAAATTTATTTACATTGTACGATTTGACCGGAAAGGAAAAATACGCAAAGGCAACGGCAAATATCTATCAGCAGATACTTGAGATGCCGCGTACAAAGGAGGGAAACTTCTGGCATAAAAAGATTTACCCGCATCAGGTATGGCTTGACGGTCTATATATGGCACAGCCGTATTACCTGGAATACGAAAACCGCTTTCATGACAAGAAAAATTACAAGGACATTTTCACGCAGTTTTTTAATGTCGAGAAAAACCAGAAGGATCCTGTAACAGGACTTTATTATCATGCGTATGATTCGGAGAGACAGATGTTCTGGGCTGACAAGGAGACCGGGCTTTCTCAGAATTTCTGGCTGAGGGCGCTCGGATGGTTTTCCATGGCGCTTCTGGACACCCTGACATTGGCAGACCCTGAATATCCGGATTACAGCCATCTGCTCGCCATGTACAGGGAACTGATAGACGCCATGCTGAAATTCCAGTCCCCGGAGGGAATGTGGTATCAGGTGCCAAACTACCCTGACAGGGAGAAGAATTATCTTGAGACAAGCGGAAGCTCAATAATGGCATACTGCCTGATGAAAGGCGCCCGTCTGGGATATCTTCCGGAGGAATACAGCGAGTATGGCGTGAAGGCATTCAACGGAATCTGCGACAGGTATTTATCGGCAGTGGAGGGCGAAATGAGTCTTGGCGGCATCTGCCTGGTGGCTGGGCTGGGACCTGCCGATAATCCCAGACGCGACGGAACATATGAGTATTACATGTCAGAACCGGTTGTAAAAGATGACGCAAAAGGAACCGCGCCATTTTTGCTGGCGTATGCAGAAATGCTGAGACGTGACGTTTAGCATATGAATGAAAGGCAGCTGACAATGGAAAGAAAAGAATTGTATGTAGACGCAGACAAGGGACAGGGATTTGCAAAAATAAGCGACGCGCTTGAAGCAGCCAGACAGTATAAGGATATGGAGGTTGTCATACATATTGCACCGGGTACTTACAGGGAGCGCCTTGAGATCAAACAAAATCATATCTCCTTTATCGGAACGGACGCGGAGCAGACGAAAATAACCTACTCGGATGGGGCATTGGACATCATGCCGGAGGGTGACAAGCGTGGAACATTCCGGACACAGAGTGTCTTTATTGATGCGGATTATTTTTATGCCAGCCATATTTCGTTTTACAATGAGGCAGGACAGGGGAATAAGGCAGGACAGGCGCTTGCGGTCTATGCGGACGGTGACCACCTGATATTTGAAAATTGCCGTTTTGACGGTCATCAGGACACGCTGTTTACGGCGCCGCTGCCGAAACAGGAAAAGCAGGCAGGCGGGTTTAAGGGACCAAAGGAGTTTGCGCCAAGGCGTGTAGGCAGGCATTTGTATAAGGACTGCTACATCACAGGGAATGTCGACTTCATATTTGGCAGCGCCATTGCTTATTTTGAAAACTGCGAATTGTTTATGAAAAAGAGAACGAGTGAAGTAAGTGGATATGTGACAGCGCCCTCGACTTATGAGGGACAAAAATACGGCTATGTGTTTGACCACTGCCGTTTTACAGGCGACTGTCCTGATGGGAGCGCTTACCTTGGAAGACCTTGGAGAAAATATGCAAAATGCGTCATTATGCATTCCGAGATTGGCGCGCACATCCGCAAAGAAGGCTGGCACGACTGGGATAATAAGGAAGCATGGGACACGATGTTTTTTGCGGAGTATGGCAATTATGGCGCCGGTGCCGGAAACGAGCGCGCCCCTTTTGTTCGGATGCTTGGCGACGAGGAAGCCGCAGCGTACACACGCGAAAATGTCATTGGTTTTTAGGGAGGAAGATATAAATGCAGTTTGGTATTCGGTTACATGACGCGGTGCAGGCACCGATAGAAGAACGCCTGAAAATCGTAAAGGAGCAGGGATTTGCATGTGCACACGTAGCACTTTCCAAAGTAATCAGTGAAAATTCAGTAGCGCCGTCTGCACTTACGCCCGGATATGCCATGTATTTAAGAAGGCTGTTTGACAAGAACGGTCTGGACTGTGCGGTACTTGGCTGTTATCTGAACCTTGCCAATCCTGATCCCGTACAGTTAAGGCAGATTCAGGATAAATACATGGCAAATATCCGTTTTGCGGCACATCTCGGGGCGGGGGTAGTCGGCACGGAAACCGGCGCACCAAACACTGCCTACCAATTCGAGGAAGCCTGCTGGAACGAGGAGTCGTTACAGACATTTATTAAAAATCTCCGCCCGGTTGTAAAATATGCGGAGCAGATGGGCGTTCTTATGGCAATAGAGCCGGTGGTGCGGCATATTGTGTGCAATCCTGTCCGCGCAAGGCGTGTGCTGGATGAGATTGATTCGCCCAACCTGAGGATTATTTTAGACCCCGTGAATCTGCTGGAAATATACAACTATGAGAAGCAGGATGAAATCCTGGACGAGGCGGTTGAGCTGCTGGGAAAAGATGTGGCAGTGCTTCACGTAAAGGATTTTGTCATAGAAAACGGAAAGCTGGTGTCAGTGCCTGTCGGACAGGGACAATGCCATTGGGAGCGCGTGATACCCTATATGAAAAAAGAAAAACCGTTCATGCATGCCACGCTTGAGAACACAAAGCCTGACAATGCAGTGGCGGCACTAAATTATATCCGGGAGCTGTATCAGAATTCATGACAGTAAAAAATCCTGCGTAATGTATCAATAAATAATATTGAATAATGTATTGAAATATTGTTAAAATTATGTCAAAATAAAAACAGCAAGGCAGATTGTGAATAATTTTGCGAAACATACGTAGGAGGCGTGGGTATGAGAGGTATAGATACGCAGGTGCGCAAGACAAGGCGTGCTATTTTCAGGGAAGTGGCAAACATGGCATACAATTCCACCAATCTTGTGGATGACATGGAGGCGCTTCCTTATAAATTGGCGGATGCAGAAAATTCACCATACTGGGATAATATTTACAGGGAGCGGGAAATTATCCGCGAACGCACCAGGCTTGCCATGGGAATGTCACTGCGTCCGGAGGATGAACCGGTACAGGTCAGCCAGGGCGTGGAGGAGAGCAATATTGATGAAAAATATTATGAACCGCCCCTCATGCAGGTCATTGCGTCGGCGTGCAATGCATGTCCGGAAAACAGGTATGAGGTTACAGACAAATGCATGGGGTGCCTTGCGCATCCGTGCAATGAAGTGTGCCCGCGGGGTGCAATTACCATGAAGAATGGACGCTCTGTCATTGACCAGGAGAAATGTATCAAATGCGGAAAGTGTAAGACTGTGTGTCCTTATGATGCGATTTCGCACCAGCAGAGACCCTGTCTGGCGCACTGCGGTGTCAATGCGATTCATTCGGACAGCCACGGCAGGGCGGTCATTGACGATGAAAAATGTGTCTCCTGCGGGCAGTGCATGGTAAGCTGTCCGTTCGGGGCTATTGCGGACAAATCACAGATATTCCAGCTGATTCGCGCGATGCAGTCAGGCAGGAAAATCATTGCCCAGGTAGCGCCGGCATTTGTGGGACAGTTTGGTCCCAAGGTGACGCCGGACATGCTCAAGACAGCGCTCAAGGAACTGGGATTCTTTGATGTGTACGAGACTGCAATCGGCGCGGACATGGGGGCAATGACAGAGGCGGAACATTATGTGAAGGAAGTGGCTACCGGGGAACTGCCGTTCCTCCTCACATCATGCTGTCCGTCGTGGTCCATGCTTGCCAAGAAGTTTTTCCCGGAAACCATCGACAAAATCAGCAATGCACTGACACCGATGGTGGCGACGGCAAGGGTCATCAAGGAGGAGCACCCCGACGCGAGCGTTGTGTTTATCGGACCATGCGCGAGCAAAAAGCTTGAGGCAAGCCGCAGGACCGTCCGATCTGACGTGGATTTTGTCATTACCTTTGAGGAACTGCTGGGAATGTTCGAGGCGAAAGGAATCCTGCTTGACGAGATAGAAGCGCTTGATTCGATGAACGACGCGACAGCGGCGGGGCGCGGATATGGTGTGGCAGGCGGAGTTGCCAGCGCGATTGAGAGCTGTATCAAGGAATATTACCCCGATACGGAAATTCACATCGAACATGCCGAGAGCCTGTCTGAGTGCAAGAAGATACTGATGCTTGCAAAGGCAGGGAAGAAAAACGGCTGCTTAATTGAAGGGATGGCGTGTCCGGGCGGCTGCGTGGCAGGCGCGGGCACGAATATTGCAATTCCGGCGGCAACTAAGGATTTATTAAGTTTCAAGAATGCATCCGAGAAAAAGCTTCCGGATTATAGCGATATGGTAAATGAATAATAAATGTAAATGATTTAAAAAGGCGGTGAAAGGATGGTATCAGATATGGGAATGACAAACAAACAGTTTCAGGGATTTATCCGGCTTGCCTTGGAATTGATGGAGAAGGCGTTAACAAAATCGCCAGACAATGAGGATTTGCAAAAACTTAAGGATATCTTTCAATCAATGCTGGAGGATGGAAATTGACGGATAGAAAATGATATAAAACGGAGGAGTATAAAGATGGCAAAAAAAGTAAGATGCAGATTTGCGCCAAGTCCTACGGGAAAAATGCATGTCGGCAATCTGCGTTCGGCATTATATGAGTTTTTAATAGCAAAACATGCGGGCGGGGATTTCATTTTCCGGATTGAGGATACCGACCGGGAGCGCTATGTGGAGGGCGCTACAGATATCATTTATAATACGCTGGAGAAAACGGGTCTGACATATGACGAGGGTCCCGACAAGGATAAGGGATATGGTCCTTATGTGCAGAGTGAGCGTGTCCAGGCAGGCATCTATATGAAGTATGCAAAGGAGCTGATTGACAAGGGACAGGCTTACTACTGTTTCTGTGATAAGGAGCGGCTTGCCACACTGAAATCAGAAGTGGTAGAGGGCAAAGAGATTACAGTATACGACAAGCACTGTCTCGGGCTTTCCAAAGAAGAAGTGGCAAAAAAGCTTGCAAGCGGCATTCCCTATGTCATCCGTCAGAACAATCCCACAGAGGGAACAACCAGTTTCCACGATGAACTTTACGGTGATATCTCCGTTGACAATACGGAGCTTGATGACATGATTCTGATTAAGTCGGATGGCTACCCTACGTATAACTTTGCAAATGTGGTAGATGACCACCTGATGGAAATCACGCATGTAGTGCGCGGCAACGAGTATCTTTCTTCCACGCCAAAATACAACAGGCTCTATGAAGCGTTTGGCTGGGAAATTCCCATGTATGTGCATCTCCCGCTGATTACGGACGAGGAGCACAAAAAGCTCAGTAAGCGGAGCGGACATTCTTCGTTTGAGGACATTGTGGAACAGGGCATTCTTCCGGAAGCCATTGTGAATTTCATAGCGCTTCTCGGATGGAGTCCCGAGGACAACAGGGAAATCTTTACGCTTGATGAGCTGATAAAGGAGTTTGACTACACCCGCATCAACAAATCGCCGTCCGTATTTGACATGAATAAGCTGAAATGGATGAACGGCGAGTACATCAAGGCGATGGATTCTGACCGTTTTTATGAGATGGCGCTGCCCTATATCAGGGAGGTCATTACCAGGGACATTGACCTGAAAAAGATTGCGGAGATGGTAAAGACCAGAATAGAGGTATTTCCTGACATAAAAGGCTTAATCGGTTTCTTTGAAACGCTGCCAGAGTACGACATATCCATGTACACCCACAAGAAAATGAAAACGACAGCAGAAAGCTCGCTTGCCGTGTTAAAGGATGTACTGCCCCTGCTTGAGGCACAGGAGGAGTACACCAATGACGCCCTCTATCAGCTTCTTTTATCCTACGTGGCAGAGAAGGAAGTCAAGAACGGCTATGTGATGTGGCCTGTCCGGACGGCAGTGTCCGGCTTGCAGATGACGCCTGCCGGGGCTACGGAAATCATGGAAGTCATCGGAAAAGAGGAAACCCTTATCAGAATCAGAAAGGGTATTGAACTGCTTGAAAACGCTTAATCAACTGGACGGTGGCGTCAATGAGGCACAGCACAGGGCAATTACACACAAGGATGGGGCAATGCTTGTCCTTGCAGGACCGGGCTCCGGCAAAACGTTTACCGTCACGCAGAGAATCAAATATCTGATAGAACAACATCATATACAGCCGGAGGACATTCTGGTCATCACGTTTACAAAAGCCGCTGCCGCAGAGATGCAGGAGCGGTTTGTAAAACTGAATGACGGAAAGTGTTATCCGGTTTGTTTTGGTACGTTTCATTCCGTCTTTTTCCGCATACTGCGTCATACCTATCGGTTTACGGCGGACAACATCATTCGCGAGGCAGACAAGTACAGGATTCTGGCACAAATTATCAGAGAACTGCCCCCTGAGCTGCAGTCGCAGGAGGGGCAATATGCAAATATGGACACGGAGACATTACAGCGTCTTCTGGCAGAAATCAGCAAGGCAAAAAACAACGGACTGGCGCCAGGGGAAATAAGGAGCGAGACGGTATCACAGGCAGAATTTGAGCATATATATCATGCATATAAACAGGAGATGAACAAAAAAAGGCTGATTGATTTCGACGACATGGTTCTGTTGTGCCGCGACCTTCTGGTATCCAGGCCGGAAGTCCTTAAAATATGGCAGGAGCGCTTTCACTATATCCTTGTTGATGAATTTCAGGACATCTGTCCGCTGCAATATGAGGTGGTAAGGCTTCTCGCAAAGCCGCAGGACAACCTGTTTATTGTGGGCGATGACGATCAGTCTATCTATGGGTTTCGAGGCTCCAGTCCCGAGATTATGCTCCATTTTACAGAGGATTATCCGGATGCCAGCCAGGTGCTGTTAAATGTCAATTACCGCAGCAAACAGGATATCACGGAGACTGCGGGAAAGCTGATAGCGCACAACAAAGTGCGCTTTTCCAAAAAAGTCCGGACACAAAATATCCAAAAGGACGGCGTCAGGGTTTATTCCTTTCACTCGAAACCAAAGCAGGCAGAAAATATCGCACTGCTGATAAAACAGTATATGGAACAGCCCGGGGCGAAGTACAGTGATATTGCGATTCTGTACCGCACAAACAGCCATATTGCCTACACGGCAGAGTGTCTGGTTCGAGAGGGAATCCCTTTCTCGATAAACGAAAAGCCGAAAAATATTTATGACAGTGAGACAGCAAAGGACATGATTGCGTACATCAATTATGCCTTGCACGAGGACAGTGTTTCGGATTTCCTGCGCATCATGAACAGACCAGTGCGGTATATCAGGAGAAACACGGTGCCCCGCAATCCTTTTTCCATGCAGGAGATTTTGGAAAACAACCGGACACTGGGATATGTTGTGGAAAATATCATTGGACTTTATGACGGGCTTCGTTTTATAAAGGGGATGAATCCTTTTTCCGCGGTAAATTTTATCAGAAAAGGAATCGGGTATGACGATTATCTGAAAAAGAAGGCTTCCGAGTGCGGCAGGGATGCGGCAAAGGAACTGGAAACGCTCGAGGAAATCATGCAGCTTGCAAAGGGGTTTGAGACGCTGGCGGAATGGATGGAGCATGTACAAAATTATGACAGTACAATACGCGAACTGCAGCACGGCAGTGGAAAAAAATGTCATACGGATGCCGTAAACATTGTGACAATGCATGCGTCAAAGGGACTGGAATGGAAAGTGGTGATACTCCCTGATGTGAATGAAGGCGTTGTGCCGCACAAGAAAGCGGTCACGGACAGCGAGCTGGAAGAGGAGCGCAGAATGTTTTATGTCGCCATGACACGGGCAAAGGAAAATCTCTTTCTTTTTTATATCAAGGAAAGTATGGAAAAAAAGGAGGCAGGAAACCTCCTGCCTTCACGTTTTCTTGATGAGATGTTTGACCAGACGGTATTATGATTCTGCACTTTCGCGAACCTTGTTTATCATATCCTTCAAATCCAGGCTCTTGTCCTTTAAACGCGGACTGATGCTTCTGTTGGATACAACACCGGACAGAAACTGCAATGCCGTCGTATAGTCCTCTTTCTTGTAAGCAAAATATGAAAGCAGATAGTCAAGCGTGGGTTCATTCATGCCGGCGATTGGGTAGTCCTCATGCATTCTGGCGTTTGTCAGCCGGTTATAGGCATTCATGCCGGCATTGTATGCCTCTTTCAGATAGGTTTCCTTCTTGGTTTCCGCATCGGGGTCATCATCGGCTACCTCGTCGGCAAGATCCTGATACAGCCAGCATATTTTGAGACAGACATAGCCGATTTCACTGTCTTTTCCGCCTTTTGTGACTGTGCACAGCAACGCCATCTTCATGCGGCTGATTGCCATTTCCGTTGTGTAAATGTCACATTCCGTCTCCTCATGGGACTTAAAGTTGGTCTGTATTTTTTCCTGTATTGTTTTACGCTGTGTTGCCGTAATGTTGTCAAAATTTTTTCCAAGTGCCGCATAACCGCAGTTTGGACAGCAGATTGCATCATATTTCGTGACGTTCACGTTGCTGTGTATGGGTCTTAAATCAGCCATTGTGTCAACAAACTTTGCAGTGTTGGATTTCACTGCCTTGGAACGGAACTGCTTATCGCAGATAGGGCAATTGTATCTTTTGTCCATCAATAAACCTTTTTCTGCTTTGACTTTTTCATTTGCATCCATATTATATATCCTCCCAATATTTATGATTCCTGTTCGCCGCCGACAATTTCATCAAATTCAACATTGTCGAGATACTCATCAAACGCATCGGCAACATTTTCATATTCCTCATCGTCGTCAATGTAAGTCAGCAAGGGTTCCGCATCAGGATTATTCTCATCTTCCTCATAGCGGTAGAACCATACCTCGCCGTCCTCGTTATTTCCGTCCTCGTCAAGTGGAAGAAGGGCAATATAGTCCTTTTTGTCAACGGTAAGAATTGTGATAATCGCACAGTTCACGAGCTGTCCGTCATCCAGCTCAAGTTCTACGGTCATTTCCTCGGCATCAAATCCGTTTGCGTTTTTGTCTGTCATTTCGTTATTACCATCCCTTTCTTTTTACTTCGCATCTACCTAATATATTACCCAAAGTGTATAAACAAATCAAGAAAATTCTGAAAATAACTCTTTTTTTATAGCGCTCAAGGTGCAAATTATGACAATCATCTTGACATTATATGCATAAAGCGAGTATCATAATATAGAAATGTAATAATAATGCGGTCATTTGGTTCGAACACTCTGAGGTATTGAAATGAAGATGCAGACAGATGAGAGGGTAATCAATTATATTAAAAAAAAGATAAAAGATTCCTGCAACATTGTGGCAGTTCTCGGTATAGAAATGCTTGTTGAAGGCGGGGGGTATGACCTTGATTCCAATACTGAAAATTACCGTGTTGAGGAGGAATATGGATTTTCGCCGGAGGACATGCTTGCCACAAGCTTCTTTAATGCGAAGGTGGAGAAATTTTACCGTTTTTATAAAAAGGAAATTCTTGGCATGGATGTGCATTCCACTTCGGCGTATGATACGTTGATTAAACTTCAGAAACAGGGAAAGCTGTCAGCGGTTATCAGCCAGAATTTCCACGGACTGCCGCAGAATGTCAACTTAAAGCACGTGATAGATTTAAATGGAAACCTGCATAATAACAAATGTCCGCGCTGTAATAAGGATTTTGACCTTAAGTATATTAAAGATTCTGAAGGGATTCCGTTATGCGACTGCTGCAAGATAGCGGTAAGGCCCGGAATACGCCTTTTAGGGGAACGTGTAGACACAGAGCTTATGACAGAAGCCGCGATAGCCTGTGAGGCTGCGGACGTATTGCTCATTCTTGGCAAAAATATGTATAATGACAGGCTCGAGTACAGTTCGGCGCCGGAGCATGAGCAGCTGAAAGTCCTTTTTTCCAAGGATGAGTTTATCAAAAATAAAAAAGTTGATTTTGTTATCAGAGATGATATTTGTGAATTCCTGCCCCTTATTATTGATTAGGGAGCGGTAGGCTCCTGAGTATAACAGCTAAATTGCGAGGTCTTATGAAGAAAATAAAAATAAATATTGGACAGCCCTACCCTTTAGGTGCCTCCGTCCGGGAAAATGGCATCAATTTTTCAATGGTAAACAGTTCGGACAGAAAATGTGGTATTGTTTTTTACCGGAGAGGGGTAGAGAAGAAGGAACGAATTTATTTTGACCAGAAGCACAGAATTGGAAATATCTATTGTGTCCTGGTTGAAGGGATAACCGCGAATGATTTTGAGTACAATTTTTTTATCGGTGATGAAGTTTTTGTAGATCCCTATGCAAAGAAAATTGTCGGGAATGAAAAATGGCGTACAGGCGAATTTGTTCGTCCTCTATTGAGGGGGGGCTTTGATTGTTGTACATTTGACTGGAAGGGGACAAGTCCGCTTCACATTCCATATCATGAAAGTATTATGTATTGTCTCAATGTAAGAAGCTTTACAAGGCATTTTTCGTCGAAAGTAAAGAAAAAAGGAACCTTTGAGGGGCTGATGGAAAAGATTCCATATTTAAAGGAACTGGGTGTCAATTCCATAGAGCTGATGCCTGCATATGAGTATGAGGAATGTGAGTGGCGGCATCCGGATGTGAATGACAAGACGCTCACAATAGAATACCAGGTCGGACATATTGATGCGAATCTGGCACCGGATAATGCGGGACAGCAGAAGGCCGAACGGCTGAACTGCTGGGGATTTAAGGAGGCATTTTATTTTGCACCCAAGGCTTCCTATTCGGCGGACGGCAATTCTTGTGAGTCGTTCCGGTGCATGGTGAGGGAACTGCACAGGAATGGCATCGAGATTACGATGCAGTTTTATTTTCCCGATTATATTAAACAGGGATATATCCTTGAGGTTATCAAGCACTGGGTTTTGGAATACCATATTGATGGAGTGCATCTCAAAGGAAACAGGATTCCAGTGACGCTGCTTGCCACGGAACCGCTTCTGGCGAATACCAAGATAATGTGCGAGGATTTTTATCTGCATGAAATCTATCCCAATGCGGAGCAGCCAGTTCCGAAAATACTGGGGTATTACAGAGATGAGTATATGTATGAAATGCGCAAGTACCTCAAAGGCGACCAGGATATGCTTAAGGGATTCCAGTATCACATGAAAAAAAATCATCCCAAGTGCGGTGTGATTAATTATATTACCAACTATTATGGATTTACGCTAAATGACCTAGTTTCCTATGAGAGAAAGCACAATGAACCGAACGGTGAGAATAATTCAGATGGGACAAACTATAATTTTAGCTGGAACTGCGGAGCAGAAGGACCTTCGCGAAAGAAGGCAATCAAACAGCTGCGGCACAGGCAGATGAAAAATGCGCTGAGCTTTCTGCTTACGGCGCAGGGAACGCCCCTCTTGCTTGCGGGGGACGAGTTTGGAAACAGCCAGAACGGCAACAACAACTGTTATTGTCAGGATAATGAGACCGGATGGGTTGACTGGCGGGGGCTTACGAAAAATAATGATATCTTTGTGTATGTGAAAGAGCTGATTGCCTTTCGCAAAAAGCATGGCATCCTTCATCTGGACACAAGTCTTTCCATGCTTGACCGCTATGGGAAAGGGTATCCGGATATTTCCTATCATGGGGAGGAAGCGTGGAAGGCGCAGCTTGATGCCTTTCACAGGCATATCGGAATCATGTATTGCGGGAAAGATGACAATACGGACGAGGCAGACTATATTTATATTGCCTATAACATGCACTGGAATTCACATCGCTTTGCCCTTCCGTCCATAGCAAATTACGAATGGATTTCGGGAATCGGCACAGCGGAGAACACCATTGTCGCGGACAAGGAAAAAAATACGGAGTACATTGACATCAGCCCGAGAAGCATCTCCATTTTAACCGGAAGAAGGCTGCCGGAAACAGAGAAAAAGCCGAAGGCGCCCATAAAGCCGGCAAAGGGCAGTGATAAAAATATCGGTAAAGGCAATAATGATATAAAAAAGGGTAAATAAAGGTGGATATTTGGAAACATTTTCAGACAATTACACATCATAAGCTTATGGTTATGAAAGGATGCTTTGCGGTCGGCCTGTACTGGCAGGGACTGACGCATGACCTTTCCAAGTATATGCCGAGTGAGTTTTTTGTCGGCGCCAGATATTATCAGGGGACGCAGAGTCCCAACAACGCCGAGCGGATGGACAGGGGATATTCCTCGGCGTGGCTGCACCACAAGGGAAGAAACAAGCACCACTATGAGTACTGGATGGACTACAGCGCCCATATGGGAGGCGGGATTATACCTGCAAGAATGCCGGATAAGTATGTAGTGGAGATGTTTATTGACAGGGTCGCGGCCTCCAAGAATTATAACAAGGAAAAGTACCAGGATGACATGCCGCTGAAGTATTACCTGAGTGGAAATCCGGGGAAATTTATGCATGAGGACACGAGAAGAAAACTGGAACTGCTGCTGAATATGCTTGCAAGGGACGGAGAGGCGAAGACAATGCGCTATATTCGGAAAAGAATCATCCCTAATCTAAAAGGGAAATAAGAACCAAAATAAGAACTCCTCATATATTAAGTATTAGAAAAGTTCTTGATGCATGAGGAGTTGTTTTTATGAATTGTTGGATTTGGATTATCTTACTGTGGTGTTTTTGCGGAAAAGGCGGCTGCCGTAATAATTGTCTGTGTGACGGTGGATGCGGTAATGAGCCTTCACCATGCAACCCGATTTTCCCGACACCGGTAGTTCCTCCATGTCCTCCAAACAATGGATGCGGCTGTGACAATGACATGATTCAGCCACGCGGCTTTGCCGGTTTTGGGGATGGGAACACATGTGGATGTGAGGAGAAGAACGATTAATGAAAAAATGGGCAGGCATTGTCCTGCCCATTGTGCCGTGTACATATAGAATGGAATGAATGGAGATATTGGCGTGGAGGCAGTAAACAGCGAAATCAGGGAACGAGTAAATATAAGGGAAATATACCGATATCTCGGATATGGGGCGGGCATTCCTGACGATGATATCCAATCACTTATCAAGGATGTGATTGCACACCTGGTAAATGTGGTAAACCCCAAAAACATATACCGAATATATGAGTGCAGCACAAATGAAACAGGCATTACCTTAATCTCTGACAAAGCGCTCTCTTTTGAAAGCAGAAATCTGGCATCCAACCTCGCACAGTGCAGCAGGGTGGTTTTGCTGGCAGCGACGCTTGGTATTGAAGCGGACAAGCTGCTACAGCGGTATGAAGTACTGAACATGGCAAAGGCGGCAATCATACAGGCGTGCGGCGCAGCATGCATTGAGGCATACTGTAATATCCTTCAGGAAAAAATATGCGACGCGTGTTCTTCCGGCACAGACAGGCTGTATCTGCGGCCGCGGTTCAGCCCGGGTTACGGTGATTTGCCGTTACAGGCGCAAAAAAAAATATTTGAGGAACTGGAATGTACAAAGCGCATAGGACTTACGCTTACGGACAGCCTGCTGATGTATCCGACAAAAAGTGTTACCGCCTTTATCGGGCTGACGGCAAACCCGCAGAGCTGCCATATCAATAAATGTGAGACTTGTGACAATATGGAATGTGCATTTCGTGGAGGTGTATGATGAATTTTAGGGACTTGCTTGGGAAACAGATACTTTTTTTTGATGGCGGGATGGGCACGCTTTTACAGGAAAGGGGACTTCAGACAGGGGAAATTCCCGAGACATGGAATATCCTGCACCCGGAAGTGATAAAGCAGATTCATAAGGACTATCTGCTGGCGGGAAGCAACATGGTTTCAGCAAATACCTTCGGTGTAAATGCATTTAAGTGTAAAAATCTTGCGTATTCTGTGGAGGAGCTCGTGACAGCGGGCATCCGGCTGACAAAGGAAGCCATCGCGGAAGTGAAAAAGGAGAATGCGGCAGAATCGCCAATGTTTTCGGTGCTGGATATCGGCTCTATCGGGAAGCTTTTAAAGCCGCTCGGGGAGATAACCTTTGACCAGGCGTATGAGACATTCAGGGAAATTATTATTGCGGGCGATAAGGCTGGGGCTGACCTGATTCTGATTGAGACCATGAGCGACTCCTATGAGATGAAGGCTGCTGTCCTTGCGGCAAAGGAGAACAGCAGCCTTCCTGTTGTCGTCACGATGATATTTGATGAAAGCGGAAAACTGCTGACAGGCGGGGATGTCGCAAGTGTGACGGCAATGCTTGAGGGGCTTGGTGCTGACGCTATCGGTTTTAACTGTGGTCTTGGACCGGAGCAGATGAAAAAACTGCTGCCACAGCTGACGGCGTGCTGCTCACTGCCGATTGTGATAAACCCGAACGCAGGGCTTCCTGTTGTCGTAAACGGGCAGACCGTATTTGACGTGGAACCGGATGCGTTTGCAGAGAGTGTAAAAATGCTTGTCGAAATGGGGGCAGACGTGGTGGGCGGATGCTGCGGAACAACGCCTGCACACATAAAAAGGGTCGTGGAGCTTTGCGGGAAGATGGACATTGTGCCACCAACGGATAAAGGATTGACAGTCGTGTCGTCCTATAATCACGCCGTGACTTTTTCCAGAAAACCGCTCATTATAGGGGAACGCATCAATCCCACGGGCAAATCAAAGTTCAAGCAGGCGCTGCGCGACCATGATATGGAGTACATCTACAAAGAGGGTCTTGTGCAGGAGGAAAACGGAGCACACATTTTAGATGTGAATGTGGGACTTCCGGAAATAGACGAGCCGCAGCTCATGGAGGAGGCAGTGACAGGCATACAGGCGATTATCGATCTGCCCTTGCAGATTGACACTTCTGATACGGATGCCATGGAGCGCGGACTGCGGTACTACAATGGAAAGCCGATGTTAAACTCCGTAAATGGCAAAAAGGAGTCTATGGAGAGCGTATTTCCCATCGCAAAAAAGTATGGCGCAGTTGTGGTGTGCCTGTGTCTTGACGAAAGCGGCATTCCTGAGACGGTGGAAGGCAGACTGAGGATTGCTGAAAAAATAATGAAAACCGCTGCCTCTTATGGCATTCCAAAGAAGAACCTTGTCATGGATGCGCTCGTGCTTACCATAAGCACCGGACAGGATAATGCAACCGTCACGCTGGAAACCTTGCGCAGGATTCGGTATGAGCTCGGGCTGCACACGGTGCTTGGCGTTTCCAACATCTCTTTTGGACTTCCGGAGAGGAGCCGCATCAACACTGCGTTTTTTACAATGGCAATGAACAATGGGCTGAGTGCAGGCATCGTAAATCCGTCAAGTGAGCCGATGATGGCGGCATATTACAGCTTTAATGCACTGATTGGCGAGGACGACCAGTGCATGGAGTACATTGCGAAGGCATCGCAGACTGCGGACAAGCCTGCTGCCCCGGCTGCTTCCAAAAGCAGTACGCTTACGCTGGACGAGGCGATTATAAAGGGGCTTTCGGAGAGTGCGTACGAGGCGACGGTAAAACTGCTCGAGCAGAATACGGATTCACTGACGATTATCAATGAGAAACTGATTCCGGCGCTGGATGTCGTGGGAAAGGGTTTCGAGGAGAAGAAAATGTTTCTCCCACAGCTTCTGATGAGTGCGGATGCTGCAAAGGCATCCTTCGCGGCAATTAAGACAAGCCTGTCAAAACAGGGAAAGAACAGCGAGAGCAAGGGAAAAATCGTCATTGCGACAGTGAAAGGCGATATTCATGACATTGGGAAAAACATCGTAAAGACCTTGCTTGAAAACTATGGGTTTGAAATGATTGACCTCGGGAAGGACGTCGAGCCGGAGGTGGTTTTGAAAACAGTGCAGGAACAGAATGTGCGGCTGGTCGGACTAAGTGCGCTGATGACGACCACTGTAGTCAATATGGAGGCAACCATCAGGCTGCTGCGGGAAAGCGGCACAGACTGCAAGGTCATGGTAGGCGGTGCCGTGCTTACACAGGAATATGCGGATATGATAGGGGCAGACTTTTATTCCAGGGATGCAATGGGGTCTGTGCGCTATGCAAATGACCTTTATGATAAGGGAGAGCTGTAAAAAGCTCTCTTTTTTGTTGACAATATTTTACAACTATTGTATACTTTTGCTGTATTAATTGTACTAATACAGTTGAGAAAGGAGACATGACAATGATTTTGATAGACCATAAGGACAGACGCCCGATTTATGAGCAGGTCATTGAGCGTTTTCAGCAAATGATATTGTGCGGGGCATTACAGTCCAACGCACCGATGCCATCTGTCAGAAGTCTTGCCATGGAGTTGTCATTAAATCCCAATACCATACAGCGTGCCTATCAGGAACTGGAGCGGGCAGGATACATATATACTTTAAAGGGGAAAGGTAGCTTTGTAAGTGAAACAGCAGTCGCAGCGGACAACAAACGCCAGGAGCTTCGCAGGACAATGCAGGTAGAGGTGGACAAGGCGCTGCTTGCGGGGATATCCGCGGAGGAATTGCGGGAAATGCTCGAAGGATGCATACGAAACAGCAGGGTAGCGGCATTCCGTGATACAAGTGTGAAGGAGGGGGATTATGATAACGGCAGAGCATGTGAAAAAACAGTTTGACAAGGTTCTGGCAGTGGATGATGTCACTGTGACAATAAAGGAACAGGAGGTCTTTGGGCTGATAGGAACAAATGGCGCGGGTAAAAGTACGTTCCTGAGGATGGTAAGCGGAATCCTGAAGCCCGACCGGGGAGAGATTCTGGTAGATGAACGGAAAGTATATGAAAATCCAAAAGCCAAGGCAGATATATTTTACATACCGGATGAGCAGTATTTTCTGCCGAACGCAACACCGAAGGACATGGCGCGTTTTTATAAGGATTTCTATCCGAAATTTGATATGCCCCGTTTCGATGAAATGCTTGCCAGGTTTCAGTTAAAGGCACGCCGGAAGGTCAACACATTTTCAAAAGGGATGAAGAAGCAGCTTTCTGTGCTTCTGGGTGTCTGTGCAAACACAAAATACATGTTGTGTGATGAGACATTTGACGGGCTTGACCCCGTCATGCGGCAGGCGGTCAAAAGCATCTTTGCGGGAGAGCTTGCCGAAAGGGCGTTTACACCGGTTATCGCCTCGCATAACCTGCGGGAGCTTGAGGATATCTGCGACTGCGTGGGAATCCTGCACCAGGGTGGTGTGCTGATGCAGAAAGACCTGGAGGAGATGAAGCTGAATATCCATAATATCCAGTGTGTCTTCCAGAGTCCTGATGACGAGCGTGCCGCGTTTGAGCTGCTTGACATCATCAAGGCGGACAGACGCGGAAGCCTGACTACATTTACCGCGCGGGGGGCAGAGGAAGAAATTATGCTCAAGTTAAATAGTTTTTCGCCGGTTTTTTCAGAAATCCTCCCGCTTACCCTTGAGGAGATATTTATCAGTGAAACGGAGGTTGTCGGATATGATATCAAAAAACTTATTTTTTAAGCTTATCAAACAGGACTTTAAAAAACGAATCTGGTGTCCGATACTGCTTTTTATTGCCTTTTTCCTGTTTCTGGAAATCCCGATGATGATGCGGATGGAGAGCATTGTGAGATATCCAAAATCATACTCGTATGACATAGGCACCTATGTCAGGGACTATTTTTTGGGGGCAGATGCGGTTATTATGGCAGTCGCAGTGTGTGCAGCGGCATTTTTGTGTGCACTCAGCGGCTATGCCTACCTGCACACAAGGACACAGCTGGACACATACCACAGCCTTCCGGTCAGCCGGACACAGCTTTTCTGGTCCAAATATTTGTCGGGAATTTTGCAGTTTTTGCTTCCTTTTTTGACTCATGTGTTAATTTGTGCAGGAATTGCTGCAAATAAAAATGCGTTTTCGATGGAAACAGTTCCATTCATGGTGTCCTACATTGAACTCGAACTGATTATTTTTATCCTGGCATACAGTGTTTCCATAATTGCGGCTGGTCTAACGGGAAATATGATTTTCAGCATATTGGGGACAGGGATACTGTTTGGCTACAGCATGATTTTGTCTGCGCTGAAGCTGGCAATGTCCAGTCGCTTTCTCAAGACATATGTTATATATGGAAGCCGGATAGACAACAGCCTGATTGACGAAAAAATCTGGTGTTTCTCGCCTCTTTCCATGCTCATAAAACTGTTCTCCTATCCCGGCAGGGCTACGGCAGAGGTGACGGATGAACTATTTAAGTATGACGATACGTATGTGTGGGTGCTGATAGCGGCGGCGATTGCCTACACGCTGGCTGCATACATCATTTATTTGAAAAGGCCGTCAGAGGCAGCAGGAAAAACAATTGCATTTCCGGCAATGGAACCTGTAATCAAAACCTTAATCGTAATCCCCGCGTCATTTTTCTGCGGAATATTTTTCAGCGAGACAGCTGTCGGCTCGGACAGATGGTTTCTTTTTGGGCTGATATTTAGTTTTGTCCTGCTTTGTATTTTGATGGAGATTATATTTCGTCTGGACTTCCGCGGGCTTTTGATGCACAAAAGGCAGTTCCTGCTGAACGGGGCATGCGTAATGCTGATATATCTGATTTTCCGCAATGATGTGCTGGGGTATGATACATATGTGCCTGCGGATGACCAGCTCCAGAGCTGCGCGGTTTCCATAGAACAGCTGATGCCGCTGTCGCGGGATATCTACCTGGAAAATAATGGAAGGCTGTATATTGGCGCTGACGAATACCGCATGATAAATATGGAGATACAGGGAAATCCAAGCGTCATGGAGCTTGCGCGCAAGGCTGCGAAGGAAAAGCTTTCCTACCGTACATTTGAATATTATGACGGAATTGAAGAATCCGACCTGTACATTGAGACGCGGGAAAAGGAAAAAACATACCGGCAGGTTTCTTTTGGATATAAGCTGCTGAATGGGGAAAATATATATCGAAGGTATGTGATTGATATTGCCGATGCCGACACGCTCAGACTGCTTTCGGACATATTTAATGATTATGACTACAAGCTGGGCTCCACGCCAATGTTTAACAGCGGATGGAATGTCACATTTGAAGCGGTGCAGTGCATTGGCAACTTTAAAAGCGACCTGATTAAGCTTACGCCTGAAATGCAGTCCAGGATTATTGAGGCGTACCAGTCAGAATACACGAAGCTTACCCTGGACACCGTTATCCACACCATACCTTCCGGTACCATTGAGTTTTTAAAAAGCAGCACGGAACAGGATGAATATGCCAGCTTAAAAAGCTATGATATCTACACAGGCAGGATGTATGTATATCCACAGTTTACAAAAACACTTGCACTGTTAAAGGAATATGGTTTTGACATGGAGGGAACGCTCACGGCAGAGGACGTGAAGTCAGTCAGCGTGACAAAAAATTATGATGAAATGCATTCTTCTGACAGTGCGTACAGTGCCTATACAGCAACAGGTGTATGGGTTGATACCCGGGAGACAAACGCAGTGGAGTATACGGACAAGGGGCAGATACAGCAAATTCTTGACAACATGGTCTGTGACGTGTTTTCATGGCCGATTAGCTATTACGCCGATTTTTTTGACTCGCAGTACACGATAGAGCTGAACATGGAAGATACCAAGGATGCATTTCCATACTTTCACCGGTTTGTCAATGGAAAAAAACCGAATTTTATCCAATAAATGATTAACAAATAGAATCTCTTGTGATAAAATATTTTTATATATGGTTATAGTGAGCGGTCAGCCTTTTTGACCGCCAGTAATATAAATGTGCAATCAGGAGGAGAATGGTATGGCAGGAAAGAAATGCGTAGCTTATGTTTCAACCTACACGATGGGGGATAAGCATGGTATTAAAATTTATGACGTTGATATGGAAAAGGGACGTTTCAACGAAAAGGGAGAAGTAAATATTACAAATTCTTCATACGTAACGATTTCGCACAACAGAAAGTATCTTTACGCGATAACGGATACTGGTGTTTGCAGCTACAGAATTTTGCCGGACGGAAATCTTGAATTTGTGAATACCGCTTCCACCAACAGCATGAGGGGGTGTTACCTTTCCACTGACTATGAGGACAAGTTTCTGTTCTGTGCAGGCTACCACGATGGAAAGATAACTGTCCTGCATCTGGATGACAGTACGGGGGCAGTGGATGCCATTACGGACGAGGTTTTCCACAGGGGGCTCGGAAGTATTGCGGAGAGAAGCTACAGACCACATATCAGCTGTGTCAAGATGACGAGGGACAACAAGTACTTGTGTGCGGCAGACCTGGGGATAGATTATGTCAACATATACAGGCTTGACCATGACAGAGGCGTCCTGCGGCAGGTTGACATCATCCGTTGTGACATTGATTCGGCACCAAGGCATCTGAAGTTTTCGGAGGATGGACGTTTCCTGTATATTATCAGTGAGATGAAAAACTGTATTGATGTTTATCATTATCACGAGGAGGAAAATGTTCCGTACTTTGACCATATACAGACCATACCGACATCCGACAAATTTGAGATAAAGGGAGTTGCGGCAAGCGCATTGAATATTTCCTTTGACGGCAGGTATATCCTGGCATCCACCGCGGGGGACAACTGTGTTTCCCTGTTTGAAATCAACCAAAAGACAGGGGAGTTAAACCGTCTGTTTTATCTTCCTGTAAGCGGTGAATATCCCAAGGACGCGGCGCTGTTTCCGGATAACAGGCACCTCGTGAGCCTGAACCATGAATCCGACACGATGACATTTTTCCGAATCAATTACGATGAGAATTACATGGTAATGAACGGCAAGGAACTGAAAATCAAACAGGCAAACTGTATTATTTTCCATGAACTGGAATAGTGCCTGTGTATAGAAAAGGCAGCCGCCCCGAATATTTCCGGGATGGCTGCCTTTTTGGATGTAAGGATTGTCATTTATATATTTTTTTGATATTATCCAATTTTGCGCACATATTCTGTAAAAGCATGTCCAGTATTGTGACTGCGGTCATGGATTCGACGACGACGACCGCCCTTGGTACGATGACGGGGTCATGGCGCCCTTTTATCTGCACGGTGATATTTTCTCCTGCCTTATTGACTGTATCCTGCTTCTGGAAGATAGACGGAGTGGGTTTAAAATAAGCTTTCAGTATGATTTCCGAGCCGTCACTGATTCCGCCGAGGATTCCGCCTGCGTGATTGGTTGCCTTCGTTACGCGTGTGCCTTCCATGCGGAAGCTGTCGTTGTTTGACGAGCCGTTTGCGTCAGCGGCTTTTACGCCGTCGCCGATTTCAAATGCCTTGACGGCACCGATTGACAGCATTGCCTTTGCGAGACCTGCGTCCAGCTTTTCAAATACTGGCTCGCCGATGCCGGCGGGGAGGTTTGTCACCTTACAGGCAACGACGCCTCCGGCGGAGTCCAGATTTTCCATGCATTTTTTGAGATAGACCTCTGCCCTGGCGGATGCCTCTTTGTCAGGCATTCCGGTGGGATTGGTTCTCGCTTCCTCCAGGTCAAAGTTCTGCATGGATATTTCGATGTCGCCGATAGCCTGTGTGTAGGCCGTCACTGTAATGCCAAGCTCAGACAAAAGCTTCGACGCGATGGCGCCTGCCGCCACGCGTCCGATTGTCTCGCGTCCGGACGAGCGCCCGCCGCCGCGGTAATCACGAAAGCCGTACTTCTGGTCAAACGTAAAGTCCGCATGCCCCGGACGGTAGTAGGAGGCAATGTCGCTGTAATCGGATGAACGCTGTGATGTATTGCGCACAAGCATGGATATGGGGGTACCGGTTGTTTTTCCTTCAAAGATACCGGACAGTATTTCGACGCAGTCTGCCTCCTTGCGCTGGGTCGCGTATCGGGAACTGCCTGGTTTCCTCCTGTCAAGGAACTTCTGGATGTCCTGTTCATCCAGCTCCAGTCCTGCGGGACACCCGTCGACGACAACGCCGATTGCCGCGCCGTGGGATTCGCCCCATGTAGTGATTCTGAATATATTTCCGAATGATGAACCTGCCATATGTTTTCCTTTCTGGTAATAAATGAGATATTGATTTTATGCAAAATAACATATAATATTATAATTGTAAAAATAGTGAAAATCAAGGAGATAAATTTTTCATTTTTTTGATGCAAAAAGAAAAATGATGTGATATGATGGATGTATATATCTATTCAGGGAAAATACTTTGAATGGCTTGCAATGGGAGAAATATTATGAAAAGGACATGGAAAGAAAACTTTACGGCTGCGATGCGGCAGCAGATTAAAAAGCATAAGCGTCTGAAGCTGCCGATAACAGTGTTTATGATACTGCTGATTGTACTTTATAACATAGGGCATTATTTTACATACAATACGAAGCGCCTGGCAGGTGCTCTGACTGTCTGCATATTCTTCTTTATCAGCAGCAGTTTCTCTTTTCTGACAGAGGCGGAGAGCATGGAGGCAATGTTTGAGTCGGAGTGGGCGGAGATTCAGGAGAACTATGAGTATGTCCCCACAACATTCAGCATTCCGGCTGAGGAAGTGATTGATGACAATGATGTTATCGAGGGATATGACAATGAAGAGCTGGATGTGTCAGCGGACGAGATTGACCAGTATTCGTTAGACGATATTCTTGCCGCCAACGAAGTGAGCAAGGGTACAGGCAGCACACACCCGGCGACGGTCTCCCATCTCTCGAGGGATGACTGGCAGCTCGTGCTTGTCAATAAGCAGCATCCTGTTCCGGATGATTACACATTCACGCTCGGCAAAATCAAGGGTTCCATGAAATGCGACATCCGCATTATTGATGACCTGATGGATATGATGCAGGCTGCGAAAAAAGATGGCATCAGGTTGGTAATATGCTCACCCTACAGGGATTATAACAGGCAGACGGTTTTGTTTAACCGCAAGATTGATTCTTATATGGAAAAAGGCTATTCCTATATGGATGCCTACAAGCTTGCGTCCATGACGGTGACAGTGCCTGGTGCGAGCGAACACCAGATTGGTCTTGCCCTGGATATCGTCAGCACGTCTTATTCGGCGCTGCAGACGGGATTTGGCGAGACGACAGCGGGCAGATGGCTGAAGGAGCACTGCGACGAGTATGGCTTTATTCTCCGGTATCCGCAGGGAAAGGAATATATTACTGGCATACAGTATGAACCGTGGCATTTCCGCTATGTAGGCAAGGAAGCGGCTGCCCAGATTATGGACAGGGAGATAACACTTGAGGAGTTCCTTGAGGAGCTTGATTAGAAAGGAATAGCATTGCATGTATAAGCTTTTGAAACAGGAGGGGCGTGCCAAACGTGCAGAGATGACAACTGTACATGGCACGATTCAGACTCCGGTGTTTATGAATGTTGGCACGGTTGCGGCGATAAAGGGCGCTGTGTCAACTGCTGACTTGGAGGAAATAGGCACACAGGTAGAGCTTTCCAACACCTACCATCTCCATGTCAGAACAGGTGATGAGACAATCAAAAAACTTGGCGGGCTACACCAATTTATGTCCTGGAATAAGCCGATATTGACAGATTCGGGCGGATTTCAGGTCTTTTCTTTGGCCGGACTCCGGAAAATCAAGGAGGAGGGGGTGTACTTTCATTCACACATTGATGGCAGAAAGATTTTTATGGGGCCGGAAGAAAGCATGCAGATACAGTCAAACCTTGCGTCCACGATAGCGATGGCATTTGATGAGTGCCCTCCGAGCAAGGCGGACAGACAGTATGTCACAAGCTCCGTGGAGCGCACAACCCGGTGGCTCGAGCGGTGCAAACGCAAGATGGACGAATTGAACAGTCTCGAGGATACCATCAACAGACAGCAGATGCTGTTTGGCATCAACCAGGGGGCGGTGTATGCGGATATCCGCATTGAACATGCAAAGCGTATTTCCGAGCTGGATTTGGACGGTTATGCGGTCGGCGGGCTTGCCGTGGGTGAGACGCACGAGGAGATGTATCACATATTGGAGGAGACGGTGCCATATCTGCCAAAGGACAAGCCGACATATCTGATGGGCGTTGGCACCCCTGCAAATATTTTGGAGGGCGTGGAGCGCGGCGTTGATTTTTTTGACTGCGTGTATCCGACCAGAAACGGACGGCACGGACATCTTTATACCAACCATGGGAAAATGAACCTTTTCAATGCGAAATATGAGCTGGATGAAAGACCGATTGAGGAAGGCTGCGGCTGTCCGGCGTGCCAGCGGTATTCAAGGGCATACATCCGTCATCTGCTGAAGGCAAAAGAGATGCTCGGTCTGAGGCTATGTGTGCTCCATAACCTGTATTTTTACAATACAATGATGACAGAAATCAGGGATGCGCTCGATGCCGGCGAGTTTGCCGCATACAAGAAAAGAAAACTTGAGGGAATGCAGGCAGGGACATTTTTATAAATTTTTTACTTGATGTATTGGTAAAATTTGTGTATGATGTATATTATGTGTTTCGTAGTGGTTACGGCACAGCGGCATGAACCATTGTACTGGGGGACATGCCCCGGTATTTTTAAGGAGGATAAGGAAGCATGAATTTATTGTTGGCAGATGCAAATGCAGCGGCGGCGGGACAGGGTACTGCCAGTATCATATCACTTGTTGTGATGCTGGTATTCTGGTTTGGAATTATGTACTTTCTGATGATTCGTCCCCAGAGAAAAGAGCAGAAGAAGAAAGCAGCCCTGATTAACTCAGTCGAGGTGGGGGATAGTATTCTTACCACCAGCGGTTTCTATGGCATTGTCATTGATGTCACGGACGAGGATGTCATTGTGGAGTTTGGAAACAATAAAAACTGCCGCATTCCGATGAAAAAAGCGGCGATTGAACAGGTTGAGAAGCCTGACGGAGAGTAGACACGCACTAAAATCCCTGGATTGTTCCGGGGATTTTTATTATGCACATGAGTTCTGGCTATTTCCCCGGTTCGATTGTGGTTGATTCCCCGGCTGGATTGTGGTATCATAAACCAAGTTGATTTTTGTAAAAAGAAGTGGAAAAATGGAGGAATTGGATGATGTTTTATATGGATGGGCAGATATTACTTTTTATTCAGGAGCATCTGCGGAATGCTGTGTGCGATGTTTTTTTCAAAAATATCACGCATCTTGGGGATGCCGGAATCTTTTGGATTCTGCTGACAGTTGCCATGCTCTGCTTTAAGCAGACCAGAAAAGCAGGCATTTACTCGGCGTGCGCCCTTATTCTGTCATTGATAGTCAATAATATCATCCTGAAAAACCTGGTTGGAAGAGTCCGTCCTTATGAGCTGGTGGAAGGGCTTCAGTGTATTGTAGGACCTGCACATGACGCATCCTTTCCGTCAGGGCATACAGGCGCCAGCTTTGCTTCCGCAGTTGCCATTTACAAACAGATACCGAAAAAATTTGCAGTGTTTTTCATCGTATTGGCATCGCTCATTGCGATTTCCAGGCTATATGTGGGAATCCATTATCCGACGGACGTGCTGGGCGGACTGGTGACGGGAATCGGCATCGGACTGGTCGTCAACATTGTCGGTGAAAGGGTTCGGGTTCCAAAGCAGGCTTAATGGCTCAATTCCAATAATATCTTTTTTTATGTATACTGTTGAAATTTTCTGTCGAATGTAATATGATAAATTAGTGTGTATTTTTATTCATAAACCTGAAAACAGAAGGAATGGTTCAGAGAAAAGGAGAATAACGATTATGAATTTGAACATTGTATGTATACCCGGTGACGGAATCGGACCGGAAATTGTCTCGGAGGCAAAAAAGGTACTTGATAAGACAGCAGAAAAATTTAATCATACCATTTCTTATAAAGATATATTAATGGGAGGGGCATCCATTGACGCATGCGGGGAGCCGCTCACGGACGAGGCGATTGCCACGGCAAAGGCTGCCGATGCGGTGCTGATGGGCTCCATTGGCGGAAATACTTCGACATCGCCATGGTATCAGCTTCCGGCACATTTAAGACCAGAGGCAGGACTCCTGAAACTGAGAAAAGAACTGAATCTTTTTGCAAATTTAAGGCCTGCATATTTATATGAAGAATTAAAGGAAGCATGTCCGCTGCGGAACGATATTATAGGAAGCGGTTTTGACATGATGATAATGCGTGAGCTTACTGGCGGGCTTTATTTCGGGGAGCGCAGCACGAAAAAAGTGGACGGTGTCGTCACTGCCATTGACACGCTTACATACACTGAAAAGGAAATCAGGCGCATTGCCATAAAAGGTTTTGACATTGCAATGAAACGCCGGAAAAAGGTGACGAGCGTAGACAAGGCAAATGTCCTTGATTCCTCCAGGCTCTGGAGAAAGGTTGTCGAGGAAGTCGCAATGGATTATCCCGAGGTTACCCTGGAACATATGCTTGTTGATAACTGCGCAATGCAGCTCGTAAAAGACCCGAAACAGTTTGATGTGATACTGACTGAAAATATGTTTGGCGACATTCTTTCCGATGAGGCAAGCATGGTCACCGGCTCGATTGGCATGCTGTCGTCAGCAAGCCTGAACGATACGAAATTCGGACTCTATGAGCCGAGCGGCGGGTCAGCGCCGGATATTGCCGGAAAAGGTATTGCCAACCCTATTGCAACGATTCTGAGTGCGGCTATGATGCTCCGGTACTCATTTGACCTTGACAAGGAGGCTGACGCGATAGAAGCTGCCGTCAAAAAGGTTCTTGAGGACGGCTACCGCACAATTGACATCATGCCCCAGTCAGAGAGCCAGCGGGCAGGGGTGAAACAGGTCGGCACTGCGGAAATGGGAGACCTGATAGCAGACAGAGTATAATATATGGAGGATAGAGAACGATGAGAAGCGATAATGTAAAAAAAGGAATGCAGCAGGCACCACACAGAAGCCTGTTCAATGCATTAGGATTTACAGAAGAAGAAATGCAGAAACCGATGGTCGGTATTGTCAGCTCATACAATGAGATTGTCCCTGGCCACATGAACCTTGACAAGATTGTGAATGCCGTAAAGCTCGGCGTTGCGGAGGCGGGCGGTGTGCCTGTTGTATTTCCGGCAATCGCGGTCTGTGATGGTATTGCGATGGGACATATTGGCATGAAGTATTCCCTTGTCACAAGGGACTTAATTGCGGACTCAACAGAATGTATGGCGCTTGCGCACCAGTTTGATGCGCTTGTCATGGTTCCAAACTGCGATAAGAATGTTCCCGGACTTTTGATGGCGGCGGCACGCATCAATGTACCTACTGTATTTGTGTCAGGCGGACCGATGCTGGCAGGACACGTAAAAGGACAGAAACGCAGCCTTTCGTCCATGTTTGAGGCAGTTGGTTCCTATGCTGCAGGCACGATGACGGAGGAGGACGTATGCGAGTTTGAAAACAAGGCATGCCCAACCTGTGGTTCCTGCTCTGGAATGTACACTGCAAATTCCATGAACTGTCTCACGGAGGCACTTGGCATGGGCTTGCAGGGAAATGGTACGATTCCCGCAGTATATTCCGAGCGAATCAAGCTTGCAAAGCATGCCGGAATGGCTGTCATGGAAATGCTTAAGAAAAATATATGCCCGCGTGATATTATGACAAAGGAAGCAGTCATCAATGCGCTCACAGTGGATATGGCGCTTGGGTGTTCCACAAACTCAATGCTCCATCTACCGGCGATTGCACATGAGATTGGCTTTGATTTTGACATTGCCTATGCAAATGAAATCAGCGCAAAGACACCAAACCTCTGTCATCTCGCTCCTGCAGGTCCGACATACATGGAAGACCTGAACGAGGCGGGCGGGGTCTATGCCGTGATGAATGAGCTGTCACAGCTTGGGCTGTTAAATGAGGACTGTATGACCGTGACCGGAAAGACAATCGGTGATAACATAAAAGGAGTTCCGAATAAAAATCCTGAGGTTATCAGACCGCTCGACAATCCATACAGCGCAACAGGCGGACTTGCAGTGTTAAAGGGAAATCTTGCGCCTGACGGAAGTGTCGTGAAACGCTCTGCCGTGGCTCCGGAAATGCTTGTGCATGAAGGACCGGCACGTGTGTTTGAGTGCGAGGAAGATGCGATTGAGGCAATCAAGGGTGGAAAGATTGTTGCAGGAGATGTGGTTGTCATCAGATATGAAGGGCCAAAGGGCGGACCTGGTATGCGCGAGATGCTCAATCCTACTTCAGCGATTGCTGGTATGGGACTGGGTTCCAGCGTGGCGCTGATTACAGATGGCCGTTTCTCCGGTGCGTCGCGCGGTGCGTCCATTGGTCACGTATCACCGGAAGCTGCCGTATGTGGACCGATTGCCCTTGTGGAGGAAGGGGATATTATTTCTATTAATATTCCGGAGTATACCTTGAATGTCAAGGTATCTGACGAGGAGCTTGCAAGGCGCCGTGCAGAATGGAAACCAAGGGAGCCAAAGATAACGACAGGTTATCTTGCAAGATACCGCGAGCTTGTTACAAGCGGGAACAGAGGGGCAATCCTTGAACTCAAAAAATAAGGAAAACGAAATGGGAAAAATGGAGGATTAGTATGCAGCTGACAGGTGCACAAATCGTTATTGAATGTCTGAAGGAGCAGGGAGTCGACACTGTTTTTGGCTATCCCGGCGGAACGATATTAAATATATATGATGAGTTATACAAGCATAGCGATGAAATTCGGCATATCCTTACCTCTCATGAGCAGGGAGCATCCCATGCTGCGGACGGATATGCACGTGCGACAGGAAAGGTTGGTGTCTGCCTTGCGACAAGCGGCCCGGGCGCCACAAACCTCGTCACAGGAATTGCGACGGCTTACATGGATTCTGTCCCGCTTGTGGCAATCACTGCCAATGTAAACCTGCCCCTGCTTGGCAAGGATACATTTCAGGAGGTTGACATTGCGGGCGTGACAATGCCGATAACGAAGCATGGATATATTGTAAAGGATGTGACAAAGCTTGCCGATACAATCAGAAAAGCTTTTAAAATAGCCAAATCCGGAAGACCAGGGCCAGTGCTTGTTGACATCACAAAGGATGTTACGGCAAATAAGTGTGAGTATGTCCCGGTAAAGCCGGAGCCGCCCATTGTGAAAAATGCGTATACAGAAGCGGATATCAATACGGCGCTTGAGCTGATTCGGAATGCGAAAAAGCCATATATTTACCTTGGCGGCGGCGCAATTATTTCCGGGGCTTCGCGGGAGGTAAAGGAGTTTGCCGACAAAATACAGGCTCCGGTGTGCGATACGCTTATGGGAAAAGGCGCTTTTGACGGAAAACATGCGCTTTATACCGGCATGATTGGAATGCATGGTACAAAGACATCCAACTTTGGCGTCAGCCAGTGTGACCTGCTGATTGCACTGGGGGCACGTTTTTCCGACAGGGTTGTAGGCAATGCAAAGAAGTTTGCGGAAAATGCGAAAATATTACATATTGATATTGATGCTGCCGAGATTAACAAAAATATCAGGACAGATGCCTCTGTAATCGGAGACCTGAAAACTGTTCTAAAGGAGCTCAACAGCAAGCTGGACCAGCAGACACATGATGAGTGGATTGCGCAGATTAAGGGGCTGAAGGCAAAATATCCGCTGAAATATGAGTCTGATAAGCTGACATGTCCATATATCATAGAAGAGCTTGACAGAATCACGGAGGGAAAGGCTATTGTTTCCACCGATGTCGGCCAGCATCAGATGTGGGCGGCGCAGTTTTACCAGTATACAGAGCCACGGACATTTCTTTCGTCCGGAGGACTTGGCACAATGGGCTATGGGCTTGGCGCCTGCATCGGAGCCAAGGTCGGTATGCCGGACAAGATTTGTGTCAATATTGCCGGAGACGGATGCTTCCGGATGAACATGAATGAGCTGGCGACAGCGAGCCGGTACAATATCCCGATTATCCAGATTATTATAAACAATCATGTACTCGGCATGGTAAGACAGTGGCAGACCCTGTTCTATGATAAGCGGTATTCGCAGACAATTCTTTCCGATAAGGTTGATTTTGTTAAGGTTTCGGAAGGGCTTGGCTGTGAGGCAGTCCGTGTCACAAAGCGTGAGGAGGTCGGTCCCGCTCTTGAAAAGGCAATTTCGCTTCAGAAACCTATTGTCATCGAATGTGTTATTGAGGAAGACGACAAGGTATTTCCAATGGTTCCGGCAGGGGCAGCAATCAGTGAGGCATTTGATGCCGAGGATTTGAGCAGACGTCAGTAATCGCCTTGGGCGAAAGCCTGGATTTACAGGCAGCGGGCAGTATCAATGGTTCTATAGAGTAAGGTTCACCATGAAGAAATTGTTTATTTGGTTCATCAGTGTAATCGGTGCGGCAGCATTGCTGACAGCAGCAGTGCTTGTCGCATTAAATACATATTATTGTTATTATGGCATCTTTCCCATGCGCGTATGGATTAATGGGGAATACTGTACGGGAATGACGGCAGAAGAGGTTTCAGCCATGCTGCAGGATTCGTATGATTCGAATCTGGATAAGATTAGCGTCCGTACAGCGGATGGACAGATGCACGAATTACGGCTCAGTGAATACGGTGTGCGTGTTACTTATGACAATATGGTGAAAAATTGTCTCGTTAACGAGATAAGCCGCTTTACATGGCTCGAAAATATACGTACACCAAGAATATATCAGATTCTGCCTGCATACTGTTATGATGTTGATGCCATAAAAACGAAGCTTGGAGCGCTTGACTGGATGAATGAACGCTTGTATGATGCGCACAACACAGTATCAATTGTCAGAAGTGAAACAGATGGCTATATTCTTGTAGATGAAACAAAAGATTTACTTTTGAAGGAAAATGCGGTAGAATTGATTTGTGATGAGATTGTTAATCAATTAACATATGCTGGAAACGCGTTTCACGATGTCGATTTGTCCAGTGATACATACAAGGAGATATGTTATCAGAGAATTCCCTATACGCCCGACATGAAAGACACACTCGCCAAATGGGAAGGCATCCGTGCATTTCAGGCGTTTCAGATGACATATCAGTTTGGCGACAGGGTGGAAGTCATTGACAAGGATGTGGTTGCTGACTGGATGGTGCTGGATGATGATGGCAATATTATTTTTGACGAGGAAAATTCTCCGGTTCTGGATGAGTCCATGATAGAGGAGTATATTGCATATTTATCCCGGACTTATAATACTGTCGGCAAAGAGAGAATATTTCAGACGACCCGGGGGGACGTTGTCAAAGTTGCCAGCGGAAGCTATGGGAATGCGATTGACGAAAAGGCTGAGTACGAATTTTTGCTCAATGCGTTTCTCAATAAAGAAAGCGGTGTCAGGATTCCCGATTATACATCCGAGGCAAAAGAAAAGGGTGCCGATGATATTGGCGACACCTATATTGAAGTCGATATGGGTAACCAGCACATGTATTATTACGTGGATGGAACGATTGTGATTGATACGCCGGTTGTAACCGGAAACGCCTCGCGTGGATGGGATACGCCAGCCAAGGTCTGTTTTGTATATTTTAAACAGCGGAACAGGGTATTAAGGGGGGCAAATTATGCAACGCCTGTTAAATACTGGATGGCAGTCGATGGTCATATTGGTATTCATGATGCCACATGGCGGGGAGAGTTTGGCGGAGAGATTTATAAGACAAACGGTTCCCATGGCTGCATTAACACACCGCTTGAAATTATGACAGAATTGTATGACATTGTGGAGACCGGTACGCCGGTTGTCATGTTTTATTAGGTAGATATTCAACATTTTCATTGCGCATAATGTTGTTTATATAGATTAAAAAGAAATTTATGAGAAATCAGGAGGAGTCAAAAAGTGTCCAGAGTGTACAACTTTTCAGCAGGTCCCGCAGTTTTACCTGAAGAAGTCCTTAAAGAAGCTGCAGATGAAATGTTAGATTATAAAGGAACCGGCATGTCGGTAATGGAGATGAGCCACCGCTCGAAGGCATACGATACAATTATCAAGGAAGCAGAAGCGGACTTAAGGGAGCTTATGAATATTCCAGACAATTACAAGGTTCTGTTCTTACAGGGCGGCGCAAGCCAGCAGTTTGCCATGATACCCATGAACCTTATGAAAAACGGCGTGGCAGACTATATCGTCACCGGACAGTGGGCAAAGAAGGCATACCAGGAAGCCTGCATTTACGGAAAGGCAAACAAGATTGCTTCCAGCGAGGATAAGACATTCTCTTACATACCAGACTGTTCGGATTTGCCGATTTCCGAGGATGCCGATTATGTTTATATCTGTGAGAACAATACCATTTATGGCACGAAGTTTAAGACACTGCCCAACACAAAGGGAAAAACGCTTGTCGCTGACGTATCTTCATGCTTTTTGTCAGAGCCTGTGGATGTCACAAAATATGGCGTGATTTATGGCGGCGTGCAGAAGAACATCGGTCCTGCCGGCGTTGTGATTGTAATCATCAGGGAAGACCTTATCACGGACGACGTACTGCCCGGAACCCCGACCATGTTAAAGTACAAGACACATGCGGATAACGATTCGTTATACAATACACCGCCTGCATATGGAATCTACATCTGCGGAAAGGTGTTTAAATGGCTCAAGAAAATGGGCGGACTCGAAAAAATGAAGGCATACAATGAGAAAAAGGCAAAGATTCTTTATGATTTCCTTGATGAGAGCAGGCTCTTTAAGGGGACTGTCAGAAAAGAAGACCGTTCCCTGATGAATGTACCGTTTGTCACAGGAAGCGAGGAACTGGATGCGAAGTTTGTCAAGGAAGCGAAAGAGGCAGGCTTTGAGAACCTGAAAGGACACAGGACAGTTGGCGGCATGCGTGCGAGCATTTACAATGCCATGCCCATCGAAGGTGTTGAGAAGCTTGTCGCGTTTATGAAGAAATTTGAGGAGGAGAATGCATAATGTATCAGTATAAATGCCTGAATCCTATTTCTGATATAGGTTTATCAAGATTTACAGAAAATTATCAGACGACAGATGACATCGCAAAGGCGGAAGGCGTGCTTGTCAGAAGCGCTTCCATGCATGAAATGGAACTGCCCGGGACACTTCTGGCAGTTGCAAGGGCCGGAGCCGGCGTCAACAATATCCCGCTTGAAAAATGTGCGGAGCAGGGCATTGTCGTGTTTAATACACCCGGTGCAAACGCAAACGGCGTAAAAGAGCTTGTTATTGCTGGTATGCTGCTCGCATCAAGGGACATCACTGGCGGTATTGACTGGGTAAAAGCAAATACAGGCTCTGAGACCGTCGGAAAGGACGCGGAGAAAGAGAAAAAGAAATTTGCGGGCACGGAGATTCAGGGAAAAAAGCTTGGTATCATCGGACTTGGGGCAATTGGCATCAGGGTTGCGAACGCAGCAGTGGCGCTTGGCATGGATGTGTATGGCTATGACCCCTATCTTTCCGTGGACGCCGCATTGAAGCTTTCCCGCGAGGTGAAGCATGTTATCAATGTCGATGACATCTATGCTGCCTGTGATTTCATTACCATCCATGTACCACTGATGGATGCCACAAAGGGAATGATTAACGCAGCTGCAATTGCCAAGATGAAACAGGGCGTTGTTGTGCTGAACTTTGCAAGGGATCTTCTTGTCAATGAGAAGGATATGATTTCTGCCCTGGAATCAGGAAAGGTCAGAAAGTATGTATCAGACTTCCCCAATGCCACTACGGCAGGGCAGAAGGGATGCATTGTCATTCCGCATCTTGGTGCATCGACAGAAGAGTCAGAGGACAACTGTGCGGTTATGGCTGTCGATGAGCTTAAGGATTATCTTGAGAACGGAAATATCAGAAACAGCGTAAACTATCCGGCATGTGACATGGGTGCCTGCGGCAATGTAGGCAGGGTTGCAATCCTCCATAAAAACATTGCCAATATGATTACACAGTTTACCGCTGCCTTTGGTGCGGCTGGAATCAACATCAGCGATATGACAAACAAGTCAAGAGGCGAATATGCATATACGCTGATGGACATAGAAAAGTCAGCTGACGATAAAATCATTGGGCAGTTGAACAATATTGACGGCGTGTTCCGTGTCAGGGTTGTAAAGTAAAAAGAGCTGACAATGGTAGCACCAAGTGAAAGAGAGCCAAAAACTGGCTCTCTTTCACTTGGTGCACACGAGCGTCCAAATGAAATATGTCAGTAAGCTGACGGACGCCCGGCGCACGAGTAGTGGAAAAGGTTGTTCCCCTACTCGATTAGTATGCATCGTGAACATCCCCATATTTTGTCATATTTCCGATTGTATTCTGGAATTTTGTCTCGCGGCTGACTGTGACTTCACTTGCCAAATCCATATATTTGATAAATATTTCTTCGACGGATGCCCCTTTTTCTTTGGCGATTTCTTCCATAATCGGTTTCAGTTTTTCCAGCTGAAACGAAACGCGTGTTTTCTGCGGGTCAAAATCTTTCAGCACATTGTCTGCATATTCATTGATGCGTTCCAATAGTTCCTTATCTTCCGGTGTCATAGTTATCATCCTTTCAAAAGTATTTGATGGAGTGCAGCTGTATAAAGCTATTTGTCCTCTCTAAATAATTACTATAGCACTATGTGAATCCATTGTCAAAACAGAAAAGTCATGACAATATCGGATTGTGCGTGTAATATGATATTTCATCTGATATAATGGGGATATCCATAAAAAGCATACTTTTTTAAGATTGTGTGCAACGGATTCGGGAAATTTCCCTCTTATAGTATAAGGGAGCTGCATTCGTGCACTCTGCTCACAAAGGAGGTTATCACTTGGAGGACAATGAGATTATTGAATTATTCTGGCAGCGTTCACAGCAGGCAATTGCGGAAACTGATGGAAAATATGGGGGACGCCTGCAAAGCCTGTCAATGAACATTCTGCATGACAGGGAGGATGCCGAGGAGTGTGTGAACGATACCTACCATGCGACTTGGAACACACTGCCGCCACAGCGGCCAAATTACTTTTTTGCATATCTGGCAAAGCTCGCGCGCAATTTTTCTTTTGGAAAATATGATTACTACCATGCACAGAAAAGAAACGTGACAGTCGTGGAGTTAAGTGATGAAATTGAAAACTGCATACCGTCTCCCAATGACCTTGAACAAAAAATGGACAGCAAGGAGATTGGACGGATTATCAGTGAGTTTCTCTATACACAGCCGCCGGAAATGAGGATGGTGTTTGTGCGCAGGTACTGGTATATGGAATCGGTCAAGGATATTTCGCTTGCATTTCACAGCAGTGAGAGCAAGGTGAAGTCTATTTTGTTCCGGATGCGAAACAGGCTTCGCGAACACCTGGAAAAGGAGGGCGTGCATCTATGAGAGGGAAAGATTTGCTGGAATGCATGGAACATATTGATGACGCGCTTATTGAAGAAGCGCTCCATCCGGTAATTGCCCCGCGACAGCACATAAGAACAGCCAGATGGGGAATGGCAGCTGCCTGCCTGTTTGTGGCAGGGATATCCGCAGCGGCTCTCTGGTCACACCGGAATATCAGGGAAGAGGCTTCCGGAGGCATTGATAATGAGGTCGCAATGTCAATGACGGCAGAGTACTCCACGGATGTCGGCACCGAAGGTGCGGAAAACATCAATGAAAAGAACCAGCCGGCAGAAGCTTCGGCGGGCAGTGCGCAGCCGGATGTGATGGCAGACAAGGCTGAAAATGAAAGAAAAGATGCCGTAATGGATGACCTGGCATCAGGCGGCACAGCGGCGGAAAAAACGGAGAGTGACAATGCCGGTGTGGAAGACATGAAATCAGCAACACAGGAAGCATTAAAAATAAACTATACAGAGATTCATGACTATTCTGCCGCAGGCAGTGCATCTTCCGACGATGCTGTTCCTGAAAAAGGAACGGTATTATACTATCAGCGATTACAAAAGGCAATTGAATATTATAGTGCACAGGAAAAGGATGCAACAGATTATGCTTATGCAGTAGTGATTGAATTGTTTGGTGACATTGGAACTGATACCGGAAGCCATTACGTACACCTGAATCAGACGGATGACGGAAATGAGCTTGTCGAGCAGGAGTACAGGCGGTTAATTGAACTGGGATATTCTGTCAGACTCTCAGAGGATTTTCTGCTTATGGGAACGTTTACAAAGGAAGAATTTGATACTTTTGATGCGTGTCCGGAGTATGGATATGTGTTCCGGTTCGAAAATGATTAATAAAGAATGGAAGGAGAGATTCATTATGATGAAAAAGAAATTTTTCGTTACAGCAGCTGTGGTTTCATCCCTGTGCCTTTTGGGGGGCTGCGGCAGGGTGGGAAGCGAAACCTTGCCATCCGCAAAAAATGAAGAGCAGCCGTCAGTACAGGAAGACGATAGCAGGGCGGAAACTGAGGAAATTGAAAATACAACGCAGATTTCACAGGAATATGGGCAGGAGGATGCAGACATGGATGCAAAGGTTTCAGATTTTAGTTATGATTTACTCGGGTTTCATGCACAGGACAAGAATCCGGTTCTTTCCCCTGTTTCGGCATACCTTGCGCTTTCCATGGCAGGCTGCGGGGCAGATGGCGCTACAAGGGATGCGTTTGACAATGTGCTCGGGAAAGATATGGAGAAGCTGGCAGATGACATGATGCAGACCTTTCCGTCAAAAAGCGATGTACTGAAGCTTTCTATTGCAAATTCGGCATGGATTGATGATGAATTTATAGTCAACGATGCGTGGATGGACACCATTCAATCCCGGATGGGCGCAGAGCCATATCAGGCGGACTTATCGTCAGCGGAAACCATGAATCGTATCAATAACTGGATTGATGAAAAGACAAATGGCATGATTGATAAAATGCTGACAGAACCTTTGGAAGACCGGTCAAGGCTTGCGCTTTTTAACACGGTATATTTCAAGGGGAAATGGGAAATTCCCTTTGAGGCATCTGATACCTATAAGGAAGATTTTTATCTGCAAAGAGGGCAGGCAGAAACAGTGCAGGCAGACATGATGAATATGTATGCGACGGATTTGGATTATATCGCAAATGACTTTGCGGAGGGTGTTGTCCTGCCGTATCAAACTGATGGGAATCAGAATATAGCGTTTATCGCATTAAAACCCACAGGCGATACAGATGTCAGGGATGTGTACGGGAAGCTGACCGAAGCGGTCATGCAGGATATTTTGGTCAATAAGCAGACTGTTCTGGTCAATTTAAAACTTCCGAAATTTGAAATTACCTTTGACAAAAACCTTACAGAGTGCCTGAAAAACATGGGATTGTCAGAATGCTTTGACATGGAAAAGGCGAATTTTGACCGGATTGGTGAATCGAAAAACGGCGATAATTTGTATATTGAACTGGTAAGACAAAAGGCAAAAATTATTGTCGATGAGGAAGGGACAGAAGCGGCGGCTGTGACGGAAGTCCTGATGATGTGCGGTGCCGCACTCGAGCCGGAAGAACCAAAAGAGCTTTATTTCAATGAGCCGTTTATTTACATGATTATGGATATGGACAATGCAATGCCCTTGTTTATCGGAATTTTAGATAACCCCGTTTAAAAATTGAAAATAAGTATTCAAATTGTCCGGAATATCTGTTATGATAAGTATCGTGATTCTTTTAGAACGAATGATACATTTATTTTTAGGAGGAACGGTATATGGCAATAATCAGACCATTTCGGGCATATAGACCACAAAAAGGACTGGAAAGCAAGATTGCAGCGCTTCCGTATGATGTCTATAACAGGGAGGAGGCATGTGCGGCGGTGAAGGGCAATCCGCTTTCTTTTCTGAATATTGACAGGGCGGAGACACAGTTTGACAGCAGTGTGGATACCTATGCAGACGAGGTGTACCAGAAGGCACATGACATGCTCTGGGACATGATTCAAAAAGGGAACTTTGTACAGGAGGACAAGCCGGTTTACTATCTTTATGAGCTTACGATGGACGGGCGGGTACAGACAGGGATTGTGGCATGTGCAAGTGTTGACGATTACGAGAATCAGGTTATAAAAAAGCATGAGAATACGCGGGCGGATAAGGAGCTTGACCGCATTCGCCATGTAGAATCGTGTGAAGCGCAGACAGGACCGATATTTCTTGCATACCGGGCAAATGACATTCTCCGTGAAATAATCGCGCGGACGAAAAAAGGTCAGGCGCTCTATGATTTTACATCGGATGACGGCATAACGCACAGGGTATGGTGCATCTGTGCGGACGAAGATATCGCCACAATCCAAAAGACCTTTGAGGGATTGTCGCAAATTTATATTGCGGACGGCCATCACCGCTGTGCGTCAGCTGTCAAGGTGGGGCTGAAAAAACGTGCGGAAAATCCTGCATATACAGGCGAGGAAGAATTTAATTATTTTCTGTCTGTACTGTTTGCCGACGAAGAACTTATGATTATGGATTATAACAGGGTGGTGAAGGACTTGAACGGGCTTACGGCAGGACAGTTTGTGGAGGCAGTCAGCAAGGTTTACAATATTGTTTCGCAAGGAACAACGTGCCAGAGACCCGTACATAAAGGACAGGCGTCCATGCTGGTGGAGGACACGTGGTATCTGCTGGAAGTAAAGGCGGCGTATAAGAGCAATGACCCTGTAGATGGACTTGATGTTGCAATTCTGCAAAATCATGTGCTGTCACCCATTCTTGGCATTGACGACCCCAAGACGGATAAACGCATTGATTTCGTCGGCGGAATCAGAGGGATTGGCGAACTCGAGCGGCGCGTAAAAACAGATTCCAGGGCGGCGTTTGCCATGTACCCGACTTCCATACATGAGCTGTTTGCCGTCGCGGATGCCGGCATGCTGATGCCCCCGAAGTCCACATGGTTTGAACCAAAGCTTAGAAGCGGATTGTTTATTCATGCCATCAACTAACTGTCAATATTATTATACAAATGGATGTGGAAAAATGCTGTTAACAGAGATGGAATTAGATATCGAACAAATTACCGAAAATTTGAATGCTTTTGAAAGGTTCCTGGACACCCTGCCAGAAAAGGCACTTGGACTTGGGGTGAGGGTGCTGATAGCTGCGGTGTTATTTTTTGTGGGTTCCAAGGCAATTAAATTTATACGCAGGATCACCAAAAAATCGCTTCAGCGTGCAGGCGTGGAAACAGGGATTATCCAGTTCCTTGACGGTCTGATCAAGGCATGCCTGTATGGTCTGCTTGTGCTGATGATCGCTGGTAATTTCGGGTTTGATGCAACCAGCATCGTGGCGCTTGTGGGCTCCGCCGGAGTGACGGCAGGGCTTGCATTGCAGGGCAGTTTAAGCAATCTCGCCGGAGGGATGCTGATATTGCTGCTGAAGCCTTTTCGGGTCGGGGATTTTATTATTGAGTCCGGGCACGGAACAGAGGGCACCGTAAAAGAAATTGGTATCTTTTATACGAAGCTTGCGACAACGGACGGTAAAATCGTAGTGCTTCCAAACGGAAACCTGGCAAACAGCCCTATCACAAATGCAACGGATTCCCCTGTCCGGCGCGTTGATATTATTGTCGGCATCTCTTATGATGCGGATATACGCGAGGCAAAAGATGTGCTTTTAAAGGTAATGGAGGATGACATGGACGTTCTTCACAGCGAGCCGGCACTTGTGTTTGTTGACGCGCTCGCGGACAGCGCAGTGTCTCTTGGCATGCGCTGTTACTGTGAGAATCCCAAATACTGGGACGTGCGCTGGCGCCTGCTGGAAAATGCGAAAAATGCGCTGGATGACGCCGGTATCGAGATTCCGTACCAGCAGCTGTCGGTTCATATGGAGCACTCATAAAATTTTTAAAAAAATTTGCAAAATAACTTTACAAAATGTAAAAGATTAGGTATAATAATTTTCGTGGTTGTAATTCCAGGCTTCCATAGCGCAGTTGGTAGCGCAACTGATTCGTAATCAGTAGGTCGAGGGTTCGAGTCCCTTTGGAAGCTTTTGAAAGACAGCAAAAGGGAAAGACGTGGTGTTAGCCGCGTCTTTCCCTTTTATGCACACGGGCGTCCCAAGGAAATATGTCAGCTAAGGCTGACGGACGTCCGGCGCGGCGAGTAGTGGAGAAAGGCATTCCCCTACTCGATTGCACAGCCCCATGCACAATAAATCTTCCCCATTCGATTGTTTCTGATATATGTAAGGAGAAAGAGAGTCATGAGAGTATTATATGGAACAGGAAATCCGGCAAAATTGTCGGCGATGCAAAGACGCCTGAGCAGCCTGGATATAGAAATTATCGGTCTAAAGGACCTGAAAGTGGATATCCCGGAAGTACCGGAGGATGGCAAAACGCCTTTGGAAAATGCCCGGCAGAAAGCCTGTGCATATTTTGATGCGTTCCATATTCCGGTATTCTCATGTGATTCCGGTCTGTATTTTGATAATGTTCCTGACGAAATCCAGCCGGGCGTCCATGTACGGACAGTGAACGGAAAATATCTCACAGATGATGAAATGATTGCATACTACACAGGACTGGCACAAAAGTATGGGGATTTGACTTCAAGATATAAAAATGCCATCTGCTTTGTCTATGACGATGCACATCGGTTTGAGGCAATGCGTCCTTCCATGGAAAGCGAACCATTTCTGCTGACATTAAAGCCGCATTCATCCGTAATCAACAAAGGTTTTCCGCTTGACAGCCTGTCTGTTGATATCAAATCTGGAAAATATTTTTATGACTTGCCCCGGCAGGACATGGACCAGGTGGCAGTCGAGGACGGTTTTTTACAATTTTTTCAGGAGGTTCTGGGACAGATAAAATAACGCAGACTTCCCGCACCGCATGGTGCGATGAACCTTAAAAAATCAATAGCTTATTGGTTATCCAAAAGTTTCGCAAATTCCGCCTCGATCATTGGCTTGTAGAAATAATACCCCTGTATCATGTCGCAGCTCACCGACTGCAGGAACGTGAACTGCTCCTTGGTTTCCACGCCCTCGGCAACGACCTTTGCGCCAACGTCGTGCGACAGACCGATGATGTGCTTAATGATTGATTCTGCTTTCCTGCCTTTTCCAATCTGCGAGATAAATCCCATGTCAATCTTGATGATGTCGAATTCAAAATTTTCAAGCGTTGAGAACGAGGACATCCCGCTGCCAAAGTCATCCAGCATCAGCGAAAGACCAAGTGTTTTCATCTCGTTCAAAAAAGAAATCGCATCCGATTCAAGCTCCGCGTAAGCCGATTCTGTTACCTCCAGCTTTAGCATATCCTTGATATTTATCTGATGTACCAGCTTCGTTTTCAGCATTTCAAGCAGCCTGACATCATAAAAATCCACTCTGGACAAATTGACCGCGCATGGAACAACCTTCTGTTTTTTGAGCATCCGACCGTGGTTAAAGGCGATGACGCTGTTTACCATAAAGCTGTCAATTCTCGTGATACAGCCTTCCTTTTCATACACTGGCACAAACTGTCCCGGGGAAATCATCCCGCGTTCCGAATGGTGCCACCTGATAAGAGCCTCCGCGCTCGCTATTTTCCCTGTCATCGTATCGACAACAGGCTGATAATACGTCTGGAACTCCCCTTTGGCGAACGCATTGTCAATCTGCGAAACAAGCCATCTGCGGTTCACATAGTCATCGCTCATTTTTTGGTCGCATACGGCATAGAAGCTGCCATGGGACGGGTCAAGAGTATTCTCTGCCAGTTTCGCGCGGTCAAGCAGGCGCTGAATTTTCATCTCGTCTCCGCCGTCCTGCCCATCCGCACGTTCCTCGCCATCGATATGGCAGATACCGCACCTGATGAGTATCGGCAGCCGTTTGGACTCCTCCACGTAGCACTGGCGGCACATCTCCTCAAGCCTGCCGTCCGTAAGATACTCCGTCTTTACAATCAGGGCAAAATGGTCGCTCTCAAGCCGCGCAAGCAGCACGGGATGCAGCGAGCTTGCCAAAACGTCCCTTGTCATGAAAATCACCATGTCGCCGCTGTGACGCCCCAGCAGGTCGTTTACTGCCTTGAACCCCTGCACGTTGGCATAGACGACAGAATATCCTTTCTGGTATTCAGGCTCCTTCAGCATTTTCTTCGCCTGGGCAATAAATCCAAGTCTGGAATACTCGTCCGTCATCCAATCGTGGTCAAGAACCATGGAAATGTCAGTGTAGCTGACCATCAGCCGCCTTTTATCGCCGGCAATCAGCCTGACACGCAGATCATACGCCTTAATTTCATCCCCCGTGTTCAGATGAACCGTCCTTGCGTACCCCCTCTTATTCGCGATTTCATCCAAAATCACCTCGAGCGTGCTTTGCTCCAGAAAGGGCTGCTGCTCCTCTGGCACCACGAGCTTTTCCACCAGCAGACGGTTCAGCTCCTCTAAGGTGTCGATATTGATGGGAATGATTCCCCTCTCCAGCAGAAAATCACCGATATGGAGGAATGTGGCTTTTCCGCTCTCTGAATCGACTTCCATGATGCAGTCATACCTGTCCTTTACGATGGAATGGAAATATCTTGCGCCATCGTTGACAAGCTCCGAACACGCGCGCCTGAGCCTTGCGTTGTCAGAATGAATAATCCCGGCATGGAGCGGTCTTGTGCAACCATTCTCCATAATCTCGCCTTCACCAAAAAACTCCGTGACGCCGTTTCTGATGATAAAATAAGCGCCATCGGGAATCATGTAGATTTCCCTGCCGCGGCTGTCCTGCGCCAGAATCTCGTCCACAAGCTTCATGCCGTCCAAAATGACGGTCTTCTCATATTCGATATGCGGCATGATATTGATTCCGGTAAGCCCAAGGCCGTCCGTGAATTTCACAAAATCCGGGTCTGCCGCCTCCCCTGGAAGCTCCGGTGGCAGGTACACATTCTCCGCGGCATTCACCGCACCCGCGCTAAGACCGATAAAAATCCCGTCAAAAACCTCCCTGTCATTGATAAGCTCTCTTAGCCCGCATCGTTTCATAAAAGCGTTTTCTGTTGGCGCATGACCGCCCGCGAGATAAAACACGTCCGCCCATTGCAGTGCGTCCTTCAGCGC
Organism: Lachnospiraceae bacterium UBA7205; assembly: GCA_002490665.1. Lineage (GTDB taxonomy): Bacteria > Bacillota > Clostridia > Lachnospirales > Lachnospiraceae > COE1. Next base: position 3,107 of record DKUL01000033.1, on the reverse strand, counting down.
GTCTCCCGCAGCATCTGCTTCGGAGCAGCCTGTTTTTTCCCGGTATGCCTTGACTGCCCTGTCGTCAAAGCACCTGATTTCCTCAATAAAAAAGCCCGCCAGTGAAAACGCGTCATGCATTTCCTCCGTCACATGGTCGGCTTCCCCGGCATTGGACGGATCGCACGCAAAGACAAGAAATCTGGCATGGTCGGGCCAATATCTTTTCAAATTATCGATAAAGCCGTTAGACGCGTCCACAGGCTTTGGCTCGTACTTCTTCGGCTGGTATTCCACAAAGCTGCTGGTTAAAAAAACGACCATAAAAATATTCCTCCGTTTCCTTAATGCATCCCTTTTTGCAAATCTGTTCCTCTGGTCATTCAGGCTTTTTTCATGCATTGCCCCTTCTCGCAGAATGAATTTATAACACCTTTAATTTTAGCATTCCTTCGGCAATATTGCAATATCCTTTGCCAGTGGCGCTATGCGCTGCGCGCCGGACTGGCAAATATCATGAGGGGGAGATGGAATCTCCCCCTACTCGGTATAGCTGATTTTCTTTTCCAGCAGATTCAAAAGCCCATAAATCACCATTGCTATCACGCACAGAATCACAATACTCAGGATGACCATGTCTAGCTTAAATACCTGGCTGCCATAGATAATCAGGTAGCCAAGCCCCTTTCTTCCGGCGAGAAACTCCCCGATAATCACGCCGACAAGAGCCAGGCCGATATTGACCTTGGACAGGGAGATAAACGTCGGAATGTTTCCGGGAAACACCACCTTCGTAAATGCCTGTAGTTTTGTGCCGCCCAGGGTTTCTATCAGTTTCAGCCGCTCGGGGTCAGTCTGTGCAAAGGACTGGTATAAATTCAAAATACAGCCGAATATCCCGACTGATATTCCGCATAGGATAATAGTGCGGGGACCGGTTCCCAGCCAGACGATGATAAGCGGTGCCAGGGCGGATTTTGGCAGGCTGTTGAGCACAATCAAAAAGGGTTCGAACATTTTTCCAAGCGACGGATAAAACCAGAAAAATGTTGCCGTCAGCAAGGAAAACAGGATAATCAGCAAAAAGCTGATGCCGGATTCCAAAAGTGTAATCCCTATATGGCTTAACAAGGACATGTCTGCTATGTCATGCCAGAATAATTTTGAGATGGCAATGGGTGAGCTGAAATAAAAACTGTCAATCCACCCCATGTCGGCAGAAACCTGCCAAAGCATTAAAAATGCGGCAAAAATAAGAATTCTGCTCCAGAAGATATACAGTTTTTGCAGTTTCTGGTGCCGCAAAAAACGTTTCTGCCCCGCGGTGGGCGCAGATGCCTCAATATTGCTGCCGCAGCTGTTTTTCCGTATTTTCATCCTGCATTTCCCTCCATATTTTATCGAAATATTCCTGAAAAAGACTTGACTTCCTGATATCCTCACGCTGTATTCCGTTGGCTTCAAATTCAATCGGAATGACATCTTTTATGGTACATGGGGATTTTGTGAGCACAAAGACAACATCAGCCATCGAAATCGCCTCTGTAATGTCATGCGTCACAAGAATTGCCGTCTTTTGTTCGGATTTGATAATGTCATGTACATCTTTCGATACATTCAGCCTGGTCTGGTAGTCAAGCGCGCTGAACGGTTCATCAAGCAGCAGCAAATCAGGGCGGATGGCAAGCGTCCGGATGAGTGCGATTCTCTGGCGCATTCCGCCGGAAAGCGCAGACGGCTTCTGGTTCTTGACATTGGACAGATGGTATTTTTCAAGCAGATTCTCAACCAGTTCTAGATTTTCCTTTGTCTTTTTTTTCTGTATTTCAAGACCGAGTGTTATGTTCTGATAGACTGTGCGCCATTCCAGCAGATGGTCGTGCTGCAGCATATATCCCACACGCGGGGCACTGAAGTCATCCGAGTAAAATGTAATGAAGCCGTCCACGGGCTTGAGCAGTCCGGCTATCAGGGACAGGATTGTGGACTTTCCGCAGCCGCTAGGGCCGACAAGGGCTGCAAATGAGCCTTTTTCTACTGTAAAATTTATGTCGTTTAAAACCGTTACTTCGCCAAGATTACTGTAATAGGAAAACTTTAGGTGATCCAGACGGAGAAAAGGTTTCTCATGATGATTTTGGGACATATCATGACCGCCGCCTTTCTGTTACTTATCGTGTATGGTTTCGTAAAGTATAGAATATTATATGTGGAATAATATAAAAGTGATATCTGGAAATGTCATATTTTCATTGAAAAACAGGGAAGTTTATATTATACTGGACTAAGGAGGCGGGGAGGACACCCATGACAAAAAACGGATGCCTTTATAATGGAATCAAATGTAACAGGAAGCCAGAGGCTGGACTGTTACAATCAAATCGAAGCAAGGGGGAGACACCCATGACAAAAAACATTATTGTGGTAGATGCACATGGTAAAAAATATGGAACCACTTACCTGAAAAGGGCTAAGGGGCTTGTGAAACAGGGCAGGGCACGCTTTCTGGCGCAGAACATGCTATGCCTTGCGTGTCCGCCAGATCAGAATTTGGAGGATAACAATATGTCAGATCAGACAATGGAAAATAGAATATTAGAACAGGAAGAAATACAAAATTTATCAGCTGAGACAGCAGGGACGGACGTGACGCCAGATGACGCTGCGGCATCCGGCAGGTATTCGATGGAGTACTGCCTGGAACAGATTGCAAAGATTGGCGGGCAGACAGATTATCTGAACCAGGTTATCTCAGAGCTGCGCCAGATGGATGACGGCAGTCTGGCGGGGCAGAAGGCGATGGCACTGAGTGATGTCGTAAAATGCCGTGAGACAACAAATCAGCAGCTGCTGGCTTTCTATGGGAAAATGTACGATGACCTGAAAAAGCCGGCCGTGACCGATGCCGTTTCCCACAAGGCATGCCTTCAGGAAAAGCTGCTGGCAATTATGGATAATGCAATTGAAAATGGGGATTTTTCATCATCCGAAGTCGGGGATATGTTCAATGGGGCATTTGACGCGATACGTCATCTAAGTGATTAATTTATACTGGCGGTCGAAAAGACTGACCGCTCAGTATAATATGATGCACACAGCCGCATAAGGAAATATGCCGCTTTGCGGCT